>NZ_KI914978.1:0-12148 GCF_000520595.1 Arthrobacter sp. H5
CCGCACGCTGCAACAACGACCGCATAATAAACTGCGCCCGCTCCGTCCCCCGCTCCCGAATCAACCCATCCAACGACTCAACCCACTCAGCCGTCTCCCCAGGATCAACATCGGATTTACCCGATGTCAGTCCGGCGGACGAGCCGCTCAAGATATCCGAACCACCGTGCTCTGCAGCCAATGTGAAACCTCTTCCACTCCACAGACCCTGTCTGCGATGTCTTCGACTTGTTGCCTCGGAATAGTTGATCTTCGAAGCAGTCTGAATTGGGGCCGGGCGTGCCGGACCATGCAATTCACCTTGCCACTCTAGCCCCGACGTGCCGGCGATGCATACCCGGTAACCATTGTCCCGGCAGGTTACGCCAGTAACAGAAGGTAGCGAACCTTGGTTGGAACCACTGCATCGACGCTGACTGTGTGGTGTACTTACGCGGCAGCATGCTTGGATAACTCGCCGCTCGGCTTGAAGCGTAGCGTTTTAGGGTGTTGGCTGGTAATAATGCATATCAACCTATCTAGTGGAACCGTCGCATGATCAGGTTCAACTGTTTCTCGGGAGGAATAAAGTGAGCGAGACCGAAGCCGCCACGGCAGCTACTGTGGCGGGCAAATTGGGTTTCAAGGATGGAAACCTGATTCAGGAACTCGGCTATGACGAGGACGTGGATTTTGAATTCCGGGCCACTCTGGAGGATGAGATTGGTTCGGAGCTGCTGACCGAGGACGACCAGGACGTAGTCGATGGCGTGCTCTTGTGGTGGCGTGCGGAAGACGGCGACCTGGTGGATGCCTTGGTGGATTCACTGACCTGCTTGGACGACGGCGGTGTCGTTTGGGTTTTGACTCCCAAATCCGGACGGGACGGTTACGTACCGCCGTCGGAAATTCAGACCGCTGCGCCTACGGCGGGGCTCCACGCGACGTCGTCTGCGGGTGTATCCCGCGACTGGGCAGCCGCACGGCTGGTGAGCAGGCGGAAGCAGTAGCATGACCGGGTTCCCGGCGGTAGGCGGGCCTGCACCCGATTTTGAGTTGTCCAACCAGCACGGTGAACCCATTCGGCTATCGGATCTCCGGGGCACCGCCGTCGCCCTGGTTTTTTACCCGTTTGCCTTCTCCGCGATCTGCACCGGGGAACTGAACGAGCTCAGCCGCGGACTGCCCAGTTTCACAGATCGCGGTGTGCGGCTCCTCGCCATTTCGGTGGACCATAAATACACGCTCCGTGCCTATGCCGATGCGCAAAACTACGGGTTTGACCTGCTCGCCGACTTCTGGCCGCACGGAGCTGTGGCCGGGCGGTACGGGGTCTTCGATGAATCAAAGGGTTTCGCAAAGAGATCCACATTTTTCATTGATGCGAGGGGGAGTGTCGTTTCCAGAATGGATGCTGCCCTGGAAGAAGCCCGCCCCCTTGCGGAGTATCTCACCTCTCTGGAACTTAAGGCGGAGGGTAAATAGTGACCAGCGAGCACGGGGAGCAGCCTTCAGCACCGGTGGGGGTGGGCCTCACCGGATTCGCCAGCCGTCCACCAACGAGCGGCACAGAGCCGTTGAGTGCACAGGACCATGCCGCGCTTGATGATGCAGTCCATCTTCTGAGCTCGCGGAAACTGGCCGTCCTGACCGGTGCGGGCCTCAGCACGGATTCAGGAATACCCGACTACCGTGGTCCGACATCGGTCCCGCGGAATCCGATGACCTTTCAGCAGTTCGTGGGCGACGAGGTGCTGCGCCGCCGCTACTGGGCCAGGAACCACGTGGGCTGGCGGCACCTGGGCCACGCGGATCCGAACGCGGGCCACGATGCGTTGGCCCGGATGGAAGCGCGCGGATTGCTGACCGGTCTGATCACCCAGAACGTGGATCGATTGCATACGGCCGCGGGCAGCCGGAATGTGGTGGACCTGCACGGAACTTATGACCGGGTCATGTGCCTCCAATGTTCAACCCGTTTCCCGCGGGGCGAGATCGCTGTCCTGCTGGAGAGGCTGAACCCGGGTTACCTTGAGCGGGAGTCGGATGCCGGCGACATAGCTCCTGATGCAGACGCCGACGTGGACGACACCAGCGGTTTCATCATGACGCCCTGTCCCGTCTGCGGCGGAATGCTCAAACCGGACTTTGTATATTTTGGCGAGAACGTGCCGAAGGACCGTGTCCAAGTGGCTTACGGCATCGTTGACGCAGCGGGCGCCCTCCTCGTTGCGGGATCCTCCTTGACCGTCATGAGCGGACTTCGGTTTGTGCGGCATGCAGTGAAGACGGAAAAGCCCGTGGTAATCATTAACCGCGGCAAGACCCGGGGAGATGAGCTGGCGTCGCTGATCGTGGATGTGGGCGTTTCCGAAGCGTTGTCGTTCCTGGCTGGGGCGCTGCCGGACATCGACGACTGAACGCAGCAGCGGATTGGCCTAAGCCAACATCTTTCGGGTAGAGTCATACCTCGTGATGTTGCGGCGTCGGGCATTTTGCCGGACTGTTTCGATATCGTGTTTCGGGTCTTTAGCTCAGCTGGTAGAGCGCCACGTTTACACCGTGGATGTCATCGGTTCGATCCCGGTAGGACCCACCACACAGAACCCCGTCCGCTACTGCGGACGGGGTTTTTGCATGTTGGTCTAGAGTATTTTCTCCAGCTTTTCAGACAGCCTGGGGGCCAGTGCCTGACTGAACGTCTCGGTGATGTGGTGTGCGTCCCGGTAAACCAAAATATCGCCGATGATCGACGGGCACGTGTCCGTGCACATGTATTCGGTGAGGTCGATGTACTCTGCGTCTGCTGTAAGTGCCGTCCGCCGTTCCGCCTCCGCGAGAGCGGGATCCAGAGCGTCAGCCTTGTTGACGTCGCACTTGATCGCCTGCTCCACGTTCCGCGACAGGCAGGACACAGGAGGAGCCGGGTGATGGGGCGTATCCGCAATGATCACTACCTTGCTTTCCTCGGGTAGTGCCTCAAGCGTGGCTTTGAGCCCCGCTTCCCATTGCTTGTTTGTGTCAGCCGATTTGTCAACCGGGTTCACCCGGCCGTAGTTGCTGATCACGATCAGCTCCGGTGCAAGCTCACGGATCGTATCCAGCGCCGAAGCCCGCCACTCATCGCATTCCGTGTAGGGCGCTCCATTGCGTTCAATGTCGATCGACACCGACGGACACGATGATTTGGTGATGTTGTGGAGCCGATGGGAGTCACTGTCTGCAAACTTCTCGACTCCGGGAAACCACTGTGCGGCGTGGGAGTCGCCGAACAACACGACGTCCGTCTCGGCTCCTTCGTCTCCGTAGACACATCCCGCTGAAACTGCCCTTTCCTCCTGCTCGGAGTGACAGCCGTCGGTGTTGGTTGCCGGGAGACTGTCAGGGGCGCTCCTGAGGTCCGGTGTGACGTTGGACGGTACCACCGGCGTGCCCGAGGGATTTGGATTCCCCGCCAGCCGTTTGGCCTCCTGCCCGCTGGCGATGGGCGAATTCCCGACGGCGGATTCCGTGGCAGACGCCGCTCCGGCAAACAGGAGCGACGCCGCAACCGCGGCCGCTACCACGGGCACTGAACGCGCGGGGCGTCCGGTGCTTCGGCGGGGGCGGCGAAGCGGCTCTTCCACGAATCGGTGGAGCAGGGCGGCGAGGGGAATACTCAGCGCGGCCAGCCCGAAAGTGACGGTCAGTGGGAGGGTGTTCTCAGTTCCGACGGCAACCTGGGGGATGACCAGGAGAGGCCAATGGATCAGATAGATGGAGTACGACCACTTGCCCACGGCCTGCAGCGGCCGGGCCGTCAACAGCAATCGGGAAGCTGCGGATGTTTTTCCGCAGAGGATCAGCAGTGCCGTCGACAGGACGGGGAGCAGCGCGGCGTAGCCCGGAAAGGGCGTTTCCGCATTGAGGAGCACAATGCTTGCCGCAAGACCCACCAGACCCAGCCAGGCTCCGCAGTTGGCAAGCTTCGCCCCCACCGGGATGGTCCTGTACTGGAGAGCGAATGCCACGAGGCCGCCCACGCCGAGTTCCCAGGCCCGGCTGGGCAGCGAGAAAAACGCCCAGGGCTGCGATACCGCGGTGAGGAAAATGCTTGCGGCAAAGGAACAGGTCACCAGCGCGAAGATCACCAGGAACAGCCGCAGGGATGAACGCCGTACCAGCAGGAAGGCGCCGAACAGCACCAACGGCCACAGCAAATAGAACTGTTCCTCGATGCCCAGTGACCAGTAGTGCTGGAACGGAGAGGGCGACGTTTCGGCGAGGTAGTCGGTGCCCTGCGACGCGAACAGCAGATTGGGTACGTACAGTGCGGTTGCCGTGGCGTCTTCCAGGGCGCCGGGGGTATCAACCCGGGGAAGGAAGAGCAGCGACGCAACCGCTGTGAGAATAAGCACCACGAATGAGGCCGGCAGGATGCGGCGGATCCTCCTGGCGTAGAACTGGGCAAAGTTGATGGTGCCCTTTTCGCGCAGCATCTTCAGAAGATGGGTTGTGATGAGGAACCCCGAAATGACAAAAAAGACATCCACTCCGGCGTAGCCGCCGGGCAACAGCGAGACACCCGCATGGTAGAGAACGACGGCGAGCACAGCTAGTGCGCGAAGTCCCTGAATGTCGGGGCGAAATTCCGCCCGGTCCACCTGGAAGCTCTGAATAATAATACCTTTCGACGAAACGTGACTCTTTCCAACATATCAATTTGATCTCAATAATCTGAAACGAACTCGTCGCGGCTTTGTTTCCCATCGTTACCTCCAGCACGCGAAGCCGTCTGGCCAGTAACCTGCCCACGGTAATAGGGTGAGGGGACCAGTACAGGGCGCGCTGGGGCGCCGGTTATCAAAACGCGCCCCTCGGGGCCGCACTGCAGATGGAGACTCATGAGCGCACAAATAGGTGTCACAGGACTTGCCGTGATGGGGGCGAACCTTGCCAGGAACCTCGCCCGGAACGGCTACACGGTGGCCTTGCACAACCGCTCAGTTGAGAAGACGGACGCGCTCCTTGAGAAGCACAGCGGCGACGGAGATTTTGTCCGGACCGAATCGCTGAAGGAGCTGGTTGATTCCCTGGAAAAGCCCCGCCGTGTGCTCATCATGGTCAAGGCCGGCGGCCCGGTGGACTCTGTGATTGATCAGCTGGTCCCGCTGCTCGAAGCCGGCGACATTGTGATCGACGGCGGCAATTCGCATTATGAAGACACCCGCCGTCGCGAAGCCGCGCTTGCGGAGAAGGACCTGCACTTTGTGGGGGTCGGTGTCTCAGGCGGTGAAGAGGGCGCCCTGCTGGGGCCCTCAATCATGCCCGGCGGCTCAAAAGAGTCCTATGCCTCGCTTGGCCCGATGCTTGAGAAGATTTCCGCGAAGTACGACGGACAGCCCTGCTGCCGCTGGATCGGAACAGATGGCGCCGGCCACTTTGTCAAGATGGTCCACAATGGGATCGAGTACGCGGATATGCAGGTTATCGGAGAGGCCTTCGACGTCCTCCGCACGGCGGCCGGCATCGAACCCGCTGAGCAGGCCAAAATCTTCACCGAGTGGAACGCGGGAACGCTGTCCTCGTTCCTGATCGAAATCACCGCCGAGGTGCTTGGACATACCGACAAGCGCACCGGCAAGCCGTTTGTCGACGTCGTGGTTGACTCTGCGGGCCAGAAAGGCACCGGTCGCTGGACCGTCGTCTCAGCACTCGAGCTGGGAAGCCCGACCTCGGGCATCGCCGAATCTGTTTTCGCACGCGGGCTCTCCTCACAGCGCGAACAGCGCGCTCAGGCGCAGGACATCCTGCAGGGGCATGAGGCGTCGGTGGACCTGCCCGCCGATTTCGTCGAGGACGTGCGGCTCGCACTCTACGCATCAAAGCTCGTCAGCTACGCGCAGGGCATCGACATGCTCACCGCGGCCGCGGGAGAGTACGGCTGGGAACTGAAGCTCGACGAGATCGCCTCCCTTTGGCGCGCAGGCTGTATCATCCGCGCCGAACTGCTGGATGACATCATGAAGGCCTATGCGTCCGGCCAGCAGCCCGCCAACCTCCTCCTCGACCCGGCGTTCGCTGAGTCAATCGCGGGAGCTGTGCCAGCCTGGCGCCGGGTGGTGGCTACTGCAGTGCAGTTGGGGATTCCGGTACCCGTGTTTTCGTCATCGCTCGCCTACTATGACGGCCTGCGCCGCAAGCGCCTTCCAGCCGCCCTCACCCAGGGGCTGCGGGACCTGTTCGGCGCACACACCTACAACCGCGTGGACGACGACGGCACGTTCCACACGCTGTGGGGCGAGGACCGCTCCGAGATCGAAGCCGTGGATACACACTAACCACTCGGCAAAAAAAGGGGACCAGTTCAGAGTGAATTGGTCCCCTTTCGGCGTTAACCGATCAGATATAGAGCGCGGGATCGATATATTCGGCAGGGTCCACGGCGGGCAGCGTTTCCTTTGCCGAGTCCCGGTGCCGGAATGTGGCCGGGATGCCGGTAATGATCGAATCAGGCGGTGTGTCCTTGACGACGACGGCGTTAGCGCCCACCGCGCTCCCCGCACCAATGGAGATGGGCCCCAGGACCTTGGCTCCTGCCCCAATGGTGACGCGGTCCCCAATGGTGGGGTGCCGCTTCACCTTCGCCAGGGAACGGCCACCGAGAGTGACGCCCTGGTACATCATGACGTCATCGCCGATCTCCGCGGTGCTTCCAATAACCACTCCCATGCCGTGGTCGATGAAGAACCGTCTGCCGATTGTTGCGCCCGGATGAATTTCGATTCCGGTGGTGAAGCGCGCCAGTTGGGACAGGATCCGTGCTGGCAGGCGTAACGGGGGAGAGGCCCACATCCGGTGAGTCAACCTGTGCACCCAAATGGCATGCAGGCCTGAGTACACCAGCCCGTTCTCGATGTCTCCCCGAGCCGCCGGGTCATGCTCGCGGGCGGAGTCAAGGTCTTCTCGAAGTCTCGCTAGGAAGCTCACAGACCACTTTCTGTTGGACGGACTGGATCAGCCTCGGATGTCGTCAAAGAGGACGGTGGAAATGTAGCGCTCACCGAAGTCGCACACGATGGCCACGATGAGCTTACCGGCGTTCTCAGGACGTTTGGCAAGCTCAAGCGCGGCCCAGACGATGGCTCCCGAAGAGATCCCGCCAAGAATGCCCTCATCAGTACCCAGAGCCCTGGCTACGCGGACGGAATCCTCCACGGTGGCGTCGATCACTTCGTCGTAGATGGAGGTGTCCAGTATCTCCGGTACAAAGTTTGCGCCGAGTCCCTGGATCTTGTGCGGACCGGGTGCGCCGCCGTTAAGGATGGGGGAGTCCGCAGGTTCAACGGCAACAATCTGCACGCCGGGCTTGCGTTCCTTCAGAACCTGACCCACACCGGTGATGGTTCCGCCGGTGCCGATGCCCGCAACAAAAATGTCCACCCGGCCATCGGTGTCATCCCAGACTTCCTCGGCGGTGGTGGTCCGGTGAATGGCCGGGTTGGCTTCGTTGGCGAACTGCTGGGCCCAAATGGCGTTTTCCGTGGTCGCGACAATGTCCTTGGCCTTGTCCACCGCGCCCCGCATACCCTCGGAACCAGGGGTCAGCACAATCTCCGCACCGTAGGCGCGGAGCATCACCCGGCGTTCCGTGGACATGGTTTCAGGCATGGTCAGGATGACTTTGTAGCCACGTGCCGCGCCAACCATCGCCAGGGCGATCCCCGTGTTGCCGGAGGTGCCCTCCACAATGGTGCCGCCGGGCTTCAATGCCCCCCCTTTTTCCGCGGCATCGACGATCGCCACGCCGATCCGGTCCTTGACGCTGTTGGCCGGGTTGTAGAACTCCAGCTTGACCGCTACTTCGGCGTCAAGGCCTTCGGTGAGCCGGTTGAGCCGGACAAGGGGAGTGCGGCCTACCAGTTGCGTGACGTCGTCGTAAATGCGTGCCATGGTTGTCCTGTCTGGATTCAGTGTGGGGGTGCGGGGCGAAAACTTTGTTCAGCCTAGCCAGCGGCAATGGAGCAGGCTACGCGGTGAGCCATTCTGCGTAATATTTCCGGGCTTTGGCGAGCTTCGGATTGATAATCACCTGGCAGTATCCCTGTTCGGGGTGCTTCGCGTAGAAATTCTGATGGACTTCCTCGGCGACGTGGAACGTGGGCAGCCGCACCACCTCGGTCACGATCGGATTGGACCAGTGCTCCTGATTCCGCTCGATGGCCCGCTCAAAGAGCTCTTTCTGTTCTGTGTCCTGGTAGAACATCGATGATCGGTACTGGGTGCCGACATCGTATCCCTGCCGGTTAAGGGTGGTTGGATCATGGGACACGAAGAACATGCCCAAGATGACTTCGGGTCCGATGATGGTCTCGTCGAACGATACGGCCACCACCTCGGCGTGGCCACTGGTTCCGGCGCAGACCGAATCATAGTCCGGCTTCGGCAGGTGGCCGCCGGTGTAGCCGGAGACGACGTCGGTCACGCCACGGGTCTGTTGGTAGACGGCGTCGAGGCACCAGAAGCAGCCTCCGCCGAGCACAAATGTCTTCATGGTGTTAACAATGCCCGGGCAGGCCGGATGATTCCCGCGGCGGCCAACGCCGGTCAGCGAAAGGACAGTTGGGCGATGGCCCTCGACCGGGGTACAAATAGTGCTATGGAACCTGACCAACAGTCCGCACAGGAGCACATAAACCCTGACGGCGGTCTGCTCACCGTCGGCGACGCCATGCTGGCCATAGAGGAACTCTGGCCTGAATCGCTCGCCGAAAGCTGGGATTCAGTGGGTCTGGTTGTTGGCCGTCCGGACCGGGAAGTAACCAAAATTGTCCTGACCGTGGATCCGACCGAAGCGGTCATTGACGATGCCCTCGACTGGGGTGCGGACCTGATCATTGCCCATCACCCGCTGATGCTCAAGCCAGTCAACTCGGTATCGACGGACCATTTCAAAGGGGCAGCGGTCCACAAGCTGATTGAGGGTGGCTGTGCGTTGGCAACGGTGCACACCAACGGCGACAGCGCCGTGGGGGGTGTCTCCGACGTCCTCGCAGACGCCTTCGGCCTGCTCAATGTGGAACCTTTGGCAAAAGCCTCGGATGGACTGCCGGAAGAAGGTGTGGGCAGGGTTGGAGATCTCACGGAGGCCACCACACTGGGCGACTTCGCAGAGATGGTTTTCTCTATCCTCCCGTCGATCGCCGGCGGCATGCGGGTTGCAGGGGACCGGCATGGCCTGGTCCGGAGGGTCGCAGTCTGCGGCGGCGCCGGCGACAATCTGTTTGACCAGGTCCGGGCAAGCGAGGCTGACGTCTATGTGACTGCGGACCTGCGGCACCATCCGGCATTGGAGGCCCGTGAAGCGTCGGTCAACGGCCGCCCGTACCTCATTGATGTATCCCATTTTGGCAGTGAGTGGCTGTGGTTGACCCCGGCCGCCGCTGCACTGTCCAATGTATTGGCGGATCAGGGGTTCGAACCTGAGATCAGGGTCAGCGGCGTCAACTCCGATCCCTGGGATTTTGTCCTTACTCCCGGACTGGACTAGACGCTGAAATCCCCGTCGCAGGTGCCATAAGGTAGACGGGTAAGGATTTCGGCGACGCAGAGGACATTTCGTGTCAAAAGCACCACAGGCAGAACAGCTAAGGCTCCTGGGTCTTCAAGCGCTCGACTCCCGGCTAAACCAACTGCAGCGCCAGGCCGCAGCGGTGAAGAGCAATCCGGAACTCGCCGAGCGCGCCGGCCACGTGGCCTCGGCGGACAGCGAGCTGGTAGTGGCGGCGACCGGGCTGGCCGACGCCGAGCGCGAGCTCACGCGGTCCGAAGACGACGTCCAGGCGGTAGTCACCCGACTCGAGCGCGACCAGCAGCGGTTGAACAGTGGAACGGGCAGTTCCAAAGACCTCACGGCACTCCAGAGTGAAGTGGCGTCGCTGACCAAACGGCGGTCGGACCTCGAGGACATCGAGCTGGAGATCATGGAGCGCGTCGAAGCTACCCGCACAGCCAAACAGGAGATTCAGGCACGCACCGATCAGGCGCGCAGGCACCTCGGTGAGCTTGAAGCCGCCCGGGACTCCCAGCTCGCCGAAGTGGGCGCGGAAGCAACGCGGTTGCTGGCGGAACGGACCGAACTGGCCGGAACGTTCGATCCAGGCCTGGTGGGCATCTATGACAAGACCCTGGCCAGGCGTGGGGTGGGTGCGGCGAGGCTGTTCCACGGCACATCCGAGGGCTCGGGGATGCAACTCAGCCCCGGCGACCTCGCCGACATCAGGAAGGCCGCCGAGGATGACATTGTGTTTTGCCCTGACTCCGGCTGCATCCTTGTCCGATCCTCCGAATGGGGAAACTGATCCAGGTGCCGGACAGCGAAGCCACTCTCTTCGAGGACACCACGGAGCCAACGCCTGGCGCGAATCTGCGCCTGCTCATCGTGGAGGCCGACGGCGGGTCCCGCGGCAATCCCGGCCACGCGGGGTATGGCGCGCTGGTGCGCGATCCTGAAACGGGGACCATCCTCGTGGAGAAGGCCGCCTACCTGGGGAAAGCCTCCAACAACGTGGCCGAATACTCGGGCCTGGTTGCTGGCTTGGAGCTGGCCGACCGGATTGATTCCGGTGCCCGGATCCACGTCAAAATGGATTCCAAGCTGGTCGTGGAGCAGATGGAAGGGCGCTGGAAGATCAAGCATGCCGATATGCGGTCCCTCGCCATGCAGGCACGGAAGACCGTCGATCCGCGGCGGGTCAGCTACGAATGGATTCCGAGGGAGCGCAACAAGGACGCCGACCGTCTGTCCAACGAGGCCATGGATGCCGGTATGGCGGGGGTGGACTGGGTCCCGCGGGAGGTCTCGGCACAGGAGCCCGGTCCAAGTGCTTCCACCGCCGCAGCCCCTAAGCAGCCGCAGGCCACCGGCACCCTGCACCACGTGGAGGTGTGGGTGGCCAACCTGCAGGAAGCGAAGGACAGCCTGGGGTGGTTGCTGGAGCGGCTCGGTTTCCAGCCCAAGGATCAATGGAACGACGGCGCCAGCTGGGCGGGTGCCGGAATCTATGTGGTGATCGAGTCCGGACCCGACGTAGCCGCTGAACCGCACCAGCGCCGTCGTCCGGGTGTTAATCACCTGGCATTCAACGCGGGTTCCAGGGCGGAAGTTGATCTCCTGGCGCGGAGGGCGGCAAGCCACGGCTGGTCACTGCTGTTCGCGGACCGGCATCCGTTTGCCGGCGGGCCGGACCACTATGCGGCCTATGTGGAGAACTCAGAGGGCTTCGAGGTGGAGCTCGTAGCGCAGGCCGACGCGTAGTCGCGCAGACATTTAGTTCAGCAGCAGATTGAGCTGAGCGGCCCGGCGGCCGGTGGCAGCTTCCAGCTCGGCAGTCCACCGTTCGGCGGCCGCCTTCTGCAGTTGGGCGGCGGTCTCCGGCATTTTTCCCCGGCGGGTGAGCAGATGACGGGCAAGCTCGCCGCGCGTGTGCTTTGCGAAGTGCGACACCACCGTGCGCTTTCCACCACGTTCCTGAAACACATTCACGGCGACCGTGCGTTCCACGGGCGCAGCCCACGCGGCGGCGTAGCTGCTTGACCGGCAATCGACAATCAACGAACCACGGGAGTGTAAATCCAGTGATTCCGCAAGACGCGGCCGCCAAAATTGGGCCAGCTTTCCGGTGCCCGACAGATCCACTGTCATGGACAGGCGGTAAGCGGGAATGGGATCGGCGAATCTAATGGCTCCCCACAAGGCGGATATGACCACTACGGTGGCGTCTGCCTTCCGGCGCTGGACGGGGGTCATGGTGCGGTAGCCGAGCGCGTCGTAGAGCACGCCGGAATAGATGGTGTGGGCGGGCGCTGCCGGAGCATCGGCCAGCATGGTGTTCCGCTGCACCTCATGGAGCAGGGAGGCGCCCACTTTCAGGAGCCCGAGCGCATCCTCATGCGCGCTCGCTGCTGCCAACGCGGCGAGGACCTGCTCACGTGCGGAGTTCAACCCAGGGAAGTACAGCTGCGCAAGGTCCACGGGCGGTCCCGTCACTGCTGCGGACTTGCCTTCGGACGGGGGCAGCAGAATGAGCACTGGTCCACTTTACCGGTGTAAAGCCCGCCCAGCCGCACGGACTGCAGCGCAGCCGCGCCGACGGAAGCGCACGACGGCGGCGCACGACGGCGGCGCGCG
>NZ_KI914978.1:12248-28812 GCF_000520595.1 Arthrobacter sp. H5
GTCGGCTGCTCGGACCGCGGCGGTGCGCGCAGTCCGCCGGGCACCGTAGAATCAATGACGGATGGGTTGGCCAGGCAGCCGCGTTGTGCGGGCTCTGTTCTTTTGGACAGTGACCGGACACCGAGGAACGTCCGGGCTCCACAGGACAGGGTGGTGGGTAACGCCCACTCGGGGTAACCCGCAGGCCAGTGCCACAGAAAACAGACCGCCGTTTCGCGGATCAGTGCGGACGGTAAGGGTGAAACGGTGGTGTAAGAGACCACCAGCGTGCCGGGTGACCGGTGCGGCTCGGTAAACCCCACCCGGAGCAAGGCCAGACAGGGCGCGTTTGAGGGCTGTCCGCCCGAGCGTCCGGGTAGGCCGCTGGAGGGCGCCGGCAACGGCGTTCGTAGATGGATGGCTGCCTCTCCCGGTCCGGTAACGGTCCGGGATGACAGAACCCGGCGTATCGGCCAGCCCATCCGCTCACTCAAGCCGGACGCCGATCCACGTCCGGGGTCCCCTTCCAGGCTGTGCCGTAGTGGGTGACGATCGTGCGTGCTGTGGCTCCGCCGTCGTACCCGTCCACGTAATCGTGGGTGCTGAGCCGGACGCCGTACAGTGCTGAGAGTTCCCGGGCCGTGAGTAACCCCGCAGCGCTCCCGGCGCGCACGCTATCCCTGCGCATCAGCACCACCGAGTCGGCCAGGAACAGCGCGTGATCGGGGTGGTGGGTGCTCAGCAAAAGTGAAAAGCCTCCTGCCGCAAGTTCCCGGAGCATGGTGAGGACCCGTACCTGGTTCCTCAGATCCAATCCGGTGGCCGGCTCGTCGAGGATCAATGTGGGGCATTCGGCGGCGATGGCGCGTGCTATGAGAACCAGCTGTTGTTCCCCGCCGCTGAGGGTGGGAAACAGTCGTTGACCCATTTCGTCGATTCCTACCCGTTCCAGCGCGTTCATGGCCGCAGTGCGGTCGGCGGCGCCGGGGGAGCGGAACATTCCGATTCTGCGCGTGCGGCCCATGAGCACCATATCGATCACCCGGTAGGCGAAGGAGCTGCCGTGCGCCTGGGGAACATAACCCACCGCGTCCTCCCGTCGAACAGTTCCCTCCCTGGGCTGCAGTAGCCCGGCGGCGCAGCGCACCAGGGTGGTCTTGCCGCTGCCGTTGGGCCCAAGGATGGCCGTCACGGATCCGCGGGGGACGCTGAAGCCCACGTCCCGGAACACCCAGTGGCCCGGCGCGTAACCGCAGCCCACACCGCTGAGTTCAAGCACTGTCCCACAACCTGTCGCGGTTGCGGCGCAGCAGGAAGAAAAACACCGGAGCACCGATGAGGGCGGTCAGGATGCCCAGCGGGATTTCCCCGGCCGTTGCCGAGCGGGCGATGGTATCCACCGCAATGAGATACGCCGCACCAACCAGGAAGGACACGGGAAGCAGCACCCGGTGATCCGGCCCCACCCACATGCGGACCAGGTGCGGGATGACCAGGCCCACCCAGCTCACCACACCGCTGACCGCAACGGCTCCGGCCACCATGAGCGCTACCGCAGCCAGGATCACCCAGCGAAGGGCGCGCGGCCGCAGTCCGAGGGCGGTTGCATCATCGTCGCCAAGGGAGAGCACATTGACGCGCCAGCGCAGCGCAAGAACGACGGCGGCCCCCGCCAGGATGGGGATCGCTGCTACCAGCACTTGGCATAGGTGGCGGTGGCAACGCTTCCGAGCAGCCAGTACACAATCGCGGGGAGGGTGGTGAATGGGTCCGCAAGATAGGTCACCAGGGAAACCAGGGCGGAGAAGAACGAACCCGTGACCACACCACCGAGCACGATCATGAGCATCGGGGAGCCGCCACGTCCAGAGGTGACCAGGAACAGTAGTCCGAGGGCCGCAAGCCCGAAGGCAAAGGCGCCACCCACCAGGTACCCCGACCCCAGACCCAGCAGCAGGGAGAGCGCACCCCCGAGCGAGGCGCCGGCAGAAACCCCGATGATGTCGGGACTGACCAGCAGGTGCACAGCGGGATTGCGTCGGGGAGAATCAATTCACGTCTGCAGGTCCGGCATGCTGCCAGGCCGTCCGGTTCGTCGATGAGAAGGTCTGCGCCGGCCAAGGGAGTGCCTTCGGAAACCAAGTCAAAGCAGAACCGCATCGCATCGGGGAGCACGCCGGACAGCCGTCCAATTTGAACACGGACTTCCAGCACACGGCGACCTTTGGTCTTGTCGAGAACGGCGTCAACAAGGCCCTGAGTGATCGAAAGCTCGTGCATTCGCATTGCCACCCCTTCGATTCAATGTAAACCCGCTGCAGTGATTGCGCAACAGGTCAATTTGACTTAGAGAGGAACATCAGGTAGTAGAATCACGCGATCGTTGTTTAGGGTGGGAGTGGTCATCATCAGCCTCCAGTATCGGTTCGTCAAGAGCAGTCGGCATTCGGCCCTTGGAAAGCTGCAAACTGATTGATCCGACAGTGTCCTCCGTTACGCTAGGGGGATGACCGAGACGATGGCGCCACGGAAGTCGCTGGTGCTTCGGAACGCCAACTTCCGTGCTTTATGGCTCTCGGCGACCGTGGGGGTTCTGGGTACCGCGGTGGCGTCCATCGCGCTGCCCATCATTGCGGCGGTGGAGCTGCAGGCCAGCGACTTTGCCGTGGCGGCACTCGCCGGAATGACGTTCCTTCCCTGGCTGCTGCTGGGACTGCCCATTGGTGTGTGGGTTGACCGGTGGCCTCGAAAGCCGGTCATCATCTGGTCCCTCGTTGGCCGGATTCTAGCTCTGGCAACCCTGCCCGTGGCCTATTGGCTTGGGGTAATGACGGTGGCACATTTGTTCATCGTTGCCTTTATCGCAGGGCTTTCGGCCGTCTTCTTCAGTCTTGCTGACCAGGCGCTCGTGCCGCAGGCGGTGACCAAGGAGGAGTTGGTGGAGGGCAACGGTCTCATGACCGCCTCCGGGGCCTCGGCTGATGCCGCCGGGCGGGGCATTGCCGGCTGGCTGAGCGTGGTATTTGGCGCTTCCAACTCGCTTCTTGTGCAGGTCGGCACCTCGTTTGCCTCGCTGGTCGCCATTTCCTCGCTCAAACTGACGGAGGCAACTCCGGACCGTACCGAGCGGCACATTTTCCGTGAAATGACCGACGGCCTCCGCTATACGTTCAGCACCGCTCCGCTACGCGCCATTCTCTTCAATGCCGCGCTCTGGAACCTGGGCGGGAGCATGGTCGCCTCCCTGATGGTGCTGCTGATCATCCGCACACTGAACGAGTCGGAGATCTGGCTGGGCGTGCTGATGGCGGCCACCTCTGTTGGAGGAGCGGTGGGCGGCCTCAGCGCGAAATGGATCACCGAGAAGCTGGGTTCGGGTCCGGTATGGCGCTGGTCCATGGTGCCCGGCGTCTTCGGTTATGCGTCGTTGCTGGTCATGACCCCGGGCACAGGCATGATCCCCGGCCTGATCGGGATGTTTGTGATGGGGGTATCCATCGCCTTGAACATTGTCGTGGGAACCAGTTTCCGCCAGCGGGTTTGTCCGCCGGGGATGATGGGGCGGCTTGGCGCCGCCACGAGGATGGTCAGCTGGGGCATGCTGGGAATCGCCAGCATTATTGGCGGCCTACTCGCGGAACTTGTGGGCATCCGCGAGGCTATATTCATTGGTGTGTGTCTGGCATTCGCGGCGCCTCTGGTTGCTCTCTTGGGTCCGCTGCGGACCGTTCGGCAACTGGAAGATTTAGAACCGGAGGAATCAACCGCCGGCTGAGATTTTGATGCGCCGTTCTAGTGCCCAAACGGGTCAGGGTCCACTCCGGGCATCCACGTCAAGCCGGGTACTCCCCAGCCCTGTTCCTTGACGGCTTTGCGTGCCCTGCGTGCATATCTGCCGATCAGCCGGTCCACGTACAGCGTGCCATTCAGGTGGTCGAACTCATGCTGCATGCACCGTGCAAACCACCCTGTGGCCTCAAACTCAAGTGGACTGCCATCACCATCAAACCCATTGATCTTTACCCAATCGGCCCGCTTCAGAGGGAAAGACTCACCGGGCACCGACAGGCAGCCCTCGGACTCCTCGTCCTCGTCCGGATCCGCCCCGGACACTTTTGACCCCACCAGTGTGGGATTCACCAGCACCCCGCGGGTGGGAACGCCGTCGTCGTTGGCCATGTTGTAGACAAAAATGCGCTGACCAACCCCAATCTGTGGTGCAGCCAGTCCCACCCCATTTGCCTCGTCCATGGTTTCGAACATGTCTGCTATCAGGGTGCGGAGGATATCATCGAAATGCTCGACGGCGCCTGCCCGCTGGTGAAGAACCGGCTCGCCGGTAATGGTGACGGGGTGCACGGTCATTGGATATTTCCTGTGGGTCGCGGGGACGGTTTCAGCGGGCTATGCTGCGGCCGACGACGTCGCGCATGATCTCGCTGGTGCCGCCGAAGATGGTCAGCAGTCGCACTGCCAGAAAAGCCTGGGCCACCGGATACTCAAGGATGTAGCCGTATCCGCCGTGAAGCTGCAGGCAGCGGTCGGTAATCGACTTGGCACGTTCGCTGGCCCACAGCTTCACCCGTGCTGCGCTGTTGGAGTCCAGCTGGCCTGCGTTAAATGCCAGCATGGCCTTATCAACGTAGGCTTCGGTTACCTCTACCTCGGTTAGGACGTCGGCAAGCTCAAAGCGGGTGTTCTGGAAGTCGATGACTCTCTCGCCAAACGCATTGCGGTCTTTGGTATAGGCGACCGTGGCCTGATAGACGGAACGTGCCACCGCCGATGACGCGACAGCAATAGCCAGACGTCCCTGTGGCAGCTGCTCAGCTGCGTAGCGGAGCCCCTGCCCAACCTCACCCACCAGATTCGCCGCCGGCACTCTCACACTGTCGAAGAAGATCTCGGCGGTGTCCGATGCTTTCAGGCCCATCTTGTCGAGCTGCCTGCCGGTGTTGTAACCCTCCAACTTTTCCACCATGAACAGCGAGAAGGAATCAGTTGAGCCTCTCCCGGAGGAGCCGTCCGTGCGGGCAAGAACCAGGGCGGCGTCCCCGCTGATGCCGTTGCCGATGAAAGTCTTCTGTCCACTGACAAGCCAGTCTTCGCCGTCGCGCACTGCCTTGGTGCGCACACCGCGCAGGTCGCTGCCCGCACCCGGTTCGGTCATGGCGATCGAGGTGATCTTCTCGCCGGAAACCATCGCCGGCAGCCAGTGCTGTTTCAGCTCGGTCGATCCATAGGCCAGCAGGTGGGGGAGCACCAGGTCATCGTGGAGGTGGAGGGCAAGGGCCGCAGACAGGTGGTTGCTCTTTGCAAACTCCTCGTCCAGAACGGCACGAAAACGGTAATCCGGCATTCCCGCGCCGCCGAATTCCTCGGGAACCGCGAGGCCCAGCAGGCCCTGTTCGCCTGCTGCAGTCCACATTTGCCGGGGGATCATGCGTTCGGAGTCCCACGTGGGGTAATGCGGTGCTATTTCACGGGAGTTAAATTCCTGGGCCACTTCACGGAAGAGCTCGTGGTCTTCCTCGAACAGTGCGCGTTCCATGGGTTCCTTCCCCGTCAACATGAACAATGTCCGCCGGATACAACAATGGCCACCCGGGGACATATCCGCAGATGGCCATCGTGGTTACCCACGGCCGGAGCCGCAGGTCTCCCTTGGGGTGAGTAACGGGTTTTGAACCCGCGACCTCCTGGACCACAACCAGGCGCTCTACCAACTGAGCTATACCCACCATGTGCCTGTGCGCTTCTCTGGCTGCGTGTGCCGTTGCCCGGCGACCGCATCCTGATCTGCAAAAGGCAGCGCAGTCAATTTTACACACATTTTTCGACCCGCACGCCACCGTGCCGACCGGCCCGGCTGAAGATGCGCCTAGGACAGAAACCGACCGGCAATCGCTTTGCTGGCAGCGGAATCCGGGCCCGGGCCCGGAACAAAGACTGCCTCGCGGTAGTACTGGAGTTCACGGATGGAATCTCTGATATCGCCGAGCGCACGGTGTCCGCCGCTCTTTGCGGGCGCTTGAAAGTAGGCGCGGGTGAACCAGCGTCGAGCCAGCTCCTTGATGGTGGACACATCGATGATGCGGTAATGCAAATGGTCCACGATCGTTGGCATATCGCGTGCAAGGAACATTCGGTCCGTCCCCACGGAGTTGCCTGCGAGTTGTGCTTTGTTTGGATCAGGCACCCACGCGGTGATGTATTCCAGCACCCGCGTCTGGGCCTCCTGGAGCGTGATACCGCCCGACAGCTCGTCGAGCAGGCCGGAGGAGGTGTGCATGGCACGGACAAAATCACTCATCTGTGAAAGCGCAGCATCAGTCGGCCTGATAACAACATCCACGCCCTCGCCCAGAACGTTCAACTCGGAGTCCGTGACTAGTACGGCGACCTCGATCAGGGCATCCGCCTCAAGATTGAGGCCGGTCATTTCACAGTCAATCCACACAATATGTTCGTTTGTTATTGGCACCCGTCAAATGTACCGCGCCGAAAGGCACGCAAATCCGCACCTGCGCAGCGGACCGTCAACTACGTGCATGACTCCACTGGAGGAGGTCACTGCCCGGACTTTTCCCGCCAGACTCCTCCATGAGGGTTCGCGTGACATACCGCTGCACCGGCAGCTGGCCGGTCTCCGGTGGTCCAAAGGTGCTGGTCCATCGGCTGGGCCAGGCTGAATCGTGGTGGGACAGCGCCGGTTCTGAAGCAGGGCAGTCGTCGTGCTCCGATGAGGTTGCTGCGGGCGCACACGAGTCCGGGATGGTGTCGGTACTCTCTGGAACCGGGCCAATGGAAACCTGCAGAGCCAGCCGCTGGCGGTGGGCGTTGGATCGGCCAAGCAGCCACACCAGGATGAACCCCAGGCCCAGTACGGAAGTGATGAGGGCGTTGCCAGTGACCCCGACTCCCAGTACGCCCATAGCCAAGGCACATACCGCAACCATGAACAAGCCCCAGAGTGGCAGGCCAGCATCAAACCGCACTGTCTCCGCGACTCTCTTCGGAGGTTCTGCCCTATGGCGCCCCACAGCCATCAACCGCCTTAACCTTTGCTTGGATCCTGACTGATCCAGTCTATGGTGGCTCCCGGGACACCTGCGCACTGCCCGGAGCGCGTGCGGGACGCTCAAAAGTCGCAATGCTAAAATCAGTGCACTTCCCTGCAGCTGCGTGATGGGTGCCGGGCGGTCAGGCCGATTTGATGGCCAAACCGTCAATGCGAACATTTTCCTGCATTCAACCCAAAGGATTGGATCCACCTCGATGACCGCCCTAAGGCCCGCGGAACAATCCCACGTGGGGCGGCCAAACATCGCAATCATCCAAGGATTCGTTGGATCAATGCTGATGCTGATGGGTTCACTCGGAGTGGGCTGGCTTTCGCTGGCGTCAGTCGAGCTTCGCCGAATCCCGTTGATCATCTGGCTAAGATTTGAGCCACCTGGTGCTGTGATTTCAGTCATTCTCCTGGCATTTGGCGGCATGCTCCTTGTCCGGTCCTGGCTTCGACTGGGACAGCGGCTCCACGGGTGGGGCCCTGAAACGCGGCCCATCATCCTGAAGTCGATCATCGCCTGGGCGGCCCCGATGTGTCTGGCGCTGCCGCTGTTCAGCAGGGATGTGTTTGCCTACATTGCCCAGGGGCAGGTAATGGTGGCGGGCCTCAACCCATACGTGGACGGCTATTCGCAGATATCCAACTACCTGCAGATAGGCGCCGATGACCTGTGGGCGCAAAGCCCAACCCCCTACGGTCCGGTTTTCCTGTGGCTTGAGGAACTGGTGGTGCGGGCAACCGGCGGGCAGCCGGACTTCTCTATCCTCCTGTTCCGCATCATCGCCATCGCCGGTGTTGTGCTCTGTGTCTACTTTGTACCAAAACTTGCCGAGCTGCATGGCGTTAACCCCAACCGCGCACTGTGGCTCACCGCCGCGAATCCGCTGTTCCTCACCAACTTCATTGCCAGCATCCATAACGACTCACTGATGATGGGGCTGGCACTGGCAGGACTTTACCTGGCGGCTAAGAGCCGCTTCCTTCCCGCCATTGCGCTGATAACACTGTCAATTGGTGTCAAGCCGATCACCCTGATTTTCCTGCCGTTCATCGGCCTGATGTGGGCGGGCAAAGGAGCCAGCTGGCCGCGAAAGGTACTTTATTGGGCCATGACGGCCGGACTCTCCCTTGGTTTGCTGTGGCTGCTTGGGGTTGCTAACGGCCTCGGATTCGGCTGGGTGGGTGCACTCAGCACTCCCGGCAGCGTGTGGATCTGGTACGCGCCCATCGGGTTCCTGGGGATGGTTGTGGCGCTGCTTGGCAATGCGCTGGGACTCAACGGGGGATCACTGGCCGACGTCGTGCATTTGATTGGCCGGGGACTTTCACTGGTGGTCATCGGGTGGCAGGTTTTCCGCGGCGAGCACAGCCGGCTGGTGCGGCGCTTGGCGCTCGCTTTTGCCGCGATCGTATTCCTCGCTCCGATGATTCAGTCCTGGTACGTGGTCTGGTTGATTCCGCTGTTCGCGGTGACCGGCATCCGTGACGACTGGCAGGTGAAAACCCTGTACTTCCTGGTTTCATTCTTCATGATCTACGCAATCTCGGACCAGCTTGATATCTTCCCCTATATCGATCTGGCCCTCAACACCGCACGCCAGATAGCCGCCGTCGTTGGTGTGGCCTTCGCCCTGTACCTGGTGTTTCTTGATCCCCGCACAAAAACCCTGTTCCGCAAACGATTCCAGGAACCGGCGCTCAGCGCACCGCAGTGATGTGATCCGGTACGGCATGCATTCCGTGGTGCAAACCGCAATACTTAGTGCCATGACGGAATCGGAAGAGCACATTATCAGCGGCAGCTTCGACATCTCGGATTGGCAGCCCGAAACCTACCAGGTTGACGGCAGCGAGAGTGAGCTCAGCCGAGTACGGGCGTCAAAAGTCTTCAATGGTGCGATCGAAGGAACCAGCATCGCGGAACTCCTCATGGCCGGCAACAGCAGGGGAGCCGGCTATGTGGCGTCAGAGGTTTTCAACGGCTCATTCGAGGGCCGCTCCGGCAGCATGATCGTTCAGCACTGGGGGCTGGCGGAGGGCGCCGCAGCCGCGAGTTCCGGGCATATCATTCCCGGTTCGGGGACCCATGGGCTGGCCGGCATCTCCGGTAAAGCGGTCTACTCGCAGGACGCCTCCGGCCAGCATCACCTTGAGCTGCGGGTTACGTTTGCGTCTTGAAGGGTGCCCCCGGCGCGACTCGAACGCGCAACCTACGGATTAGAAGGCCGTTGCTCTATCCATTGAGCTACGGGGGCAGTGGTGCGGCAAAAACACGGGCCACGGCCCAAGTTTACTGCGTGTTTTGACTCGTCCAAGTCTGCGACATCTCCTGCACAGCGGCAAATTTTCGGGAGGGTTTTCCACAAGACGTCCTTTTCCCGTCCGACTGGCGCTCCGGCGATCAACACTGGAACTGCCGGCGGTTCAGCCGATTTCAGAGTCGAAGGGAAATCCCATGAGTGACAACATTACGGTGCGGGGCTACGTAGCAACTGAAGTAAGGGCGTCGGTAGCTAACAGCGGACTGGCCATCACCAGCTTCCGCATGTGCTCCACGGAACGGCGGTTCGACCGCGCCCGCAACGAATGGGTAGACGGTCACACCAACTGGTACTCGGTCTCGCTTTTCCGGCAGTTGGCCACAAATGCGGGCTGCAGTATCAAAAAGGGGGATCGTGTGCTGGTGACGGGCCGGCTGCGGATCCGGCCCTGGACTAATGAAGACGGGCGCAGCGGAACAACTGCGGAAATTGATGCAGACGCCGCCGGTCATGATCTGATGTGGGGCACTGCCAACTTCCGCCGATCAGTGAGCGACAGGAACGACGACGGCGCGCAGCAACTGCAGGCGCCCGAGGATCTGCCACCCGGGTTGGATCTGCGGACCGGGGAGCTTCAGCAGCTCGATGCCGCACCAACTGATTACTCCGATATGTCCAGTTCCGCCGATGAGGAAGATCAATCCATTTCAAGCGGGAAAGAAGCGGAAGAAAAGGCAGGGGCGCCGTTCTAGGAACCGGGGTGCAACCGCTTCGCGCATGACAGAATGGCAGGCGTGAACTCATCAACCCGACCACGCTGGCGGATCGCGGGACGGCTGGCCCCTGCGGTGCTGCTGGTTTCCCTTCTGGCTGTTGCGGGCTGTGCTCCGGAGACGGGTCCGGCCGATCCCCAGTCTCCACTGGCTTCGGATCAACGGTCCATCGAAGCACGCACTGGGGAGGGCGCTGGTTCGGGTGCCGTCGATCAGCCGGAACAAGAGCCGACGGCACCGGACGCCGAGCCCAGCGCGTCCACGGAGGCGGAGGCTGCTGTCGGCGGGGTGACCGCTGCGCTGGTGGAGCTCGCGGCCGACTCATCCAGTCCAACCCGCGGGGAAATGGTGAACGCTTTCGTGGACGCCGGCATTGCGGAGGACGCGGTGGAGGTTTCACTGGATGTCACCCCGACCGGCCTCGAAGTGGACGCCATCCAGGCTGCCAGCCCGGTGGGCGCTACCTGTGTGGTGGGCCAGATCCGTGATGGTAGCGCTGTTGTGTCCCTTCTCCCCGTCCTGGCCAGCGGTCTTTGTTTTGTGGGTGATCAACGCTGACGCGTGGTGAATTCCAATAATGACGGCGGACGGGGTGGCGGGAAGTCCGCAATACCGCGTGAATGTGTGTTGTGCCCACGGACGCACTAGCCTTATTGCATGGCGGAATTTATCTACACGATGACCAAGGCCCGCAAGGCTGTCGGCGACAAAGTAATCCTGGACGACGTAAGCATGTCCTTCATACCCGGCGCAAAGATCGGCGTTGTGGGACCAAACGGTTCGGGTAAGTCCACCATCCTTAAGATTATGGCCGGACTGGACACCCCCTCGAATGGTGAGGCGCGGTTGAGCGCCGGGTACTCGGTGGGAATCCTACTGCAGGAGCCACCCCTCAACGAGGAAAAAACAGTGCTGGGCAACGTGCAGGAAGGCGTTGGTGAGATCCACGGCAAGATCCAGCGCTTCAATGAGATCTCTGAAGAGATGGCCAACCCCGATGCGGATTACGATTCCCTTCTTGAGGAGATGGGGCACCTTCAGGAAGCCATTGACGCCGCGGACGCCTGGGATCTGGATTCCCAGCTTGAGCAGGCCATGGACGCGCTGCGCTGTCCGCCGCCGGACTCCGAGGTGACCACTCTCTCGGGCGGTGAGCGGCGCCGCGTAGCATTGTGCAAGCTGTTGTTGCAGAAGCCGGACCTGTTGCTGCTTGACGAGCCCACCAACCACCTTGACGCGGAAAGTGTCCTGTGGCTGGAGCAGCACCTTTCTGCATACCCAGGCGCCGTGCTCGCTGTCACCCACGACCGGTACTTTCTTGACCACGTGGCTCAGTGGATCGCCGAGGTGGATCGCGGCCACCTGTATCCGTATGAAGGAAACTACTCGACCTATCTGGAGAAGAAGCGCGCGCGTTTGGAAGTCCAGGGCAAAAAGGATCAGAAGCTGTCCAGGCGACTGACCGACGAGCTTGAGTGGGTTCGTTCCAACGCCAAGGGACGCCAGACCAAGTCCAAGGCCCGTCTGGGACGGTACGAGGAGATGGTTGCGGAAGCGGAGCGCACCAAAAAACTCGACTTCGAGGAGATCCAGATTCCCGCGGGTCCACGGCTCGGCAGTCAGGTGATCGAGGCCCACGACATCCGGAAGGGCTACGACGACCGCATCCTGATTGACGGGCTGTCCTTCTCCCTTCCGCGAAACGGGATCGTTGGCGTGATCGGACCAAACGGTGTGGGCAAGACCACGCTCTTCAAGACCATCGTCGGGCTCGAACCCCTTGATAGCGGAGAGTTGAGGATCGGCGATTCCGTCAAAATCTCCTACGTTGATCAGTCCAGAGGAGGAATCGACCCGAACAAGTCCCTGTGGGAAGTGGTGTCCGACGGCCTCGACTTCATCCAGGTTGGTCAGGTGGAGATGCCCTCACGTGCCTACGTTTCGGCCTTTGGATTCAAGGGACCTGACCAGCAGAAGAAGGCGGGTGTGCTCTCGGGCGGGGAGCGCAACCGGCTGAACCTCGCGCTGACTCTGAAGCAGGGCGGAAACCTGCTGCTGCTCGATGAGCCCACAAACGACCTCGACGTGGAGACACTGTCCAGCCTTGAGAATGCGCTTTTGGAGTTTCCGGGATGTGCCGTGGTGGTATCGCACGACCGGTGGTTCCTTGACCGGGTGGCCACACACATTCTGTCGTACGAAGGGACCGACGAGGACCCTGACAAGTGGTACTGGTTCGAAGGAAACTTTGAAGCTTATGAGGAGAATAAGATCGAGCGGCTTGGTCCGGACGCGGCAAAACCGCACCGGGTGACCCACCGCCGACTCACGCGGGACTAGAGTCGGAAAAGTACTACCTGCGAGGGCGCTCATCCGTTGAGGGTGGGTGCCCTCGCGCGTTGGGCAAACGGGGATGAGGCGGAAAAGCTTCCTGCCCTGGACGTGGCGCTGCGTTGGCTTTAGGTGGACTTCCCAGACCAGCGCTTCATCTTCTGGTCCATGAGCTTCTTCTGCACGGCACCCTTCATCTTGGACCCCATGTCGGTGGGCACGCGGACCATTCCCTCCTGCGCGACGGTCGCCAAAAGTTCGCCGGTGCGGCTGTAAATCTTCCCCGTGGCGAGTCCGCGAGCACCCGAGGCACTCGGGGACTCCTGTACATAGAGGAGCCATTCATCCACCCGCACCGGACGGTGCCACCACATTGCATGGTCCAGGCTGGCAACGCTCATGCGGGGCTGAATCCAACTGAGCCCATGTGGCCGAAGGATCGACTCAAGCAGCGTGTAGTCGCTGGCGTAGGCGAGTGCAGCACGGTGAATGGTCTGGTCGTCGGGCATCGGCCCGAAGGTCTTCATCCAGACAGCGTTGACCGGTTCCCGAGCGCCGGTGTTCTCGACATACAGCGGACTGTCGATGTGGCGGATATCGAAGGGTCGGTCGAAGGCCCAGGCACGTGCCACTGGGTGGTCGAAACCGCCCAGCAGGTCGGCGGTGCTGGGCAGCGATTCCGGGTCTGGAATGTCGGCAGGCATTGGCTCCTGGTGGATCACGCCGTCGTCGGGCTCCTGAAAAGACGCGATCATCGAAAGGATCGGGACACCATTTTGGTAGGCGTGTGCGCGCCGCGCGGAAAACGAACGGCCGTCCCGCAGCCGTTGGACGCCAAAGGTGATGGGCAGCTGAGCATCGCCCGCACGGAGGAAGTAGCCGTGCATTGAGTGCACCTCACGGGTGGGTTCCACAGTGCGGATGGCCGCGACCAGCGACTGCGCGAGGACCTGCCCGCCAAAGACGCGCCGGCCGGGTTGCTTGACCGGCGTAGTGACAAAGATCTCCTCATCAGTCTGCGCCCCCTGGGCCTCGCTGAGATCCAGCAGGTCAAGGAGCGTCAGTGTGGGATCCGGCATCGACTCAGCAGACATGGGGTGCGCAGCTCCTCGCTGTGGGCGGGTGGACTTCATTCCCGGCCAACTCAGGCTGTGGGACTACACCCGACCTTAGACGTACCGCCCGTTAACCCTCAACCGCGCGTGCCCGTGTCGAACGGCTACGCACGCGTTAGGCGCCACGGAAAGCCTTTGACAGGATGGCTGTATGGCTACGGATGCGGTTTCAGCGAACAACCTTGTCTTTGCCGACCGCCAGGTGGCCGCCGACCTGAGGACTTTTGTGGTGCGCGCCCGTGCGGCCGAGGACGGCGCGGTGGTCCTGCAGGCCTCCGGGAAGATCCTTGCGGCCTACGTGTGCATTCTCCGCCCGCGCGCCCTGGGCGAGGCCACGCCGACGGTGCTGGGGCTGCGGACCATGCCCCTGGCGGACGCAGCGGAAGTGGACACCACGGTGTCGCTCGCGTCAGTGTCGGACAGGTTGGCGCGGATGGCAGAGAAGGACGTCGTTCTGAGCGTTCCGCCCGCAACCGTCACCGAAAGCTGGACCGGGGTACTGCCTCCCCGCGCGGGCTGGATGGCCGAGGGGCCCGTTGAAGCGGGGACGTTGCTGGATGCCGCCCGCGCTGGAATACACGAAGTTGCGGAAACTGTTCCCAACAGCCCGGGGGCCCTCATCGTCAACAACGCCCGCGGCGCAATATGGGGGCGTCCAATCGAGGGACTGGACGTGCCTATCCCGGCCGGTGCCGCCTTCGGTGCCTTTGCGCTTGGATTCCTGAATCCGGAGATGCTGGCGGATGTCTTCACGAATGGACGCTGGATCCGGGTCAGCACACCGGTGGGTCACGTCCTGGCGCGCCCGGCAGCTGTCCTTTAGAACTGCGCGGTGTTGTTTGCTACGCGGAATTGACCATCGAATGTGCTGCCCGTTCCAGATAATCCCAGAGCGTTGCCTCATGCAGCGGTGACAAGGCAAGCGAATCGACAGCGTGACGCATGTGTTCCAGCCAGTGGTCACGCGCCAGGGGAGTCACGTGGAACGGCTGATGCCGCATCCGCAGGCGCGGATGTCCGCGTTGTTCGCCGTAGGTCCGCGGCCCTCCCCAGTACTGCTCCAGGAACATGAGCAGCCGCTGTTTGGCAGGTCCAAGATCCTCTTCCGGGTACATGGGCCGCAGCACATCATCGCCGGCTACGCCCTCATAGAAAGCGTCAACCAGTTTCGTGAAGACCTCGTGGCCGCCCACGGCTTCGTAAAAGTTGTCGGTATAGGCGGGCTGGTCAAACCGCGGACCCACGGGTGTCAGTCGGGCGATGGGCTCGCCAAACCGTGACTGGATGGGAATTCCGTTCTGTGAGTCTTCGCTCATGTTGCCTTACCTGCCGTACCTGTTGTCGTGGTGGGTTGACTCGTTTCCTGGGGCTTCTCCGGTTCTACATAATTTCCCTGTGAACGGTTACCCACTTTCATGATGTCGCCGTTGCGGATATACCAGATGGTTCCGTTTTCATCGACCATCCGGGTAATCCGCAGCCCCACCGATTGAACCACCCCCACGGTGTCACCCACCTCAATGACATCGCCGATGCCGTACTGGTCCTCGATGGTGATGAAAAAGCCAAGAAAGGCATCGCGGATGATCTCTCGGGCTCCGAAGCCAATGGCGATACCCACAATGCCGACGCTCGCGAGGATGGGTCCGATGTTGAGGCCGATCTCGCTCAGTGCCATGATGACGGCGATGATGGCAATCCCAACCCCCGACACACTGCGCAACAGTGAACCAATGGTTTCAGCGCGTTGGGTGCGGCGCTTGTCATCCAGAGATCTGAGCACCGGCTGGGCCCATTTGAAATGCGGCTTCTTCAGCATCTCGTAACCGTGCTGAACCCGGCCCACCATGCGATTAATGAGGAACCGGAGGACCAGCCAAATGAGCAGGGCCACAACAATGATGATTGCCGCTCCGATAAGGTCTCCGCCGACTCCGAGATGGTCCAGAAACTGCATGAGTGCTCCGACGCTTCCTTTTGGTGTGGCTTTTCACTACCGGAATCGTGTCTGCCGGTAGGCCCGGGGGCCATCAATAGGCTACCGCCGTAGGCTGGGTGGATGCGCATTCTGATCCTTGGCGGCACAGTATTTCTCTCCCGGCGAATTGCGGTGATGGCTGTTGAATCTGGCCATAATGTGACCTGCCTGGCCCGCGGAACATCCAGCGCACCACCGGACGGCGTGGCCTTTATCCAGGCTGACCGGGACCAGCCGCACGCTTACGGCCTGGCAGGGGAGTGGGACGCCGTCGTCGACGTTTCCAGTGATCCCCGGCAGGTCCGGGAAGCGTTGACTGCCCTCGGCGGGCGCGCGCGCCACTGGACATTCGTCTCCAGCTGTTCCGTCTACGCGGACAATGGGACCCCGGGCCAGGACGAGAGGGCGCAGCTTCTGCCAGCGTACGACGGCGGCGGTCCGGCTTCCGCCGAACAGTACGGCGAGGCGAAGGTCGCCTGCGAAGAGGCTTGCGCCGACGCACTGGGGGATCGCTTGCTTATCGCCAGGCCGGGGCTGATCTGCGGCCCGGGCGATGGCAGCGACCGGTTTGGCTATTGGCCAGCCCGGCTCGCTCAGGGTGGTGAGGTACTCGCTCCGGAGATCCGGGATGCCCACACCCAGACCATCGACGTCGACGACCTTGCCCTCTGGATTGTCCAGTGTGCTGAAAACCTGGTGACTGGAACCTACAACGCTCTTGGCCCGTCAATTCCATTCGGTGAACTCCTGGACGCCACAGTGAAGGTGGCAGGGTTCGACGGCGGTATCGGGTGGGCGCCACCGGCATGGTTGACGGACTGTGGAGTCGCCTATTGGGCGGGTCCGGACTCGTTGCCGCACTGGCTGCCGGACGGCTATGAAGGGTTCGCAGCGCGCTCCTCCGCGGCGGCGCGGGTCAACGGGCTGGCATTACGTCCAGTCGAGGAGACCATCGCGCGGGTATTGGAGGATGAACGACGGCGGGGACTCACCCGTGGGCGGAAGTCCGGTCTTCTTCCGGAGACGGAGGAGAAGCTGCTGGCGGAGCTCGCCGG
>NZ_KI914978.1:28912-33099 GCF_000520595.1 Arthrobacter sp. H5
GCCAGCAGGGGTGACTTCGGCTTTAGGTTGTTCCGTCCGTCACCACCACTGGCTCGTGGTTGACGGGAAAGTTTACTGACCTGGCGATGAAACACGCCGCTGCTGCCTGCCGATGAATGGACTGTGCTGTGTACTTGTGCAGCGAACCGTCGATCGTGACGTGCGGTCTGAGCGTGACGCTGACAAACTCGCCGCTGCCATCCGGATTCAGGCGCATGGTTCCCTCAGCCGAATCCTCGTACGCGGTCACCACGATGCCGTTCTTCACAGCCATATGCATGTAGGACAGCATGTGGCACTGCGACAGCGCGGCCAGGAACAGCTGCTCAGGATTCCACCGTTCGGCGCTGCCGTGGAAAGTGGGATCGGCGGTGCCAAGGATCATCGGGGGACCCTCCGCCGATACCTCGTGCTCGCGCCCGTATCCGCGGTACCGGCGTGTTCCATCGCCGCGGTTGCCGGTCCACTTGACATCTACCCGGTAGTGGTGCTCAGACAGGTTCATGGTTCTCAAACTACACCCGGGCTGCCCCCCGGCGGGCGACGTACTTGTGTCCGCGTCCGTGACGTTGCAGCGTTGAAACCCGTCCTCGTTGGAAAAGGCGGGGATCGTTGCGCCGGTTCATGCCACCGCTTCCACCGGACCCCGAAAACCACTACTTGTCTACTGCCTGCGCCCTCAACGCCCGCACGATGCCGTCCTTGTTTTCCAGCGTGAGTCGCTTCAGCGAAGCATTGTCGGAACCAAGGGTGTCCAGGAAAGCATCCGTTGCATCCACGGTGCTCTGGGTGGTCAGTCTGGTCGGGTAAAGACCCACGATGATCTGCTGGGCAATCTCATGCGTCCGCTCATTCCACACCTGCTTGGCTGCGGCAAAGTACTTGTCCGCATAGAGCTCAAGGAGCGTTGTGTCATGGACCCGGGTGAACCCCGCGATTGCGGAGCGCTGGGCGGCGTTGGGCATGTTGGAGGACTCGACGATGGCATGCCAGGCGTTGGCTTTGCCTTCAGCGGTGGGGAGGGCTGCCGTGGCCTGGGCCGCGGCGAGCTGACCGGTGGCTGTGGCGTCCCGCTCCAGCTCAGCGTCGATGTCCGCTTGACCCATACGTCCGCCGACAATGAGGGACGTGATCAGCTCCCACCGCAGGTCGGCGTCCACTTCGAGTCCGTCCGGGACAGCGGATCCGTCGAGGATTGATTCCACCAAACCCAGCTGCGGACCTGTCTGCGCATGGGCGGCGAACGCCTTCACGAACTGCAGCTGCGAATCGGAGCCGCGCCCGGCACTCTGCGCCAGCGCCTGGAGACTGTCGGCCGCTGCAACGGACATAGCCTTTCGGTCCTCCGGATTGACGTAGAACGCCAGAGTTGATGCGAGCTGGCGCAGCAGCACCAGCACAACGGAGGAGTCGGATTCGTATCCGATGTTCTGCAGGATCAGTTCCACATAGTTTCGGGCAGGGGTTTCACCGTCCCGGGCGGCATCCCACGCCGATGCCCACACCAGGGTCCGGGGGAGCGAGTCGCTGAAGTCCTTCAAATGACGGGTTGCGGTGTGGAGGGAGACTTCGTCGAGGCGGATCTTGGCATACGCCAGATCGTCGTCGTTCAGCAGGATCAGATCGGGGCGCGCGAGTCCGCTCAGCTCGGTAACGTCGGTGCGTTCTCCAGCGACATCGAGCTCCACCCGGTGCGTTCGCTCAAGCCGACCGGCGTCGGACAGGTTGTAGAACCCGATGGCGAGCCGATGCGCACGGATGGTCGGGTAGTCCGCGACGGCGGACTGAAGGACGGCGAACGAGGTGATGCCGCCGTCGTCGGTGGTTTGGAGCTCCGGGCGCAGAGTGTTGACGCCTGCCGTCTCGAGCCACTGGGCGGACCACTCCGTGAGGTCGCGGCCGCTGGCCTTCTCCAGTTCCGACAGCAGGTCCGGCAGCTCGGTATTGCCCCAGGCGTGCTTGCCAAAGTACTCGCGTACGCCGGCCATGAACTCCTCCTGGCCCACCCAGGCAACAAGCTGCTTGAGGACGGAAGCACCCTTGGCGTAGGTGATGCCGTCGAAGTTGACCTGGACATCCTCAAGGTCGTTGATGGGGGCCACAATCGGATGAGTGGAGGGCAGCTGATCCTGCCGGTACGCCCATGCTTTCTCCAGCGATGCGAACGTGGTCCAGGACTGCTTGAATTCGGTTGCCTCAGCGAGGGCAAGCGTGGACATAAACTCCGCAAAGGACTCATTGAGCCAAAGGTCATTCCACCAGCGCATGGTGACCAGGTCGCCAAACCACATATGGGCGAGCTCGTGCAGGATGGTGATGGCCCTGCGTTCCACCGTGGCGTCGGTGACCCGGGAGCGGAACACATAACTCTCCAGGAACGTCACGGCGCCGGCGTTCTCCATGGCTCCGGCGTTGAATTCCGGTACAAAGAGCTGGTCGTACTTTGCGAAGGGATACGGCGTCCCGAACTGCTTCTCGAAGAACTCAAAGCCCTTGCGGGTGAGGTCAAAGACATTGTCGGCGTCGAGGTGCTGCATCAGCGACTTGCGGGCAAACACGCCCAGCGGGATGGTCCGGCCGTCCGAACTGGTCAGCTCGCTGCGCACGGCCTGGTAAGGGCCGGCGATGAGTGCTGTGACGTAGGAGGACAGCCGGGGTGTGGGCTCAAACGCCCAGGTGGACTTTGCGGCGCCGTCCTGCGCGGAACCCGCGTCGACCGGCTCAGGCGTTGGAGAGTTGGAGATAACATCCCAGTGCGACGGCGCGGTGATGGTGAAGTGGAAGGCGGCCTTAAGATCCGGCTGCTCAAAGACGGCGAACACGCGCCGCGAGTCGGGGACCTCGAACTGCGTGTACAGGTAGACCTCGTTGTCCACCGGATCCACAAAGCGGTGCAGACCCTCGCCGGTGTTCATGTACAGCATGTCGGACTCAACCACCAGCTCGTTGGATACGGCCAGGTTCTCCAGCTGGATTCTGATGCCGTCCGAGACCTGTGCGGGGTCGAGGTCAACACCGTTCAAGGTCACGCGATGGACGGCGCTCGTCACAGCGTCGATGAAGGTGGAGCTGCCCTGCTCGGCGTCGAAGGAGACGACGGTGGTGGCACCGAAGACTTCTTCTCCGCGGGTGAGGTCAAGGTTGACGTGATAGCTGTGGACGCTGACGGTTGCCGCGCGGTGGCGCGCTTCATCCCGCGTCAGGTTCATACCTGGCAAAGTGATGCCTCCAGTGGGGGAACGTATTGATGGACGTAGCGGGAAAGATACACATACGATGCCGCTAGTTCGTGAGCGGTGTGATCCACCTTACTAGCGAACTGCGCGAACTCCCGCCCAGCCAGTACCCTTGATCGAAGCACAATCCCTTCGCCGAAACGGACACACCTATGCGCGTTCATATCGCCACCGACCATGCAGGCATGGAGCTCAGCGCCCACCTGATCAGCCACCTCAGCGGCAAGGGCTTCGAAGTCATCGACCATGGTCCCGCGGCATACGACGCCGAAGACGACTACCCGGCTTTCTGCATCAATGCGGCGGTTGCCGTTGTTGACGATCAACTGGAAGGCGCGGAGGCTCTGGGCATAGTTCTTGGCGGGTCCGGTAACGGCGAACAGATTGCGGCGAACAAGGTCAAGGGTGTCCGTGCCGCGCTTGCCTGGAACGTCGGAACGGCAAAGCTGGCGCGCGAACACAATGATGCCAACGTCATCGCCGTAGGTGGCCGCCAGCACTCCGTGGAGGAAGCCACGGAAATCATTGAAGCGTTCCTCGCGGAGCCGTTCAGCAATGCAGAGCGCCATCTGCGCCGCATCAGCAAGATTGCCGTTTACGAGTCCACCGGCGAGATCCTTCAGTAGTGCCCGAGGGTCACTCGATTCACCGGCTGGCACGCCAGTTCGAGTCAGTGTTCGGTGGTGCCCGGCTGCGCGTCGGCAGCCCGCAGGGACGGTTCGCTGCGGGCGCTGAGCGGCTGGACAGGCAGGTGCTCACCGCAGCCCGCGCCCACGGCAAGCAGCTGTTCCTTGCCTTTGACAACGAGCTGATACTCCGGGTGCACCTTGGCCTCTACGGCGCCTGGAACTTCGGCGGGGACAGTTCTTTCACCGGAGCCTCCAGCATCGGCGCTCCACGGCGGGTAGGGGAGCGGGAAGTTCCGGGTCAGGAAGGCGGGTCTGTGTATGC
>NZ_KI914978.1:33199-39857 GCF_000520595.1 Arthrobacter sp. H5
CGGATCTGCGAGGCCCCACCGCCTGCGAAGTAATCACCGAAGCCGAGCGCGACGTCGTCGTCAGTCAGCTTGGACCCGACCCCCTCAGCACCGAATCTGCTCCAGGCGCCTTTCTTGACCGGTTGCGTCGCAGCAGGAGTCCGGTTGCCCTGCTGCTGATGAATCAGGCGGTGATTGCGGGCGTGGGCAACGTGTACCGCGCCGAAGTTCTTTTCAGGCAGCGCATCAATCCCCGGGTCCCCGGGTCATCTCTCGACGGCGGTCAGGCGGCCGGTTTGTGGAATGACCTGGTTGCCATCATGGGCGACGGTGTGCGGGACGGGCGAATCATTACGACGACGGCGGATCACCGCTCCGAGGGCAGCGGCACGGCCCCGCCGTCCGAGGCCCACTACGTCTACAAGCGCGCCGCCCTCCCATGCCGGGTCTGCGGAACACCTGTGCTCATGGCTGAACTGGGTGCGAGAAAGCTGTACTGGTGCCCGGAGTGCCAATCGGGTTGATTGCAGCCGTCCCACCGCGTAAAGAAAAAACACCCTGCGGCGGGGCCGGGGTGTTTTACAGGGAGGGGGCGACGGGAATCGAACCCGCGTAATCAGTTTGGAAGACTGAGGCTTTACCATTAAGCTACGCCCCCAGTGGTTCCGGTTCGCTGCGGTAGACCGGCAGTCCGTTGGAACGCATATAACTACACCACAGGGAATACGGAATGTACAAATGTGCAACGGTGGCGAAAGTTACGTAGACTGTCATCTGCACTAACGGGGTGTAGCTCAGCTTGGTAGAGCGCCTGCTTTGGGAGCAGGAAGTCGCAGGTTCAACTCCTGTCACCCCGACTCTGGATTAAGGTCCAGTATTTCCGTTTCCGGAAGAACGAGTCCACCGTGCGGAACAATCCCAATCATTCAGGAGTCCCAGGCTGTGAAGAGCGCTGTCGAAACCCTCACTCCCACTCGAGTGAAGCTCAATGTCGAGGTCCCGTTCGAGGAACTCAAGCCAAACATCGATGCGGCGTACAAGACAATCGCCAATCAGGTTCAGGTGCCTGGCTTCCGTAAGGGCAAGGTTCCCAACCAGCTGATCGACCAGCGCGTTGGCCGCGGTTATGTGATCGAGACTGCAATCAATGACGGCCTGAACGGCTTCTACCAGAGCGCTGTCGAGGAAACCAAGATTCGCCCTTTGAGCCGTCCCGAGGTGGAAATCACCGAGGTACCCGATCCCAGCGCGCAGGACGGCCAGCTGCTGTTCACCGTGGAATTGGACATCCGGCCCGAGATCGAGCTTCCAGACTACTCCGGCCTTGAAATCACCGTTGAGTCAGTGGAGGCCTCCGAAGAAGATGTCACCAATTCGCTGGATGAACTGCGCGGACGCTTCGGTACTTTGAACAATGTTGACCGGCCCGCCGCGGACGGTGACTTCCTCACGATCGACCTGAACGCGAAGATCGGTGACGAGGACGTTGACTCGGCAGCTGACATCTCCTACCAGGTTGGGTCCGGCTCAATGCTTGAGGGCATGGACGAGGCGGTCACGGGGCTCAGCGTTGACGAGTCGGCTATTTTCGAGTCGAAACTCGCAGGCGGGGATCACAGCGGCGAGGACGCCCGGGTGACGGTTGTCGTGAAGGCGGTCAAGGAGCGCGAGCTGCCTGTTGCCGACGACGACTTTGCCCAGCTTGCCAGCGAATTCGACACCATAGCGGAGTTGCGCGAGGACCTCACCAAGCGGGCAGCCGAAGACAAACTGGTTGAGCAGGGTGTCGAGGCCCGTGACAAGGTGCTTGAGAAGCTCCTGGAGCTTGTTGAAGTTCCGGTTCCGGATTCCGTTGTTGACGAGCAGCTTGAGAAGCACTTCAACGACGAGAACTCTCACTCGGCCGGCGAAGACCATGACACCGAAGAGCACCGGGCGGAGGTCCGCGGGAACACCGAGCAGGCGTTCCGGAACGAGATTGTCCTGGACACGGTTGCTGAGAAGGAAGAGATCGGCGTCAGCCAGAACGAGCTGATCGACTACATCGTTTCCACCGCCGGCCAGTACGGGATGGATCCTAACCAGTTTGCCCAGATGCTCGACCAGAGCGGCCAGGTGCCGATGATCGTCGGCGAGGTCCGCCGACGGAAGGCCCTCGCCAAAGTACTGGAACTCGCAGTGGTGAAGGACAGCAACGGAGAGGTCGTGGATCTCAGCGAGTTCGTGCGTCCGGCCGGCGAGAACCCCGAGGGGGAGAATGCCGACGCGACTTCCGACGGTGGCGACATTCAGGACGAGAACAACTCCGCCGACGATCCCGCATCGACCAAGGTCTAACTTCACGGGCGGCCTGCGCCCGTTTGACCCAGAGAAGCCGGCACCCATTTGGGTGCCGGCTTCTCTGCTTTTGGGCGGCAAATGACTGATTGGAAGGCCTGTGGGGAGGCCGCTCCAAAGCCTCCTGGCCAACGATGCGCCGTCAGCGAACAGGTGCTGAAGCGGGAGCAAATCAGGGGCCAAACAAGTTAGTGTCCAGTGAGAGACAAACCTGAGTGAGAGGTCAATCAGCATGGCAACCGAACCCACGCACAGCACCCAGCCAACAATGGCTACAGTCGATCCCGCGAGCCGGGATGACTACATCTACAACCGCCTCCTCAAAGAGCGCATCATCTGGCTCGGTTCGGAGGTCCGCGACGACAACGCCAACGCAATCTGCTCGCAGTTGCTGCTTCTTTCCGCTGAGGACCCTGACAAGGACATATTCCTCTACATCAATTCCCCCGGCGGATCGGTGACGGCCGGCATGGCCATCTATGACACCATGCAGTTCATTCCCAACGATGTGGTCACGGTTGCCACCGGACTGGCCGCGTCGATGGGCCAATTTCTCCTTTCATCGGGAACCAAGGGTAAGCGGTACGCAACTCCGCACGCGCGTATCCTGATGCACCAGCCCTCGGGCGGGATCGGCGGCACTGCGTCTGACATCCGCATCCAGGCCGAGCTGATCCTGCATATGAAGAGGGTTATGGCTGAACTCACCGCGGAACAGACCGGCCAGACAGTCGAAAAAATCCTCGTCGACAACGACCGCGACAAATGGTTCACGGCGCAGCAAGCACTGGAGTACGGGTTCTTCGACAAGATCTCCGCCCACGCGGGCTCCGTGTCCGGCGGCGGCGGCACCCAGCGCGACTGACAACCGGCACCTGTTCCCACCCACATTTCGCACCTGTCAACAGGAGACCACAATGAATCACAACTTCAACGCAGAACCCGGCGGCCGCGCACCAGAGCTTCCCACCAGCCGCTACGTCCTGCCGCAGTTCGAAGAGCGCACGCCGTATGGATTCAAGCGCCAGGACCCTTACACCAAGCTGTTCGAGGACCGCATCATTTTCCTCGGCGTGCAGGTCGACGACGCATCAGCGGATGACGTCATGGCCCAGCTTTTGGTCCTTGAGTCCACCGACCCGGAACGCGACATCACCCTGTACATCAACTCACCCGGCGGATCCTTCACGGCCATGACCGCCATCTACGACACCATGCAGTTCATCAGGCCCGAGATCCAGACCGTCTGCCTTGGGCAGGCGGCCAGCGCCGCAGCGGTTCTGCTTGCCGCGGGCGCACCCGGAAAGCGGTTGGCCTTGCCCAATGCGCGGGTGCTTATTCATCAGCCGGCGCTGGGCGGCGGCCAAGGTGGTCAGGCCTCAGACTTGGAAATCCAGGCCAACGAGGTCATGCGCATGCGTACCTGGCTGGAGGACACACTGGCCCTGCACAGCGGCAAGACGTCCGAGCAGGTAAACATCGACATCGAGCGGGACAAGATTCTCACCGCGGCTGACGCGAAGGCATACGGCTTGGTGGATGAGGTCCTGACCTCGCGGAAGATCACCCCGCCAAAGATCAACAAGCCATAGGCGGCTCTCAACCGCCAGGCAAATGCCCGTGATGCGTAAGATAAGCACCACGGGCATTTTGGTGGCTGAATCGACACATCAAGTGGCTTAGAGTGGAACATAGTCGACTCCAAAAGACGGATGGGTTCACACGGGCTCAGCGCAATACCGAGGACCACGTAAGGGGACTGACACATGGCTCGCATAGGTGAGAGCACGGATCTACTGAAGTGCTCCTTCTGCGGCAAAAGCCAGAAGCAGGTCCGGAAGCTGATCGCTGGACCAGGTGTCTACATCTGTGACGAATGCATTGACCTGTGCAACGAGATCATCGAAGAGGAGCTGTCCGAGGTAGCGGATCTGGGCACCTTCGAGCTGCCCAAACCGCGCGAAATCTTCGATTTCCTGCAGGAATACGTCATTGGCCAGGAGCCTGCGAAGCGCTCACTGGCAGTGGCCGTCTACAACCATTACAAGCGGATCCAATCGGGACATACTCCGCGTGCGTCGGCAAGCCTTTCCGATGCCTCCCCGGCTGAGGATGTGGAGATAGCCAAATCCAACATCCTGCTGATCGGGCCCACCGGATGCGGCAAGACCTATCTGGCGCAGACGTTGGCCCGGCGGCTCAACGTGCCCTTCGCGGTGGCCGATGCAACGGCGCTGACCGAGGCTGGGTATGTAGGTGAAGACGTCGAGAACATCCTACTCAAACTCATTCAGGCTGCTGACTATGATGTCAAGAAGGCCGAGCAGGGCATCATCTACATCGACGAGATAGACAAAATTTCCCGGAAGAGTGAGAACCCGTCGATTACGCGTGATGTTTCCGGCGAGGGCGTGCAGCAGGCCCTGCTGAAAATCCTTGAGGGAACGGTGGCCTCGGTTCCGCCCCAGGGTGGACGCAAGCATCCCCACCAGGAATTCATCCAGATAGACACCACCAATGTCTTGTTCATCGTTGCCGGGGCATTTGCGGGACTCGAGGAAATCATTGGATCCCGCGCAGGACGGAAGGGAATCGGTTTCGGTGCTCCGCTGAGCTCGCTGAAGAATGAGGAAGTCAGCTACGGCGATGTCATGCCGGAGGACCTGCTGAAGTTCGGGCTCATTCCGGAGTTCATTGGTCGCCTGCCGGTCATCACCACCGTCACACACCTCGACCGGCCGGCGCTGATGCAGATCCTCACCGACCCAAAGAACGCACTGGTCAAGCAATACCAGAAGATGTTCCTGCTGGACGGCGTTGAACTGACCTTCGAGCAACAGGCACTTGAGGCGATTGCCGACCAGGCTCTGGAGCGCGGAACTGGTGCCCGCGGACTGCGGGCCATCATGGAGGAAGTCCTGCTTCCGGTCATGTTCGATCTGCCCAGCCGCGATGATGTCGCGACGGTTGTCGTCACCGAAGCCGTCGTTGCCAAAAAGGCTGAGCCAACCCTCATTTCCCACGACGTGGTGGCCAAGAGGCGTAATAAGTCAGCCTGATCGGTTCAGTGCAGCCTGATTGATGCTGCCGGCTGGAATATGAGAGCGCCGACACCGGTTGACGTGAAGAGGAACCTTGTTTCCTCCATATCGACTCCCCACTCTCCTAAGGAGCCACTTCAAATGACTGCAACAGCCACAGAAACTGCTGAGACCACGCAGGCAACCGAGACAGCCGATTTCTGGTTTGATCCCGCCTGCCCGTTCGCCTGGATCACCTCCCGTTGGATAGGTGAGGTTGAGAAGGTTCGTAACATCGAGGTGAACTGGCACGTCATGAGCCTGGCCGTCCTGAACGAGGGCCGCGATCTGCCGGAGGAGTACCAGTCGTTGATGGGAAAAGCATGGGGTCCTGTCCGGGTCATCATGGCCGCTGCAGACCTCCACGGTGTGAAAAACGTCAAGAAGCTCTACGATGCGATGGGAACCCGGATACACATCCAGGAGAATAAGGACTTCGACGACGTAATTGTCCAATCCCTCGAGGAGGCAGGTCTTCCTGAGGACCTCGCGAAGTATGCGGCAAGCAGCAAATATGACACGGCTCTGCGGGCATCCCACCAACAGGCCATCGACAAGGTGGGCGACGAAGTCGGCACGCCGGTGGTTGCCTTCAACGGAACCGCCTTCTTTGGTCCGGTGCTCACCCGGATACCACGCGGAGAGGACGCTGGCCGGATCTTTGACGGTGCCGTCATGATGTCTGAATTCCCTGAGTTCTTCGAGCTCAAGCGTTCACGCACCGAAAGCCCGAAGTTTGACTAAAGTTTGACTGATTCAGGCCTTGTGCGATCCGGACGACCGGCGCATAATCATACGTACCCACTTCTTCGGAAGAGGGCCACGGTCACCAAAACTTCAGTGACATGCAGCGGCAGCATCTCAAGATCCTGCCAAAGCGGCAGCCGGTGACGAGGCTGTAAGACCTGGAGCTGGCGGAGTCCGCGAGACCCGAAGCGTCACACAACGGATCGAAGTCGAAGCCCCTCCAACGCGTATACGCTGAAGGGGCTTCCCCTTTTAACCCGTACTATTCCGACTCGGTTTCCGGCTGCGCCAGTTCCACATCACTAACCGTCAGGTCGCCGTCGTGCGTTTTCAGAGTCAATTCCCGGGCATTACCAGCGGCCAAAAGATCGCCCAGCGCCGCCTCGAGCTGCGCCACCTGAGCGTCGGATCCACTGACGACGGCGGAAACCACTTCGGTCCTTTGCTTCACCTTGGCCTCGGATTTGGCCTTGCGGATTCCGCTCAGTGCGAGCCCCACCGTGGGCAGGATACCG
>NZ_KI914978.1:39957-42825 GCF_000520595.1 Arthrobacter sp. H5
CCCGCCACATGGCGAGAAATCAGATCGGCGGCGGGCCACGGTGCCTGGTGCACTGAGCCGTATCGCCACCAGCTCCACACCTCTTCCGTGGCAAACGGAAGAACGGGCGCAAAGAGACGAAGCAGGGCGTCAAGGGTTGTGGCGAGAGTGGTCAGCGCCGAGGCCTTTTGATCCTCACCCAGGGCACCATAGGCGCGGTCCTTAATCAATTCCACGTAATCGTCGGTGAAGGACCAGAAGAACGTTTCGGTGAGTTGCAGTGCGCGTGCATAGTCGTACTTCTCAAACAGTGTGGTCGACTGCTCAACCACTTCGTGAAGCCGTACAAGGAGCGAAAGGTCCAACGGGTTGGTGACTGCACCCGGGCCGGTGGCCGAGAGGATATCCGCTTCAGTTGCTCCGAGGTTCAGAACAAACTTTGACGCGTTGAGCAGCTTGATGGCCAGCCGCCGGCCGATTTTCATCTGCGCTATTTCGTAGGCGGTATCGGCTCCGAGTTTTGCGGATGCGGCCCAGTACCTGACGGCGTCGGAACCGTAATCCCGGAGCACATCGGTGGGAACCACCACGTTGCCCTTCGACTTGGACATCTTCTTCCGGTCCGGGTCAAGGATCCATCCAGAGATTGCTGCGTGTTTCCAGGGTGCAGAATCCAGGAGGGAATCGGCGCGCACCACAGAGGAGAACATCCAAGTCCGGATGATGTCATGACCCTGAGGGCGAAGATCAAACGGATAGACCTTGGCAAAGAAGTCTTCGTCGCGGCTCCAGCCGCCCATGATCTGAGGGGACAGCGAGGAGGTGGCCCACGTATCCAGCACATCGGGGTCGCCGATGAAGCCGCCGGGCTGGTCGCGCTGCGCCTCGGTGAATCCGGGTGCGGGTTCGGCGGCGGGATCCACCGGCAGCATGTCATCCGAGGGGCGCACGGGGTTGTCATAGTCCGGATTGCCGGAGGCGTCCAGCGGGTACCAGACCGGGAACGGCACTCCGAAGAACCGTTGGCGGGAGATGAGCCAGTCTCCGTTGAGTCCCTCGATCCAGTTCTCATACCGGCTGCGCATGAAGGACGGGTGGAAGTCGATCTCCCGGCCGCGGGCGATGAGCCGTTCCCGCCTGTCGGCGTCGCGTCCACCGTTGCGGATGTACCACTGGCGGCTGGTGACCACTTCCAGGGGCTTGTCACCCTTTTCAAAGAAGTTCACCGCGTGCATGACCTTCTTTGGCTCACCCTCGAGCAGTCCGGCCGTGCCGAGCTTTTCAACCACCGTCTCCTTGGCCGAGAAGACAGTCTTTCCTGCCAATTCCGCGTAGAGTTCCCTGCCCGCCGTCGTCGTCATCCAGTCCGGCGTATCCGCGAGGATGCGGCCGTCCCGGCCGATGACGGCGCGCGTGGGCAGATTCAGCTCGCGCCACCAGGTCACGTCAGTGAGGTCGCCGAAGGTGCAGACCATGGCAATGCCGGAACCCTTGTCCGGCTTGGCCAACGGATGGGCCAAGACCAGAATCTCCACTCCGAAGAGAGGAGAAGTCACAGTCCTGCCGAAGAAGGGCTGGTAGCGTTCGTCGTCCGGATGGGCCACCAGCGCCACGCAGGCTGCAAGCAGTTCCGGCCGGGTGGTCTCAATAAAAAGCTGTTCGCCGTCCGCCGTGGCAAACGGGTAGCGGTAGTAGGCCCCCGCAACTTCGCGGTCCTCGAGTTCGGCCTGGGCCACAGCAGTGCGGAAGGTGACATCCCAGAGGGTTGGAGCTTCCGCCATATAGGCATCGCCCTGTTCGAGGTTGGCCAGGAAGGCACGCTGGGAGACCGCACGTGAGGTGTCGTCGATGGTCCGGTAGGTCAGATTCCAGTCCACGGATAGCCCGAGCGTCTGGAACAGGTTTTTGAAGACCAACTCATCCTCGACTGCCAGCTCTTCGCACAGTTCAATGAAGTTGCGGCGGGACACCACGTCAAAGTCACGCTGGTTCTTGGCGGGCGCGGCGGGTGGCGCGTAGCCGGGGTCGTAGGGGATGGCCGGATCGCAACGGACACCATAGTAGTTCTGCACACGGCGTTCCGTGGGGAGCCCGTTGTCATCCCAGCCCATGGGATAGAACACGTTTTTGCCGGCCATTCGCTGATAGCGGGCCATGACATCGGTCTGGGTATAGGAGAACATGTGCCCGACGTGGAGTGACCCTGATGCGGTGGGCGGGGGAGTGTCGATCGAATAGACCTCCTCCCGAGTGGTCTCCGGGTTGAACGCGTAGGTTCCCTCTGCCAGCCAACGCTGCGTCAGTGCCGGTTCAAGCCCCTCGAGAGCGGGCTTGTCCGGAACGTTGATAGGGGCGGTTGTGGGCGTGTCTGTACCCTGATGTGTGTCAGCCATCCGTCCATTCTTCCATGCCGGTTGCGGGCTCAGTATCACGCCGCGGACCCTCGGTCGGTATCGCGTACCGGCCTCCCACAGTTCGCTTCGCTCGCCGCGGTGCCCTCGGTCGGTAGGCTTGGGCTCATGGAATCTCAGCCACACAGGTCAGCGGTTGTCACGGGGGCAAGCACAGGGATCGGAGAGACGGTCGTCCGTGTGCTGTCGGAACGTGGATGGCGGGTTTTCGCCGTCGCGCGGCGCGCTGACCGGTTGGCGGCGATCGCGCAGGAAACCGGTGCCACTGCCGTTGTTATGGACATCACGGACGACGACGGCGTCGCCCGGCTTCTCAGCGAGGTCACCGATGGGGGAGGTATCGACACCCTGGTGAACATTGCGGGAGGTGCCCGCGGTGCGGATCCGATTTCGGCAGCCAAGACCACCGACTGGGAATGGATGTATCAGGTCAATGTGGTGGGCACCATGAAGCTGACTCGGGCCTTCCTGCCGATGC
>NZ_KI914978.1:42925-50280 GCF_000520595.1 Arthrobacter sp. H5
GTCGACGGCGGGATTGGTTGCGTACGAGGGCGGTGCCGGTTACAACGCCGCAAAGTCGGCGCAGCGGGCCATGACTCAGGCATTGAGGCTTGAAGAGGCCGAGCACAACGTACGTGTGATCGAAGTGTTGCCGGGAATGGTGCGCACCGAGGAGTTTGCCTTGAACCGACTGGGTGATGCTGCTGCGGCAGACAAGGTTTACGCGGGAGTGGAAAAGCCGTTGACCCCGCAGGACGTGGCCGACGTCGTCGCCTACGCGATCAGCGTGCCGCATCATGTGAACCTGGACGAGATAGTGATCCGGCCGGTTGCCCAGGCGGCTGCGCACAAGGTCATCCGCCGAGCGCGAGGGGGGCCGCCGTCGTTAACCGCAGCCGCCCCGGGACCGTTAGACTGGACCGAGCAGCTTTGACCCGGCCATCACCGGTGAGCTTCCGGAAGAACACACGGTACCTGGAACATCGGGAACAGTGTCAGTAGAACCGGACGGGTAAGCCCGTCACAGCAGTCATGAAGTGGCAGCCGCGTTGTTTTTCGGATCATGCGGCGCGGCAAGTGAGGTGGTACCGCGGGTTTCCGTTCCTAGGGCAGCAGCCAATAGGAGCAGGGCACGTCCTCGCAGCAACGCAACCACCCTTGCCACCGGAGGATGAATATGATGCCCCAGATCTATCCCAAAGCCAGCGCCGCGCCTTCCGCCGTCTCCTCCCAGGCGTCCGCCTCCGCATCATCTTCCTCGTCGTCGTCACCAAAGTTTCCAGAGATCGAAGAGCGCATCCTGAAGTACTGGAATGAGGATGGCACTTTTCAGGTGTCCATCGACCAGCGCGAGGCGGGTGCTGACGGAACCAACGAGTTTGTGTTCTATGACGGCCCTCCCTTTGCCAATGGACTGCCGCACTACGGTCACCTCCTGACCGGTTACGCCAAGGATTTGGTGGGCAGGTACCAGACCCAGCGCGGGCGCAGGGTGGAGCGACGTTTCGGTTGGGACACGCACGGACTGCCGGCCGAGCTGGAAGCCATGAAGCAGCTGGGCATGAGTGACAAGCAGCAGATCGAAGCCATGGGCATCGATAAGTTCAATGACGCCTGCCGCTCCTCGGTCATGAAGTATGCCGGCGACTGGCAGGACTATGTCACCCGCCAGGCCCGTTGGGTGGACTTCGACAACGATTACAAAACGCTCAACATCGACTACATGGAATCGGTGCTCTGGGCTTTCAAGACGTTGTACGACAAGGGGCTCACGTACAACGGCTACCGGGTGCTCCCATACTGCTGGAAAGATGAGACGCCCCTGTCCAACCATGAGCTGCGCATGGACGAGGACGTTTACCAGGACCGGCAGGACCAGACCGTCACAGTGACCTTCCCGATCCTTGCCAGCGAGTCGGAGCTTTCCCGCGAACTCGCCGGCGTGCAGGCGCTTGCCTGGACCACCACGCCTTGGACGCTCCCCACCAACGCCGCTCTCGCCGTCGGGCCGGATATCCACTACGCGGTGGTGCCGGAGGGCGGCGAGACAAACCGGCCCCGCCGCTTCCTCATTGCCGAGGAACTCCTGGGCGGCTACGCCAAGGACCTTGGGTATGCGTCCGCCGAGGAGGCGCGTGCCGCCGTCCTTGGTACGCACCGGGGCAGCGAGTTGGGCGGACTGACCTATGAGCCGCTCTGGGACTACCTGTCGGATCCCGAGCGTGGCGGCTACACCAACGCGTTCAGGTTTCTCGTTGCCGATTACGTGACGACGACGGATGGCACGGGCATTGTGCATCAGTCGCCGGCCTATGGTGAAGAGGATCAGAGGATCTGTGAGGAAGCCGGAATCCAGGTCATCCTGTCCGTCGACGAGGGCGCGAAGTTCCTGTCCATGTACGGCGACGGGCCCCTCGCGGATATCGTTGGCCTGCAGGTTTTCGAGGCGAACAAGCCCATCACCCGGGTCCTGCGGGATTCCGGCCGGCTGGTTCGGCAGGCAAGCTACGTCCACAGCTATCCGCATTGCTGGCGCTGCCGCAACCCGCTGATCTACCGCGCGGTGTCTTCGTGGTTTGTTGAAGTCACCAAGATCAAGGACCGGATGGTTGAACTGAACCAGCAGATCAACTGGATCCCCGGCAATGTGAAGGACGGGCAGTTCGGCAAGTGGCTCGAGAATGCCCGGGACTGGTCCATTAGCCGCAACCGGTACTGGGGGAGCCCCATCCCGGTGTGGCAATCGGACAACCCCGCTTATCCAAGGACGGATGTCTACGGATCGTTGGCGGAAATCGAACGCGACTTTGGGCGGCTGCCGCTGAACAAGGCAGGGGAGCGGGACCTGCACCGGCCGTTTATCGACGAGCTCACCAGGCCCAATCCGGACGATCCTACCGGGCAGTCAACCATGCGCCGGGTGGAGGATGTACTGGACGTATGGTTCGACTCGGGATCGATGCCCTACGCCCAGGTGCACTACCCGATGGAGAATCAGGACTGGTTTGAGTCCCATAATCCTGGTGACTTTATTGTCGAATACATCGGACAGACCCGTGGGTGGTTCTACACGCTGCACATCCTGTCCACCGCGTTGTTTGACCGGCCGGCCTTCAAGAACGTGATCAGCCACGGAATTGTCTTGGGCGATGATGGGCAGAAGGCATCGAAGAGCCTCGGCAACTACCCGGATGTGAACAATTCCTTCAACGAGTACGGTTCGGATGCGGTGAGATGGTCCCTCATGGCATCGCCGATACTGCGTGGCGGCAACCTGGTAGTGACTGAGCAGGGCATCCGGGACGGCGTCCGTCAGGTCATCCTCCCGCTGTGGAACGTGTGGCATTTCTTTAGCCTCTACACCAACGCCGCCAATGGCGGGGCAGGATATGAAGCCCGTCCAGTGTCGTCCGTCGCCGATACGGCCGGTGGTCGAGTAAGCGAGGAACCAGCGCATCGAGACCCCTTGGACCGTTACATCCTGGCCTACACGGGCAGGCTCGTGGAGGAAATGACCTCCGCCCTTGATCAGTTCAGCATCAGCGATGCCTGCGAAGTGTTGCGACGCTACCTGGACACACTGACCAACTGGTACGTGCGCAGGGGCCGTCAGCGCTTCTTCGACGAAGACGAGGCGGCATTCGACGTGCTCTACACCTGCCTTGAAACCGTGTGCCGGGTTGCTGCTCCATTGCTGCCCCTGGTTACCGAGGAGATCTGGCGGGGCCTCACCGGCGGCAGGTCGGTGCACCTGACCAACTGGCCGTCGTCGTTGTTCTCCGGCGACGATGAGCTGGTGGCACGCATGGACCGCACCCGGCAGATTTGTTCGGTCGGCTCCAGCCTGCGGAAAGCCGCGAACCTACGGGTTCGTCTTCCGCTGTCGGAACTGACCGTCGTCGCGCCCGCCGCGGAGGAACTTGGTGGGCAGTACCGGGCGATCATCGCGGATGAACTGAATATCAAGTCGGTGCGGCTTGTCGATTCGGCGGACGCGTCGCCGGAGGAGTTCGGTATCACGCAGAGGCTTGTGGTCAACGCGCGGGCCGTCGGCCCCCGGCTGGGTAAAAACGTCCAGCTGGCCATCAAGGCGTCCAAATCCGGCGACTGGTCGGTGTCCGACGACGGCGCGGTCACTGCGGGGGGACTCCCGCTGGAGCCGCATGAGTATGCACTGGAGACTGTAGTTGAGAACGACGACGACGCCTCCCATTCCGCGGTGACGGTCCTGCCCGGTGGTGGCTTCCTGGTGCTCAATACGGAAGTGACAGGAGAGCTGGCGGCGGAAGGCACCGCCCGCGATGCCATCAGGGCCATCCAGCAGGCGCGCCGTGATGCGGATCTGCACATCAGCGACCGGGTGAGGACAACCGTGGAAGTGACGCCGGAAACCGCCTCGGCGCTGGAGGCAAACGCTGAATTGATCAAGACGGAAACGCTGACAGAGGATCTTAATGTTGTTGCCAGCAGTGCTGGCAGCCACGACTTCAAGGTGACTGTGGAGAGGCACGTATGAGCGAGGACAACGAGGGAGCCAGGACAATCGACCAATTCTCCGTGGAGAGCGTCTACGCTGAACTGCTGAGCCGCGCCCCTGAAAACAAGATGGAACCGCGGATGGCTCCGCTGTTCCGGGTGATGGAGATTCTCGGCGAGCCCAATAAGGCCTTCCCGATCATCCACCTGACGGGTACCAACGGAAAGACCTCGACCGCACGCATGATCGAGGCTATCCTTCGCGCCCATGAACTAAGGACCGGGCGGTACACAAGCCCCCATCTGTCCAGGGTCACGGAGCGCATCAGTATCGACGGCGAGCCGGTGTCGGATGAGACGTTCGTCCGGATCTGGGACGAGGTCAGGCCGTACCTGGAGATCGTGGATGCCGAGCTCATTGCTGCGGGGGAGCCACGGCTGACCTACTTCGAGTGCGTGACGGTCTTGGCGTTTGCGGTGTTTGCAGACGAGCCGGTTGATGTCGCGGTGATTGAAGTGGGCCTTGGCGGAATCACCGATGCCACGAATGTGGGTGACGGGCTGGTGTCGGTGGTGATGCCCATTTCGCTTGACCACACTGAACTTCTTGGAGACACCACTGAAGATATTGCGCTGGAGAAAGCCGGCATCATCAAACCCGGCGGCTATCTGATCAGTTCCGCCCAGCCCCAGGACGCCGCGCAGGTGTTGTTGGAAAAGGCCCGCGAAACGGGCGTGGAGTTCCGGTTTGAGGGCGTCGAGTTTGGCGTTGAGGACCGCACAGTGGGTGTTGGCGGGCAGGTCCTGACGATCGCCGGAATCGCCGGCCGCTATGAGGAGTTACTGGTTCCGCTGCACGGCGCCCACCAGGCCCAGAATGCGGCGGTTGCCGTCGCGGCAGTTGAGGCCTTCCTGGGCGGCGGAACCAAGGAACTGGATGCCGCCGTCGTGCGTGAAGGGCTACGGACCGTGACCTCTCCGGGGCGCCTTGAGGTAGTGCGGACCGCGCCCAGCATCATTGTTGACGCCGCGCACAATGCGGAAGGCGCCAGAGCAGCCGCGCGGGCGATCAATGAGGCCTTTGAGTTCAGTAAGCTGGTTCTCGTGATCGGGGTGCTGAAGGACAAAGATGCCGGAGCCATGCTGGCTGAGCTTCATGAGGAACTCGGCGGGTTGCTGGAGGATGTGTGCCTCACCCAGTCCAACTCGCCGCGGGCAATTCCAGCGGCGGAACTGCTTCAGAGCGCACTGTCCGCAGGATTTGCCGAGGAACGGGTGCACATTGCCGATCGGCTGGACGATGCCCTGGAATGGGCTGTCATGAAGGCCGAGGAGGATAACGACCTTGCCGGTGGAGTACTTGTGACCGGATCGATTACCGTGGTGGGCGAGGCCCGCACCCTGCTGGGGAAGTAGCCGATGGAAGAGCGCAAGCGCAGGATGACAAAGGCTCAGCGCCAGTGGCGGCCGGGCATGCCGAAGAAACGGCGCTCGGTTAAGGTGATGTTTGCGTCCACGGTCCTGGCGCTGGAGGCTTTTGTGGTGCTGTTTGCCACGCTGGTGGCATTCGGTCTGCAGCGGGATGTCCTACCTGTGGGGCTGATTCTCGGCGTTGGCCTTACCCTGAGTGCTGTGCTGATTGCGGCATGTGCCTTCCTGACCAAGCCTTACGGAATGGCCGTGGGCTGGGTTCTACAGCTGCTGATTATCGCTACGGGCTTTGCGGAGCCGATGATGTTTGTGATTGGAGTGCTGTTTGCTCTGACCTGGTGGTACGGAATCCGGACCGGTGCAAGACTGGATCGGGAGAACGCCGGGCGGGACCGGCAGCAGGCGGAGTGGGAAAAGCTGCACCCGGACGATGGATCGTCACCGTCCCAATAAGAGTTTTGACCGTTGTACCAACCTAGTGGAGGAAATCTGTGAGCGTTGAGCGCACTTTAGTTCTGATCAAGCCGGACGGCGTGTCGAGGAGTCTGTCGGGCACTATCCTGGCGCGGGTTGAAGCCAAGGGATACACGCTGATGGACCTAAAGCTGGTCAGCGCCACCCGCGCAATGCTGGAAGAGCACTACTCGGAGCATGTGGGTAAGCCTTTCTACGAGCCCCTGGTTGAGTTCATGTTGAGTGGCCCGATCGTGGCGGCTATCTTCGAGGGCCAGCGCGTCATCGAGGGTTTCAGGTCGCTTGCCGGCGCAACAGAGCCAACGACGGCGGCACCCGGCACCATCCGCGGCGACTTTGGCCGCGACTGGGGCCTCAAGGTTCAGCAGAACCTGGTGCACGGGTCGGACTCGACGGAATCCGCCGTGCGTGAGATCGGGATCTGGTTCGTCTAAGGGGGCGCGCTTGCGCGGGCAACGGGTTGGTAGGTTGGTTCCATGATTGAATATCGCAGACTTGGTAATTCCGGCCTGAGCGTGTCCGTGGTGGGGCTCGGGTGTAACAATCTGGGCCGGGCGGGAACGCCCACGGAATCGCAGCGAGGCGCCAACACGGTGATCAATGCAGCGGTTGAGGCGGGCATTACGCTTTTCGATGTGGCGGACGCCTACGGGAAGGTGCCCGGCCTCAGCGAGGAGATGCTTGGCAAGGCTCTTGGACGCAACCGGGACGACGTCGTTGTGGCCACTAAATTTGGTCTGGATCTCAAGGGGGCCAACGGGCCCGATGGGGGTGCACGCGGATCCAGGCGCTATATCATCAAGGCGGTCGAGGCATCACTGAAGCGCCTCAACACCGAGTGGATTGACCTGTACCAATACCACGCCCCCGATGTGTTAACGCCTATTGACGAGACACTGTCCGCACTGGACCAGCTGGTAAAGAGCGGAAAAGTCAGGTACATCGGCCACTCTAATTTTGCCGGCTGGCAGATCGTCGAAGCCGAGTACGTGGCCCAGCTTGGCGGCCACACGCCGTTCATCTCAGCCCAGAACCACTACAGCCTCCTGGACCGGCGGATCGAGGCCGAGGTCACGCCTGCAGCCGAAGCCTACGGGCTGGGTGTGCTGCCGTACTTCCCACTCGCAAACGGCCTCTTGACGGGAAAGTACAGTTCGGGCAAGGCTCCTTCCGGCAGCAGGTTGACGCATACCCGGACCAATCTGCTGGACAGCGCGGATTGGGAACAGCTCGCCGAGTTTGGTGCCTTTGCCCGGGCGCGTTCGCTCACGGAACTTCAGGTTGCCTTCTCCTGGCTCGCCGCCCAGCCATCGGTAGCAAGCGTCATTGCCGGCGCCACCAAACCGGAGCAGATTCAGCAGAATGCGGAGGCCGTATGCTGGGTGCCCTCCGACGCCGAACTCGAAGAGCTGAACCGGATCTTCCCGCGCAGCTCCAAGTAAGTCCTGCGCACCGGAACCTTCACCCGCGCCAGAAACCGGCGGACGCACTCCGAA
>NZ_KI914978.1:50380-55223 GCF_000520595.1 Arthrobacter sp. H5
ATATCGTGTGCGCCCGCCGGTCTCTGGTGCGTCAGCCACTGGCGCGGGCGGAGTTCTATGCTGCCCCCGCACCACCGCATGAGTGGAACGTTTTGCCGGTGACCCGTTCCGACGCGCCCACCCGGTCAAGGTAAGGCGTGATCCCGCCGAGGTGCATCGGCCAGCCTGCTCCCATGATGACGCACAGGTCGATATCTTCCGGTGCGGCGACCACGCCTTCGGCCAGCATGCGGCCAATCTCATCGGCAAGGGCATCCTGCGTCCGGCGAAGCACCTCCGCACTGCTCGACGGTGAGTCACCGACAGAAAGAAGTGCAAGCGTCGACTCGGGCACCACGTCTGCGCCCTCGTCGTTCCTGTTCCACAACCCCTTGACCCCGGCATCAATGAGTTTCTGCTGATTCGTTGACACATGGAAGCGGTCGCCAAACGCCGCATGAAGTGATTCCTGGACATGCTGACCCACGGGCAGGCCCACCAGAGCGAGCAGCTTGAACGGCGTCATCGGCAGCCCCATCGGACGAAGCGCGTCATCCGCTGTTGCGGCATCTGTCCCTTCGTCGAATACTGCTGTGATCTCGCCGAACATACGGCCCAGGATCCGGTTCACCACAAAGGCGGTCGCGTCCTTGACCAGGACGGCGTTCTTCTTCAGCTCCTTGGCCACGGCAAATGCGGTTGCCAACACGGCGTCGTCAGTCCGCGGAGCCTTGACGATCTCCAGCAATGGCATGGCGGCAACCGGATTGAAGAAATGGAAGCCGACTACCCGTTCGGGATGCGCCAAGTCAGCTGCCATCTCAGCGACCGACAAGGAGGATGTGTTGGTCGCCAAAATACATTCGGCCGACACAACCGCCTCAACCTCGGCGAACACGGTCTTCTTGACGCCCATCTCCTCAAAGACGGCCTCGATCACAAAGTCGGCGTCCGCGAAGACCGACTTGGAAACGGACCCTGACACCAACGCCTTGGTGCGGTTTGCAGCATCCTGCGACATCCGCTTTTTGCCAAGCAGTTTGTCCACCTCGGCATGAACCCAGGCAACGCCCTGGTCCACCCGTGCCTGATCGACGTCGGTCATCACCACGGGAACCTTCAATTGCCGCGCGAACAGCAGCGCCAGCTGGCCAGCCATGAGGCCCGCGCCCACCACGCCCACCTTGGTCACTGACCGGGCGAGCTTCTTGTCCGGGGCGCCGGCCGGTCGCTTGGCGCGCTTCTGCACCAGATCCAGGAACGCGTACACCGTCGAATGGAACTCGGGAGACTGCATGAGCCCGGTCAGCGCCTCACACTCGGCTGCGGCCGACTCCTCGCGGGTGTAGTGCTTGCCTGCTTCGAACAGATCCAGGACCTTGCCCGGCGCGGGTGCAGCGTTGGACGTCTTGGCCGCAACAAACGCCCTGCCCGCGGCCACAGCTGAATCCCAGTCGGCCTCATCAAAGCAGGCAATCTCCGCGCGGCGTGAAGCGACGGCGGAGGAATCGGCAAGTACCCGGGAAGCCCACAGCAGCGACTGCTCCAGGAAATCCGCGGGTTCAAACAAGGCGTCGGCAATGCCCAGCTTGAACGCAGCCCGGCCATCGAGCATCCGGTTGTTGCTGAGCGGGTTCTCAATCATGACCTTCAGCGCGGCGGCCGGTCCAATGAGCCGGGGCAGTTTGTAGACGCCGCCCCAGCCCGGAACCAGGCCGATGAATGCCTCGGGCAGTCCGATCCCGTTGGCTCCGGTGGAGATTGTCCGGTAGTTGGCTGCCAGCGCTACTTCGAGGCCGCCTCCCAGCGCGACGCCGTTGATAAAGGCAAAACTCGGTACGCCCATGTCGCCGAGCAGGTCATACGCTGCGTGTCCCAGCTCGGCCATGAGCCGGCCGTGCGACTCTGCTTTAAGCGTCTTCACGGTGGAGAGGTCCGCTCCGGCCACCAGGAAGTACGGCTTGCCGGTGATTGCGACGGCGGCAACTTCCCCGTTCAGGCCCCGCTCCTTCAGCGCCTCGAGCGTCCGGCCAAGTTCGATCAGTGTGTTGGGCCCGAGCGTGGTGGGCTTGGTGTGGTCCAGCCCGTTGTCCAGCGTGATTAAGGCCAGGGTTCCGGCGCCATCTGGCAGCTGGACATCCTGGACATAGGAGTGGGTCATGGTTTCATCCGGAACCAGGGCGGCCAGTTCCTCGAAGCGGTCGAAGCTCATACTGCATCCTCCGGGACGTTTCCTGAGTAGTCGGGGTGGTGGGGGTTTTCCCAAATGACTGTGGCGCCCATGCCAAGGCCAATGCACATGGTGGTCATGCCGTGACGCACAGATGGGTCCTCCTCGAACTGCCGGGCGAGCTGAGTCATCAGCCGCACGCCGGAGGAGGCCAGCGGGTGCCCCACGGCAATTGCGCCGCCGTACCGGTTTACGCGCGCATCATCGTCGGCGATGCCGAAATGATCCAGGAAGGAAAGAACTTGAACGGCAAACGCTTCGTTGATTTCGAACAGTCCGATGTCGTCGATAGACAATCCGGCTTGCCGCAGGGCTTTCTCGGTGGCCGGCACAGGGCCGATCCCCATAACCTCAGGTTCGACGCCGGCAAACGCATAGGCGACCAGGCGCATCTTCACGGGTAGACCAAGTTCCGCGGCAGTGTCCGAGGACGCGAGCAGCGCCGCTGTGGCGCCGTCGTTCAGTCCCGCCGCATTCCCCGCGGTCACGCGGCCATGGGACCGGAAGGGTGTCCGGAGCCCGGCCAGATCCTCGACCGTGGTTCCGGGGCGGGGCGGTTCATCCACCGTGTTGAGCCTCCAGCCGGCACCCGGCTTTCGGCTGGCCACCGGCACGAGGTCCGGCTGGATCTGTCCCGATTCGTACGCGGCGGCCAGTTTCTCCTGCGACGCAGCTGCATAGGCATCCGTACGGTCCTTGGTGATGGCCGGGAAGCGGTCATGGAGATTTTCGGCAGTGTTACCCATATTCAGTGCGGCCGGGTCGACGAGTTTCTCCGACATGAACCGGGGGTTAGGATCCGTGCCGGCACCCATGGGGTGGTTGCCCATGTGCTCGACGCCACCGGCAATGACTACGTCATACGCACCAAAGGCGATGCCTGACGCCGTCGTCGTCACCGCCGTCATGGCACCCGCGCACATACGGTCGATAGCGAAGCCGGGGACGGTGCGGGGGAGTCCCGCCAACAGTGCAGCGGTACGCCCAATGGTCAGGCCCTGATCGCCCGTCTGGGTAGTGGCGGCGATGGCGACATCGTCAATGCGCTCCGGCGGCAAGGATGGATTGCGCCGCAAAAGATCGCGGATGCACTTGACTATAAGATCATCGGCACGGGTACCGGCGTAGATTCCCTTGTCGCCGGCCTTGCCGAACGGAGTACGCACGCCGTCAACGAAGACGACATTCCTGACCTCCCTGCGGACTGCTGTGGAATTGGGGCTCACGATTACTCCTCTTTGAGATGTTGATCCGCGGACTATGTTACTTGTGAGTAACATAGCATGGCAACACGGTTCACCATCTGAACATACCAACCACTCACCGCTGCCGAAGACCCCTCCGCGAAAGCCCTCGGCGAACCAAGCCTGCACCTTCTGAGCAATTGTGTCCTGATTTGTACCTGTTGGGCCGCGGGGCGGTAGTCCAGCTCAGCGCCAAGGCATGGATAAACTGCAGGATCCGACGCGGTCCAGGAGCCTCCTTCGGCTATGCCCTTGCAGCCTTCCGGGGGAGCGGCTCAGGTTCCAGGAAGGCGACAGCAATGACCGCGGCGATGTTTTCGATCTGCCACGGACGCGCCCCCAGTCCGGCAAGCGCGGCGCTCACCGATTCGAGCGTGATTTCCGACGGCGGACGCCAGGCGATCCGCCGCAGATAGTCCGGGGTTAACAGGTTCTCCAGAGGCATGTTGAGCTTCGCCGCGGCTGCGGCCACCCGCGGTTTTACCGTCTGCAGACGCGCTGCTGCCTCCGGGTCCCGCTCCACCCATACCCGCGGGGGAGGAGGAGCGTTGGTGGACAGCTGCAGTTCCGGGAGATCAGTCGCCACGCGGGCAGCGTTGATACACCGGATCCAGCGGGGAGCCTCACGTTGGGCAGCCCTGCCATGGAACCCATTGGTGCCCAGAAGCTGAGGAACAGTCAAGGGCATTGCGCGGGCGGCCGCCACAACCGCGGCGTCCGGAATGAGCCGGCCGGGTGCGACATCCCGGTTCCGCGCGAGTTCCTCACGTTCATCCCAGAGTTCGCGGACGGCGGCGAGCTGCCGCCGGTCGCGGATTTGATGCATACCCGAGGTGCGGCGCCAGGGATCGATGCGCGGCTCGGACAACGGACTGCTGCGGATGTGCTCGAACTCCTGCTCGGCATAGGCGAGTTTGCCGCCGTCGTCCAGTAGTTCGATCAACTTGGAACGCAACTCCGTGAGAACTTCAACATCCAGTGCCGCGTAGCGCAGCCAGGGCTCCGGGAGTGGGCGCTGGGACCAATCGGCCGCGGAGTGCTCCTTGGCAAGCGTGAATCCGAGTAGGGTTTCGATGACCGCAGCCAGTCCCACCCGCGGAAGGCCCGCCAGCCTGGCCGCCAGCTCGGTATCGAAAAGCCGGTCCGGCCACATACCCAGCTCCGAAAGGCAGGGGAGGTCCTGGGTGGACGCGTGGAGAATCCATTCGACGTCCTTCAACGCGTGGTCAATGATCGAAAGGTCGGTGAAGGGCTCCGGGTCGATCAGCCACGTGCCGGATCCCTCGCGGCGTATCTGCACCAGGAAAGCGCGTTGGCCGTATCGAAAGCCTGAAGCGCGCTCCGCATCCACCCCGGCTGGACCGGTGCCGCCCGCAAGTGCGGCTGCTGC
>NZ_KI914978.1:55323-101075 GCF_000520595.1 Arthrobacter sp. H5
AAGTGCGGCTGCTGCCCGCTCCAGGCCCGCCTGCGTATCAATAACCAGCGGTACACCATCACGGGGTTCATCGAGAAGCGGCAGCGGGGCGGGGGCCTCCTCAATGGCCGGGCTGTCACCTGCGGTATCGACGTCGGGCTCAGGTTTCTGCGGGGTCATGATGGCTTCAGTCTATCCGGCCGCACGGCACACGCAGCGCTGCCGGTTTCGGCGGGTCAGTCCGTCGGGTTAGTTCCGTCGGGTTAGTTCCGGCGGCGGTTTGGCAGCGACGCAACCCCATCAGGAAGTGGTGGGAGCCCGGCAAAGGTGCACACCATGTCCGCCCACGCTTCCAAATGGTTCTGGATCCTGTCGGTGTCAGGTGTCCAGGACGCGCGAAGCTCGATGTCAATGGTGTCAACCCGGTCGGCCAGCGTGCCGTAGCTCTCAGAGAGGATTCGGGTGGCGGTGCCTCCGGCCGCCCGGTGTCCGGCGCCGTGGTTGGTCAGCGCTTCCACCAGCCAGGTCCAGGCGACTGAACCCAGCAGCGAGTCGTTGCCCATGTCGGGCTCCAGTTGGGCGCGAATGTACGTCACCACCCGGAAACTGCCGTCCCAGACTTCTGAACCATCCGGATCATAGAGGAGAATGAAGCGGCCTGTTGCCAGTTCCTCGGGCTCTTCCTGTGCGAAAGCCGCCATGGCGGGACCATGGACCGGCAACCGGCCGGGGCGTGCATCGCGAAAGACCTCGGCACCCAGAGCGACTGCGAAGGGTGCAAGACGCGATGGCGCCGGGATTTCGTCCAGCCGGATTTCGCTGCGGCACTTCGCACTGCGCAGCTCGGACAGTGCGTTCAGGAATTCAGGAGGAACCTGTGACAGGTCGCCTTTTGCGCTCACCTTGGAAGGCTATGCCACAAGATGCTTACGCCCCGGCAGGCACGCCGGGCCGGTCGGTTACGAGGCGGCCACCTCGCGCCTGATCGCGGCAGCGAAGTTATCAACGTCTTCACGCGTGGTGTCGAACGAGCACATCCAGCGGACCTCGCCGGTCTTTTGGTCCCAGTCATAGAACCGGAACGACTCCCTGACCCTGTCAGCCGCTCCGGGGGGAAGGACGGCGAACACGGCGTTTGCGGCGGTCTCCTGGGTCAGGCGGACGCCCTCGATGTCCTTGACCGCTGCTGTGAGGCGGGCAGCCATGGCGTTGGCATGTGCTGCGGATCGTAGCCATAGTCCGCCTTCCAGCAAGGCGATCAGCTGTGCCGAGACAAAACGCATCTTCGAGGCCAGCTGCATGTTCATCTTCCTGAGGTACTCAAGCCCCTGAGCGGCCTCCGGGTTCAGCACAACCACGCACTCACCGAACATGAGGCCGTTCTTGGTGCCGCCAAAAGACAGGACGTCGACGCCGGCGTCCCGGGTGAATGCGCGAAGAGGCAGGTCCAACGCTGCGGCAGCGTTAGCAACGCGTGCACCGTCCATGTGCAGGGACATTCCGCGTTCGTGGACATGATCGGCGATTGCACGGATCTCCGCAGCCGAGTAGAGAGTGCCAAGTTCAGTGGTCTGCGTGATGGACACGGCGAGCGGCTGCGCCCGATGCTCATCACCCCAGCCCCAGGCCTCTTGGTCAATCAGTTCCGGCGTGAGTTTTCCATCCGGAGTGGGGACCGGAAGGAGCTTGATGCCGCCCACACGCTCTGGTGCGCCGTTCTCATCCACGTTGATGTGGGCGCTCTGAGCACAAACCACGGCGCCCCACCGCGGCAGCAGGGATTGCAGGCTCAGGACATTGGCTCCGGTGCCGTTGAAGACCGGAAACGCCTGCGCGCCGTCGCCAAAGTGCCCGCGCATCAGTTCTTGAAGGCGCTGGGTGTAGACGTCGTCGCCATAGGCGGTTTGGTGGCCGCCGTTGGCAGCCGCGAGGGCCGCAAGCACCTCGGTGTGAACACCTGAGTAGTTGTCCGAGGCAAAACCCCGGAGGGTGGAGTCGTGGAGGGAGGTATGGGTGGAGATGGTTTCAGTCACGGTATCCAGTATCGCTTACGTGGTTGTCAGGGAAGATCGGCGAGCATCACGCGGCGACCGTTCAGCGCTGCGGCGTCCTCAGTGAACAGGCCGGCCATGGTTGTTGCTACGTGGCGCACATCGGTATGGCCGGGGAAGCGTCGTTCCGGGCTGCCTGCCCGCATCGCGTCGTCCACGAGGGCCTTGACCACCACAATGCAGGCCGCCGCAGTGGCTGGTGTGTCGTCGTCGTTCCCGCTGTGCCTCGGGCTGAACTGATCTGCAATGGCCCTTACCCAGGCCTCGGCAGCGGACTTGACGGCCGCATAGGACGCATTGCCCGCAGTGGGGCGGTCCACGGCGGTTGCCGAGACGATGGCGAGTCTTCCCCGCGTGGAGGCGGCGAGGTCCGGCAGGAACGCCCTGCTGGTATTGCGCAACGTCGTGACCACCTGACGGTGCAGGAAGTCGTAGTCTCCATCGGATTGGCCGGCAATTCCATCGCCTCCACGCCAGCCACCTACCAGATGGATTAGCCCATCAGGCATGAGCCGGTCCTCCCGCAGACCTGCCGCGAGCTTCTGGACGTCTTCGGCTTGGCTCAGGTCACACGTCTTCAAGACCACGCCGTCGACGTCGCTCAAGGCACCTTCCAACCGCCCCGCATTGGACCCGACGGCCACCACCCGTGCACCGGCTCCGGCAAACTGCCGGGCGCAGGCAATGCCAGCCGGACTGGATGCTCCGGCAATCACGATCGTGAGGCCCGAGAGGTCCTGCGCCGCATCGCTCATGCCGCGTCCCCGGTAATTCCAGCGGTGGACTCGATGACCGGCTTCAGTTTGCGGTTGAGCGCTTCAAAAAACATGGACAGCGGAAATTCATCATCAAGCACGGCATCGGTCAGCCCGCGCGGGGGACCGTCGAGCGGCAGCGACTCCGGGCCTTTCGCCCACACCGACGCAGGATTTGGTGTAACTGTCTCGGAGACGAGTTGATACGCAGCCAGCCAATGTGCTGTCTTAGGGCGGTCGATGGAGCGCCAGTACAGTTGCTCGATCCTCTCGCCAAGTGCAATGACGACGCCGGGAATTTCCGCCCAGTCAATGGTCAGCTTGGTGTCCGTCCAGTGCAGAACGTGGTTCTGGTGCAGCCAGGCGAAGAGCAGCTGCCCGCCCAGTCCGTCGTAATTGCGCACCCTGCTCCCGGTGATGGCAAAGCGGAAGATGCGGTCGAAGATCACCGCGTACTGGACCAGGCGCGCGTGGCGGCGGGCGTCGTCGGACGCATTCTCGTCCTTGGCGATGCGCACCGATTCACGGAAGGCGGTAAGGTCGCAGCGCAGTTCCTCCAGCGAGTAGAGAAAATACGGCATGCGCTGTTTGATCATGAAGGGGTCAAAAGGCAGGTCACCGCGCATGTGGGTGCGGTCATGGATAAGGTCCCACATGACGAACGTCTCCTGGGCCAGCGTCTGGTCCGCCAGCAGTTCGAGTGCCTCATCAGGCAGGTCGAGCTTGGTGGTATCCGCCGCGGCACGAACAACACGACGGAAACGCGCTGCCTCACGATCGGCGAAAATAGCGCCCCAAGTGAATTGCGGGGTCTCACGGACTGCGACCGTCTCCGGGAACAGGACCGCGGAGTTGGTGTTGTAGCCCTCGGTGAAGTCAAGGAAGCGGATGGGAACGAACAGCTTGTTGGAGTAGTCCCCGGCTTCGAGTTCGGCAATGAAATCCGGCCAGACGACCTCGAGCAACACGGCTTCCACCAGCCGGTTGCTGCTGCCGTTTTGGGTGTACATCGGAAAGACAACCAGATGACGTCGGCCGTCAACGCGGTCAACTTGTGGCTGGAATTTCAACAGCGAGTCCAGGAAGTCCGGCGTGCCCAGGCCGGCGTCTTTCCATCGCCCGAAGTCCACGATCAGCGCGGAGAGGTACTCCGAGTCGTGGGGAAAAGCGGGGGCCAGTTCGTGGATCGCTTCGATGATGGCCTTCACATGGGCCGTCGCCGCGTGATGATCAGCGCTTTCCGGAACCGAGCCGTCCTTGGCCTGCAGGGCCTGCATTGAGGAGGCGGCGTCCTTCAGGCTTAACCACGACCGGAGCTGTTCCGGAGCGTCAGTCCACACTGTTTGTACCAGCATACCTTGGATTGTCTGAGTCATGGGATGCCCCACCTGCTCTCTCTTCATCAGTTGACCGGCAGACCGACACGCGGCTGCCTCTACTGATTCGAGCGTAGCAATGGCTCAGTTATTCTTACTACTCAGACCACTGGGCATAAGATATTCTGGCGCTTAATGGGTGCTGTCGATGAGACAGCCCAAGCCGTGGTTGAGCTTCGCTCGACTACTCCTCGGGCACCAGCTTCATGGAGATTGAGTTGATGCAATACCGCTGGTCGGTAGGCGTGCCGTAGCCTTCACCCTCGAACACGTGTCCCAGGTGGGAGTTGCACCGGGCGCACCTTACTTCCACCCGTTCCATCCCCATTGCCCGGTCACGGATGTACCGGACGCGCTCTTCGGCCAGAGGCGACCAGAAGGAGGGCCAGCCGCAGTGGGAATCAAACTTTTCATTACTGGTGAACAACTCGTGGCCACACGCCCGGCACTGGTACACCCCTTTGGTGTGGGTGTCAGTGTATTCGCCGGTGTAGGGACGCTCGGTTCCAGCCTGGCGCAGCACGTGATACTCCGCCGGGCTCAGCTCCGCACGCCATTGATCCTCCGTTTTCTCCACTGCGTCCGCGGCAGCAGCGGTCTGGGTGGTCTCAGATGCATTCTCAGATGTGCTCATGGTTTCTTCAACGCCTAGGAGTCGCCGATAAATCCCGACCCCGAGTACAAATGGAGTACGGGGATACCAAGCTTGTCCTGGGCCTGGTTTGCCCAATCCGTGTGAAATGTGTCGGCTACTGCGTGCGGCCTGGTGACCACAACCGCCTGCCCAGCGGCTAGCTCCGAGACTGCATCCACCATTGCGGCAACGGCGTTGTCCCCTACTACCCGCCCGTGTGCAGTCAGTCCCGCGGAAGCGGCTGCCTCGAGTGATGCAGCGAGCGCCGCATCGGCCGATACCCTTGACTCCTCCGCGCTGGGCTGCCCGTGCGAGAGCTCCCGAAACGCATCGGCGAACTCAAAAAGGCTCAGATGGTGGAAAAACTCTCCGAGAATATTCTTATGCCGGTCCTCGGGTATCAGAACAAGGAACTGTGCAGACTGATCACCCGATAGTGACACCAGATTGCGCACGTCGGTTTCATTCAGGCTTTCTTCCGTCAACACCACAATTGTCTCGCCCATGTCTCACAGACTAGTGCGGGATGGGGCCCACACCTAGGGCCACGCGCCGACACTCCACAGCGCCAATGTCGACGACGCACCCGCTGCCGCGCAAGAATGGAGCATGCCGTTGAATCCCGATGCATCAGTTGCGCTCCGCAGCCCGGTCCCCTGGCTCAAGTGGACTGCGCTTGGGATCGGCGTCGGTGCCGCGGGTACCTCGGCGGTTGCCGCGGCTACTTCGGCACTCGCTGCGCATTTCGCACGCCAAGTGGTGATCCCTGCCCGCAAGCGGGACGAGAACCTGGAGATTCTGGCAGTGGTCGGTGCCGGTGACAGTATGCAGGTGATCCTTCCGGCCAATGACGACACGACGGTGGAGGGCACCTACAGTCTCTATTTCGACGGCGGCGCCGGACACGCGCGCATTGGCGCGATCCGCTCCTACGTACCCCGGGAGGGAACTGTTCAGCGTGAGGTCGAGGCTGTTTATACAGGAGAGCTGCGTCACGCCACCAGGGGATGGTGGAGCGGAGCCGTCTACCCCACGCCGTCCGCGCTTGGTTTTGCCAACGAGCAGGTGGAAATCCCCGTTCACGGAGGAGCGGCCCCGGCCTGGCTCATCCGCGCGGAGGCTCCGTCCACCACCTGGGCAATCATGGTTCACGGCAGGGGAGTGCAGCGCACCGAAGGCCTGCGGGCGGTTCGCACAGCCCGTTCGCTGGGCATGACCAGTCTGCTGGTTTCCTACCGGAACGACGGCGAAGCACCCTACGCGCCGGACGGCAGGTATGGACTCGGAATGACCGAGTGGCAGGACATCGAGGCGGCAGTGGACTACGCACTGGGTCATGGTGCGGAAGATATTGTGCTGTTCGGCTGGTCCATGGGGGGAGCCATCTGCCTGCAGACCGCCGACCTCTCCCGGCATCGCGGCCGGATTGGTGCGCTGGTGCTGGACGGCCCTGTAGTCAACTGGATTGAGGTCCTGGCCTACCATGCCCGGCTGAACCGTATTCCCGCTCCCGTCGGAAGGCTTGGACAGTGGTTGTTGTCCAACGACACCGGGCGGAAAGTGACCGGGCTCGCCGCACCCCTGGACCTCAAGAGTATGAACTGGGTTGCACGGGCGGACCAGCTGAGAATCCCCACCCTCATTGTGCACAGTGAGGACGATGAGTTTGTCCCGGTGGGTCCGTCAGCGGAGCTGGCCGAAAAGAATCCGGGATTTGTCAGCTTTGAGCGGTTTCACCGGGCCCGGCACACCAAGGAGTGGAATGTGGACCCGGTCCGATGGGAGCGAACGGTTGCGTCGTGGCTTTCACGCACACTGCTTGGCCGGGTGTCGCCGGGAAAGTGGACTCAGGCGGCGGGGGATTCACGGATCTGACGTTTGATCCGGCCTAGCATGGCTGCCATTCCACGCATGCGCAGCGGCGTGATGGCCCGGGTCAGCCCAAGCCGCTCCGGCACATCGTCCGGTACGGCCAGAATTTCCGCCGCAGGCAACCCGTTCAGGCCTTCGAGCAGTACGCCGGCAAATCCACGGGTTGTGGGAGCTTCCTGCGGTGCCGAAAAGTACAGCGATACAATCCGTTCCGGCAAAGGCGCAAACTCCAGTGTCAGGAACAGGGGGCTTTGGCACTCCACCACCTGCTCCAGGAGCTCCGGATGCTCCCGGAAACGCTCCGGGAGCTCCGGGAGTCCCCGCGAAAATTCAAGTAGCAACTGCAGCCTGTCGGGCTCGTCCAACGCCTGGAAATCGTCCACGATCTCCGCCAGCTGCTGAGGTATTGCGGTTGTCTCCACGGTTGTGATCCTTGAAAGTGTTTGTCGGATGGCTTGTGGTTAATGCTACGCCCGGGCTGGTACTTCGCCGGGTGCGTCGCCCTTGGCGATCGGGACCCGCACCGCGTTGCCCCACTCGGTCCAGGAGCCGTCGTAGTTGCGGACATGCTGGAACCCGAGGAGATGCTGGAGCACAAACCAGGTGTGGCTGGAACGTTCGCCGATCCGACAGTAGGCAACGACGTCGTCCCCGTCTTTCAAGCCGGCTTCGCCCCGGTAGATGGCGTCCAACTCGTCGCGACTGCGGAACGTTCCGTCCTCGGCGGCAGCACGCGCCCACGGCACGGAGGCCGCAGAGGGAATATGACCGCCACGCAGGGCGCCCTCCTCAGGGTAGGCAGGCATGTGGGTGCGTGCGCCGGTGTACTCGTCAACCGAGCGCACATCGATCAGTGGATTGCCGAAGTGCTGCAGAACGTCGGTCATATAGGCCCGAATGGGTGCGTCGTTGCGCTCGATGACTGGATAATCAGTTGCCGCAGGCTGTGGTGTGTCAGTGCTGACGCTCCGGCCCTCCGCAATCCACTTGTCGCGGCCGCCGTCCAGCAAGCGTATGTCCTCGTGTCCGAACAGGGTGAACACCCACAGCGCATAGGCGGCCCACCAGTTGCTCTTATCCCCGTAGATCACCACGGTTGAATCGCGGGAAATACCCTTCGCAGACATTAACCGCGCAAAACCTTCACCGTCAACGTAGTCCCGGGCCACCTCGTCATTGAGGTCCGTGTGCCAGTCAATCTTGACTGCACCGTCAATGTGCCCCGTCTCGTACAGTAGTACGTCCTCGTCGGACTCGACCACCACCAGTCCGGGGGTTCCAATGTTTTGCGCGAGCCAGTCGGTCGATACCAACCGCTCGGGGTGTGCGTAAGCGGCGAACTTCTTGTGGGGATCTGTTGCAACACTCATCCGTGGCGCCCTTTCAGCTAAGACAATAGTGACCATGGTCGTCCTCACCCAGCCTAACCATGCAGCCGATCGATTGCTTCCGGAAAGGTCACGGAAGGCCACAATGACCGTGTGCGGTGGGTCACTAGACGCCCTGGGGACCACCACGGTGGCGTATTCTTGCTTTGCTTAGCGGGCACAGCCGGGCGAGAGCAGGTCAACCCGCAACCTTCCACCAAGAGAGACGGCCTGAATCGTGGCAACTATCGAGCACTTGACGCAGCGCACGCCCAAGGTCTCTGTCGATGAGCTTCTCGATGGCTTTTTCCCATCTCCCCGGTTTGGCTCGGTGTCTTTTGACAGCTACCGGCCGGATCCCGGTCAGCCGTCTCAGGCACACGCGGTCAAGGCACTGCGGGCCTTTGCCGGAGAAGTCAATGTACCGGTCCCGTCCGGGTTTCGCAGGCTCTTCGGGGCCAAGCGGCCGACGGCCAAGGCCGGCATCTACCTTGACGGCGGCTTTGGAGTGGGGAAGACCCACCTGCTGGCATCGTTGTGGCACGCAACGGAGGGCAGAAAGGCCTTTGGAACCTTTGTCGAGTACACCAATCTGGTGGGCGCCCTGTCATTCCGCCGGACAGTGGAGGCACTCAGCGGCTACCAGCTGGTGTGCATTGATGAGTTTGAGCTTGACGACCCGGGAGACACCGTCCTGATGTCGCGCTTGATGCGGGAACTCGCCGACGCGGGGGTGAAGCTTGCAGCCACGTCCAATACCCTCCCCGGATCACTTGGCGATGGACGGTTCGCCGCGGTCGACTTCCAACGCGAGATCCAGGTTCTGTCAGACCAGTTCGAGGTAAGTCGCATTGACGGAGAGGACTTCCGGCACCGGGGACTCCCCGATGCGCCGGCGCCGCTGAGCGATCCGGAGCTTCGCCGGCGAATCAGGGCAGTGCCGCACGAGACCACCGTAGCCGAGGACCATTTTGATGATCTGGTTAACCATCTGGCGGGAGTGCACCCGAGCCGCTACCGCCAACTGATCGAGGGAGTGGAAATAGTTGCCTGGCACAATGTCGGGACCATTACCGAGCAGGCTGTTGCGTTGCGCTTTGTGGTGCTCGCTGACCGTCTGTATGACAGGGACGTGCCCGTCATAGCGAGCGGCGTGCCGTTCAGCGAGCTTTTTACCCCGGAGATGATGTCCGGCGGCTTCATGAAGAAGTACCACCGCGCCGTGTCCCGGCTGACCGCACTGGCCCGGCAGGGCGGTCCGGCTTCAAACTAGGCATTGGCCTGGAGCTACACCGCAGGCGGCACATTGGAAACTCGCGCATCACCTGGGCATACGACAAAGGTGCCGGCCCTGCCTCGCGGCAGGGCCGGCACCTCCTTGTCGTGCTAAAGGCTGCTAGGCGGAGGGCCTGTAGGGGTCAACCGGTCGGTTGTCTTCGTCACGGTCGACTTTGTCGACCAGATCGGAGGCCTTGGACTGCGCGGAGTCGATCTTGCCGGAATACTTGCCACCGGTCTTGCTGTCAACAAAATTGCCAGCGTGCCCGATGCCGTCCTTGATTTTCTCCGAATGCTCGCCCACCAGTCCGGCTGCCTTGCCCTTCAGGACTTCGGCCTTGCCTTTGAGCCCGTCAAATACAGACACAGGCACCTCCCTTCTTATCCGGGAACCTGTTGTTCCCTCCGCATTACATCTTAGGCGCCGGTGGTTACGAGTGGCCATGGTTTCACCTGTGATTCTGCCGAGAGCGCTGCCTGCGCCGCCGGATTGCCGCCCGCGCGCAGATGTGACAGCCTTAATGGAGCCAGAAGGCACCCGGACGAGGTGCGCCGTACCCGATCAGCGAAAAGACGGCGCTCAGGAGTGAGACTGTCATGGCATGGATTGTGCTTGTTGTATCTGGCGTACTCGAGGCCGTCTGGGCCACCGCGTTGGGGAAATCTGAGGGTTTTACCAAGCTGTGGCCCAGCGTGATCTTCGGTATCGGGTTGATTCTGAGCATGGCTGGTCTGGCCTGGTCGATGCGGACCCTGCCGGTTGGCACCTCTTACGCCGTGTGGGTGGGGATCGGAGCAGCATTGACCGTGGCCTACGCGATGATCTTCGACGGCGAGGCCGCTTCGCTGATTAAGGTGCTGCTGGTACTTGGGATTGTGGCATGCGTTGTGGGACTCAAGCTCATTCACTAGGAGCGGCCCACGGGCGGTGGATCATTTCCCGCAGCGGCTGATCTTTTTCGGAGCGGACGACGGGATTCGAACCCGCGACATCCACCTTGGCAAGGTGGTGCTCTAGCCAGCTGAGCTACGTCCGCGAAAAAGCGCCTCTTACGAGGCGCTTTGAGTGGGCGATACTGGGATCGAACCAGTGACCTCTTCCGTGTCAGGGAAGCGCGCTACCGCTGCGCCAATCGCCCGGAAACCGTGTGTCAAACCTCGGCTGCCTTCACCTTACTGGAGGTGGGGACGGGATTCGAACCCGCGTAAACGGCTTTGCAGGCCGCTGCCTCGCCTCTCGGCCACCCCACCGTGACCCCGATAATGCAGGACCGCTGGCCGATACCAGCTCATACAGTGACTTGCGAGCGGACGACGGGATTCGAACCCGCGACATCCACCTTGGCAAGGTGGTGCTCTAGCCAGCTGAGCTACGTCCGCAGAAGGAATGTTCACGCTGACGCCGCAATTTTTTGGCAAATTACGGCGCGGTTTCGCGCTCTCCAACGAGTAAAAACAATATAGGAGGATTTGGGGTTCGTCCAATCCGGGCAACCCCCGGCGCGCCTATTTGACCCTGCGAAACGCGCGGTGGAACTTTGTGCGATGAGACGGGCAGCCGTGACTGTCAGTGCGGGGTGACACACTGGACGGATGACTGAGCCTCTGCTTGCCCACGCCACCGAGCACGGGCGGATGTATTCCCGTTCCGTCACCGAGCCGCCTGCGGTGCCGTCCATCACCACGGTGATCTCGCAGGCGCCTTCACCGTCGTCACTCAACGGCTGGTTTGGCTATATGGCCGCGAACTCACTTGCGCAGGACACACGGCTGCCGGCATCCATCGGTGATCCAGCCAAGCTTCGAAGCGTCATTCAGGAAGCCTCGAGGGCAGCGGACCGTTACCGGGACAGCGCTGCGGAGCGCGGCACCCGGGTGCACTTCTACTGTGAGCAGGTGGCATTGCGGGCTTTGGACCGTGCGCACCTGGTCGAGGAGGCCAGGCTGGCCCTGTCCGAACACGGGGAAGAGGACTTCGCGTTTCGGTTCGACGAATGGTGGGACCTCTACCAGGTGCGGCCCATCGCGCCGGAGATCACAGTCTGGAACGCGGAACTGGGGTATGCGGGCACATTGGACCTCGTGGCAACCATCGGTGGGCGGCTGTGCATTCTGGACTTCAAGACTAAGGGCACCGATCGCGATGGCGGTGTCAAACAAATGGATGACAAGGTGGTCATGCAACTGGTGGCCGGCATGAAGGCACAGGAGAGTCTGGTTGACCCGCATGCGGGAACCTGGGAGCCCTGGCGCTCCGGAAATGATCTCATTCTGCTGGGTGTGGCTGTTGGCCAGACCGAAGTGCGGGCGATGAGGGCCAACCCCGAGGTCCTCAGGCACCACTGGTCCAGGTTCTGCGCGCTGAGGCGCTGCTGGGAAGCTGGCATTGCTGCTTCGGGCGCAGGGCGTGCCCTGCTTGCCGTGCCGCCCCCTCCGCCGCCTGTGGGTACTCATTCCGCCGGACCGGTAACCGCGCACAGCAGCTGAGCCGGGTCCGGCTGCGCACTTCCCGCGCCTAGAATGGCTGGGGGCGCATTCCGCCCCAACGGCACGAGTTTAAGGATTCCTCCCGGCATGACCGTATTAAGCATCAGGATCATCGGCGACCCCGTCCTGCGCACGAGGGCCGCTGAGGTGACAGAGTTTGGTCCTGGCACTGCACGGCTTGTTGAGGACATGGTCGAGACCATGCAGGATGTTCAGGGGGCTGGGTTAGCGGCGCCGCAGGTGGGTGTGGGGCTGAGGATCTTTACCTACAATGTCGACGGCGTATTGGGCCACGTGGTGAACCCGGTTCTTGAGATGGGTGCGGAGCAGCAAACGGACCATGACGAGGGTTGTCTGTCTGTTCCGGGTCTTGGGTTTCCTCTTGACCGGGCCCGGGAAGCAGTGGTGCGGGGTGTTGATTGTTTTGGCGTGCCGCTTGAAATTCCGGCAACCGGCGTCCTCGCGCGGTGCTTCCAACACGAAACAGACCATCTGGACGGGCGTCTCTACATCGACCGGCTGGATGGTGATCACCGCAGGGCGGCCATGCGTGCCATCCGAAGTGCGGAATACAGCAGCGTAGCGTTCCGCACGGCAGCTGAGCGGGCGCAGTCCACGGGATCCAGCTTCACCTCAAGTGCCGGGCCATCGTCTGCCGGCCCGGGCCGGCGGCATCAGCAAGTCCGTACGGGCGGGAACTTCCAATGAAACTAATCTTCGCAGGTACGCCGCAGGTGGCTGTTCCATCCCTGGAAGAGCTTCTGCGCGCAGGCTTTACGGTGTGCGCCGTGCTGACCCGTGAGGACGCTCCGGTCGGCCGAAAGAAAGTTCTCACGCCCAGCCCGGTCGCCGCGGCGGCCGAACGGCTGGGAATCCCCGTTATTAAGGGAAACCGGATCGATGTCCGCGTGATCGATCTCATCGCTTCCTACACGCCCGACGTTGCGGCCATCGTTGCCTATGGCGGGATTGTCCCCGGGAAAGCGCTGGATCTCCCGATCCATGGCTGGGTCAACCTGCATTTTTCGCTCCTTCCGTCATGGCGTGGCGCAGCACCTGTCCAGCACGCGCTCATGTCCGGCGATGACATCACCGGTGCGTCGACGTTCCTGCTCGAAGAAGGTTTGGACACCGGGCCGGTATTTGGATCCGTCACCGAAACGGTTCTGCCGACCGATACCAGCGGCGTGCTCCTGGAGAGACTGTCCCACAGTGGAGCCGTTCTCCTTGCGCAGACGCTCGATGCCATCGGCCAGGGGCGCGCACATCCCGTGACCCAACAGGGCGCCGTGTCTCTTGCGCCGAAGCTCACACTTGAGGACGGACGGATCCGTTGGCAGGAGCCCGCTGTGGCTGTGCGACGGCGCATCAACGGTGTCACTCCCGAACCCGGCGCATGGACACTGCTCGACGGCGAGCGGGTCAAGCTGGGACCCGTGACACCGCGGCCCGAGATCACGGAGCTACGGCCCGGAGCAGTGGAAACCAGTGGAAGGCGCGTTGTGGTGGGCACGGGATCCGGCGCGGTCGAACTGGGTTTGATCCAGCCCTCAGGGCGCAGGATGATGGACGCTGCGGATTGGATTCGAGGCGCCGCAAATCAGGAGTTGATATTCACGTGACATCGGATAAAGGACAGCGCGGCGGTCGCCGGCGAAACGAGCAGGGCCGTGAGCGCAACCGCACGGGAGCGCGTCAGTTCTCCGCCGCGGCACCGGCACAACGGACGCGCCGGGCTGATCCCGCGAGGCTTGTGGCCTTCGAAGTTCTTCGCGCCGTCGCCGAAGATGACGCCTATGCAAACCTTGTGCTTCCCAGCAGCATCCGAAAGCACCGGCTGCAGAAGCAGGACGCAGGGTTTGCAACGGAACTGGCGTACGGCGCCCTTCGTGGTCAGGGCACATATGACGCCATTCTGACCCGCTGTGTGGACCGGCCGCTCGATCAACTTGACCCGGCGATTCTCGATGCGCTCCGGATCGGCACACACCAACTGCTCGCTATGCGGGTGCCTCCCCACGCAGCCTTGGACCAGACGGTCGGATTGGCGCGGGCTGTGATCGGCGCCGGACCGTCGTCGCTTATCAATGCGGTGTTGCGGAAAGTATCTGTCCGGTCGCTCGCCGAGTGGACCGCCGAACTGACCGGTGGCCTGTCGGATGCGACCCGGATCAGTTCGCTGACGCACAGCCACCCTGAGTGGATTGTGCGTGCCCTTCGACAGGGCCTTGTGACACATGGCCGCAGCGCGGACGAGATCGACAGTCTGCTCGCCGCGGACAACGCCGCCCCGATAGTCAACCTCGTTGCGCTGCCGGGCATTGGATCCCTGGACGAGGCATTCGCGACGGGGGCGAAACCAGGCACCCTGGCCCCGGAATCGGCACTGTTCGCGTCCGGCGACGTTGGCCGTTTAGAGGGTATCCGAACCGGTACCACCAGGGTCCAGGACGCCGGGTCCCAACTTGTGGCGCGGGCACTGGCTTTGGTGGAGGTCGACGGCGGCGGAAGCGGCGGCCAGACCTGGCTGGACATGTGTGCCGGGCCGGGCGGCAAAGCGGCCTTGCTCGCGGCCATTGCTGCGCAGCAGGGTAACGTCCTGGTGGCCAATGAGCCGGCCGCCCATCGCGCGCAGCTGGTGCGGCAGGCGCTCCGTCCGGTTGACCCGGCAGCGTGGTCGGTCCGCGTCGGTGATGGACAGGATATTGCCGAGGACTATCCGGACGGATTTGACCGGGTCCTGGTGGATGCACCCTGCACGGGACTTGGCGCACTTCGCCGCCGCCCTGAATCGCGCTGGCGCCGGCAGCCCTCCGACCTTGCACTGCTCGGTCCGCTGCAGCGGAGCCTACTGCAGGCGGCCCTTGACACAGTCAAACCAGGCGGTGTGGTCGCGTACGTGACGTGTTCGCCGCATCCCGCCGAAACCACCGCTGTGGTCCAGGACTGCCTGCGCGGCCGGGATGACTTCCGGCTGCTCGACGCCGGTGCGGCTCTGGACAAGGCAAGCCTCGACGGCGGTCTGGCTGCCGGAAACGGCTCCACAGCCCAGCTGTGGCCGCACGTCCACGGCACGGACGCCATGTTCCTTGCGCTCATCCACCGCCAGCGCTGAACCCGACAACCCCGATAGTCCCAAGGAGTGCCTGATGACGTGCTGTATCAACCCCAGCATCCTTTCCGCCGACTTCGTCAACCTTGAATCCGAGCTGGGCCGGATCCGGACAGCGGATGCCGTTCACGTTGATGTCATGGACAACAGTTTTGTCCCCAACCTGACGCTCGGTCTTCCGGTGGTCAAGAGAATCCTGGCGGTCAGTCCCGTTGCAGTTGATATTCACCTCATGATCGACGACGCCGACCGCTGGGCTCCCGCCTATGCGGAAGCAGGCGCTTCCTCCGTGACCTTCCATGCCGAAGCGGCAGCGGCACCCGTCCGGCTTGCGCGCGAGCTTCGCAGCAACGGCGCAAAAGCCGGAATGGCGCTGCGTCCTGCCACCCCGGTGGAACCCTACCTCGACATGCTGCCTGAGTTGGATCTCCTCCTGATCATGACAGTGGAGCCCGGATTCGGTGGCCAGTCCTTCCTGGAAATGACGCTGCCAAAGATCCGGCGGGCCGCAGATGCTGTCCGTGGCTCAGGCCTTTCCGTTGCCATTCAGGTGGATGGGGGAATCACCGAAGAAACGATTGTGCGTGCTGCGGAAGCGGGCGCAACGGTATTCGTGGCCGGATCGGCTGTCTACGGGGATGCCGACCCTGAAGCGGCCATCGCGCGGCTCCGAAAGGCCGCAGCAGGCGCTTAGGTTCCGCTGGACGCTCTCAGCTCACCGGTATCCCCGTGATGTCGACGCGGATGGACCGCGCATCCACCGCGGCCTGCCGGAGCACGGCCAGACGGGGATCCGGCACCACCAGGAAAGGCAGTTTCGTGACCTGCGCGTAGTTGGCCAGCAGGTCCGACCCGAGCGCGTTGGTGGTCAGCGTGCGGTCGCCGCCCAACTGGATGCTGTCGATGGAATGGCCCGCGAAGATCTCTGCCGCCTTGCTGACGGCAGCATCCACCAGTGCGTCAGCCTGGTTGGACCGTCGGCGGGCGAAGCGTTGCTGGGACCATCCGCCGGCGGCCGTGCGGGACTGTACGTATTTGGTGCCCGTCTTCGACGCAGTCAGCGTGCCACCTGCTGCCACTCCGACGGCGTAGCCACCGCGCCTGATCAGCAGCAGTCCGATGACGCGGGGTGCGGCGGCGTTACTCAGGAGCGCTCCAAGGGGATCGGATACGGGCCCATCGTCACCCGGCCACGGCGGCGTGAGCATGGCGGTACAGCCGTTCTCTGCCGTGAGGGTCACGCCGTCGGGCCCGTTTTCAACGTCAAACGGGCCATTGCGTTCACCGAACCGGCGAACCCAGCCCTCCAGCCGCTCCGGCGGCACCAGAACCTGTCGGTTGTCTGCCACCGGTTCCTCCTTGCCGTGAGCGCCCAACGGGCAGTACCTCGTACGTCAGAGGTTCACAGTAGCCTTGGCTGTGTGAATGACCTATTCAGCGTGAGCAGTGACGAGTGGGATGACGACGACGCCGCGCCCGGCGGCACCCCGGGCCGGCCCCGGAGTCCACTTGCGGTCCGAATGCGGCCTCGGTCTGTGGAGGAGGTGGTTGGGCAACAGCATCTCCTCGGTCCTGGTTCACCCCTGCGGACGCTCGCCGGCGGCGCTGACGTGCCCCCGGGATCCGCGCCCACCTCGGTAATTCTGTGGGGTCCCCCTGGAACTGGGAAGACCACACTGGCGCATGTGATTGCCCGCGGTTCGGGACGCAAATTTGTGGAGCTGTCCGCCATCACCGCGGGTGTCAAGGACGTGCGGAGGGTGATGGATGAGGCGTTGACCTCGCGGGACCTGCACCGCACCACCACGGTGCTCTTTCTCGACGAGATCCATCGCTTTAATAAGGCGCAACAGGATGCGTTGCTCCCAGGCGTGGAGAACGGCTGGGTGGTGCTGATCGCCGCCACCACAGAGAATCCTTCCTTCTCAGTGGTGTCACCCCTCCTGTCGCGCTCCCTGCTGCAGACGCTGAAGCCGCTGACCGCTGAAGACATCGCGGACCTGCTGCGCCGCGCTGTCCGGGATGATCGTGGACTGGCCGGGGCAGTTGAGTTGGACGAGGCCGCGCTGGAGCATCTGGTTCGGCTTGCGGCAGGAGACGCACGGCGCGGGCTGACAGCCCTGGAGGCTGCCGCGGGTGTGGCGCAGTCTGGAACAGGCGTAGACGGCGGACCCGTGCGGGTCGAGCTTGTTCATGCGGAGAAGGCCGTGGACGTTGCGGCCTTGCGTTACGATCGGGCCGGTGACCAGCACTATGACGTGGCGAGTGCCTTTATCAAGTCTCTCCGGGGATCGGATGTGGACGCTGCACTGCATTACCTCGCCAGGATGCTGGAAGCGGGGGAAGACCCGCGATTTGTGGCGAGGCGGTTAATGATTTCAGCGTCTGAGGACGTGGGAATGGCGGACCCAACCGCGCTGCAGACAGCGGTGGCCGCGGCGCAGGCCGTCCAACTGGTGGGGATGCCCGAAGGCCGCATCATCCTTGCACAGGCTGTTGTCCACCTTGCCACCGCACCAAAGTCCAACGCGGCGTACAACGGAATAAATGCAGCCGTTGCCGACGTCAGGGCGGGCCGCGGGCAGGGGATACCTGCGCACCTGAGGGACGCGCACTATCCAGGCGCGGGACAGCTGGGCCACGGCAAGGGATACCTGTATTCGCACGATGCACCGCACGGTGTGGCCGCTCAGCAGTATGCGCCGGACGACCTCGTCAACACTGACTACTATGAACCCACGGAGTACGGCGCGGAGCGGGCAATTGCCGTACGGCTTGAGCGGCTGCGCGGCATTATCCGCAACGGCTGATTCCTGCTAGCATTGTGGGTTGACTGGCAAGTCGTATCGAATGCGCCTCCAACCCGCATGCCGTGACGGTATTCACGTGACTGTATTTCAGATCAATGATGCTGTAACGGATATTCGCTGGAGAAGTGTGTGTGTCGACTACGTACTGTAGTACCGGAAAGCGGCCCCTTCCGGCTCTCCGAACGTGGAGGCCAGCAACACAAAGAAAGTGCCTTTGCGCCGATGGCGCCAAGAGCTGCTTTGCCGCAGAAATCACAGTGAAAGGTTAACGTGGCTAACAACACACGTGCCCGCCGGAAGGTCCGCATTTCGCGTGCCCTCGGTATTGCCCTGACCCCTAAGGCCGAGAAGTACCTGGAGCGCCGCCCGTACGCTCCCGGACAGCACGGTCGTGCACGCCGCAAGCAAGACAGCGACTACGCGGTACGCCTCCGCGAAAAGCAGCGTTTGCGCGCCCAGTACGGCATCCGTGAAGCGCAGATGACCCGCGTCTTCGAGGAAGCCCGCCGCACCAAGGGCCTGACCGGTGAAAACCTCATCGAACTTCTCGAAATGCGTTTGGACGCACTGGTGCTGCGTGCAGGGTTCGCCCGCACAAGTGCGCAGGCGCGTCAGCTCGTAGTGCACCGCCACATCATGGTGGACGGCGCCCGCGTTGACCGTCCGTCCTTCAGGGTTGCCGAAGGGCAGCTCATCCACGTACACAGCCGCAGCGAAAAGATGGATCCCCTGCAGGTTGCCGCGGCCGGTGCACACCGCGACGTCCTGCCTGCCGTTCCCGGTTACCTCGAGGTTCAGCTGGACAAGCTCCAGGCACGCCTTATTCGCCGGCCCAAGCGTTCCGAGGTTCCCGTAACCTGCGAAGAGCAGCTTGTGGTGGAATACTACGCACGCTAAAGAAGCCACTGCCGACCACGGCGGTGCTGCATAACTGAAGCGTTCCTCGACAGAGCCCGTGGCACACGCCGCGGGCTCTTTCGAGTAGGTAAGGTACATAGGGAACCAGCGCGGCGGATGCTGCGCAAGCGAACAAACATACAATCCGTTCAGAGGAGATACCGTCCATGTCAGGTGGAGATATCGCCGGGCTCATTGCCGCCGGTGTATTTGCCGTACTGGTGGCTCTGCTGGCCATTCCGGTGTGGAAGCTCGGTAAGGTCTTTGACGAGTTGCGCCAGGCCATCCGATCCGTGAGTGATGAGACGACGCCGCTCATCGAAGAGGTAACGAGCACCGTCAGCACAACACACCAACAGCTAAAAAACGTTGACGGAATCACGTCGAACGTCTCGGATGCGTCAGCCAACATTTCAGCATTGTCCTCTCTGGTCGCCGCGACCGTCGGCGCCCCACTGATCAAGGTGGCTGCTTTTTCCTACGGCGTGAGGACCGCGATTGCCAGCCGGCAAAAGCCCGCCCGCCGCCGACGCAGCCGCTGACCTGTCGTAAGCCCCACATCACCGCCAGTACTACAACCTGAGGAAATCCATGATTAAGCGAGTTCTCTGGATGGCAGCCGGTGTTGCCATTGGTGTCATTGCAGTCCGCAGGGTGACCGAAGCGAAATCAGCATTGGGTCCGGCCGGCTTGAACCGGGCCGTCGCCCAGGTTTCCGACAGCATCGCCGATTTCGCCGACGCATTACGTTCGGGGATGCAGGAGCGCGAGACCGACCTCCGCTCGGCACTCGGCGTTGACGCTGACAACATCCGATAGCCCCTGCACGCCGCGAGCCCATTCCGCGCTGCGCCACGCACCACACGAAGGATCACACCCATGAAGTCCCAGGAGATCGCCCGCCGCTGGCTCGACTTTTTCGAACGCCGTGGTCACACCGTGGTGCCGTCCGCGTCGCTTGTTTCGAATGACCCGTCGCTGCTGTTCACGGTGGCAGGGATGGTCCCCTTCATTCCGTACCTCACTGCCCGCGAGGTTGCTCCCTGGGACCGGGCAACCAGCATCCAGAAGTGCATCAGGACCGGTGACATCGAGGAAGTGGGCAGGACCGCCCGCCATGGAACGTTCTTCCAGATGTGCGGCAACTTCTCCTTCGGGGACTACTTCAAGGAAGACGCCATCCGGATGGCGTGGGAACTGCTGACCACGGACGTGGAGGGTGGCGGCTTTGGGCTTCCCCCGGAGAAACTCTGGGTAACGGTTTACCAGGACGACGACGAAGCCCTCGCCCTATGGCGCGACGCCGTCGGCTTCCCGGTGGAACGCATCCAGAAGTTTGGAAACAAAGACAACTACTGGAACACGGGTCAACCCGGCCCCGGCGGTCCCTGCTCGGAGATCTTCTACGACCGCGGACCGGCCTACGGCGTGGAAGGTGGCCCTGCCGCCGATGAAGACCGGTACGTGGAAATCTGGAATCTTGTCTTCATGCAGTACCAGTTGTCTGCAGTGCGCAGCAAGGAAGACTTCGACGTCGCGGGCGAGCTGCCCAAGCGGAACATCGACACCGGCCTGGGGCTGGAACGGCTCGCGATGGTGCTTCAGGGCGTCGAGAACATGTATGAGACCGACCAGGTTCGCCCGGTCCTTGACAAAGCCGCCGAACTCTCCGGCAAGGAATACACCAGCGCCGAATCAAACGAAGACCTGCACCATGTGAACGACGTCAGGATGCGTGTGGTCGCCGACCACATCCGTTCCTCCCTCATGCTGATGTCCGACGGTGTGAGCCCCTCCAACGAGGGCCGCGGCTACGTGCTGCGCCGCCTGATCCGCCGTGCCGTGCGCGCCATGCGGCTGCTCGGAGTGGAGAGGGCATGCCTGCCCGACCTTCTGCCGGTTTCCCGCGACGCCATGAAGGGCGTTTACCCAGAGGTCGAACGGGACTTCGAGCGCATCAGCCGCATCGCCTATGCGGAGGAAAAGTCATTCCTGCGCACCATCGCCTCCGGGACCGCCCGACTCGAGGAAGCAGTGAAGGAGTCCAAGGCCGGGGGACACCCCCTTTCGGGCGAGGACGCCTTTGCTCTCCACGACACGTTCGGGTTCCCCATCGACCTCACCCTGGAGATGGCGGGAGAGGCTGGGCTTCACGTGGATGCCGAGGGTTTCCGTGCGCTCATGCTGGAGCAACGGCAGCGGGCACAGGCTGATGCCAAGGGAAAGAAGGCGGGCGGGCATGCGGACCTGTCGGTCTTCAATGAGCTGCTCGCGTCCGGCCAGACAGTGTTCACCGGCTATGACGAACTGACCAGCGACGCTGTGCTGAGTGGCATCGTTCGTGACGGCGTGTCGGTGCCCGTTGCGGGCCAGGGCGAGGAGATTGAACTCATCCTCGACCGAACGCCGTTCTATGCCGAGTCAGGCGGCCAGGCTGCAGACGTCGGACTGATCACCGGCAACGGTTTTGTTGTCGAGGTGCTCGATGTCCAGCGCCCGGTCAAGGGCTTAAGCGTCCACCACGCCAAAGTCCGCGAGGGGGAAGTTCCCAGCGGTGCAGCTGTGACCGCATCGGTCGACCGGCAGCGCAGGCACGCCGGGGAGCAGGCACACTCCGGTACACATATCGTCCACGCGGCGCTGCACCAGATCCTCGGTCCCGAAGCGCTGCAGCGTGGATCATTCAATAAGGCGGGATACCTCCGGTTCGACTTCGCGTGGGGCGAAGGAATCAGCACAGCAGCGAAGTCCGAGATCGAAGAAGTGTCCAATCTCGCGATCCGCAGCAACCACAGTGTTGAAACCAAGGTCATGCCGTTGAGCGAAGCCAAAGCCCTCGGCGCGACGGCCCTGTTCGGCGAAGCGTACGGTGACTCCGTCCGGGTGGTGGAAATCGATGGCGAATGGTCCCGCGAGCTGTGCGGAGGAACGCACGTTGAATCGACGTCGTTGATTGGCAGCCTGACCCTGCTCGGCGAGCAGTCCGTCGGCTCGGGTAACCGGCGCGTCGAGGCGTTTGTTGGCATGGACGCCTTCCGGCATCTGGCAGCGGAGCGTGCATTGGTCACCGAACTCTCCGAAATGCTCAAGGTGCCGTCGGCGCAGCTGCCTGAGCGTCTGTCGGCCACGTTGAACAAGCTGAAGACTGCTGAGAAAGAGCTCGACCGGCTGCGGAAAGAGCAACTCACAGCCGCCGCGGGCGCACTTGTGGGAACCGCCGTGGATATTGATGGGGTCAGGTTGATTGCGCACGACGCCGGCGCCGTGGGTGGTGCGGATGAGCTTAGAACACTCGCCTTGGACCTGCGCGGCCGCCTGGGCGCGGGTGCCTCGGTGGTGGTTGCCGCCGGTGTGAGCAACGACCGGCCGGTGGTCCTCGTGGTGGTGAACGACGCCGCCAGGCAGGCAGGCGTGAAGGCCGGAGCACTTGTTCGGCTGGCCGCCGGTGTGCTGGGCGGAGGCGGGGGCGGCAAGGATGACATGGCTCAGGGCGGCGGATCGGACGCCGCCCAGGTTCCAGCGGCGCTTGAAGCCATCCGCTCTGCACTGGCAACCCGCTGAACGGCAAGGAAGCGGTCAACGGATCCGGCACCACCTTGCCTCGGGGTGTCAAGGTCGGAGTGGACGTTGGAATGGTGCGGGTGGGGGTGGCGGCAAGTGATGCGGATGGGCTGATGGCCATGCCCGTGCACACCGTCCGCCGGGATCCGAAGAAGAATTCCGACCTCCGCCTGCTTGTCCGGGATATCCGGGATCGCGCCGCGGTGGAAGTGTTTGTTGGTCTGCCCCGCAACCTGAGCGGCTCCGAGTCCGCGTCGAGCCGGATGGCCCGGGATTATGCTTTTCTCCTGGCCGATGCCTTGGCCAAAGCCGGGATGGATGTGCCCGTTCGCCTGGTGGATGAGCGGCTTTCCACGGTTTCTGCTCACCGGAGTTTGCGGCAGGCTGGCTTGAATACCCGTGAACATCGTAAGGTGGTAGATCAGGTGGCAGCTGTCGAAATACTCCAACATGCCATTGACATGCAACGTTCGCGCGGACGGGACGTGGGGGAGCCGGTCGTCGTCCGAAGGCAGGAACGCTCACAAGGTGTTCCGCCCACCGCTATGGAGGAGCCAGACATTTCGCAGATTCAACGAGCCGGAGAGGACGGGGCACCGTGAGCCATCGACATCCACCGTCCCCGGCTGCCGGACACGGAGCCGACCAGCACCCCGATGATTTCCTCGACGACCACTATTCAACCCATCCGGTGCCGGTAGAGCAGTTCTTCGAAGAAGACCTGCCGTCCCGCCGCACCCGTAGGCCGTCAAAGATCCGTCAGCGCCGCCGGCGCCGCCGCACCATAGTGATGCTCGTCGTCGTCCTTGGATTTATCGGTGTAGTTGTGGCGATTTCCTTGTTCCTGCGGGACCTGCTCGGTGTGGGCGAGATTACCGACTATGCGGGGCCAGGCAATGGCTCCGTGGTGTTCACCGTTGAGGAAGGTGCTGGTCCGCTGCTGATCGGCAACCAGCTTGCCGAGCAGGACATCGTGGCCGATTCCGGTGAGTTCCTGGCTGCACTGTCCGCGGTGGCCGACGGGCGGGAGATACAACCCGGCGACTATGACATGTTGAACCAAATGACTTCCGAGGATGCTGCACTGGCGCTGCTGAACACGGAGGATTCCCAAGTGCATTACGCCGCGGTGGCACGCGACCTGCGGCAGGGTGAAGTCCTGGACATCCTTGCCGAATCAACGGGCATCCCGCGGGAGGAGTTCGAATCGCTCACCGAGGATCCAACGCAGTTCGGTATTCCGGCGAAAGCGCCAAGCCTGGAGGGTTACCTCTATCCCGGGGAATACCGTTTTGACCTGGATGTGTCAGCGGCCCAAGTCATCCAGCAGATGGTGGACAACACCATGGCGCAACTGGAAGAGGCCGGGGTCACCGAGCCGGCGGAGCAGTACCGCATCCTGACCATCGCGAGCATAGTTCAGGCGGAGGCGGGGCAGGCCGACTATCCGCAGGTGGCGGGTGCCATCATGAACCGTCTTGGCCCCGACAACACTGAGACGAACGGGCTCATCCAGTCGGATGCCACGGTGACTTACGGGCTGGGACGCAAGAGCTATAACCTCACCGACGAGGAGAAGGCCGACGAATCAAACCTGTACAACACTTATGCCATTCCGGGTCTCCCGGTTGGTCCCATCGGTTCGCCAAGCGCGGAGGCCATCGACGCCGCGGTCAACCCCGCTGATGTGCCTTTCTACTATTGGGTGACTGTAGACCTGGACACTGGGGAGACCGTGTTCACCGAAACACTGGCGGAGCACAGCCGTTACGTGGCTGAGTATCAGGCGTGGTGTGCTGACAATCCCGGCAGGTGCGAATAGATTGGCTTTGTCCCAACCGTCCGCCCGGTTCAGGGCGGGCGTAACAGGACACCCGATCTCCCATTCCAAATCCCCCGCTCTGCACCGGGCTGCCTACCGCGAGCTGGGATTCGACTGCGGCTATGATGCCTTCGATGTGCCGCCGGGCCACCTCGGGGGACTGATGGCTGAAATTCGCTCCGACCCAACCTGGTGCGGACTGTCGGTAACCATGCCGCACAAGGCCGCGGCCATCCCGTACGTGGACGGGATGCTGGGCAGCGCAGCGGACATCGGCGTGATCAATACCGTGACGGCTGGCTGGAATGCCGAAGGCGAACGCCGACTGGCAGGCCACAACACCGACGTCGCGGGTATTGTCAACGCGGTCAGGCATGCAGGCGCCACCCTGATCTCCCGGGGAGTCATCCTGGGCGGGGGCGGCACCGCGGCCGCGGCTATGGCGGCGATGCAGGCGCTCGGCGCGAATTTTGTCGATGTGTGTATGCGCTCCACCTCGCGCGCGGGTGGCCTCACCGCGGTGGCGGACCGGCTGGGCCTTGAGGTTTCGCTCCATTCCTGGGAGCAGGCAGCGGCGCTGCTGTCTACGGCTGACCTCGTTATTTCAACGCTCCCGCCCAACGGCGCCGATGAGCTCGCAGCGCACTTCATGGGAGACTTATTCGACCGACAGATACTGCTCGACGTCGCATATGAACCGTGGCCCAGCGCACTTGCGTCTGGATGGGAAGACCGGGGTGGAATCATTGTTCCCGGGCTGGAGATGTTGATCTATCAAGCAGTGGAGCAGGTCCGGCTCTTCGCCGGGGACGCTTTCACCTCCGAATCCGCCGTCATAAATGTGATGTGTGACGCTGTGGGTGCTCCCCGGCGCTGAACGGCCACGCCCGTCGTGGCAGGATTGGACGTATGTTGCGTTGGTTGACGGCCGGAGAATCCCATGGCCCTGCATTGGTTGGAATCATTGAAGGCATGCCCGCCGGCGTCGGTATAGACAGCGGGATGATCCAGTCTGCCCTTGCTCGCCGCCGTCTGGGCTACGGCCGCGGTGCGCGCATGAAGTTTGAGCAGGATCAGGTGCGCATCATCGGTGGTGTGCGCCATGGAATCACGCAGGGTGGTCCTGTGGCGATCGAAGTTGGAAACACCGAGTGGCCCAAATGGGAACAGGTGATGTCCGCCGATCCGGTCGACCGCGGCGAACTGGACGATCTTGCCCGCAACGCTCCCTTGACCAGACCGCGCCCCGGGCATGCCGATTTCACCGGTATGCAGAAGTACGGCTTTGACGAGGCCCGCCCGGTGTTGGAGCGCGCCAGCGCGCGCGAAACAGCTACCCGTGTGGCACTCGGTACGGTGGCCGCCAAGTTCCTTGACGCGCTGGGCATTACCTTGGTGAGCCACACGGTTGCTGTGGCCTCTGTGGCAGTGCCCGAAGGTTCCCGGCTGCCGGTTCCCACAGACGTCCTCGCCCTGGATCAGGATCCCTTGCGGTGCTTCGACCGGGAAACCTCCGACGCTATGGTCGCCGAGGTGGATGCCGCCCACAAGGAGGGTGAAACCCTGGGTGGAGTGGTGGAAGTTCTCGCCTACGGGCTGCCGCCCGGACTGGGAAGTTACGTGCACTGGGACCGGCGGCTCGACGCACGGCTGGCCGCGGCACTCATGGGGATCCAGGCGATCAAGGGCGTGGAGATCGGTGACGGCTTCGAAACCGCGGGACGGCGGGGATCCGCGGCACACGACGAAATCGTCCGCGATCCCTCCGGACGCATAGCACGCACTAGCAACCGGGCGGGCGGAATCGAGGGCGGAATGAGCATCGGCGACGTCCTGCGGGTACGGGCGGCGATGAAACCGATCGCCACCGTGCCGCGCGCGCTGAGGACCATTGATGTCAGCACCGGGGATGCCGCCAGAGCGCATCATCAGCGCTCCGATGTCTGTGCTGTGCCGGCGGCAGGAGTGGTGGCTGAGGCGATGGTTGCGCTGGTGCTGGCTGAAGCAGTGACTGAGAAATTCGGCGGCGATTCGGTTGCCGAGACGCTGCGGAACCTCACGGCCTACCTCGACAATATCCCTGCATCCCTCGATACGGTCGGGCGCTGATGCCCGTTGCCGGCAACCGCCCGGTGGTGCTGATTGGAATGATGGGATCCGGTAAATCCGCCGTTGGCAGGGCCTATGCCGCAATGAAGGGTCTCGACTTTGTAGACGCGGATCAACTGATTGTTGACCGGCACGGAGCCATCACGGAGATCTTCGCCTCCCGGGGTGAGGAGTATTTCAGGAAGATTGAAGCACAGGTCATAGCCGAGGCAGTTGGAGCGGCGGACCGGACCGTGGTTGTTTCCCTCGGAGGCGGAGCCGTACTCCACGCGGCCACTCAACGGGTCCTCCGGAACTGCTGTGTGGTCTACCTCGACGCCGACCTTCAGACGGTTCTTCCCCGGATAATCGGGGACGCGGCGCGGCCGCTGTTGGCGGGCGATCCAGCCGTCCGGTGGTCGGGCCTGCACGCCGAGCGTCATGCACTCTACGAACGTCTCGCCGACATCATCCTTCAGACGGGCGGCCAAAGCATCGGGAACCTGGCGGAAGTCCTGGCTCAGCGTCTGGAAATTACCACCACAAACAATGAAGGGACCACGGCCAATGGCAAGTGAACCGACTACCATCAGGGTTACCGGGCGGGAACCTGCCGACAACTATGACGTGGTTGTGGGCAACGGATTGCTTGACCGCCTGGCTCCTCTACTGGGGGAACGGGTCCGGCGCGTCCTGGTGGTCCATCCCCGGGCGCTGAGGACAACCGGTGACACCGTGCGCGAACAACTTGGCGGCGCCGGCTTCACGGCGGTGACGGCCGAGATACCAGATGCCGAAGAGGGCAAGCACATCCAGGTGGCTGCCTTCTGCTGGCAGGTGCTGGGCCAGAATGACTTCACCCGGTCTGATGCCATCGTGGCTGTGGGCGGCGGCGCTGTGACGGACCTGGCGGGATTTGTCGCTGCGACCTGGCTCCGTGGCGTCAAGGTGGTGCACATCCCCACCACACTCCTCGGGATGGTGGATGCAGCGGTGGGGGGAAAGACGGGTATCAACACCGCTGAGGGCAAGAACCTGGTGGGCGCCTTCCATCCACCGGCCGGAGTCCTGGCCGATATGGACGCCCTCGCCACCCTGCCCAAAAATGAGCTCATCGCAGGAATGGCCGAGGTGGTCAAATGCGGTTTCATCTCCGATCCTCAGATCCTGACCCTGATCGAATCCCACACGGACGAGGTGGGCGATGCGTCATCACCCGTTCTCCGGGAACTGGTGGAGCGCGCCATCTCTGTGAAGGCTGCTGTCGTTTCGGAGGATCTGCGGGAGACCGGGAACCGGGAGTACCTCAATTACGGGCACACCCTTGCCCACGCCATTGAGCTTGCTGAGCGCTACTCCTGGCGGCACGGCGCTGCGGTGTCGGTCGGTTTGGTCTTCGCGGCAGAGCTCTCCCGAATGGTCGGTCGGCTCAGCGATGACACTGCGGACCGGCACCGCCGCATTCTCGAGTCGCTGGGACTGCCGGTGACTTACCGGCGGGACCGCTGGTCTGCACTGTTGGATGGTATGCGGAGAGACAAGAAATCGCGGGGTGACCTGCTGCGCTTTGTAGTGCTCGACGACGTCGCCAAGCCTGGAATCCTCGAGGTGCCGGATACTTCGCTCCTGTTCGCCGCATATCAGGAAATTGCCGGCTAAGGGACCGGTTGCCGGGTCAGGGTAGACTGATCACTGGTCTTTTGCCCTCAGGCCCAAGCGGACAATGCCCGCGTCCTGCGGCAATCAGTCAATCGACGAAAGAGAATCCGTGGCCACCACGAATGACATCAAGAACGGCACTGTCCTGAAGCTCGAGGGCAACCTGTGGAACGTCCTGGAGTTCCAGCACGTCAAGCCGGGCAAGGGTGGCGCCTTTGTACGCACCAAGCTTCGCAACATCCTGTCCGGCAAAGTAGTCGACAAGACCTTCAACGCCGGTTTGAAAATCGAGACCGCGACCGTTGACCGCAGGGACTACCAGTACCTGTACAAGGATGGCGAAGACTTCGTCTTCATGGACACCACGGATTATGACCAGATCACCGTCCCCGGCAACACAGTGGGAGCCGCCCAGAACTTTATGCTGGAAAGCCAGATGGCAACCATTGCAATGCATGAGGGTTCCGCTCTCTACCTTGAGCTGCCGCCGTCGGTGGTCCTTGAGATCACCTACACGGAGCCCGGATTGCAGGGCGATCGCTCCACCGGCGGCACCAAGCCGGCCACGGTCGAAACCGGCTATGAAATCCAGGTTCCGTTGTTCCTTGAGACCGGAACCAAGGTCAAAGTCGACACCCGCACAGGCGACTACCTGGGACGCGTCAACGAGTGAGTGCCCGCAGTAAGGCCCGACGGCGCGCGCTAGACATCCTGTTCGAAGCCGAGCAGCGCTCTGTGACAGCGGTGGAAGCGCTCCAGGGCCGCCGTGAGAAGACGGATATGATCATCGCCTCATACTCCGTGGAGATCATTGAAGGCGTGGTTGCCCAGTCGGAGCAGATAGACGAGTTCCTGACCACATACTCCCAGGGGTGGAGCCTGGAACGGATGCCGGCCGTTGACCGGATGATCCTCAGGGTGGGCGCCTGGGAACTGCTCTATAACGACGACGTCCCCGACTCCGTGGCCGTCAGCGAAGCCGTGCAACTGGCCACCATGCTGTCCACCGATGAGTCGCCGGCCTTCATCAATGGGCTGCTGGGACGGCTGCAGCAACTGAAGCCCACGCTGCTGGCCTGAGAGCACACGCCCTTGCGCGTGCTCTTACACCCGCTTCCGGATGTCCGCCGGGTGCATCGCCGCGAGCAGATGCTGCCGGGTGCCGGTCAACCCCCAGAGCAGTTTCTGTTCGACAGCGCTGTTCAGCTCAACGTGGTGCCCTGACACGATGCGCTGGCGGGTGAACGCGAGGCGTGTCGCAGACCGGATGAAGTCGCGCATGACCGGGCGGGTCCCGCAGCGGCCCGCCCAGTCCAGTCCCTGTGACCGCCCTGCGGCCGTGGCGAGCATGCCGACCTCCTGCGGAGTCAGCCACCCCGCGGCAGCGTACTCGCCGAGCCGGTGCTCGGTGAGCCGCCGTTCGGCGCGGCGCAGAAGGAGCACACCCGCCACGGCCGCCCCGAACAACGGGACCTGGATCAGGAAATAGAACACAAAGAAGTCGGTGAACAGAACCACGAGGCCGCCGTTCCAGAGCATGTGGCCGGCAATGGCCGGAACCAGCCCCAACAGGAAAGCGGGAATGATCCGACGGCCCCCGCCCTTCGCCGCGGCTATTCCAACCACCAGCCCCAACGCCGCTGTGAACATCACATGGGCAAACGGCGAGAAGAGTCCCCGCATGACAAATACGGTCAGCAGGCTGCCCAGACTGCCCAGGCCGCCCGAATCGGCCACCGCGGAACCGAAGTAGAGAATATTCTCGGTGAAGGCGAATCCAGCGCCGACCGCCCCGGCATAGACAATGCCGTCCACCGGGCCGTCAAAGTGGCTGCGGCGGGAGTACACGAGAATCAGGACGCCCAGGCCCTTGGCGATTTCCTCCACGAGGGGCGCCTGGAACACCGGGCCGATAACGTCGGGAGCTGTTGTTGCCAGGGCCAGCCCCAGCAGATCCGTGACCCACATTCCAAGCAGCAGCGTCACGGCCACGGAGACTCCGGCGCCCCAGAGGAAAGCGAAGAGCAGGGCGCCCCGCGGTTCGGGATCCCAACGGTCAATCCAGAGGATGCCGAGGACGCAGATGGTCAGCGGAACCAAGGCCAGCACACCGCAAAGCAGCAGCGCTCCGGGACCCAGCATCATGGCTAGCAGCAGTGCCACGGCAACCACCACCAGCGCGGCGCCGATCATCAGGAGTGCATTCAGCACGCCCGGGCCCCGGCGCACCGGCCGCTCCCAGACCGGTTGGATGGGCAGCGCGCCGTCCCATTGTGGAGTTGGCCGATTGCCTGACCCTTCTGCCCACAGCCCGCCGCCTCCGTGTGTCTGAGGGCGGTCCTGGTGGGGACTGTTCATAGTCATGCACACAGGATAAGGGTCGGCGACTGCTGTGGTAGCTTGGACAGCGCAGCCAACCTTTAAATGCCGTCCTGTGAGGCGGGGAAGGAGGAAGCGTCACATGATTGTGCCCACCGTCCAGTCAGGCCAGATGGCCTCACGCGTGGTACTCACTGATGCCGATATCGAACGGGTATTGACCCGCATCGCCCATGAAATCCTCGAGGCGAACAAAGGCACCGAAGACCTGGTGCTGCTGGGCATTCCGAGACGCGGCTTCCCGCTCGCGCAGCGGCTCGCCCACAGGATCGCCCAGACCGATTCCTCGGTCGATCCCTCCTCAATCGTTGGCCAGCTTGACGTCACGATGTTCCGCGATGACCTGAGGCGGCACCCCACCCGTCCCCCCGGACCAACCCAACTGCCGCCGTCGGGCATTGACAACAAGGTTGTTGTCCTCGTGGACGACGTGTTGTATTCCGGCCGGACCATCAGGGCCGCGCTGGACGCAATCGTGGATCTGGGGCGCCCGCGTATCGTCAGGCTGGCGGTTCTGGTGGACCGCGGCCACCGCGAGCTGCCCATCCGGGCTGATCACGTTGGCAAGAACCTTCCCACATCATCCGCCGAGAAAGTTCGCGTGCGGATCGGTGAAGTCGATTCAATGGACGGGCGCCCGGTGAACGAGGTTGTCATCGAGGGCCCAGCATGAAGCACCTGCTCTCGACGACCGACCTGAGCCGCGGCGATGCCATCCTGATCCTCGACACCGCGGAAGAGATGGCCGCCGTTGGCGAACGGGAGGTGAAGAAGCTGCCCGCCCTGCGCGGACGCACGGTGGTGAACCTTTTTTTCGAGGATTCCACCCGCACCCGGATATCCTTCGAGGCAGCGGCCAAGAGGCTGTCTGCGGATGTGATTAACTTCGCGGCCAAGGGATCCTCCGTGTCAAAGGGGGAGTCACTCAAGGACACCGCCCAGACTCTGGAGGCCATGAGCGCGGACGCAGTGGTCATCCGTCACTGGGCCTCAGGGGCGCCGGCGCGGCTCGCGTCGTCGGACTGGATAGACGCCGCGGTCATCAATGCCGGAGACGGCACCCATGAACACCCCACACAGGCGCTGCTGGACGCCTTTACCCTCCGTCGTCACTGGGCCGCACTGGCCGGAACCAGTCCCGGAGGAAGTGACCTGCGCGGAATGTCGGTCGCCATCGTGGGGGATGTGCTCCACTCCCGGGTGGCCCGCTCCAACCTGTGGTTACTGAAAACACTGGGGGCGGACGTGACGCTCGTGGCGCCACCCACCCTCCTGCCCGTGGGCGTGGACTCGTGGCCGTGCCGCGTCAACTACAACCTCGATGAGGTGCTGCAATCCGGACCGGACGCCGTGATGATGCTCCGGCTCCAGGGGGAGCGGATGAACGCCGCGTTCTTCCCCTCGACCCGTGAGTACTCGCGCCGTTGGGGGTTCGACGACGCCCGGCTCGCCACCTTGGACGCAGCGGGGGGGCGCAGCACCGTCATCATGCACCCGGGACCGATGAACCGCGGGCTGGAGATTTCCTCCGCAGCGGCTGATTCACCGCGGTCAACCATTCTGGCGCAGGTGCGCAACGGTGTATCAGTGCGCATGGCGGTGCTTTACCTGCTGTTGTCCGGCGACAGCAGCGGCGAGCCCGGCCGGATACCCACCCCAATTCTTCAGGAGAACCCAGCATGAGCGTGAAGTACATCATCAAGGATGCGGCAATGGCGGACGGCAGCCACGCGGATCTGCTGGTGGCTGATGGCCGCATTATGGAAACCGGCGCTTCGCTGAGCGCGGCCGGAGCGACAATTCTTGACGCTGACGGACTGCTGGCACTTCCCGGCATGGTGGACCTTCACACCCACCTGCGGGAACCCGGACGTGAAGACGCCGAGACAGTGGAAACCGGAACGCGGGCTGCGGCGCTCGGTGGCTTCACTGCCGTCCATGCGATGGCCAACAGCATGCCCGTGGCGGATACGGCAGGTGTCGTGGAGCAGGTATTCAGCCTGGGCCGGCGGGCCGGCTGGGTGGAGGTTCGTCCGGTGGGCGCTGTCACAGTGGGGCTCGCGGGAGAACGACTCGCCGAGCTGGGAGCCATGGCAGACTCCCGCGCCCAGGTCCGTGTCTTTTCCGATGACGGGCTCTGCGTCCACGATCCCGTCCTGATGCGGCGGGCACTTGAGTACGTCAAGGCATTCGACGGCGTAGTGGCGCAGCACGCACAGGAGCCACGGCTGACCGCCGGCGCACAGATGAACGAAGGGGCCGTGTCCGCCGTCCTCGGACTCACTGGATGGCCGGCCGTGGCAGAGGAGAGCATCATCGCCCGCGACGTGCTGCTGGCACAGCACGTGGGTTCCCGGCTGCACGTCTGCCATGTATCCACCGCCGGGTCGGTGGAGATCATCCGCTGGGCCAAAGGACGTGGAATCAATGTCACGGCAGAAGTCACGCCGCACCATTTGCTGTTGACCGATGACCTGGTCCACAGCTGGAATCCGGTCTACAAGGTGAACCCGCCGCTTCGGACGGCCGAGGACGTGACAGCGCTGCGGGAGGCGCTGGCGGACGGCACTATTGACATAGTCGGGACGGACCACGCGCCGCATCCATCCGAACACAAGGAATGCGAATGGGCGCAGGCGGCGATGGGTATGACCGGGCTTGAAACGGCGCTCTCGGTGGTGCAGCACTCAATGATCGAAACCGGGTTGATGAACTGGGCTGACTTCGCCCGGGTGACGTCCAGCCGTGCAGCGGAAATTGGGCGCGTGGGCGGCCAGGGCAGGCCGCTGGCCGCCGGTGAACCGGCGAATATCACGCTGGTCGACCCTGCCGCACGGTGGACCGTGGCTCCGGATAAAATGGCAACCAAGGGCCGTAACAGTCCCTTCGCCGGGCTGGAGCTTCCAGGTGCGGTACAGGCAACCTTTTTTCGTGGGCACCCCACCGTCCTTGACGGCATGCTGAATACGCCCCACCCGAGCGCAGTGGAGGATTCCGCATGGATGTGATCGTCGCCGTCGTGCTCTCCGTACTGGCCATCCTCCTGCTGGTGGGCCTCATGGCGCTGGGATGGAGGAACCGTCTCCGTCGGCAGGGACCGCTCGCTGAGCCCGTGGGCAGCCCGGCGAATCCCGGAGTGCCGCTGTACGCAGCCGAGGGCCAGTACGTGGTCACCACAACGGCGGGGGACTGGCTTGACCGGATCACCGTGCATGGGCTCGGCGTCAAGGCCGTGGCAACAGCGGCGGTCTACGACCATGGACTACTGTTTGACCGCACCGCGGGTCCCGACACCTATATTCCCGGCGTAGACCTCCGCCGGGTCAGGGTGGAGCGCGGCATGGCCGGGAAGTTTGTCGAGAAGGATGGCCTGGTGGTGGTGACCTGGGAACTGGACGGCACGCTGCTCGACACCGGTTTCCGGACCCGGTATGCAGCAGAGGCGGCCCCCCTGCTCGCCGCCCTCGGCACATTGATCCAGCAGCGAGACCCATCAGATCCAGCAGACCCTACAACCAAGGAATCACAGTGACCCGGAACCCGTCTAATACAGCTAATTCAGCGGTGCTTGTCCTCGAGGACGGACGCCTGTTCCGTGGCAGGAGCTACGGGGCTCGGGGGACCGCCCTGGGCGAGGCGGTATTCGCCACCGGCATGACCGGTTACCAGGAGACAATCACCGATCCTTCCTACGCCCGCCAGTTGGTGGTTCAGACAGCGCCCCACATCGGCAACACAGGCGTCAACAAGGACGACGCCGAGTCCCGGCGCATCTGGGTGGCCGGGTACATTGTGCGCGAGGCCGCCCGCCGGCCGTCCAACTGGCGTTCGGAAATGAGTCTCGACGCCCAGCTGGTCGAACAATCAGTGGTGGGAATCGAAGGTGTGGACACGCGCGCCATCACCCGCCACCTGCGCGAACGCGGAACCATGAAAGCCGGGATCTTCTCAGGAGAGGCCGCGGCCAGATCAGACGCCGAGCTGCTCTCCGAGGTGCAGTCCCAGCGCTCCATGGAGGGATCGCGGCTGGCCGAGGAGGTCAGCATCGACGTCCAGTACGCCGTGGAGCCGTCGGATCACGGCTGGGAGGGTGAGCCGCGGTTCACGGTGGCCGCACTGGATCTCGGGATTAAGACAATGACGCCCAAACACTTTGCGCAGCGCGGCGTGCGCACCGTGGTGCTGCCGGCAAACGCAACGTACGACGACGTCACCGCCACCGGCGCACACGGCGTCTTCATGTCCAACGGACCAGGCGATCCGTCCACCGCCGATACCCAGGTTGCGCTGCTGCGCAAGGTACTTGACGCAGGAATCCCGTTCTTCGGGATCTGTTTCGGCAACCAGATCCTGGGCCGCGCGCTCGGTTTTGGAACCTACAAGCTGCGCTACGGCCACCGCGGGATCAACCAGCCGGTGATGGATCGGCGCACCGGCAAGGTGGAAATCACCTCCCAGAACCACGGTTTCGCGGTGGATGCTCCACTGGACGGCCCGGTGCAGGCGCCTGAGTCCCGTTTCGGCAGGGTGGAAGTAAGCCATGTCAGCCTCAACGACGACGTCGTTGAGGGTCTTGCCTGCCTGGACATTCCCGCGTTTTCGGTCCAGTACCATCCGGAGGCGGCAGCGGGCCCCCATGATTCGGCCTATCTTTTTGACAGGTTCATCGACCTGATGGCGGCAGTCGCCGCCGCACCGGCCGCGGACCTGAACACGAGCATAAACGATGAGGAAAACAATTAGATGCCCCGCAGAACCGACCTCAAGAGTGTCCTCGTCATCGGATCGGGACCCATTGTCATAGGCCAGGCCGCCGAGTTTGACTACTCCGGCACCCAGGCCTTGCGCGTCCTGAAGGAGGAAGGCCTGAGGGTCATCCTCGTCAACTCCAATCCGGCCACGATCATGACCGACCCCGAGTTTGCCGACGCCACCTACGTGGAGCCGATCACCCCCGAGGTGGTCGCCAAGATCATCGAGAAGGAGCGTCCCGACGCCCTCCTTCCGACTCTGGGCGGGCAGACCGCGTTGAACACCGCAATTGCCCTGGACAAGAACGGTGTGCTGGACAAGTACGGTGTTGAACTAATCGGCGCCAACATCGCCGCCATCGAGCTCGGTGAAGACCGCGAGAAGTTCAAGGGCGTGGTGGCACGGTGCGGCGCCGAATCGGCCCGATCGAAAATCATCCACACCATTGACGAAGCTCTGGCTGCCGCCGAGGACCTTGGCTACCCCATGGTGGTTCGTCCTTCCTTCACGATGGGTGGACTCGGATCCGGGCTCGCCTATACGGAGCCGGACCTCCGCCGCATTGTGGGCCAGGGACTGCAGTACAGCCCCACCACCGAGGTGCTCCTCGAGGAAAGCATCCTCGGGTGGAAAGAATACGAGCTTGAGATGATGCGGGACAAAAAGGACAACGTGGTGGTTGTCTGCTCCATTGAGAACGTGGATCCGGTGGGCGTGCATACCGGCGACTCGATCACGGTGGCGCCGGCCCTTACTCTCACCGACCGTGAGTACCAGCGGCTGCGCGACATCTCCATCGCGGTGATCCGCGAAGTCGGCGTTGACACCGGCGGGTGTAACATCCAGTTCGCGGTGGAGCCGGACACCGGCCGCGTCGTCGTCATCGAAATGAACCCGCGCGTTTCCCGCTCCTCCGCACTCGCCTCCAAGGCAACCGGCTTTGCGATCGCCAAGATCGCCACGAAGCTCTCACTTGGGTACACGCTGGACGAGATCCCCAACGACATTACGCGGCAGACCCCGGCGTCGTTTGAACCGACCCTGGACTACGTGGTGGTGAAGGTCCCGCGGTTCGCTTTCGAGAAATTCCCGGCCGCGGATCCCACGCTGACCACCACCATGAAATCGGTCGGCGAGGCCATGGCAATGGGCAGGAACTTCACCGAAGCCCTCCAGAAGGCGCTGCGCTCCCTGGAGCAAAAGGGCTCGCAGCTGACCTTTCCCAGCGTGAACGATTTCGACGTGCCTGAACTGATCCAGGCCGCGAGGCGGCCCACCACGGAACGTCTGTCCCAGGTGCAGCGCGCGCTCCTGGGCGGCGCGTCCATTGAGGAACTGTACGAGGCAACCGGAATTGACCCCTGGTTCCTCGACCAGCTGGTACTGCTCAACGAAGTGTCTGCGGAAATCCGCAAGGCGCCGGCGTTAACGCCTGAAATACTCCGCCTGGCCAAACGCCACGGGTTTTCGGACGAGCAGATCGGCGCCCTGACCCACACGCAGGAGGCCGTGGTCAGGGGTGTGCGCCACGCCCTCGGAATCAGGCCGGTCTTCAAGACGGTCGACACGTGTGCCGCGGAGTTTGCCGCGTACACGCCCTATCACTACTCCTCGTATGACGAAGAGGACGAAGTGGGGCTGCACGCCAAACCATCCATCATCATCCTGGGCTCAGGTCCCAACCGGATTGGCCAGGGAATCGAGTTCGACTACTCCTGCGTCCATGCCACCATGGCCCTGCGGAAAGCCGGCTATGAGACGGTGATGATCAACTGCAACCCGGAAACCGTGTCAACGGATTATGACGTCTCCACCCGGCTCTACTTTGAACCGCTCACCCTGGAGGATGTGCTCGAGGTTATTGCAGCCGAGGAGCGCACCGGTGGGGTCATGGGAGTCTTCGTACAGCTCGGCGGGCAGACCCCGCTGAAGCTCGCGCAGGAACTGGCCGACGCCGGTATCCCCATCCTTGGAACCTCACCGGCCGCGATTGACCTGGCCGAGCATCGCGGTGCTTTCAGCCTGGTGCTCGACCGCGCGGGGTTGATATCCCCAAAGAACGGCACCGCTGTCTCGTTCGAGGATGCCAAGAAGATCGCCGACGAGATCGGCTATCCCGTCCTGGTCCGTCCATCCTATGTACTGGGCGGCCGGGGGATGGAGATCGTCTATGACGAGCCGAACCTCTCCCGCTACATCGCCAATGCAACGGAGATCACCCCTGACCATCCGGTCCTGATCGATCGCTTTCTGGAGGACGCCATCGAGATCGACGTGGATGCGCTGTACGACGGCAAGGACATGTACCTCGGTGGCATCATGGAGCACATCGAGGAGGCTGGAATCCATTCCGGCGACTCCGCCTGTGTGCTCCCGCCAATTACCCTGGGTGCCGATGTGCTGGAGCGGGTCCGCACCGCCACCTTCGCCATCGCTGAGGGGGTTGGGGTTCGGGGCCTGATCAACATCCAGTTCGCGTTGGCATCCGACGTGCTGTACGTGTTGGAGGCGAATCCCCGGGCCTCGCGCACCGTGCCATTCGTGTCCAAGGCCACGGGCGTGCAACTCGCCAAAGCCGCTGCCCTGATAGGCACCGGCGTCAGCGTTGCGCACCTGCGCAGCGTGCACCACATCCTGCCGGAGACAGGCGACGGCGGCACCCTGCCGTTGGATGCACCGGTGTCAGTCAAGGAGGCGGTACTGCCGTTCAGCCGGTTCCGTACACCCGAGGGACAGGTTGTTGATTCCCTGTTGGGTCCGGAGATGCGTTCCACCGGTGAGGTGATGGGTATCGACAAGTATTTTGATACTGCGTTCGCCAAGAGTCAGGCGGCCGCCAATGCCGCGCTGCCCACAGAGGGCCGCGTTTTCGTGTCGGTGGCCAACAGGGACAAGCGCTCAATCATCATGCCCGTAAAGCGGCTGGTGGACCTCGGATTCGAAATTCTTTCCACCGGGGGTACTGCGGATGTGCTTCGAAGGAACGGCATTCACGCCACCACTGTTCGCAAGGTAGCCGAAGGCGCCGGTGAACACGGGGAGGGGACAGTGGTGGACCTCATCACCGATGGCACCATCGACATGATTATCAACACACCGTCCGGAGGCCAGGCCCGCGGTGACGGCTATGAGATTCGGGCCGCGGCTACCTCTTATGGCCTGCCGGTCATCACCACAGTGCCGGAGGTCGGGGCAGCGGTCCAGGCCATTGAGGCCATGCGCTCCTTTGAATGGTCGGTGACCAGTCTTCAGGACCATGCCGCCAATCTCAGGCAGGCCACCGAGGCCCGCGATGCCGCAGGCTAGACGGGGATTCGGGGAGCGGCTCGCCGCGGCAGTCCGACGCAACGGGAGCCTTTGCGTAGGCGTCGACCCGCACCCATCACTGCTGAGCGCTTGGGGTCTGAATGACGATGAAGCCGGGCTGGAACGGTTCTCCCTCACCGTACTCGAAGCCGTTGCCGGGCTTGTGCCCGTGATCAAACCGCAGGTGGCACTTTTTGAGCGTCACGGTTCGCGGGGCTTCGCGGTGCTCGAGCGGCTGCTCTTGACAGCGGCGGACAGCGGCCTCCTGACCATCGCGGATGCCAAGCGGGGGGATATTGGATCCACCATGCAGGGCTATGCGGAGGCCTGGCTGCGGGACGGTTCCCAGTTGGCGGCGGACGCGGTGACACTCAGCCCGTACCTGGGGTTTGAGTCGCTGCGGCCGGCGCTGACCGTCGCCGCCGAGAACGCCCGTGGAGTGTTTGTCCTTGCACTGACGTCCAACCCGGAAGGGGCGGCAGTGCAGCACGTGGGCGGCGAAGAGTCGGTAGCCCGGATCATCGCCGACGCCGCGGCGGCGGAGAACAGGGACCTGCACACGCTGGGTTCGGTGGGGCTTGTTATAGGCGCGACTGTTGGCACCGCCGTCCGTCGGCTCGGTCTGAACCTGGAATCACTCAATGGGCCTATCCTGGCGCCCGGCCTCGGCGCGCAGGGGGCCGGGCGGGCTGAGTTGCAGCAAACGTTCGGCGCAGCGGCACCGTTGGTGCTCCCCAGCTCCAGCCGGGGCATCCTTGCTGCCGGGCCAACGGTCAATGGCCTGCGGCGCGCGGTAGCAGAGACTCAGCAGGAACTTCAGCCTGCTGAGTGAACGGCGCACCATTGGATTGATTTTTCGCAGTCCCAGCAGATAGGTTCAGTGGAAGCCCATTCCACAAGATCCGCGACTGCCGGTGCATTGCCGACCGTTTTCAACTGCAAGGGGAGCACTTGTGAGCCTGAAGCCTCTCACCGAAAGTGAACGCACCCAAGCGCGGGAGAAAGCAACCGCGGCCCGTGCGATTAGGGCGGAGCTGAAATCCCGGCTCAAATCCGGTGATATTACCATTGGCGAGGTCATCAACGGCCGCTCCAGCAATGAGGCGGTAGGGAGGCTGAGGGTTGTGGATCTTCTGAAGGCCCTGCCGGGAGTTGGAGACAAACGGGCCGCGGGCATCATGGACACGGTGGGTATAGCCCCAACGCGCCGGGTCCGTGGGCTTGGTGTGCACCAGCGCCGGGCACTGATCGAGCATTTGACACAAGAGAATCCTGGCCGAAGCCAGTAGTGAGGACACACACGTGCGCCAGCCCCGGCTGACAGTGCTTGCCGGCCCAACGGCTGTGGGCAAGGGAACTGTATCCACCTTTATTCGGGACAACTATCCGGAGGTGTGGTTGTCCGTTTCAGCGACCACCAGGCCACCACGGCCGGGCGAGGTGGAGGGCGTCCACTACTTTTTTGTGTCCGCGTCTGACTTCGACCAGTTGGTCGAATCAGGTGAAATGCTTGAATGGGCAGTGGTTCATGGCAGGAATCGGTACGGCACGCTGCGGAGTGCTGTCAATGCGGCAATGGCAGAGGGCAAGTCGGTCCTGCTGGAGATTGATCTGCAGGGAGCACGGCAGGTCAAGGAGAGCATGCCGGAGGCGAATTTTGTCTTTCTGGCCCCTCCCAGCTGGGATGAAATGGTGCGGCGGTTGGTGGGCCGCGGCACCGAAACAGAGCATGAGCAGCAGCAGCGGCTGGAAACCGCTAAACTGGAACTTGCTGCCGAACCGGAATTCGACCACACAGTGGTCAATGACAACGTTCAACGTGCAGCAGATGAGCTAGTTTCACTGATGGGACTTGCCGCGCGCAGGCGCTGAAAGCTTCAGTTCCTCACGATATTTTGGAGATTTTGTGTCAACTCAGCCCGAAGGCATCATCAACCCGCCGATCGATTCCCTCTTGGAAGCATCGGATTCGAAGTATGCCCTGGTGATCTATGGTGCCAAGCGCGCGCGCCAGATCAATGCCTATTACTCGCAGCTGCATGAGGGACTGTTCGAGTATGTTGGTCCGCTGGTGGACACCCGGCTCAACGAGAAGCCGCTGTCGATAGCGCTGCGTGAAATCAATGAGGGCATGCTCGTTTCCGCACCCATGGAAGCCTCCGAGTAAACAGCCGGGGCACCACAACGTGCGCATAGTCCTTGGTATCGGAGGAGGGATTGCCGCCTATAAGGTGGCGTCCCTCCTTCGTTTGTTTACCGAAGCCGGACACAATGTCACTGTCATCCCCACAGAGGCAGCAGCCAGGTTCGTGGGAAACGCCACCTGGGAGGCGCTTTCGGGAAACCCCGTGAGCACCAGCGTGTTTGACGCCGTCGACCAGGTGAACCACGTCCGCCTGGGTCAGGAAGCGGACGTCGTTGTGGTGGCACCGGCCACCGCAGACTTGCTTGCGCGGTCCGCAGCCGGAATGGCCAACGACCTTCTGACAGGAACACTCCTGGTGGCACGCGGACCGGTGCTTTTCGCGCCGGCCATGCATACGGAGATGTGGTCGCATCCCGCCACCATGGCAAACGTCACCACGCTGCGGAGCCGGGGCGCCGTGGTGATGGAGCCGGCCACCGGCAGGCTCACGGGGGCGGACAGCGGTCCTGGGCGGCTGCCCGAACCCGAAGACATCTTCGCGGCGGTAATGGCTGCCTGCCCTCGGGCGGGTTCTCCGCTGGAGGGCCGCACCGTGACGATCACTGCCGGAGGCACCCGCGAACCGCTGGATCCGGTGCGCTTCCTCGGCAACCGGTCATCGGGAAAGCAGGGGATGGCCCTGGCCACCGCGGCGCTCTCCGCCGGTGCACGCGTGCGCTTGATCACAGCCCACGTCGAGGTGCCGGCGCCAGCCGGCGTTGAACGCATCACCGTGGAGACTGCCGCGGAGCTGCGTCAGGCTACGCTGGCCGCCGCAGTCGACTCGGACATGCTGGTCATGGCTGCCGCGGTGGCGGACTTCCGTCCCGCGGACGTATCGGGCCACAAGATCAAGAAGCGCGATGACGGCAGTGACCCCGTGATCCGGCTGGTCCGCAATCCCGACATCCTGCGGGAAGCCGTCGGCCAGCGCACCGGCGGTGCCAGGCCGATGGTGATCGTTGGATTTGCCGCCGAGACCGGCGATGACGACGGAGACCCACTGGAGCACGCCATGCAAAAACTTGCCCGTAAGGGATGCGATCTGTTGGTCCTCAACACCGTCGGAAATTCCCTGGTGTTCGGAAAGGACAGCAGCGCCGTGACCATCCTTGCGGCCGGCGGCGCCGAACCAGAACAGGTAAGCGGCAGCAAGCTGGCCATTGCGGAGGCAGTCCTTGCGAGGGCTGCCGCTGAATTGTCCGGGCATAGTTGATCCGCTGCGACCGGACGCGTAGCGCACGGTCATGGAACCAGCCAGCCCTCCCGCCGAAGCAAGTAGAGTGATCACGTGAATTCAGCCAACACCTCCAGTTCCCCTCTCCGCCTGTTCACCTCGGAGTCCGTGACCGAAGGACACCCGGACAAGATCTGTGACCAGATCAGCGACGCCATCCTGGATGCCCTCATTGCGGCCGATCCCAACTCGCGGGTGGCGGTGGAAACCCTGGTCACCACCGGGCTGGTCCACGTCGTCGGAGAGGTGACAACCGAGGCGTACGTGGAAATCCCGGAAATTGTCCGGGAGACCATTCTGGGCATCGGCTATGACTCATCAGCCAACGGGTTCGACGGCGCACGCTGCGGCGTTTCAGTATCCATCGGACAGCAATCCCCCGAGATCGCCTCCGGTGTGTTCACCTCCCTGGAAACCCGGCAGGGCACGGGTCAGGACCCCTATGACGCCCAGGGGGCCGGAGACCAGGGCATCATGTTTGGCTACGCCAGCGATGAAACGGCAGTTCTCATGCCCACCCCCATCTGGCTTGCACACCGCCTCTCCGAACAACTGACCAACGTGCGAAAAGACGGCACGTTGGCCTACCTGCGCCCGGACGGCAAGACGCAGGTCACCATCGGGTACGACGGCGACATTCCCGTATCGGTTGATTCGGTGGTGATTTCCTCCCAGCATGAAGAAGGAATCGGGTTGGACCGGCTGCGGGCGGACCTGGTGACGCACGTGATCGATCCGGTCCTGCGGTCCTCACCTCTTGATGTGTCCAACGTGCGGCACATCCTCAACCCCGGCGGCGAGTTTGTGATTGGCGGCCCCGTGGGAGATGCCGGGCTGACCGGGCGGAAGATCATTGTGGACACCTACGGCGGCATGGCCCGTCATGGAGGTGGCGCGTTCAGTGGCAAGGACCCGTCAAAGGTTGACCGCTCAGCCGCGTATGCTATGCGCTGGGTTGCCAAAAATGTTGTGGCGGCGGGTCTTGCACGGCGTGCGGAAATACAGATCGCCTATGCCATTGGCATGGCGCAGCCGGTGGGCATCTATGTTGAGACTTTTGGTACTGAGAGGGTGGATCCCGTGTCGATCGGCACCGCGATCAGTGAGATCTTTGACCTTCGGCCGCTGGGGATCATCAACGCGCTCGACCTCCTGCGCCCGATCTACCAGAAGACGGCCGCACACGGTCACTTCGGGCGCGAGGGGGAGGGCTTCAACTGGGAGCTGACGGACCGTGTCGAGGCGTTGAAAAGTTACTTCAACGCGTAGGGAGCGGACAGGCAGCGTGCGGCACTGCGAGGGCTGCGCCCTTTCCACTGCCGAATACGGGAGATGACGTGGACGGCGGGCGACAGATGAAGGGCATTCAACAGTCGTTGCTGCAGGGTTTCCCTGAGGCCCGGCGCCCGGCGGACGCACTGTCAGCCGCTGCGGACAATCCCATTGCCCGGGTTCTGATTGATTCGCCGCTGCCCCACCTTGACCGGGCGTTTGATTACGTAGTTCCCGTTGAGATGGAGCACCAGGCGGTTCCGGGTGCTCGGGTCAAGGTACGCTTCGCGGGCAAGGAGCACGCCGCTTTCATCACGGCACGCACAGACTCCTCGGACAGCTCCGCACGGTTAATTCCGCTGTCGAAAGTGATCTCCAGCCAGCCAGTCCTCACAGCGCAGATTCTTGAACTGGCCCGGGCCGTGGCCAACCGGTACGCAGGATGCGTCAGCGACGTCCTGAGAGTGGCTGTACCGCCGCGCGTTGCGAGGGTGGAGAAAGAATTTCCGTGTGGCGGCGGCCCGTCTCTTGCTATCCCACCAACGGCTCCCGGCAAACCCGCAGCGGACCCCGCGGTCAGCAGCTTTGCCCGCTACGGGCACGGTGAGGATTTTCTCCGGCATCTGGGTACCGGGCGCAACCCGCGCGCCGTCCTCACCAGTCTGGGCGGCTACGGTACGGCAGCCTGGCCGGAGGAGGTTGCCGATGCGGTGGGTGCCGTGTGGCACGCGGGACGCGGCGCCGTCGTCGTTGTTCCCGATCAACGCGATTTGTTGCGCGTTGAAGCGGCACTTGAGCGCCGGATTGGTCCTGAGAACTTTGTCCGGCTGACGGCCGAGGATGGCCCGACGCCGCGCTATCGCAGTTTCCTGCGGCTGGTGCACGGAGACGTGCGCGTGGCCATTGGAACGCGTTCGGCCGCCTTTGCTCCGGTCAGGGACCTTGGCCTGGTGTGTCTCTGGGATGACGGCGATGACCTCCATCAGGAACAGCGCGCTCCCTATCAGCATGTCCGGGAGGTGCTGTTGCTCCGTGCAGAGCTGCAGGGCTGTGCCGCCCTGGTCGCGTCGGTGTCGCGCAGCACCGAGTCGCAGCGGCTGGTCGAGTCAGGTTGGGCGCAGCCGCTGCAGGCCCACCGGTCAGCAGTGCGGACACTTGTCCCACGGGTTATTCACACTGCCGATTCGTTCCATCTGGCCCGCGACCCGCTGGCCAACCAGGCGCGGATTCCGCATGCGGCGTGGGCTGCGGCACGCGAGGGACTGACGCGCGGTCCCGTTTTGCTGCAGGTTGCCCGGACCGGCTATTCGCCGGCCCTGGCGTGCCAGGATTGCCGTGAGCCCGCCCGGTGCTCCGAGTGCGCAGGACCACTCGCGCAGCAGGGCAGGGGCGCCGCGCCCGCGTGTAGGTGGTGCGGGCGCCCCGAACATGCTTGGCACTGCCTCAACTGCGGCAGTGCCCGCCTGCGGGGACCGGTGTCGGGAGCCATGAGGACGGCTGAAGAGCTCGGCCGGGCTTTTCCCGGAGCGGTGGTGATTTCCTCGGCGGGTGACCACGTTGTGGATTCCGTGGATGATTCGCCGCGCGTAGTGGTGTCCACTCCGGGAGCCGAACCGGTGGCGCAGGACGGCTATGCCGCGGTGATCCTGCTGGACGGGAATGCCATGCTCAGCAGGGAGTCGCTTCGAGCGGGGGAAGACACACTGCGGCGATGGTTCAATGCCGCAGTCCTGGCGCGGCCGGCGTCCGAGGGCGGGGTGGTGGTCATTACAGCCGATGACGATGCCGCCGCAGGACACCTGGTGCGGTGGGATCCCCCCGGTGCCGCCAGCCGCGAGCTCACTACCCGGCAGGAACTGGGACTGCCCCCCGCCGTGAGGTTTGCCGCGCTGACCGGTTCGGCCGAAGCTCTCGACGCCTTCATGGCCGGGATCGAGGCCAGCCGGTTTCAGCGCATCGTGGGACCCGTTCCGGTGCCCCCAGCATACGGACAGCCGGTGCAGCAGCCGGGGCAGCAGGCCGAAGGGCTCATGCGGAAGCGGATACTCCTGTTCTTTGCCTATCGGGATGCCGCCAACGTGGTGGAAGCGCTGAGTGGCCGGAAAGCAGCACTGTCCGCCAAACGCACCACCGAACCCGTGCACGTACGCTGTGATCTTGCAGGTTTGATCTAGCGGGTGTGATCTGGCATGTCCCACCGGCGGCGGGAATTCCCTATTATGTTGGAATGACCATGAGGCGGCGCGCGGTGCCCGGCACGACGGCTTAGGCGAGACTGATGCCTCACAGCCGGGCAGGCAAGGACGACGGCGCTGGACTGCCGGACGGTTGGGTGCGCTACCGCGGGCCGCTGCTGGCACTGTGGCGGATCAGACACGAAGCGCAGTTTGGGCCTGCGGCAACCTCCCACCACGCGGATGGAATTTTTGTCCGCGACCACCGCCGTCCGCTTGCCCAGTGGGTCAACGTCTCCCTGCACGCGGCGGTGCTCGTGGCGCCCACGTCGCCCGCCGAATGGCCGGTGCAGCGCTTCTCCATCTACTACGCGCCGCCAGCCACCGGCTTTGTCACCGTCCACTCCAGTCCGCATGAGTGGCGGCCCCGGTCCCCGAGGGGCTCGAGGACCGATGAGGACGCGTTCGTTGAAGCAGTAGCGGCAGCTGAGGAATTCCTCCGCGCTGAGACGTTGTTCAGCGAAGAATAGACCTCACCGGTTGGCCGGACGTCGCATCCCATGGATGTCAACTGCCTGCTCAAGGGCGTCCAGGAGCTGCCGGGCCGAGGCGTTCCAGGAGTACGTTGATGCCTGCCGCACCCCTGCCTGGGACGCCTCCCGCCAGCGCGCCGGGTCACTCAGCTCCTTGACGGCAGCC
>NZ_KI914978.1:101175-106383 GCF_000520595.1 Arthrobacter sp. H5
CCCGCCAGCGCGCCGGGTCACTCAGCTCCTTGACGGCAGCCGTGAACGCGGTGGAGGCATCAGCGTTCACGTAGATCGCTGCCGTCCCGCCCACTTCGCGGAAGATCCGGGTATCGGCTGCGATGACGGGGGTTCCCGCCGCCATGGCTTCGATCACGGGAAGCCCATAACCCTCGGCGCGGGACAGGGTGACCAGTGCGGTGGCCGACCGCAGGAGCTCCTGGTAGCCGTCGTCGCTGATCCCGTTGTGGAACACCACCTCCACGCCCGGAGGAACCAGCGCCTCCAGCTCGCTGCGGCGTGCGGGGGTGATGCGGCTCAGCAGGTGCAGCGTCCAGCCGTGAAGGCCGTCCATGCCACGAATCACCGTCTCAACGTTCTTGTACGGCATGAACGATCCCATATAGACCAGCGTCCGGTCGGGCATGGCGTCCGCCGGTCTCGCCACGATCCCCTCCTGGGGTGCGTTGCCCACAATCCGGACCGGTCTGCGGGTCAACCGGTGCCTGCTGATCAGTTCCTGCGTGGTGTGGGAAATGGTGGCAACCACGTCGGCACGGTTGAGCAGCAGACGCTGCGGCCAGTAGGCCAGATGGTAGAGGCGCCACAGGGCACGCACCGGAAGAGGCAAAAAGCCGGGTGGCTTGCGGTTTTGGTAGTAGATGAGGTCCTGGAGGGTTAGCACGAGCGCGTACCGGCGCCCCCAGGCGCCCATGGTCTGCAGCGGGCAGAAGACGACGTCGGCATGGAGCGCGTTGATCCGGCGGCTGACGAACAACTCGGCGGGGGAGAGGGGACTGTTGATTTTCAGAAAGGGAACGTCGGGGAGGAGCGCCAACTGACGTTCATCGTGGATCAGCATGGTTACGTCCGCCTGCGCGGCCAGGGCAGCTATGAGGCTGGCGCCGTAACGGCTGATCCCGTCATGGTGGTCGGTCCGGGTAAACCGCGCATCAATGGCAATTTTCAGTTCCAGGTCCACAGGTTGCGCTCCTTGAGGAAGTTGATGATCAGCTCTGCGGCCGTGTCGGGTGTCTCGTAGTGGATGAGGTGGCCCACGCCGGGAATGATCCGCAGGGTGCAATCCGGGATCATCGCGGCGAGGGCGCGCTGCTCCGGTACCGACCCGATGTCGTCCAGTTCTGCAGCGATCAGCAACACGGGCATGCTCAGCTGCTGGGCGGAATCCCGCACGGTTCCGGTGATGGAGGCGGTGAAGGCCTGTTGCACCACATCGCGCGCGGCAAACGCACTGAAGTAGGCATGGTGCTGGCCGTGAATGTATTTCCTGAGTTCCGGGTCCCTGGTCTTCGCCATGAATATACTCATGCCGCGCACGATCAGCGGATTGCCCAGCACGGCCAACCCGAGCTGTTCCGGCAACGCGGCGCTGGCCCGGTAATACAGTTCGGCGAGCCGGGAAGCGATCCGGCTGGACCCTTCAAGCGCGGGGGCGCTGATGGGGTTGATCAGGATCAGTGACGAAACCGCTTCCGGGTTGTCTGCGGCAAACCGGGAGGCGATGATCGACCCAAAGGAATGTCCCAGCAGAACGGTGCCACTGCCCAGCTGAAGGGCAGCCAGGCTGAACCCGACAAACCGGGCGTAAGCGCCGACGTCGTGCATTGTTTTCAACGCGCGGGACTGTCCAAATCCGGGCAGGTCCGGCACAATCACACGGTGCGCTGGGAGCGCCTCCACAATCCGCAGCAGGCCATGGTGGTCGCCGCGGAATCCATGGACCATGAAGATTACGGGCGCGTCCCTGCGCGCGGTCACGGGCGGAAAATCCCAGTATCGTTGAAGCGCTCCATCAAGGCTTAGCGTCCGCACTGTGGCGCTGCGGCTGTTTATCACCACCTTAATTCACCTGGTCCGGGTGGGAGCCAAAGCGCCTGTCCGCCTCCAGCTCAGCGATGGCAGCAAGCTCAAAGCCGCTCAATTCGAAGCCGTACACGTCCAGATTCTGGGCGATGCGTTCCCTGCTACTTGCCTTGGGAATCGCTGTGACTCCGGCCTGCAGATGCCAGCGCAGGATGACCTGCGCGGGTGTGCGCCCGAGCTTCGCGGCGATGTGGCCGATGGTGGGATTGGTGAGCACCGCGCCGCGCCCAAGCGGGCTCCATGCCTGAGTGACGATGCCATGGGACTCGTGGAACGCCCGCAGACCGTGCTGCTGAAGAAGCGGGTGCAATTCAATCTGGTTGACCGCCGGCACAACGTCTGTTTCCCGCACGAGCTGCTCCAGGTGGTGCTTCTGAAAATTCGAGACGCCGATCGCCCGGACCCTTCCGCTGTGATAGATCTTCTCCAAAGCGCGCCAGGACTCCACATACAACTCCTTCGCGGGACAGGGCCAGTGAATCAGGTAGAGATCCAGATACTCCAACCCCGTAGCGGCCAGGGAGGACTCAAATGCGGCCAGAGTGGCGCTGAATCCGTGGTTGTCATTCCACAGCTTGGAGGTGACAAAGACATCCTCCCGTTGGACCTGCCCGTTGGCTACGGCGTCGTTGACCGCCTGGCCCACGCCGTCCTCATTTCCGTACAGGGCTGCCGTGTCAAGGGTGCGGTAGCCGGATTCCAGCGCCAGGGTGCACAATCCGCGGGTGTCACCCGGCGGTACCTTGTAGACGCCGTACCCAAGCTGGTCCATCAGCACGCCATTGTTGAGGGACACTTTGTCGGCCTTATGCATACCCCCGACTTTACCGACCAATTCCCGCGGTCGAACACTCGCGGCCGGGTGCGTCACCGGGCTTGTTCACGGATAAGCTTCCGGGCAGACCCTTCGTCGAGGATCAGGTCGGTTGCCAATCCGGCGGCGAGGGCGCCCCGCAGGCCATTGATCTTCGTTTCGCCGGATACCACGCAGATGCGCCGCCTGACCTGTCGAAGCTGGTTGAGTTCCGGGCCGGTACTGCGCCGGTTGAGCAGGATGTCCTGGTGGCTGCCGTCGGCGCGGAAGAATACCGTCGCGACGTCGCCCACCACGCGGTTCTCTTCGAGCACCCGCAGGTCCGCATCATCGAGGTAGCCGCCGGAATAGACGTGGCTCGGGATGCCCGCGTCAATCGATCCGAGCCCGAAGATCGCCATGGTCATACGCCGCTGCAGGTCCAGGATCCGCTTTACGCTTCGTTCGGCCCACATGGCGGTTTTGGTTTCGGCGTGATCAAAAAAAGCCGGCACGGGGAACTGCTCCACCCGCGCCCCGTAGGCAGCGCCGAAGCGCCTGAGAATCTCGCTTGCGTACGTGATCCCTGTGGTCTGGGTATTTCCGGCACCATTCAACTGCACAATTGTGCTGTCATGGGTGACCTTGCGCGTCAGATGGTGGCTTACCGCGCTCAGGGTCGATCCCCAGGCGACGCCGATAATTGCGTTCGAGTCCACCAGCGGTCCAATGGTGCGGGCCGCCTGGATGGCCACCCGGTCCAGCACCTCGGAGTCGCTGACAATGTCGGTCACGGGCACAACATGGGCCTCCACGCCAAACCGCCGTCTGATCTGCTGCTCAAGCGATGGGGCGCGCTCCAGTGGATTGTTGATCTGGATCTGCACCAGTCCGGTGTCCCGCGCCATGGAGAGCAGACGGGAAACCGTGGAGCGCGATGTCCTCAGCTCCCGGGCGATTGCGTTCATGGTGAGATCCTGCAGGTAATACATCTGCGCGGCCCGCAGTGCGTCCCGGTTCCGGGCGCCGCCGGAGTCCGACACGGGTTCGGACGATTGTGCACGGCCGTCTCGACGGACAGGCTGCCTTGACTCTCTCACGGGTACTCCTCAGCGACGATACTGCACGTTTGTGCAATGGCATTGACTAATATTCCCACCTTTTCGAAGAATGGTTGAAGCAGCTGCATATTCAATCCATAAGTCAAGCCACGCACACGTCACGGAGTACACACTGGTGAGGAATACAGCCGACCGAAATCCCGACAACCACGCAGACCACGGCACACGACCGGCGGTCCGGCAGCTCAAAGACAATCCCCAAACACAGGTGCTGATCATTGGCGGCGGCATCAACGGCGCCGGGACCTTCCGTGACCTTGCGCTTCAGGGTGTGAACGTGACCCTCGTGGAGCGCGGCGACTACTGCCAGGGTGCCTCCGGAGCGTCCTCGCATATGATCCACGGTGGAATCCGCTACCTGGAGAACGGCGAGTTCCGCCTGGTCCGCGAATCGGTCATGGAGCGTAACTCCCTGCTGAAACTGGCTCCCCACTATGTCAAGCCGCTGCAGACCACCATCCCGATCTTCAGTACTTTCTCCGGAGTGCTCGCCGCACCCGTCCGTTTCCTGACTCATCGGCAGGGCAAACCACGCGAGCGGGGCGCGTTCCTGATCAAAGTCGGTCTCGCCCTGTATGACGCTTTCTCCCGGGCAGGCGGCACTGTGCCGCGGCACCGGTTCGACGGCCGCCGGAAGTCCCTTGCCGCGCTCCCGGCTCTTCGCCCCGACGTCAAATACACGGCCACCTACTTTGACGCCTCGGTGCACAACCCCGAGCGACTCACCCTGGATGTACTGCGCGACGGACTCAATGCACATCCCGGAGCCCGGGCGGTCAACTATGTGAGTGCGGTGGGAAGGAACGACGACGGCGTGGTGCTCCGCGATGAACTAACCGGGGACGTATTCACTGTTGCCGCCGACGTCGTCGTCAATGTCTCCGGGGCCTGGGTGGACGGCACTAATTCCGCACTCGGCGCTCCCAGCACCTTCATGGGCGGAACCAAGGGATCGCACATTGTCCTGGATCACCCGGGGCTCCTTGAAGCCTGCGCGGGACGCGAGATCTTCTTCGAACACTCGGATGGGCGCATCGTGCTGATCTATCCCATGGGGGATCGGGTCCTGGTGGGCACAACCGACCTCGACACCGACCTTGCTACACCGGCGGTGTGCACCGCGGAAGAGTTCTCGTATTTCTTTGATCTGATCACGCATGTGTTCCCTTCCATCACCGTGGACCGTGAAAGCGTTGTCTACAGCTTTTCCGGCGTCCGCCCTCTGCCTCGGCATGATGATACGCAGCCCGGATTTGTCTCCCGCGATTACCGGATTGAAAAATCATCCACCGCCACCGCAGGGGTAACCTTCAGCGTTGTCGGCGGCAAATGGACTACGTTCCGCGCCCTGTCGGAGCATGTGGCCGACGAGGTGCTGAATATCCTGGCGGTGCGGCGCGCTGCGTCCAC
>NZ_KI914978.1:106483-116541 GCF_000520595.1 Arthrobacter sp. H5
GGTGGCGGGCACGGCTACCCGTCCACGCCGGAAGCCGTGAACCAATGGATCGCCCGGCACAGCCAAACCGGCGTGGAGGCGCCGCGTGTGCGGCTGCTGCTGGACCGATACGGCACGCGTGCTTCGGACGTGATTGCCTACCTCAGCGATGGCGACGACCAGCCGCTTAACTCCACCGCCGCGCTCAGTTCCCGTGAACTCGAGTACATGGCGAGGTACGAGCAGGTGGGACACCTGGTGGATGTCCTGATCCGCCGAACGGATCTCGCGTTCCGTGGGTTGGTCAGCGAGGAAATCCTGCAGGAGGTTTCACGGTTGCTGGCACCCGCCATGGGATGGGACCAGGACGCAATGGAGCTGGAAATCCGTGACGCGCGGCGTGTCTTGCAGGAGCTCCATGGCGTCACGGTAGAAAGCTTGGTTGCGTAGCCGCGCGGCAACGCAGCCATCCGGCTTCCTTGAGGATTCCGGAAACCAACGGCAACGGTTGCCGGGGGGAGTAACAGGAGGCACCGGCCTATGCCGGTGTCACCAACAGTGTTAGTGCACATCCACAAATGAATAGGTAGAGGAGTCAAAGATGTCTCTGGAAGTATTCGTCGCCGAAATGTTCGGCACTTTCATGCTGTTGCTGTTAGGCACCGGTGTCGTGGCTAACGTCGCGTTGGCTGGGACGAAGGGCAACAACGGCGGGTTTCTGATGGTCAACTTCGGTTGGGGCATCGGCGTCTTCGCCGGTGTTTACGTCGCTGCGCTCTCCGGGGCGCACCTGAACTTCGCTGTGACCGTGGGCTTGTGGGCCAACGGCGACGTCGGCGAGTTCGCCCCGGGCGTTGACAAGAACGTTGTGAACGCCCTTGCATACCTGGCCGCACAAATGATTGGTTCCGTTCTTGGAGCCGTAGGCTGCTGGTTGGCCTATAAACAGCACTTTGACGAGGAACCGGACCCCGCCAACAAGCTCGGTGTCTTTTCCACAGGACCGGCTATCCGTTCCAATGCCTGGAACCTGGTAACCGAAATCATTGGAACCTTTGTCCTAGTATTCGTCATTATCGCCTTCGCCGGGACACCCACGGAAATCGGACCCCTGGCTGTTGCCCTGCTCGTTGTCGGTATCGGTGCTTCCCTCGGCGGACCGACGGGCTACGCGATCAATCCCAACCGTGACCTTGGACCGCGGATTGCGCACGCGTTCCTGCCCATCAAGGGCAAGGGCAGCAGCGACTGGAGTTACGCCTGGGTGCCGGTCGTCGGACCGATCATCGGCGGCCTGCTGGGGGGCCTGGCTGCCATGCTGGTCACCTTCCCGGTACCCGCAGCCTAATCCCGCACGTCAACCCGGCGCCGTCGTTCCCTTGCGGACACGGCGGCGCCGAGAACCCCTGAACCACTACTCAAAGAGGAGCAAGACATGACGCAGTACGTTATTGCGATTGACCAGGGCACCACGTCAAGCAGGGCCATTGTGTTCGATCACAAGGGGGACATCGTTTCCTCGGGGCAGAAGGAGCACGAGCAGATATTCCCCAAAGCAGGCTGGGTGGAACACGATCCGGCGGAAATCTGGGACAACACCCGTGAGGTCATTGGCAACGCGCTGTCCAAGGCGAACCTGACCCGGCACGATATTGCCGCCGTCGGTATCACCAACCAGCGGGAAACCGCCGTGGTCTGGGACAAGACAACTGGAAAGGCCGTCTACAACGCGATCGTCTGGCAGGACACCCGCACGCAGCCTATCGTCGATGAACTGGCGGCTGACGGCGGGGTCGAGCGGTTCAAGCAACAGGTCGGACTGCCGCTCGCAACCTACTTCTCGGGGACCAAGATTAAATGGATTCTCGACAACGTGGACGGTGCACGTGAGAAGGCCGAGGCCGGAGACCTGTTGTTCGGCAACACCGACTCCTGGGTTACCTGGAACCTGACGGGCGGCACTGACGGTGGGGTACACATCACCGACGTGACCAACGCGTCACGCACGCTCTTCATGGACCTTGAGACACTCAGCTGGGAGGATTCCATCCTTGCGGTCTTCGGCGTGCCACGGTCAATGATGCCGGAGATCAAATCGTCGTCCGAGGTCTATGGCACCGTGCACAGCTCACAGCTGCTGCGCGAGGTACCCGTTGCCGGCATCCTGGGTGACCAGCAGGCGGCCACCTTTGGGCAGGCGGCCTTCGAGAAGGGCGGCGCCAAGAACACCTATGGCACCGGAAACTTCATGATCGTCAACACCGGTGAGGAAATAGTCCATTCCAAGAACGGACTCCTCACCACCGTTTGCTACAAGTTGGGCGACGCCAAGCCGATCTACGCCCTCGAGGGTTCGATTGCCGTAACGGGATCCCTGATCCAGTGGCTGCGGGACAACCTCGGCATCATCAAGTCGGCACCCGAGGTGGAGCAGCTTGCAACGACGGTCGAGGACAACGGCGGTGTGTACATTGTGCCGGCGTTCTCCGGCCTGTTTGCACCGTATTGGCGTTCGGACGCGCGCGGCGCAATCGTTGGGCTGACCCGGTTCGTCAACAAGGGCCACATCGCACGGGCCGCCCTTGAAGCCACAGCGTTCCAGACGCGGGAGGTGCTCGATGCGGCCAACGCGGACTCCGGTGTGGACATGGAGGACCTGCGGGTTGATGGCGGAATGGTGGCAAACGACGCGCTGATGCAGTTCCAGGCGGACATCCTGGGTATTCCAGTGATCCGCCCCAAGGTAACGGAAACCACGGCGCTGGGTGCTGCCTACGCGGCCGGGCTTGCCGTTGGGTTCTGGAAGGACACGGCTGAGCTTGCTACCAACTGGGCGGAGGACAAGCGCTGGACACCCACCATGGACGACGCCGAGCGTGACCGCCAGCTCCGAAACTGGAAGAAGGCAGTCACCAAGACCTTCGACTGGGTAGACGAGGACGTCAACTAACCACACGTCATCGACTCTCCCCAAATGGACGTTCTCAGGGCCCAAAACGGCTGGAGAACGACCATTTGGGGAGAGTCGATACTCGTCTGTGGCTAGATGAGCACTGTTCCCGAGACGTTGTCCGGGTTGCCGAAGCGGTGCGCCGTGATGCTCACTGCCTGCTCGTGCAGGAATGGCAGCATTTCCACGCGGCCGGACTCCGTCACCGGGCCGGCATAGGCGGCGATGTCCGGATCACCCTCAGTGGCGTTGCAGAGTTCGGAGTAGCCGCCGCCGATAAGCCGAACCCGTTTCAAACCCGCTGTCGGTGCTGCAGCCAGCCACGCGGCGTCGTCCTCCACACGGTGATCCACGCCTTTGGCCGAGAGCACCGCGCCCAGGGCGGGGGAGAGGGGCTGCGGCGTGGAAACACTCATCGGTGCCCCCGCGCGCAGCCCGGCAGCCATGACGCGGACAGCTTCCGCGCCGCTGCCGGCTTCATTGAGGCGCACGGTGACCGGCGCAGGGAGGTAGCGGAACTCATTGCGTTCCACTCCCAGTGCGGACACGTCTCGATTGCTTCCGAAGGATTTAATCCACTGGCGCTGATCGTCGGCAGCCGCGCGTGCCAGGTATCCCTTCTCCACATCGGAGACGTCGGCGGCGTGTAAAAGTTCCCTGATAGGTGCACTCAAGGGGGCGTGCACATTCCCCGGGTGCAGTTCCTCCTGCTCCCAGGACCCAAGATGCATCAGATAGTTCGGGCCGCCGGCCTTGGCTCCCGGCCCAACCGCTGACCGCTTCCAGCCACCGAATGGCTGGCGGCGGACAATGGCCCCGGTGATACCACGGTTTACGTAGAGGTTTCCGGCCTGTACCTGGTCAATCCACATCACAAGCTCGTCCGGGTCCATGGTGTGGATCCCGGCGGTCAGGCCGTAGGCGCTCGCGTTCTGCCACTCAATGGCCTGCTCCAGCGTGTCGGCATGCATGATCCCGAGCACCGGCCCGAAGAACTCGGTCAGGTGGAAGTAGCTGCCGGGCTTGACCCCCTCCTTCACGCCGGCACTCCACAGCCTGCCAGAGTCGTCCAACTGCCGCGGCTTCACCAGCCAGGACTCGCCATCGCCCAAGCTGGTCAACGCATCCTTCAGCTTTCCGTCGACCGGCTCAATGACCGGGCCCATTTCTGTGGCCGAATCCTCCGGATAGCCGACTTTCAGGGACGATGCCGCATCAATGACCTGATTGCGGAACCGTGCAGACTTCGACGCAGAACCCACGAGGATCGCCAGCGACGCCGCCGAACACTTCTGGCCGGCGTGTCCAAAGGCGGACTTCACAACGTCGGCCGCGGCCAGGTCAAGGTCCGAGCTGGGGGTCACAATCAGCGCGTTCTTCCCACTGGTCTCAGCCAGCAGCGGCAGGTCATGCCGCCAGGACCGGAACAGTTTCGCCGTGTCATAGGCGCCCGTGAGGATCACCCGGTCCACCGATGGGTGGGAGATCAGGTGCTCACCAACTGGGCCTTCCTCGGCATCGGCGAAGAAGAGAACGTCGCGCGGTACACCCGCTTCCCACAAGGCCTCCATCAGCACGGCGGCGCAGCGCTTGGCCTGTGGCGCCGGTTTGAGTACGACGGCGCTTCCCGCAGCAAGGGGTGCAAGCGCGGACCCTGCCGCGATTGCCACGGGGAAATTCCACGGCGGCGTCACAACGGTCAGTTTGGCAGGGACAAACCTGGCGCCCTCCACATCGTGGAGTTCCTCCGCGAGAAGTGCGTAGTAGTTTGCAAAGTCAATGGCTTCGGAAATTTCCGGATCCGATTCCGCCACTGTTTTGCCTGTTTCGCTGGCAGAAACCTCCACCAGGTCCCCGCGTCGCGCAGCCAGTTCAGCTGCGGCGCGGCGAAGCACCGCGGCACGCTCGGCGCCGGTTTGTGCGGCCCAGCCCGTCTGTCCGGCGAGCGCGGCCGCGATGGTGCGGTCGACGTCGTCGTGCGTGTCCAGCCGCGAAGCCGCCACGAGATCCACGCCGAGACGCGACTGGGGAACCCGGGCAAGAATACCTGCGGCCCACTCCCGGATTGCCGGAAGCGAAGGATCTGAATCGGGCTGGTTACGGAAGGTGCCCGGCAGGTTCCCGGTGATCCTGGCCGGGTCCTGCACTCGGTGTGGCTCAGGAACTGAGGTGTCCAGCTGCGCCAGGGAAGCCAGGAAGCGGTCCTTCTCCCGCTCAAAGAGCTTCGGGTTGCGGCTGAGCTCGAAAACAGCGCTCATGAAGTTCTCCTGGCTGGCGTTTTCCTCCAACCGGCGGATGAGATAGCTGATGGCCACGTCGAACTGCTGGGGCTTGACCACAGGCGTGTAGAGGAGCAGCGAGCCGACGTCCTTCTTCACTTCCTCCGCCTGCTCCTCGGCCATGCCGAGCAGCATCTCGAATTCGATCCGGTCCTCGACCCCCCGCGCTACGGACAGCGATCGGGCGAAGGCGATGTCAAAGAGATTATGGCCTGCAACCCCGAGGCGAACCGCCGCGGCGTTTTCCGGACGAAGTGCCCAGTCGAGGCATCGTTTGTAGTTGGTGTCAGAATCCTGTTTGGACGGCAGCGTGGCCGGTTCCCAGCCATGGACGGCGGCATCCACCAGTTCCATCGCGAGGTTGGCGCCCTTGACGAGCCGTACCTTAACTGCAGATCCGCCGGCCGCCCGCCGCTCCTGCGCCCAGGCGGTGATGTCCTGGAGCGCTCCGAGGGCGTCCGGCAGGTAGGCCTGAAGCACAATGCCAGCCTCAAGGCTTCGCAGGTCGGGTGTGTCGAGGATTTGTTTGAATACCGCCACGGTCAGGTCAAGATCGTGGTATTCCTCCATGTCAAGGTTGATGAACTTTGGCGCGGGATTGGCGGCCGCTAGCCGGTAGAGCGGGCGTAACCGTTCGACGACGTGGCGCACCGTGCCGTGGAAGTCCCACAGGTTCAAGGTACTGACCACTGAGGAGACCTTGATTGACACGTAGTCCACGTCGTTCCGGGACAGCAGTTCAGTGGTGCCGGCGAGCCGGGCGTCTGCTTCCTTGTCCCCAAGCACTGCCTCACCGAGAAGGTTGATGTTCAAGCGCACCGCTTCTCCGCGCAGGCCGGCGATGGCTTTCCCCAGCCTGGCCGGGCGGGCATCGACAATAAGGTGGCCCACCATCCCGCGCAGGACGCGCTGCGCCACGGGCACAACCACCCAGGGCAAGGCAGGTGCAAGCGCGCCGCCCAACCGGACCGCTCCGCGCATATACCAGGGCAGGAATGACGGCGCCTGGCGCGCCAGTTTCGACAGGTTCCGGGCGGCCACTGAATTGTCCTCCGGCCGGATCACCCGATCAACGAAACCAATGGTGAAATCAAGGCCCGCGGGGTCCTTGAGAACCTCCGCGAGCAGCTGTGCCGAACGTGAACCCCTGGACTCGGCAGGCGGTGCCGTATAGCCAGGGTCATCGAGATGCAGCCAGCGCCGGACCAGCGCGACGGCGTCGTCGCCCAATGTCTGTGGTGCGGGATCCGCGGTAGGAAAGTGGTGGTTCATATGGATCGTCTACCTCACGATGCGACGGGCCACTGATAACTCAATCAGGTCCACGGAGGACTACTGGCCGATCAGCCGTGGGCGCATTCCGCCCCGGCATAGTATTCCCGCACATACCAGACGTACGCGCGTAGCAAAAATATGGTAACCCCTGATGAAGACGCGGTTGACCAAACTGCGCTATGGTGGATCCATGTTTACGCAACTTCTTCTTAGCTAGCCGCACATCTTGAGTGCGGCCGCCCCTCCTGTGAAAGAGGGGCTTTTGTGTGTCTAGGGACAGATTGCAGCAGGCAGGCCGACCAGCCAGACGCGGTCATGAGTGATCAAGAAGACAGGGCAATAGACAGTGAGTATGAGTTCCGAAACCGAACAGCCGGACCCAAACACGTACAACTTTGCCGCCATCGAGGCGAAGTGGCCTTCCGTGTGGGATCGTCTTGGCACTTTCACTCCGGCCGATGACGGTTCTCGGGGACGCCGCTACGTGCTGGACATGTTTCCGTACCCATCCGGTGACCTGCATATGGGGCATGCTGAAGCGTTTGCCATGGGCGACGTGGTTGCACGGTACTACCGCCAGCAGGGTTTTGACGTGCTCCATCCGATTGGTTGGGACTCCTTTGGACTGCCCGCAGAGAACGCCGCCATCAAGCGGAACGCGCACCCGGCGGAGTGGACGTACACAAACATCGAGACGCAGGCAAATTCCTTCCGTCGATACGCGATCAGTGTGGACTGGTCGCGGCGGCTGCAGACCTCCGATCCGGAGTACTACCGCTGGACCCAGTGGCTTTTCCTGCGGTTCTTTGAGAAAGGTCTGGCGTACCGCAAGGACCACCCGGTTAACTGGTGCCCTCGGGACCAGACCGTCCTGGCCAACGAACAGGTGGTCAATGGAGCCTGCGAACGCTGCGGTTCGGTGGTGACGAAGAAGACGCTCAACCAGTGGTACTTCCGCATTACCGACTACGCTGACCGCTTGCTGGATGACATGGAGCAGTTGGAAGGTCATTGGCCCGAACGGGTCCTCGCAATGCAGCGGAACTGGATTGGCCGCTCGGCGGGCGCACATGTGACTTTCACTATCGAGCCCGCGGACGGACAACCTGAACGGGCCGTGCCGGTGTTCACAACGCGGCCGGACACCCTGCACGGCGCCACGTTTTTTGTGGTCGCTGCCGATTCAGAGCTGGCCTCGGATCTGGTGACTTTCGATCACGCCGCTGCGCTGTCCACGTACCTGGAGCAGGTGAAATCCCTCACCGACATCGAACGCCAGGCCACTGATAGGGAAAAGACGGGCGTCTTCACCGGACGTTATGCCGTCAATCCGCTGAACTCGGAACTGCTGCCGGTGTGGGCTGCCGACTATGTGCTGTCCGATTATGGGACCGGCGCCATCATGGCAGTACCCGCCCACGACCAGCGGGACCTGGACTTTGCGCGCGCCTTCGACCTGCCAGTGCGGATGGTGGTGGACACGGGGGACGAGGATCCGGCCGTCACCGGAACAGCCACCACGGGGGACGGCACCCTGATCAACTCCGGTGAGCTGAACGGACTGCCGAAGGAGCAGGCTATTGCCCGCGCCATTGAGCTGGTGACCCTGCAGGGAACCGGGGAACAGACGGTCAACTACCGGTTGAGGGACTGGCTGCTGTCCCGGCAGAGGTTCTGGGGGACTCCCATCCCGATCATTCACTGCAGCGACTGCGGCGAGGTTGCCGTGCCCGATGATCAGCTGCCCGTCACCCTGCCCGAGAACCTCCGCGGCGAGGAACTCTCTCCCAAAGGCACCTCTCCGCTGGCCGCGGTCGAGGAGTGGGTAAACGTTCCGTGTCCGCAGTGCGGCGGAGACGCCAGGAGGGACACGGACACCATGGACACCTTTGTGGATTCGTCCTGGTACTTCCTGCGGTTTGTGTCCCCGCACCTGACGGATGCACCGTTCGATTCCGACGCCGTCAACCGGTGGCTGCCGGTTGGCCAGTACGTTGGCGGCGTGGAGCATGCGATTCTCCATTTGCTCTACAGCCGGTTCTTCACCAAGGTGCTGTACGACCTGGGACTGGTTTCCTTCACCGAGCCGTTCTCCGCGCTGCTGAACCAGGGCCAGGTGCTCAACGGCGGCAAGGCCATGAGCAAGTCTTTGGGGAACGGCGTGGACCTGGGCGAACAGTTGGACCGCTTCGGCGTCGACGCTGTTCGGCTCACCATGATTTTTGCCTCCCCACCAGAGGACGACGTCGACTGGGCGGATGTGTCGCCGTCGGGTGCCACCAAGTTCCTCGCCAGAGCGTGGCGACTTGGAACGGATGTGACCTCCAACCCTGGTGTTGATCCGGCAGGGGGTGACCGCGGGCTGCGCAGTATCACGCACCGTATGGTCGCGGATTCCGCCGCGCTGCTGCAGAACAACAAGTTCAACGTTGTGATAGCCCGGTTGATGGAACTGGTCAACGCCACCCGCAAGGCGATTGACTCCGGACCGGGTGGTGAGGATCCTGCTGTGCGCGAGGCAGCCGAAGCCATCGCCGTGGTCCTCAGCCTGTTTGCACCGTACACGGCCGAGGATCTGTGGGAACGTCTGGGACACCAGGCGTCCGTGGCATCGGCCGGCTGGCCAACTGTGGACGAAGGATTGCTGGTCCAGGCCACCGTTACCGCTGTAGTTCAGGTTCAGGGTAAAGTCCGCGACCGCCTGGAAGTTGCGCCAGACATCTCCGAGGAGGAGCTGCGGGAGCTGGCACTGGCAACCGACCAGGTCAAGCGCACACTGGACGGACGAGAGATCCGGACGGTTATTGTCAGGGCCCCGAAACTGGTGAATATCGTTCCGAGGTGAAGGGTAGATGCCGGCCCGGCTGTGAGGATCGGTGATTCATGAGATGGATTGAACGGGTCATCGTCCGACAGGCCAGGCGAACCCGCGCAACAGGTTTCCGGGTGGCGGTTGTCACCGACTCCGCCGCGGCCTTTCCCGGCGATTGGCTGACCATCTCGGGTCCTGTAGCTGGGGTCACCGTGGTCTCAATGCCTGTCATGATTTCCGGGCGTATTTTCGGCGAGGGCAGCGATGACCTGACCGAGCCGTTGACCATTGCGCTTGCGGAGGGTGCGGAGGTACGCACTTCAAGACCATCGCCCGGGCAGTTCGAAAGTGTGTACCGGCGCCTTCAGAACGATGGATTCGATGAGATTTTGTCCATTCATTTGTCGGGGAAACTCTCTGGGACGGTTGACGCGGCGCGCTGGGCAGCGGGCGCCGTTTCGATTCCGGTCCAGGTCATCGACAGCGGAACGGTGGGTATGGCGCTGGGCTTTGGGGTAGCTGCAGCAGCCCATGCCCTGGATAGCGGCCGGACAACTGGTGAAGCAGCGGCCGAGGCACTGGAAACGTGCAACGCGTCGTCGTTGTACTTCTATGTGCCAAGCCTTGACCAGCTGCGGCGGGGAGGCCGGATTGGGGCCGCTGCGAGCGTCCTGGGCACTTTGCTTGCGGTTAAGCCCATCCTGACGGTGAAAGATGGCCTGATCGTGCCGTTGGAGCGGGTACGAACAGCCCCGAAGGCCCT
>NZ_KI914978.1:116641-131126 GCF_000520595.1 Arthrobacter sp. H5
AGGCCGATCTGGTCGACGAGGACCTTTCGAGGCGCCCGGAAGGCAGTATTGCTGCGTTCCACTATTTTGGAAACCGGGCGCAGGCGACCGAAGCGTCCGCGCGGGCGGTGCACCGTTCCCTCCACACTCAGGTGGTGGTGACAAGACTTCCAGCGGTTCTCGCTGCCCACACCGGCCTGGGCGTTCTCGCAGTGGCCACCGCCGGCCCTCTTGCACACCCGCGCTCCACAACCGGCTGAGACCACTGGCCTTGTCCACATAACCCGTCCATCCCGTCCCGCCACGGTGAGCCGAATCTACGCTGAACCCATGGCCAGACACCGATGGGCAACCGGGCCGCCCAGCCGGACATCCCATCGTCTCCCACGGGTTCTTGACGGCGGAACCCTGCCGCCGGAATCCGTCAGGCAGGGGAGTCCGCAGCAGCTTCCGGAGAGCATCTCAACTCCGGCGGAGCAGCCTCCGGCGCACCGCCGGTGGGTTCCGGCGCGCCGTGCCTGTCTCGTTTTGCTGGGGTTCGCTCTGACTGTGGGTTTTTGCCTGCTCGCAGTCAAAGGCAACGATGCCACGGAGGTGGTTTCAGTGGAACTCACATCGGCTGCCGAACCATCAGATTCGTCAACCCCTGACGGTTCCCCGGATGCTCCACCGGCCGGGGCTGATCCAGGCACGCCTGAGTCACTCGCCACGGAAGGTAGCCCAGCGATGCAGGGAGACACCCTTGTTGTACATGTAACGGGCGCGGTCAAGAAGCCCGGCATCATCGAAACACAAACCGGCGCCCGGGTTTTTGAGGTGCTTGAGCAGGCGGGAGGTGCCCTCCCCGACGCGGACCTCGCTGCCATCAATCTTGCTGCGGCAGTTGAAGACGGCCAGCAGATCCGCATTCCGCGCGCGGGCGAGGCGCCACCTGATCCAATGGCGCCGCCGGCGGCAGGCGAGCCCGGGGCAGGGGTTGGAGGAACAGTCAATCTTAATACCGCGAGTGCTGAAGAGTTGGAGGCGCTGCCTCGTGTAGGACCCGTCCTTGCAGCACGCATCATCGAATGGAGAGCCGGTCACGGTGCGTTTTCGCGCCCGGAGGATCTCGATGCGGTGCCCGGCATTGGTCCGGCGATGCTTGAAGCGCTCCTTCCCCTGGTGAGCGTCTGATGATTCAGGACAGGGCGCCCGACCGCAGGCGCTGGCAACAGTACGTCGGAGCCGCAGCCGGAGCGCAATCTGGTGCGTATCCGCAATCTCCAGGGCCGTCCAGCCCTGCGGAGGTGTTGTCCAGGCCTGCGCGTGCCTTCAGCTGGACGGCCGGTGGACTTTCCTCAGTCAGCAAACGCATCCAGCTGTCCTCCGGCGCCCGGCAATATCCCGAACCGCCAAGGATTACGGACCTTCGGCTGGTACCGGCTGCGGCGGCGGCGTGGATCGCTGCCGCACTCGTAACGCGGGTTGACGCCGGAGCGGCTCTCTGGGCCGGAATCCTACTCGCAGTGCTGGCAGCCGGTTGGGGTGGTGTTCTTGTTCTGGCGAAGCGGCTGCGGCGGACGGCCGTGCTCGTGGTGGTCTGCTCCGCAGTCGGAGCGATGGTTTGCCTGCCGGCGTCGGGTACCTTAGCCGCTCAGACCGCTGGTCCAGTCGCTGACGCAATCAGCTCCGGAGCGCACATCACGGCCGTACTCGTGGCCACCGGCGATGCGGGAGAGGCCGCCCCATCGAAGTTTGGCGGCGAGACCCGCTGGGTACTCGATGCCCGACTGGTCGAGGGCACCGGGAAGGGGGTGCGTTTTGAGGCCGGGACACCGGTGGTGGTGATCGGCCCGGGGGCCTGGTCGGCAGTGAAGATTGGTGACCACATCAACAGCGCGGGAAAACTTGTGGCGACAGGGCCCGGCGAACGCGCGGATGCCTTGTTCATCGCATCAACGCGGCCCCGGATCACTGCCACTGAGGGCGCAGCTGCGTCGCTGACGGGGCTACGCATGAAGTTTCTTGGTGTGGCAGCGGCAGTGGGCACGCCGGATGACGGATTGATGCCCGGGATGGTTATCGGTGATGAAACTCCGCTCGACAAATCCCTGCAGGAGAAAATGAGGATCACCGGGTTGACCCACCTGACGGCCGTTTCGGGTGCCAACTGCACCTATGTCCTCGCCTTTGTATTCATCGCAGCGCGGACCCTGCGTCTTCCGCGCGCCGTGGCGGCGGGCGCCGGCATCGTGGCACTGGTGGGGTTCGTCCTGCTGGTGCGTCCAGAGCCAAGTGTTCTTCGTGCAGCGGTGATGGGGTCCATCGGAGTGCTCGCGATTCTCACCGGCCGTGGCCGGCTCTCACTGACACTGCTTCTGCTCTCCATCACAGTGCTGCTCACGACGGACCCTTGGCTCCACGGGGAGTTTGGGTTCATACTCTCGGTCACGGCCACAGCGGCGCTGGTGCTCTTTGGGCCCTGGCTGGCTTACCGCTTGAGCCGATGGATGCCCCAGCGAATAGCGCAGTTGATAGCCGTCCCGGTGGCCGCGCAGGTCTTCTGTTCACCGGTCCTTGTACTCCTGCAGCCCGAACTGCCCCTCTACTCGGTGCCGGCAAACATCGCCGCTGCACCTGTGGTGCCGTTTGTCACGATACTGGGCATGGCTGCGGTGTTGCTTGTGGGTCTGTTTGCTCCGCTGAGCGCTCCGTTTGCCCTCGCCGCCGGATGGGGGGCTGCCTGGGTGGCATGGATAGCCCGCTTCTTCGCAGACGCACCGGCCGCTTCCATACCGTGGCAGGGGGGAATCATGGGGGCGGTCCTTACATCCCTGCTTTCCCTGGCGGTGGTCGCAGGTGTGGTGTGGGCCCCGAAACTGGCAAAGGTGTTCACGATGGTGCTGCGCGGGTCACGCCTCCCTTCCCTTGCCTGGATATCCAGTGGGTGCGTCCTTGGCCTGGCGGCGTCCCTGCTGCTCGCGCCGCTGGTGGCCCCGCCGCAACAGTCCTGGGTGGCTGCCGCCTGCGACGTGGGCCAGGGAGACGGTTTTGTGGTGCAGACCGCGGCCGGCGAGGCCATGGTCATCGATACCGGAGCGGACCCTGACGGGATGGATATATGTCTTGATCGGCTGGCGGTAACCACAGTGCCCCTCCTCGTAATAACACACCAGCACCTCGATCACTACGGCGGAACCGAGGGAGTTTTCAGAGATAGAACAGTGGGGCAGCTCCTGTATTCATCAACGGAGCCTGCACTTCCTCCGGAAGTGGGGGAACCGGCGCGGGAACATGGCATCGAACCGTTGCGTCTTACCGCAGGCGCCGAAGGAAGTATCGGCGCAGTGTCGTGGACGTCCCTGTGGCCACCGCCCGATACCAGGGCGCTGTCTGAGAATGACGCGTCCGCCGTACTGAAGGTCGATGTCCGGGTCAAGGACAACCGCACCGTGTCCATTCTCTTCACAGGGGACATCGAAGAGCAATCGGCTGCGGACCTGCTGAGGACCAATCCGCAGCTGTCTGTTGCCGGTGTCGACATCCTGAAGGTCTCTCATCACGGGGCACGCAATGGAGGTCTGGGGATCATTGAGTCAACCGACCCGTCGTTGGCCATGATTTCCGTTGGCCATGACAACGACTACGGACATCCGCACGCAGATATCGTGGGCAGTCTCGACGCTAACGGCGTGCCGACGGTACGCACCGATCTCCTGGGGACGTTCACTATCTCGCTCGAAGGAAACGCGCTCGAAGTACGCTCGCTCGGATGAATGGCTTGGACGCTGACCGGTCCCATGGCAGAGTTGACTCCCGGCCCAAGAACACAGGAGCATTGCCCATGAATCCGAAACCCACAGCAGCCGCAATGGACTGGCGCGGCGCGGCACCGGCTCCGATCGTGTTGCTGAGTGGCCCTGAAGATTACATCGCCTCACGCGCATTCGACACGATCAGATTGCGGGTCCGGGAAGCCGACCCGTCAGTCGATACCACCCGGATTGAAGCCGGCGGGTACGAGTCGGGAACGCTCACCCTGCTCGCCAGTCCCTCCCTCTTTGGCGAATCCAAGCTTATCGAGGCAGTGGGACTGGGACAGATGAACGACGCTTTCCTTCAGGATGCACTTAAATACGTCAATGACCCTGCACCCGACGTCGTCCTCGTGTTGCACCATGGCGGAGGTTCCCGTGGAAAGCGTCTGATCGACGCGCTCAAGTCGAGCGGTGCACCGGTGGTGGATTGTCAACCGTTGAAGAAGGACTCCGACAAGATGGATTTCGTGGCTGCGGAGTTCCGCCAGGCACGCCGTCGGATCGAAGCGGACGCGGTTCGTGCCCTGGTGGCGGCAGTCGGTTCGAGCCTCGCCGAACTCGCGGCGGCATGCCAACAACTCGTTGCCGACGGCGAGGGCAGTATTACGGCGGAGCTCGTCGAAAAGTACCACGGGGGCCGAGTCGAGGCGACCGGGTTCAAGGTGGCGGATGCTGCATTGGCCGGCAGGGGCGCACAGGCGCTGTCCATGCTGCGTCACGCTCTGGCCACGGGGGCGGATCCGGTTCCGGTCGTTGCAGCTTTGGCCATGAAAATGCGCTCAGTAGCCAAGGTCCATGGCCTGCGGGGGAGTTCCGCGCAGCTTGCCAAAGAGCTGTCGATGGCGCCATGGCAGGTCGACCAGGCGAGGCGGGAAGCGCAGCGATGGTCGCCGGAGGCCCTGAGTCACTGCATTCAGGTACTGGCCGAGACGGATGCGCAGGTGAAGGGTGCCTCGCGTGATCCTGTCTATGCCGTCGAACGGGCGGTTACCACAATTGCCCTCGCCGGAAGGAGCTAGACGGACCGAAGCCCGGTCGGCCTTGAGGGCAGGCAGTCGAGAAGGCAGGGAGTCAAGGTTGCCCACTTAAAAGTAGTGTGGCCGGACCCTCACGGGTCCGGCCACACTGCACCGCTGAGTTGGAAGCAACAAAATAGTGAAGCCCTCAGTGTGCGGGAAGCCTAAAGCGCGTTGACCTTCTTGGAGATCGCCGACTTGCGGTTCGCAGCGTTGTTCCTGTGGACAACGCCCTTGCTGACGGCTTTATCCAGCTTGCGGCTGGCGTTGCGCAGCGCCACTGAAGCGGCGTCTTTGTCGCTGGATTCCACGGCAGTGTTGACGGCGCGGATTGCGGTTTTGAGCTCGGACTTCACCGAGTTGTTGCGCTGACGTGCTTTCTCGTTGGTGAGAATGCGCTTTTTCTGGGACTTGATATTTGCCACGTATTTAGAACTTTCTTTGGTATTGCGGACTGGTCGTGAGGGAATTTCGGTTCCACCGTTGACTGAGCGGCGTGGGGATGCCGTGTGGAGATTGAACCAAAGTGCCCGTCGACCTGCTCGGACACACAGCTATACAGGCTACCAGAAAGCGGCGGATTAGTCGCAGCCGTCGTGTGCCCTGATTCATTGTGCATCCAGCGATCTGATGACCCGGTTGAAGGAGGTCTTGGGGAGGACTGCACCGATCCGGCGGATCCTGTCCGGGGCCACACGCACAATCCGCGCGACATTGACCTCGCTGGATCTGCCCTGCCGGTCCCATGCTCCGCGCCCGATGTCGACGTAGTCGGGATCGGAGCGGCTGCTGTTGGTCCGATCCCGCGACGTCAGCATCAGGCCCAGCAGATGCGAACCATCGCGGCCTATGAGGAGGACGGGTCTGTCCTTACCTTGAGTATGGTCTTCTTCGAAGGGAACCCACGTCCAGACAATTTCGCCCGGATCCGCCTGATCGTCACTGGCCGGCGAATAGCTCACTGCCGGTCTGCCGTCGAAATCACCCGGATAGTGGCCGTTGCGCGGCTTCGAGAGGCTGTACTTCCCTTGGGATCGGCTGAGCAGGCGCAGTGCCTGGCCTGCCTTGCGCAGTAGGGACCGGGCGTTCAGTGGCATGCTGCCAGCCTACGGCAGGCCGGGCAGCGCCGCCGCGATTCCGCCCGGGATAGCCCGGCGTGGGAGACTGTTAACCTGGGGCCTGACTGTCCAGCTGGTTCCCTCCCACCTGTCCTTGAAGATTGAGGTAACGAGTGTCACCCATGGCCCGCACCGCTCCGGTGCCCGCTGCCACGGATCCGGCGATCATTCGAAATTTTTGCATCATCGCCCATATCGATCACGGCAAGTCCACGCTCGCGGACAGGATGCTGCAGCTCACCGGGGTGGTGGAGCAGCGCGATATGAAAGCCCAGTATCTGGACCGCATGGACATTGAACGCGAACGCGGAATCACCATCAAGTCCCAGGCCGTCAGGCTGCCCTGGGAACTCGACGGAACCAGCTATGCGCTCAACATGATCGACACCCCCGGTCACGTCGATTTCACCTATGAGGTTTCCCGCTCGCTTGCGGCCTGCGAAGGCGCGGTGCTTCTGGTGGACGCTGCCCAGGGCATCGAAGCCCAGACTCTGGCCAACCTCTACCTGGCCATGGAAAATAACCTCACGATCATCCCGGTGCTGAACAAGATTGACCTTCCGGCCGCCCAGCCGGAGAAGTACGCTGCGGAACTTGCCAACCTGATCGGCGGCGATCCCGAGGACGTCCTCCGTGTATCCGGCAAAACCGGCGCTGGCGTCGAGGTACTGCTGGACAAGATCGTCCGCGATCTGCCCGCACCGCTGGGCGACCCCAATGCGCCGGCCCGCGCCATGATTTTCGATTCTGTCTATGACACCTACCGCGGCGTAGTCACCTACGTTCGAGTAGTTGATGGAATGCTGCATCCCCGCGAACGCATTCAGATGATGTCCACCCGCGCCAATCACGAACTCCTGGAGATCGGAGTAAGTTCGCCCGAGCCCACGCCCTCCAAGGGCCTTGGCGTCGGCGAAGTGGGTTACCTCATCACAGGTGTAAAGGACGTCCGTCAGTCCAAGGTCGGCGACACCGTCACCAACATGGCCAAGCCCGCCGCAGAGTCCCTGGGCGGATACGCAGACCCGAAGCCGATGGTCTTTTCCGGGCTGTACCCCTTAGACGGTACCGACTACCCGGTTCTGCGCGACGCACTGGACAGGCTCAAGCTCAATGACGCCGCGCTGGTGTATGAGCCGGAAACCTCGGCTGCCCTTGGATTCGGATTCCGAGTGGGCTTCCTTGGCCTCCTTCACCTTGAGATCATCAGGGAGCGGCTTGAACGGGAGTTCAACCTGGACTTGATCTCCACCGCACCCAATGTGGTGTACGAGGTCACGCTGGAGGATAAGAAGGTAGTGACCGTCACCAACCCCAGTGAGTATCCAATCGGCAAGGTGATGGAGGTTCGGGAGCCCATGGTGTCAGCCACCATCCTTGCGCCGAATGAGTTTGTTGGCGCAATTATGGAGCTATGCCAGCAGCGCCGCGGCCAGATGAAAGGGATGGATTACCTCTCCGAGGAGCGGGTTGAGCTTCGCTACCGTCTCCCGCTCGCCGAAATCGTGTTCGATTTCTTCGATCTGCTGAAATCCAAGACCCGCGGCTATGCGTCGCTTGACTGGAAGGCCGACGGGGAGCAGGTGGCCGACCTCGTCAAGGTCGATATTCTGCTTCAGGGCGAGCATGTGGACGCGTTCAGCGCCATTACCCACCGGGACAAGGCCTACGCCTACGGAGTGATGATGACGGGCAAGCTTCGCGAGCTCATCCCGCGGCAGCAGTTTGAAGTGCCCATCCAGGCCGCCATCGGATCGCGGATCATTGCGCGCGAAAGCATTCGCGCCATCCGCAAGGATGTGCTGGCCAAGTGCTACGGCGGGGACATCACCCGCAAGCGCAAGCTGCTGGAAAAGCAGAAGGAAGGTAAGAAGCGCATGAAGATGGTTGGACGAGTCGAAGTGCCGCAGGAAGCCTTCATCGCCGCGCTCTCGTCCGATGAGTCAAAGGACAAAGCCAAGAAGTGAGCGACTCGGACTCCCCACGGGGCGGCTGCTGTGCCTAGTGTTCTTCCCCTGGGCGATCCGGCTCCCGTGGATGGCCTGCTTCCGGGCTCCGCAGCCGTTGGTTCAGGGTCACGGCGCTTCGGTCTCTACGTACACATTCCGTTCTGTGCCGTGAGATGCGGGTACTGCGATTTCAATACCTACACGGCCACCGAACTGGGTGGCGGAGCCTCACAGGACCGGTATGCGGGAACAGTCTCCGCGGAACTCGAGCTGGCTGCCCGGGTCCTGACGGCCTCCGGCGTTCAGGACCGCAGGCTCAGCACCGTATTCTTCGGCGGCGGCACGCCCACGTTGCTGCCGGCCGGTGACCTGGGTGCTGTGCTGCGGGCCGCCGTCGGGCTGTGGGGTCTTGAGCCGGGAGCCGAAGTGACCACCGAGGCCAATCCAGACTCCGTCACGCAGCGCTCGCTTGCCGAGCTGGCGGAGGCCGGCTTCACCAGGGTGTCCTTCGGCATGCAGTCCGCCGTCCCTCATGTCCTGGCGGTACTGGACCGCACACATCAGCCTGACCGTGTTCCCCTGGCTGTTCAGTGGGCCCGCGAAGCAGGGCTGAAGGTGAGCCTTGACCTGATCTACGGAACGCCGGGGGAATCCCTGGCGGATTGGCAGCAGTCCATCGACCGGGCCCTTGAGCTTGTTCCCGACCACATCTCCGCGTACGCATTGATCATCGAGGATGGGACAAAGCTGGCTGCACGGATCCGCAGGGGAGAGGTGGCGGACATCGATGATGACGACCATGCGGAAAAGTACGCCATGGTCGACGCCGGGTTGCAGGCGGCGGGTATGCATTGGTACGAGGTCAGTAACTGGGCGCGCGCCGGCATAGACGAATGCAGGCACAACCTCGGTTACTGGCATGGCGATGACTGGTGGGGCGCCGGCCCGGGGGCACACTCGCATGTTGGGGGCGTGCGCTGGTGGAACGTCAAGCATCCCACGGCTTACGCGCAGCGGCTCGGCGACGGAGTCTCCCCGGCGGCCGGCCGGGAGACCCTGGATCCGTCAGCCAGGTATGTCGAAGACGTCATGCTGCGGGCACGGTTGAAAGAGGGTCTGGGCATTGCAAGTCTGCGGGACAGTGGCCGAAAGGCCGTCGCGGGGCTGATCGCTGATTCTCTGGTGGTGCCCAGCGAGGCCTTCGCCGGCCGGCTGGTGCTGACAGGTCGCGGCCGACTGTTGGCGGACGCTGTGGTGCATCGTTTACTGCCTGACTGAGGGTCCTAATGGAAGATGCGCAGATTCAATGCGTAGCGGTACGGGCGTCCACGGTTAACTTGAATTCCCGCAGCCACAGAGAACGAAGCCAGGGTCACCCAGATGAGCGCATTGACCACCGCAAAAAGACCGCCCACTCCGGGAATCAATGACAGGAGCAGGGCAACCAGTGCCAGGACACTCGGCGGGAACGTGAAATTGAAGGCTTCCTTGGACTCCTGCGCGGTGAACGGTCCACGGTCACGGAAGATCAGGAAGATTATCAGTGACGGTACGAAACCGAGGATACCCAGAAAGTGCGACAGCGTGGCCCATTGCCGGTCTTCAGACGCGGTGAGGGGCAGTGCATTGGCGTTGGTTCCCTGATATGCGGGATCCTGTCCCGTCCCGCTGCGTTGCGGCCTGGGATTGCGATGCTGTTCTGCGTTGTTGGGCAAGTGGAAATCCTTCATGCGTTGGGGCTCACCCGTGGTGCTTACATCCTAAGGGTACTGGGTTGGCCGGCAAACCGGAGACCCCCGGCGGCCGCGGGCACGGATTCCCACCCGTTCACACTGTTTCCTCCGTGGCCCCCGGCACAGTCAGGAAGTCAATGATTTCCTCCACCCGCCCCAACAGGGACGGCTCCAGGTCTGCGTAGCTGGACACGTTGACGAGGAGTCTCCGCCAGCCCGCCGCCACGTCTGCCTGGGTGGCGGAGGGCCATCCGAGTTGCCTCAGAATGCCCGTCTTCCAATCCTCACCGCGGTTAACGACTGGCCACTTGTCCACGCCGATGGCTGAGGGTTTGATCGCCTGCCAGACATCCACATAGGGATGACCCACAATCAGGACGTTCCCCGCAGCGCCTGGCACACGCAGCGCATCTGCCGCAATCCGGGCTTCCTTGCTGCCCGTCACCAGGTGGTCCACGAGGATCCCGAGCCGACGACGCGGGCCGGGAGCGAAATCGCGGATCGCCCCCGCGAGGTCGTCAATTCCATGGAGGGGTTCGACGACGATACCTTCCATCCGCAGGTCATCTCCCCAGACCTTTTCCACCAGTTCGGCATCATGCCGGCCTTCGACCCAGATGCGGCTTGCCCGGGCTGTACGCGCGCGCTGGCCAGACACCTTGACCGATCCTGAGGCGTTGCGCTGGTGGGCGGCAGCTGCCGGTGTCGCGGATGGAACCACTTCCACCGGGGAACCGTCCACGTGGAACCCAAAACCCAGCGGGAAGGAGCGTCGCCTGCCGCGCCGGTCCTCCAACACCATCACATGGATGCCGCCGGACTTCTCCGTCGCGGTGACTGCCCCCACCCAGCCGCTTTGCACGTCCTCAAGGACAAGTCCGTTATCTGCAGGCACTTTGGGAAGAACGGCGCGCTGTGGAGTGGCCAGATCCTGCGGTCCCCAGGGGTGGTTGGGCATGTTTCGTGACTCCCTTTGACTTCCCGCCCGGCGATTGCGGCCTGAGCGGATTCAATGCTAACAATCGGCGTGAACGTATTAGACTTGGCACTTAGGTGTGTTGAGTGCTAATCCGGCTGTGCCGTCGAAATCACCCGGGCAGCCCGGCACGTTGGGCCCCATACCGTTGAACAGCGATCGACGTATTGCTGCCGAACTGCGATCCGGAGGTGAGAATCATGAGTGAACCAAGACGGCTTGAAGTCCTGCGCGCAATTGTCGAGGACTATGTCCATTCACGGGAACCCGTCGGGTCCAAGGCTTTGGTGGAGCGGCATCAGTTGGGGGTCTCATCCGCAACCATCCGGAACGATATGGCGGTTCTGGAGGAAGAGGGCCTCATCGCGGCTCCCCACACCAGTTCGGGCCGCATCCCCACGGACAAGGGTTACCGTCTGTTTGTCGACCGCATAGCGGAGGTCAAGCCGCTTTCAGGACCGGAGAAGCGCGCCATCCAAGCACTCCTCGAAAGCGCCGAGGACCTGGACGACGTGATGGATCGAACGGTCAGGTTGCTCTCCCAGCTGACAAACCAGGTGGCAGTGGTCCAGTACCCCCATCTGGGCAAGGACGCCGTGCGCCACATCGAATTTGTGTTGCTTGCACCTGTCCGCATTCTCGTGGTCTTGATCACCACCAGCGGCGCGGTTCAACAACGCGTTGTCCCGATGCCTGAGGCGGTGCAGGAGAGCGAACTTTCGGACCTCCGTCAACGGCTTCTGAGCAGCGTGGCAGGAGTCCGGCTCGGCAGCCTTCCCCAGGAGCTGGCTGCCTTTGTGTCCGCCCTGCCCGCGCGGTCACGTGCTGTGGGAAAAACCCTTGCGCACAGCCTGGAGCAACTGGCCGGCATCAACCGGGAGGATCGGATGGTGATGGCAGGGACGGCCAACCTGGCCCGGTCAACGGTCGACTTCCCGCTCAGCATCGGTCCTGTGCTTGAAGCGTTGGAGGAACAGGTGGTTATGCTGCGGCTGCTTTCCGAGATGAAGCAGGACGTTCTCGGCGTTTCAGTCCGGATCGGCCGGGAAAATCCTTACGGCGGGCTGGCCGAGGCCTCGGTCATTGCAACCGGATACGGGCCCGACTCGTTGGCCAAGGTGGGCATACTCGGACCAACACGGATGGACTATCCCACCACCATGGCCGCGGTCCGCGCCGTTGCCCGGTATTTGTCCCGCATTCTCGACGATTCTTAGCCGGTCAACCGGTGTTTGTTTCAACAACCAGAGCCGTTTGACACGGTGAGCAATACAGGAAGTGATGTGCAGGAGTGAGTAATCACTACGAAGTTCTCGGCGTGGCGCGCAATGCGAGCGGCGAGGAAATCAAGAAGGCCTACCGGAAGCTGGCGCGCAAGCTGCACCCGGATGTCAATACCGCCCCCACAGCGGCCGATGAGTTCAAGCTGGTGACCCGCGCCTACGAGGTCCTGTCGGATCCGCAGAAGCGCCGGGTCTATGACACAACCGGCAACGAGAACGGCACGGACAACGGTTACGGCTCCGGATACGCGGGCTCCGGGTTCGCGTTCCAGGATATTTTCGAGACCTTTTTCGGCGGTGGAGGTCCCAGCGGACCCCCATCGCGGACGCGCCGCGGCCAGGATGCTCTCATCAACGTCCGGATCGACCTGGTGGACGCCGTCTTTGGCAGCAACACAAAGATCGACGTCGAGACCGCCGCTGTCTGTCCCACCTGCGACGGTTCCTGCTGCCAGCCCGGCACATCCCCGAAAACCTGCGACATTTGCGGCGGCTCGGGCCAGGTGCAACGGGCTGTGAGGTCGATCCTTGGCCAGGTGATGACCAGCGCGGCGTGCGGATCCTGCCAGGGCTTCGGAACGGTCATACCCAATCCATGCGGGGAATGCGGTGGAGACGGCCGGGTGCGCAGCCGCAGGACGCTGACAATAAAGGTTCCCGCAGGCGTTGCCACCGGAACCCGTATCCAGTTGGCGGGACAGGGTGAAGCCGGTATGGCGGGCGGACCGCAGGGGGATCTGTACGTTGAAATTCGGGTCAACAATGACCCCACCTTCCTGCGCGAGGGTGATGACCTGCATGCAACTCTTTCGGTACCGATGGCTGCGGCCGCGCTGGGCACCAACGTCAACATGGCAAGCTTCGATGGTGACCGGGAAGTCACGATCAAGCCGGGTACGCAGGCGGGCGAGGTCATGACGCTTCGTGGTCTCGGTGTCACGCATCTGAGGGGCTATGGCAGGGGAGATCTACTGATCCACCTGCATGTCGAAACCCCCCGCGGCGTCGATCCCGCGCAGGAGGAACTGTTGCGCAGGCTCGCGGAGCTTCGCAGTGAGGAGTTCACCGACGGGCAGTTGGCAAGCAGCGGATCCGGTGTGTTCGCCAGGCTGCGCGAGCGGCTCGGCAACCTTTAGGCGTGACAAACCAGTCCTTCCTCGCTGATCCTGCGGAGGTTCAGGCAGCGCAAGTGGGCAGCTCCTTCCTGCTGACCGGCCCCGAGGCCAGGCATGCCGGAACCGTGAAGAGAATGGCACCCGGGGAGTTGATGGACGTTGTCGACGGATTAGGGCACAGACTGACGGGCAGGGTGGAAACCACGGGCAGCAGTGCCGTGTCACTGACCGTCTTGTCAGTGGGTTTTGAGCCGCGGCACTCCGGGAGGCTGGTGCTGGTCCAGGGATTGGCGAAAGGGGACCGCAGCGAGCTCGCAATCGAAGCGGCCACCGAGCTGGGTGTCGACGGCGTTCTTCCGTGGCAGGCCGACCGGAGCATTGCGCGGTGGCGGCACGACAAAACGGTGAAGGGGCGCCAAAAGTGGGAGGCCACCGTTCGCGGTGCTGCCAAACAGTCACGCCGGGCGTGGATTCCGGACGTTCTGGAACCGCGCAACAGCAAGGAGCTTGTCGGGTGGTTGGAGGCGGCAGACCTTGCTGTGGTACTTCACGAGGAGGCTCAGTGGCCGTTGTCCCGGTGTTTCACTGAAGCGCCGGCGGCCGCGCACAGTGGGGTGATCGCCGTCGTCGTTGGTCCGGAGGGCGGTATCAGCCCCCAGGAGATTGCAGCATTTGAATCTGCGGGGGCCGTAACTGCCACACTTGGTGCCAACGTATTACGTGCTTCGACAGCCGGCCCCGCTGCACTCGCGCTGCTCAATCATCTGCTTGGCCGCTGGTAGGCCCATCAGCGGATGGTAATGGCCTTGGTGTCCTTATGAAGCTCTACGGCCGGGCTGCCCTCGGCCGTATCGTAAACGCTGATGAGGTATGGACCGGGTTGCAGCGCAATGGTGAACTCGAACACGCCTGTTGATCCAGCGGGCGCATCGATATCGACCATGCCTTTCTTCACCATGTCGCCCGCTTCGCCGTCGTCATCCAGATGATCTATCCGCCAGGTCAGTTTGGAATCGCCGGAGAAGCCGCTGCCTTGGACCACCACCGTGGACTGGTCCCTCATGACATCTTCCTGGGGGTTGATGATCCAGACGGGAGCTGCGGCGCGCGGGTCACGGAGGAGCTCCGTGCCTAGCTCAACCCGGCCGAAGGCGTTGTAGCCGGCCTCTCCGTCAACGAGCACAACAACGCTGCTGGGACTGCCGCCGGCGATCAGCCCCGAGTTGGCAGCTGCGGCCGTGGCAGTGTAGACGAGTTGCTGCACAGCCGGGACCGCAAGATCCGCACTGACACCGGCTGCGAACGCATCTGAGGAAATATCAACGGTGATGACGTTGCCAGGGGAGATCGATGTGCTTACCGACCCTGCTTCCTGCCATGGACTGAAATAGTCGTCGTCCAACGGCCTGCTGCTGGTCATAGTCCACACCGCGGCGGCGATGGGATCGCCCGAGGACTCGGCGGGAAGAAACTCCCGGTAGAGCTGGACGCTGTCGCCGCTGTCACCCAGCCAGTAGAC
>NZ_KI914978.1:131226-141013 GCF_000520595.1 Arthrobacter sp. H5
TCAGATGCGGACTGCCCAGCAATGGCAGGGTCGGGCGCAAGGGCAGCAGGGTCGGGCGCAAGAGCATTCGAGGATTCAATCAGGGCTGCAGCGGAGGGGGACATCGCGGATTGCGCATCTGCACCGTTGTCATTCGCGGAGGTGCAAGCCGCCGAGCCGAGCACGGCGCACAAGATGATGAACGCCTTCCATTGGCGTGGGCGCGCTGCGAGAAGGCGCACGGATGCATGCGGCAAAGCTCCGTTCCCTTCCTGTCTTCAACTGACGACGCGTCCCGCGCCCAGTCCTGTTTCGGGGCGCAGGTCCAGCGCTGAGCAGCCCGGACGACGTCAATCCAGCTTCGCACATACGGTGCCCGCGGAACTGTGCAAAAGCCAGCCCGTCGCCGGACTGAGACGCTATTGAAACCCGGCCGTTGCTCACCTGAGACATTGTTGCGTCATCGAACGATTACCCGGTGACCCATCCACGCGTATCCTGCAGGACAGCCGTGACGTAATATTGAAAGCGGAACCGGCCGGTATTGATCCGGCACAGAGTAAGGGGCGATGAAAGGCCAATCCGGCCGATAATATGACCGATTCTTCAGTGGGCATAGGCGCGGCCGGCCTGGACAGCAGAATAATCCGCTTTGATTCCGCCGAACAGATGGTTCAGGCGCTCGGCACCAACGACGAGGCCTTGACGTCGATAGAAGGCGCGTTTCCAGGAGTGAGCCTGCATGTGCGCGGCAACGAACTCTCCATCGCCGGCCCGGCCGCGGATGTCTCGCGAGCTGAGCGGCTGATCGCAGAAGTGCGGACCCTTGCAGCCAATAACACCACGGTCAGTCCGCAGGTACTGGAGCAGCTCCTAGTGATGTTGAAGACGCAGAGCGCCGGCAGGCCGTCGGATGTTCTGACCATGAACATCCTGTCCTCCCGCGGACGCACCATCAGGCCAAAGACCCTCAATCAGAAGGACTACGTTGAGGCCATTGACCGGCACACGATTGTGTTTGGAATTGGTCCCGCTGGTACAGGGAAGACCTACCTTGCGATGGCAAAAGCCGTTCAGGCTTTGCAGCATAAAGAGGTCAATCGGATCATCCTGACAAGACCGGCCGTTGAAGCGGGGGAACGGCTGGGTTTCCTGCCAGGCACTCTCAGCGACAAGATCGATCCGTATCTGCGCCCACTGTACGACGCGCTCCACGACATGATGGACCCGGACTCCATCCCGCGGCTCATGGCCGCCGGAACGATCGAGGTGGCTCCGCTTGCATATATGCGCGGGCGCACGCTCAATGACGCCTTCATCATCCTCGACGAGGCCCAAAACACCACCCCGGAGCAAATGAAGATGTTCCTGACGCGACTCGGCTTCGGGTCAAGGATGGTCGTCACCGGCGATGTAACCCAGGTTGATCTGCCGGGAGGCACAAGTTCCGGTCTGCGGGTGGTCAGTGACATCCTGCAGGGTGTTGAGGACGTCAACTTCTCCTACCTGGACGCGTCCGATGTCGTCCGTCACCGTTTGGTGGGGGACATCGTGACCGCCTACAGCAGGTGGGACGAATCCCGGCGCGGCGCAGGGGACGCGCGCCGCAACGGAGGCAGGGCGGCACGGGTTGAGCATTGAGTTGAACAACGAGTCGGGCACCGAGGTGGACGAGGCAGGAATCGTCCGGCTTGGCCGGTATCTGCTCGACAACCTCTACATCCACCCTGAGGCGGAGCTTTCGATCATCCTGGTCGACGTGGACGCGATGGAGAAGCTTCACATCGAGTGGATGGACGAGCCTGGCCCCACCGACGTCCTGTCATTCCCCATGGATGAGCTCCGCCCGGGCACTCCGGGACGTCCCACGCCTGCGGGCATACTGGGCGATGTCGTCCTCTGCCCGGAAGTCGCCGGCGGGCAGGCGCAAACTGCGGGGCACGGGCTGGATGAGGAGTTGCTGCTGCTGACTACGCACGGTGTCCTCCATCTCCTTGGATTTGACCATGCCGAGCCCGATGAGGAGAAAGAGATGTTTGGTTTGCAGCGGAGGCTGCTCGCCGACTTCCTTGGCCGCGAATCGCCAAAGGAAACCACTCAGTGATCGTTTGGCTCCTGGCCCTGATGGCCCTCCTCTTTATCATCGTGGCGGCACTGGTCACGGCTGCTGAAGCTGCTTTCAGCTACCTCCCACGGCAGGACGGCGAGGCGTTGCTCCAGGGTTCGTCCGGGCACTCGATCAAGCGGATCCTTGAATCTCCGGTGGCCCACATGCATGCCCTCCGGTTCTGGCGTGTGTGGTTCGAGATGGCGGCTGCGGTTGCCGTGGCGATCCTTTTCCACGACATCCTGGACAACGTCTGGATTGCGGGGCTGCTGGCCACAGCCGTGATGGCTGGCGTGGGCTTTGTGCTGGTGGGTGTCTCTCCGCGGCATCTCGGACGCACGCGGGCGGTTTCGTTTGTGCCTTTGACCGCGCCACTGGTTCGATTTCTCTGCTTGATCCTTGGACCGATCCCGCGCTGGCTGGTTGCGCTCGGAAGCGCGATCACACCAGGGGCTGCGCGTGCGGAGGCCGCATTCTTTACGGAGGAGGAGTTCCGGGAGCTGCTGTCCCGTGCCAACGATGCGGAGATGATCGAGGACAGCGAGGCCGAGCTGATCCATTCCGTCTTTGAACTCGGCGACACTAGGGTTCGGTCTGTCATGGTTCCCCGGACGGACATGGTGTCCATAGAGTCCGGTTCCACGCTGAGACAGGCGATGTCGCTTTTTCTCAGATCGGGTTACTCCAGGATTCCGGTCATCGGAGAAAGTTCGGATGACGTGCGCGGCATCCTCTATCTGAAGGACGTTGTTGCCCAACTCCACGGCGACAGCGGTGCCTCCCAGGAAACCACCGTGGACGGCGTCTGCCGCAACGTCCGGTACGTGCCGGAGTCAAAGCCGGTAAGCGATTTTCTGCAGGAACTTCAACGGGAGTCCACCCACGTGGCGATCGTTATCGACGAGTATGGCGGGACGGCGGGCCTCGTCACCCTTGAGGATCTCATCGAGGAGATCGTCGGGGAGATTGTGGACGAGTACGACTCTGAAGTACCCGAAATGGAATCCCTCGCCGATGGTGAGTATCGGATCAGCTCACGGATGGGCATTGATGATCTCGGGGAGTTGTTCAACGTAGATCTCGAGGACGACGAGGTCGACACCGTTGGGGGCCTGCTCGCCAAGAGCCTTGGGCGGGTTCCCATTGTCGGCAGCCAGGTTGTCGTTGACGGGATTGGACTTCGCGCAGAATGCCTTGAGGGCCGCCGGAACAGGGTGTCGCACATCATTGCGTGGAGGCGGGAGCCCCCGGCCGACGACGGCGGCAACGGCCGCGCTGGGCAGTCAAGGCAAAATGGTGGCCAATCAAGGCCGAACAGCAGGGAGAACGCCGAGCATTATGAGCGACATTAAGCACCGCGCGGGATTCGTCTCGCTTGTTGGCCGGCCCAATGCCGGCAAGTCCACACTGACCAACGCTCTGGTCGGGCAAAAGGTCGCGATCACTTCGGCCAAACCCCAGACAACCCGGCACACCATCCGTGGAATAGTCACCCGGGACAACTCCCAGCTGATTCTGGTGGACACGCCTGGGCTGCACCGTCCCCGCACGCTGCTTGGAAAACGGCTGAACGATCTCGTGGCTGACACGCTGGCGGAAGTGGACGCGATCGGGTTTTGCCTGCCTGCCAATGAGCAGGTGGGGCCCGGCGACCGTTTCATTGCGGCGCAGCTTGCCCGGCTGAACCGTAAGCCGCTTATCGCCGTCGTTACCAAGGCCGATCTGGTGGACCGTGCTGCACTGACCGAGCAGTTGCTGTCCGTTGCAGCGCTGGGGGTGGACGCTGTTGGCGGTGAAGGCTGGGTCGACGTCGTACCAGTGTCGGCGGCTGACGGCTTCCAGGTTGACACCGTTGCTGACGTCTTCGTTTCCCACATGCCGGAGTCACCGCCCCTCTATCCGGATGGAGAACTGACGGACGAGCCCGAGTCCGTCATGGTCGCCGAACTGGTCAGGGAAGCGGCACTCGAAGGTGTGCGCGACGAACTGCCCCATTCACTGGCGGTGGTGGTGGAGGAGATGGTTCCCCGCGAGGGAAGGACCGCTGACAACCCGTTGTTGGACGTTCGCGTCAATCTTTACGTCGAGCGTTCGTCCCAGAAGGCGATCATCATTGGAAAAGGGGGCGCCCGCCTGCGTGAGGTGGGAACCAACGCACGGAAGGGCATCGAAGCGCTGCTCGGCACCAAAATTTACCTTGACCTGCACGTCAAAATTGCCAAGGACTGGCAACGGGATCCTAAGCAGCTGGTGCGGCTCGGATTTTGACCGGGCACGTCAGGTGGTGCACGCTCGTTGACTATGGGGTGCCTCCTTTTCAGGGGGCATCCATCCGCCTACGCATTTTGAACCAATTCCTTGAAGGAGCCGCAGCAAGATGAGTCGTCGCGTCGAGTCCGGTGCAGACAGTTCCGGTGTTGGGAGCGAGCATGGCCCCGGCGGCCGCCACCTTGGGCCCGCCGGCCCATCCCGCCTGCTCCGCATCATCGCCATCGTGCTCTCTGCTGTGCTGGTAGCCGGCGTCGGATTTGCCGCCATCAAGGTGTTCCAACTGCAGTCCAACGTGACCACCCAGCCGTTGAACCTCTCCGCGGATCAAGAGGAACAGCTTCCCATCGATCTGAGCAGCGACCCGGTCCAGATCCTGATCATCGGCAGTGACACCAGGACCGGGGAGGACAACGGAAAGTATGGCGGCGCCGAGTTCACCAACGAGGCGGGCAAAGCTGATGTCATGATGCTGATGACGCTCTCCGCCGACAGGGAGAACGTCACCATGGTGAGCTTCCCACGCGATCTCCTGGTTCCGTTGCCGGCCTGCGTTGACCCCGAAACGGGAGCATCCAGTGAAGCCTCCGAATTGGCCCAGCTCAACACTTCGCTGACCAACGGAGGACCAGGCTGCACCGTCGCAGCCATCAACGAGGTGACGGGGCTCGAAATTGACCATTTCATGATGGCGGACTTCAACGCCGTAACGGAGCTTTCGAAGGCAGTTGGCGGCGTGGAGGTCTGTGTCAACCAAGCTGTCGAGGATTCATACTCCGGACTGGAACTGCCGGCCGGCACCAGCGAAGTGGAGGGGGAACAGGCTCTTGCCTTCCTGCGGACGAGGCACGCTTTCGGAGACGGCGGCGATGAAGGAAGGATCCGCGCCCAGCAGGCCTTCATGGCTTCCCTGGCCCGAAAGATCAAGGATGAAGGGACGCTGACCAATATCCCCAAGGTGTACTCCATCGCCGAGACGGTAACTCAAAACCTCACGGTGGACGAAGGCCTCGCGCAGATCCCCGAACTCCTGAAGCTGGCCAACCGCCTGACCGACGTGGACTTGAACAACATCGCGTTCGTCACTGTTCCGGTAATCCCGTATGAGCCAGACATCAACCGTCTTGTGCTTGACGAGGAAAAAGCGGAGACCCTGTTCGCCGCAATCCGGGCGGACAGAGACATCACTGACGGGCCTTCCGAAGAAGCATCAGCCGGACCCACCACAGGGTCCACCGATACACCGGCCAACCCGGTGGATCCCAGCCCATCGGCGGACCCCACAGCCGAAGAGCTGCCCTTCGACCCCGCGCTCGTCCCGTTGGCCGTGCTCAATGCCTCCGGCGACGCGGCGCGCGCGCAGGAACTGCAAGCCCATTTGGTGGAGGAGGGCTACACGGAAACGCTCACGGAAAATGTGCCGCAGCGTCCGGCGACACAACTCTTTGTGGGGCCAGGATACGAAGGCATTGCTCCGGCTCTTGCGGAACTCCTGGGCCTGGCGGATGTGCAGTTAATCCCCAGCGGGACCACCGTGGGGCTGGAGTTGTCGGTGGGGACGGACTTTACGGATGGGCTCGCGATGAAGTCCGAGGGTGTGGGGGAGGACCTGACAGGTCAGACCGCGGCCCAGGTGACCTGCCAGTCCTGATCGGCGCGGCCTTACCAGATCCGAACGCGCTCAGCTGCATCCAGCCACAACGAGTCTGTTTCGGTGACGGCGAAAGCGCGATGGAACTCGCCCAGATTGCGCACCACCTGGTTGCATCGGAACTCATTGGGTGAATGCGGGTCGACTGCTATCCGCCGGGCTGCTTCCTCCGACCTGATCTTCTGACGCCAGCACTCTGCCCACGAATAGAAGTACCGTTGCGTGCCGCCGATGCCATTGATGACGGGGGGCTCGGTTCCGTTCAAACTGATCGTGTAGGCGCGGAAGCTGATCGACAGGCCACCAAGGTCGCCGATGTTTTCCCCCAGAGTGAGCTTGCCATTCACCGAGTGCCCGGGTGCCTCCAATGGTTCCAACTTGTTGTACTGATCCACCAGCCGGTTGGTCAGTGCCCGGAACGCTTCGCGGTCAGCGTCAGTCCACCAGTTGTGAAGTTCCCCCCGGCCATCGAACTGTGAACCCTGGTCATCAAATCCGTGGCCGATTTCGTGGCCGATTACGGCCCCGATTGCGCCGTAGTTGGCGGCGGGATCCGCATCTGCGTCGAAGAAGGGCGGCTGCAGGATCGCGGCGGGAAAAACGATTTCATTCATGGTTGGCATGTAGTAGGCGTTGACCGTCTGGGGCGTCATGTGCCACTCGCCGCGGTCGATCGGACCACCCAGCTTGGCCAGCTGGCGGTCCAGTTCAAACGCAGTGGCACGCCCCACGTTGCCATAGAGGTCATCGGGTTTGATCGTCAACGGCGAATAGTCGATCCAGGTCTCCGGGTAGCCGATCTTCGTGGTGAAGAGGCTGAGTTTCTCGAGCGCGCGTTCTTTTGTCTCTGCAGTCATCCACTCCAGGAAACGAATGCTTTCTTCATAGGCGGTGAGCAGATTGGTCACTAGTGCCTGCATCTTTTCCTTGTGTGATTCCGGAAAATGCCGCGCGACATATTCCCGGCCAACGGCGTCCCCGACTGCGCCTTCCACCACGGCAATTCCGCGTTTCCACCGCTCCTTAATCGCCGGAGTGCCGGTGAGGAAGGTCCCGTAGAAACTGAACGAGGCATTGACAAAATCATCACCGAGATAGTTTGCGGCGTGGAGCAGGACCCTTGTTGTCAGCCAGGACTTCCAATCCTCCAGGGATGTGTCCTCCAGGGCGTTTGACACGCCGGCCAGATACTCGGGCTGACTGGCCACAATCTCGGCAATGTCACTGGTGCCCTGGGTGAGCGCCGCGAGCCACGGACTGGTGAACGCAGCCACTCCGGCCAGGCTTTCAGCTGTGTGGAGGTTGTAGGTCGCCTGGGGATCACGGCGGGTCACCGCGTCCATATGCGAGCACGCCAGCCGGGTTTCGAGATCGAACACCGCGGCGGCCCGGGTGCGCGCTTCGGGGATATCGACCAACGCAAGCAGCCGTTCGAGAAGCGCCGTGTACGCCTCGCGGGCATCGGCGAATTTGTCCTCACGGTAATAGGATTCGTCCGGCATTCCGAGCCCGGACTGGTACAGATGAACCAGATAGCGGTCCGGAGTCCCCGCGTCATTGGTGACGTACGGCAGGGCGAGCCCAGGCACTCCGGTACGGGATAACCCGGCGTCCAGAAGGACAAGTTCCTGAACAGAAGCCACGGCATTGATCCTCTCCAGCAGCGGCCGCAACGGTTTGACGCCGTCGTCCTCAATCCGTTGAGTGTCCATAAAGGAGGCATACAGCGCTCCGATGCGCCGCCGGTCGCCGTTCCCGTCCAGCGACCCCGCTGCCTCTTCGACAATGCCACGCACAGCAAGCTCTGCCTCGTCGCGAAGCTGCGTGAACGAGCCCTCCAATGCACGGTCTTCCGGAATACTGGTGGCAGCGAGCCACCCGCCGTTGACGTGCCTGAACAGGTCATCCTGCGGCCGTGTTGCGTGGTCAAAGTGTGTTGGATCGATACCAGTGTTCTCCATGCGGTCTCCTTAGTCAGCGCGTCTTTTCATCCTAGAGGCCATGCTAGGCTGGCGTTGTGCGCGCAGGGATGCTTCTTCTTAGCTGCCGTGGCGGGGCCAGACTGACTGCATAGTCACGGGCCGTACCCCCGTTGCGGAGTTCGTGCTGCCGGCCCCCAACTCTCGAAGCCCACGTCCCGGACAACACGTCCGGTGGACGCTTGAACAGAAAAGGCCGCACCTCATGCACAACGCACAAACCACGTCTGGAATGCCGTTCCACAAATATGTCCCGTTCCAGGACCAGATCACGGTGGAGCTTCCCGACCGCACCTGGCCCGACAAAATCATCACCAAGGCGCCGCGGTGGTGCGCGGTGGACCTGCGGGACGGCAACCAGGCTTTGATTGACCCCATGAGCCCGGAGCGGAAGCATAAGATGTTTGAACTGCTGGTTCAGATGGGCTACAAGGAAATCGAAGTGGGTTTCCCTTCCGCTTCGCAGACGGATTTCGATTTTGTGCGCCAGCTGATCAAAGGCGACCGGATCCCCGATGATGTCACCATCCAGGTGCTCACCCAGGCACGCGAACACCTGATCGAACGCACCTATGAATCGTTGGAGGGGGCGGATCGGGCCATAGTCCACCTCTACAACTCGACGTCGGTGCTTCAGCGCCGCGTGGTGTTCAACCAGGACATGGACGGAATCATGGACATCGCACTGAGCGGTGCGCGGTTGTGCCGCAAGTTCGAAGAGAACATGGGCGAGACTCTGATCACCTATGAGTATTCACCGGAATCCTTCACCGGGACCGAACTCGAGTTTGCCGCGCGGATCAGCAATGAAGTGGCAGCAGTGTTGGAGGCCTCAGCAGACCGCCAGATGATCCTCAACCTGCCTGCCACGGTTGAAATGGCAACGCCCAACGTTTATGCGGACTCCATCGAATGGATGTGCCGCAATCTCACCAACAGGGACCACATCATCCTCTCCCTGCATCCGCATAACGACCGCGGCACGGGTGTGGCCGCGGCTGAGCTCGGATACCTTGCCGGCGCCGACCGCATCGAAGGCTGCCTCTTTGGCAACGGCGAGCGGACCGGGAACGTGGATCTGGTTACCCTGGGAATGAACCTGTATGGCCAGGGGATAGACCCGCAGATTGACTTCTCCGATATCGACCACATTCGACGCACCGCTGAATACTGCAACCAGCTGGCCGTTCCCGAACGTTCGCCCTACGGTGGCGACCTTGTTTTCACGGCGTTCTCCGGGTCGCATCAGGACGCCATTAAGAAGGGCTTCGAACGGATGGAGGAGGATGCCTCGGCGGCCGGTAAGTCCGTGGAGGAAATTCCGTGGGCCGTTCCCTACCTGCCCATCGACCCAAAGGACATAGGACGCAGCTACGAAGCGGTGATCCGGGTCAACTCGCAGTCGGGCAAAGGCGGCGTTGCCTACCTGCTCAAGAACGAGCACAGCCTGGACCTGCCCCGCAGGGCACAGATTGAATTCTCCAGCGCGGTTCAACGCCGCACCGACACCGTCGGCGGCGAAATCAGCGGGGCCCAGTTGTGGGAGGCCTTCCAGGATGAATACCTTCCCAGCCGTTCCGGTGGGGGAGCGGCATGGGGCCACTACGCCTTGACGTCCATGAACACCGACACCGCGGAGGACGGCTCCTTCAAACTCACGGCGACCCTGCTTGTGGATGGAGTCCAACAGCGCCGCTCTGCTCAGGGAAACGGGCCTATCGCCGCGCTGCTTGCGATTCTGGGCCAGGACGGCGTGGACGTCAGGGTCCTGGACTACAGTGAGCACGCGTTGTCGGCGGGCGG
>NZ_KI914978.1:141113-184510 GCF_000520595.1 Arthrobacter sp. H5
CCGAGCCGCTGCCTACGTCGAATGCGCGGTGGGTGAGCGGGTTCTCTGGGGCGTGGGCATCGATTCCAACACCACCATGTCCTCGCTCAAAGCCGTGATCTCAGCCGTCAACCGCGCCATCCGGGACCGCGGCTAGACCGCTGCCGGCAGGTCCGCCGCAATTTTCGACGGCGCGCCAGCACACACGATCGCGATCAAGTGGGAAAATAATACGGTGTCCAAGTCATTCGCGTCGCGCAGCTACCGGACCGAAGGTGTGGTCCTGCGTACCTACAAACTTGGCGAGGCGGACCGCATCATCGTCCTGCTGACGCGCGAACACGGGCAGGTGAGGGCAGTCGCTAAAGGCATCCGCCGCACCAGCAGTAAGTTTGGTGCGCGGCTGGAACCCTTCATGACCGTTGATCTGCAACTCGTTGCGGGACGCACGCTTGACGTGGTGACGCAGGTGGAGACCAAGGGTGCATACGGGCATGGAATCGCTTCGGATTACTCCCGGTACACGGCTGCGGCCGCCATCGCGGAGACCGCCGAGCGGCTAACGGACGCCGACGGCGAGTCGGCGGCCGCGCAGTACAACCTGGTTGTCGGCGCTCTCTCTGCGCTCAGCAGGGGCCTGCATCCCGCCGAGCTGATCCTCGACTCGTACCTCCTGCGGGCGCTCGCAACCGCTGGCTGGGCTCCAAACTTCACCGACTGTGCCCGATGCGGTGCCGTTGGGCCGCACACCGCGTTTTCGGCGCCGCTTGGTGGAGCGGTGTGCGCGGGCTGCCGTCCCCCCGGGTCGGCATCGCCGTCTCCTGAGTCCATGATCCTGCTCGCTGCGCTGCTCTCGGGTGACTGGTCCACGGCCGACACGTCGGAAAATCAGGAACGCCGTGAAAGTGCCGGTCTGGTCGCCGCCTATCTCCAATGGCACCTTGAACGGGCCGTAAAGTCTCTCAAATACGTGGAGCGTGTGTGAAAAATAAGCCATCAGTCCCCGTCCCGCCATGGCCGCATCCCTCCGGTGCCGTGCCGCCTTCGGTTCCACCCGAGCTGGTGCCAGGCCATGTGGCCATTGTCATGGATGGCAACGGGCGCTGGGCCAACAGCCGTGGGCTGCCGCGCACCGAGGGCCACCGGGCGGGTGAAGCCGCGCTCCTGGACGTCATGGCCGGAGCCATCGAGATAGGTGTCCGGCACGTCTCGGTCTACGCCTTCTCCACAGAGAATTGGAAGCGGTCGCCGGAGGAGGTCCGGTTCCTGATGGGGTTCAGCAAGGATGTCCTCCGCAGGCAGCGTGACCAGCTTAACCAGTGGGGAGTGCGGATCCGTTGGTCGGGCCGCCGTCCCCGCCTCTGGCGGTCGGTGATCAATGAACTGGAGATCGCCGAGGAGCAGACCAGGTACAACTCCGCCTGCACCCTGACCATGTGCGTCAATTACGGCGGCCGGGCAGAGATAGCCGATGCGGCCAAGGCCATCGCCGAAGAGGTGCGGGCGGGTAGGTTGAAAGCCTCCGCCGTGTCGGAGAAAACCATCCAGAAGTATCTGGACGAACCGGACCTTCCGGACGTGGACCTGTTCCTCCGGACGTCGGGCGAGCAGCGCATTTCCAATTTCATGCTCTGGCAGTCCGCCTACGCCGAGATGGTCTTCATGGACACGCTGTGGCCCGATGTGGACCGCCGGACGCTGTGGGCCGCCGTGCAGGAGTTCGCGTCCCGCGACCGGCGTTACGGCGGTGCCGTGGATCAGTCCGCGACAGGCTGACCGGTGTGCAGATAACAGGAGATCCAGCGGTCCAACTCGTTGTATACCTGGCTGCGAACGGCGGGTGCTGAGAGCAGGACGTCGTGCAGGGCACCATCAAACCTGCAGACGGTGACGTGCGATCCCAGCTGCAGTGCGCGCTGGGTCATGAGTGTTACGTCAAGCACGCTGTCGGTGGTGAGCATCGAGTTGCTCCATGCGGCGCTCACCGTCGACTTCGCCGAAGCGAGGACGAGGACCGGAACATCGACGGAGAGACCGCGGCGCACCTGAGCGTGCCCAAGCATCACTGCGGTCAGCCACCCGGCACGAATGGGAAAGCCAAATTGCGGTCTCCACTGCGGATCAAGCTCCCATTCGCCGTCGCCCGCATTGCTGATGCTCCACCAGTAGAACCCAAACTCGGGAAGTTTCAGCCGGGCCTTCGGCCGGAAGCGGGTGATCGGATCCAGCAGTCCCTGCGTGGTGGTTCGTAGAATCGAGCTGCCCTGCACATCCAGCCAGGGGCTGTTGAGGATCAGGGAGCGGATCCTCCCCGGAAAGCGGTGGACCCACAGTGCGGCCACCAACGCGCCGGTTGAATGGGCCATGATGGAAATGCTCTCGGGCCCCACACCATGTTTCTCCACTACGTCGGGCGCCAGAGTGTCGAGCGCCGCGCTGATGTCGGCGTCATACTCGGTCAGATCCGCAACGTAACCGGGCGTCTGCCACGGGCGGAGACTGCGGCCGTACTTCCTCAGGTCCAGTGCGTAGAACGCTGTCCCACGCGTTGAGAAAAACGAGGCAAGCTCCCGTTGGAAGAAGTAGTCGCTCCACCCATGGATGTAAAGAACGGCCGGAACGGACCCGCGCGGTTTCCCTGCTCCGGTAAGCCGCCGGTAAAAAGCCTCCAGATGGCCTGGAAGTTCCTTCGGTGGCTGAGTGTAGGAGACCAGAGTGGCTGGGCTGGGCCCCTCATCGTCGCTCCCGAGGTCAAGTTCCACGCAGGCGTAACCGTCACCCAGGTGATCCGGTTTCCAATCGATGACCATGCTTGAGAGTATCCCGCCCCGCCGAGTTGTTCAGGCGGCGACAAGCATGGCAACTTTAGACCATGCGCATTTATCCCGCCTTCTTCCGGCTCGTTCTCAGTGGCATGGATGCCGAAAGGGCGCACCGAATCGGATTCAACCTGATCCGCCTGGCCGGACGGACACCCGCATCGGCAGTGCTGAGGCGGATCGCAACCCCGCATGTGGGATTGCAGACCACCGCGTTCGGTATAACCTTTCCCTCGCCCTTCGGCCTGGCTGCCGGCTTCGACAAGGAAGGTCACGGCATTGCCGCGCTGACGGATCTCGGATTTGGCCATGTCGAGGTGGGAACCATCACCGGCCGGGCGCAGCCCGGCAACCCGAAGCCAAGGCTGTTCCGTCTGGTGGAGGACAAGGCGGTCATCAACCGGATGGGATTCAACAACGACGGCGCCGCCGCCGTGGCCCCGCGCCTCGCGCGTGCCCGCGGAGTGCTGGAGCGCCGCTACCGCGCGAACAGGCCGATTGTGGGAGTGAACATCGGCAAGACCAAATCCGTGGACCTGTCTGACGCTGTGGAGGACTACCTGATATCCACGAGGGAACTTGCTCCGGTGGCGGACTATTTGGTGGTGAACGTCAGCTCACCCAACACCCCCGGGCTTCGGCTGCTGCAGAGCGTCAAGTCCCTGAGACCCCTGCTCAGCGCTGTACGCGTGGCCGCGGACTCAAGTGCTGGCAGGCATGTCCCCCTGCTGGTGAAGATTGCGCCCGATCTGACCGATCAGGACATCGATGATGTTGCTGCGCTTGCACTGGAACTGGGGCTGGACGGCATCATTGCCACCAACACCACAATTACCCGTGAGGGCTTGTCCAGCCCGGATGCAGAAGTGATGGAGTGCGGGGTGGGTGGTTTGAGCGGAGCGCCGCTGCGTGCGAGGTCCCTCCAGGTGCTGAAGCGGCTAAGAACCGCAGCGGGCCCCGACCTCGCAATCGTTGCGGTAGGGGGAGTGGAGAGTGCGGCAGACGTCCTGGAGAGACTGGATGCCGGAGCCACCCTGGTTCAGGGCTACACGGCATTCCTCTATGAAGGTCCTTTTTGGGCTGCGCGGATCAACCGGCAGCTGGAACGCCTGCTGCGTCTGCGCCCGCATGGGGCGTCGTAGGCACGCAGAGCGTCGTAGGCACACGGGGCCCCGTAAGGTCACGGGGCGGCGTGGGTCCTGGCCAGGACCGGAGGCAAGGTCCAGGCTAGGACGGCGCCTGACCGCGTCCAACCTGGGGCTTCGGAAGACGCAGACGACGAATCTGGAGTGCCCGGGTGATGCCGTACCACAGGTCACCGCGCATCGGTTCGCCGAACTTCTCAGTCAGCCGCGACTTCAGCTTCCTCCTCAGGAGGATGCAGTCCAGGACCACCGCCACAATGATCACCCAGAACGCGAGCATGACAATGCTCTGAACGCTCAGGCTCGGGATGAAGCTGAACACCACAAAGACCAGAGCGGCAATCATCAGGAACTCACCGAGATTCCACCGCGCATCGACGGTATCCCGCACAAACCGGCGGTTCGGTCCCTTGTCTCGGAAGGGGAGGAAACGCTCATCACCGGTGTCGAGGGCCTGGCGCATGCGGAGCCGCTCTTCCCGCTGGGCTGTACGGCCCGCTTCTTTGGCGGCCTTCCGGTCATTGGGTACCAGGGGACGCCTGCGCGCTGCCTCCTGCGCGCTCCGCTTGGGAGTGGGCACCCCTTTACCCGCAGCATGCAGTGACTGCTCCGCGGTCAATTGGTCGAGAACATCCTGGGCAGCGGGGGCTTCTTTTTTTCGTCCAAACACCCTTCAAGGATACCCGCCGTGCCGAACCAGCCGGACACTGCTCCGCGGGACGGAACGGTGTGCGTCCACCGGCGGCCGGACGGCTGCTGTGTAGGCTGAATTGCTATGAACCATGAACCTGATGATCAACAGTCCGGCATCAACGTGGATGCCTTCCGCTCCAGCGTCGAGGACAACTTCGACCAGACCGTGCGGGAGCTGACATCGCTCGTAGCCATCCCCGGCATTGCCTGGGAAGCATTCGATGCCGCTGAGCTTGACCGGAGCGCTGAGGCCGTTGCCGCGCTGATCCGTGCCGCCGGCATCGAAGATGTCCGCATCCTGCGGGTGGATAACAATGGCGTTCCCGGTGGTCCCGCCGTCGTCGCGCGCCGTCCCGCGAAGGAAGGCAGGCCCACGGTGCTCCTGTACGCGCACCACGATGTTCAGCCTCCGGGCGCGGCTGAACTGTGGGACAGCAGCCCCTTTGAAGCGACGGAAAGGAACGGGCGGTTGTACGGACGGGGCGCGGCAGATGACAAGGCCGGCATCATGGCGCACATCGCAGCTCTTCGGGCGGTTGACGACGTTCTGGGCGTCGACTTTGGCGTAGGTGTCACCTTGTTCATCGAAGGCGAGGAGGAAGCGGGATCCCCGACATTCCGGCGGTTCCTGGAGGAGTACAAGGACCTCCTGCATTCCGACGTCATTGTCGTGGCCGACTCAAGCAACTGGAAGGTGGGCACTCCGGCGCTCACTACGAGCCTGCGCGGGCTGGTTGACGGCACCGTGGAGGTGAAGGTTCTTGAGCATGCCGTTCACTCGGGAATGTTCGGTGGACCGGTCCTGGACGCACCGACGCTGCTCGCGCGCCTGATCTCGACCTTCCATAACGACGACGGCGATGTTGCGATCGCCGGTCTCACCCGCCGAGATGACGCCGCCGTGGAGTACCCGGAGGCTGACTACCGCATGGATGCTTCAGTCCTGGATGGTGTGAGGCTGGCCGGAACCGGCTCAATAGCGTCACGGTTGTGGACCAAGCCCGCGCTGTCCATCATCGGGTTCGATGCACCCTCCGTTGCCGTCTCCTCCAACACGCTTCTCCCGAGCGCGCGCGCAAAGTTCAGCCTGCGGCTGGCGCCCGGTGACAATCCCGTCAAAGCGATGGAAGCCGTGAAACGCCATGTCGTCGACCACGCACCGTTTGGTGCGTACGTGGTCTTCACGCCGGGGGAGTCGGGCAACGCCTTCGCCACGGATACCTCTGCGCCGGCGGCCCGCATTGCTCTGTGGGCACTCGAGCAGTCCTGGGGTGTTGCACCGGTCGAGGCGGGAATGGGTGGATCCATTCCGTTCATTGCGGACTTGACTGAACTCTTCCCCGCCGCGCAGATTCTCATTACAGGTGTGGAGGACCCCGATTCACGTGCGCATAGCGCCAACGAGTCGCTTCACCTGGTGGAATTCAGCAAGGCCGTGCTGGCCGAGGCACTACTGCTTGCGCGCATCGACGCGGACGGACTATAGCCGCGCATCAACCGAGGGACAGGGTCAGGACAAGGGCGCCGGAATGATCCCGTTGCCTCTGTCGTTGTTCCCAATGCAGGCAACCGTCGTACCATGGAAAGGGATCGTTCCACGCGGCGTCGGTGCGCAGGACCACAACGGCCAGGCCAGCCACACGCAAAGATCGCACCCGGCCAGGCAACAGCAAGGAGAACCCAGAACATGAGCACTTCCACCAGCGAATCCAGTTCCGTCGTCACTGAGGAATCCACAGACAGCGGGCTCCCTGTCCATGAAGTAAATCTCTCCGATGTCGCAGCGGACAAAGTACGCAGCCTGCTTGAGCAGGAAGGCAGGCTGGATCTACGCCTGCGGGTGGCAGTTCAACCCGGCGGCTGTTCAGGCCTCATCTACCAGCTCTACTTCGACGAACGCGTTCTGGATGGAGATGCAGTCCGCGGGTTCGACGGCGTTGAGGTCATTGTTGACAAGATGAGTGTTCCCTACCTCGCAGGGGCTTCCATCGACTTCGAGGACACCATTTCCAAGCAGGGTTTCACCATCGACAACCCCAACGCGGGCGGATCCTGCGCTTGCGGAGACTCCTTCCACTAACACGCCGGACCCGACCGCGCAAAACGGCAATTTACGCCGTGCGGCGGGTCCGCAGTTGTCACAGGATGGCCTACGTTACGGGTAAGCTCTACAGTGAGTAGTAAAACTGAATGTGCACGCTTTCGGTGCACGGGAGCCGTTGCCGCCCAAGGGCGGTGAAGCACGTAAGAAAAGGAAGGGCCGTCTGTGAGTTCGCAGGACCGAACCGGCAGCCGACGCGCAAAGATCCTCAAGATCTCCAGCCTCATGTTGGTGGGCGCGCTGTTTTTGTCGGGATGTTCATCAGAAGTCCAAAAGGGATGGTTGCCTGCTGAGCGGGACAATACCAACCACACCGGCCGAATCATCGATTTGTGGGTGAATTCCTGGATCGCAGTCCTCGTAGTGGGTGTGATTACGTGGGGCCTGATTATCTGGTGCATCGTGGCCTACCGCCGCCGTCGCAATGAGACCGGCTATCCCCGCCAGATCAGCTATAACCTCCCACTGGAGGTTTTCTACCTGACCATCCCGCTGTTCATGGTGTTGGTCTTCTTCTACTTCACAGACCGCGACCAGCAGGTGATTGACGCCCGCGTCGACAACCCGGACGTCATAGTGGACGTCCGCGGCAAGCAGTGGTCCTGGGACTTCAACTATGTGAATGAGAACAAGTACGACGCCGGTGTGCAGGCGCAGCTCGATGGCGAAGAGGGAGTGCCTGCAACCCTTCCCACTCTGTACCTTCCGGTGAATCAGACGGTCGAATTCCAGCTGAACTCACGTGACGTCATCCACTCATTCTGGATACCGGCGTTCCTCCAAAAGAGGGACATGATCCCGCAGCGCACCAACTACATCACGTTGACTCCCACCAGGGAAGGTACCTTCGAGGGTAAGTGCGCCGAGTTGTGCGGCGAGTCTCACTCGGAGATGCTGTTCAATGTCCGAGTTGTGTCCCAGGCGGAGTATGAAGCCCACTTGGAGACGCTTGAGGATGGCCAGCTTGGCGAAGAATACGACCGCAATCCGCAGCCAGCTCTCGAAGACGAAGAGTAGAGGGGACAGGAGAAACTGATGTCTACCTACGAATACACCGCTGAGGATACCGGGACCACCGTTGCGCCGCGGGTCGTTCCGCGGTCCAAGGGACGGATTGTGGTCAACTGGATCACCACCACCGACCATAAGACCATCGGGTACATGTACCTGATTGCTTCGTTCATCTTCTTCTGCCTTGGCGGAGTGATGGCGCTTGTCATCCGCGCTGAGCTGTTTGAGCCCGGGATGCAGATCCTGCAGACCAAGGAACAGTACAACCAGCTGTTCACGATGCACGGAACAGTCATGTTGCTGCTTTTCGCCACTCCGTTGTTCGCTGGTTTCGCGAACGCGATCATGCCGCTGCAGATTGGTGCGCCGGATGTTGCTTTTCCTCGGTTAAATGCGCTGGCCTTCTGGTTTTTCCTGTTTGGCGGCATCATCACGGTGTCCGGCTTTATCACTCCGCAGGGCGCAGCGTCCTTCGGCTGGTTTGCCTATGCGCCCTTATCAAACACCACGTTCTCCCCGGGGGTAGGAGGGGACCTATGGGTCTTTGGTCTGGCCTTGACCGGTTTCGGGACCATTCTCGGTGCGGTGAACTTCATCACGACCATCATCTGTATGCGGGCACCGGGTATGACCATGTGGCGGATGCCGATCTTCACCTGGAACACGCTGGTGACCTCCATCCTGGTGCTGATGGCGTTCCCACCACTGGCTGCCGCACTCTTTGCACTGGGCGCCGACCGCCGGTTTGGAGCACACATCTTCGATCCGGACAACGGGGGGGCCATACTCTGGCAGCACCTTTTCTGGTTCTTCGGACACCCCGAGGTGTACATTATCGCATTGCCCTTCTTCGGTATTGTGTCCGAGATCTTCCCCGTCTTTAGCCGGAAACCGATCTTTGGCTACAAGGGACTTGTCTACGCCACCATCGCCATCGCAGCGCTCTCAGTCACGGTATGGGCGCACCACATGTACGTGACCGGGGCCGTACTACTGCCCTTCTTCGCCTTCATGAGCATGTTGATCGCCGTGCCCACCGGCGTGAAGTTCTTCAACTGGATAGGCACCATGTGGCGGGGGTCGCTCACCTTCGAAACTCCGATGCTCTGGAGCCTCGGCTTCCTGGTGACGTTCCTCTTCGGCGGATTGACGGGCATCATCCTCGCGTCCCCGCCACTCGATTTCCATGTGTCGGACACCTACTTCGTGGTGGCGCATTTCCACTACGTGGTCTTCGGAACCGTGGTGTTCGCAATGTTCGCCGGATTCTACTTCTGGTGGCCAAAATGGACCGGAAAAATGCTGAATGAACGTCTGGGCAAGATTCATTTCTGGATGCTGTTCCTCGGGTTCCACGGCACGTTCCTCATCCAACACTGGCTCGGCGTGATCGGAATGCCCAGGCGTTACGCCGATTATCTGCCGGAGGACATGTTCACCGCAATGAACCAGTTCTCCACCATCGCTTCGTTTGTGCTCGGTGCCTCCTTGATTCCATTCTTCTGGAACATCTATGTCACGTGGCGAAGCGGTACCAAAGTAGAGGTAGACGATCCCTGGGGCTTCGGCGCCTCACTGGAGTGGGCGACATCCTGCCCACCACCACGGCACAACTTCACGTCGCTGCCGCGTATCCGTTCGGAACGCCCCGCCTTGGACCTGCATCATCCGGAGCTTGCGCAGTGGCACACTCCCAACGAGTCTGCAGCGGGAGCACTGCTTGGTGCGGCCGACAGGAAGGACGCCTGAGCATGAAGATTGAAACCAAGCTCTTCCTCTGGGGAGTACCCTTCTTTGTCCCCGTTGCGCTGGTTTACGGATTTCTCACCAACTGGTCCGAGTGGGTAGGCATCCTGGGTCTCATGCTGGTCGGTGGGCTCGCCGGAATGATCGGCTTCTATCTGGGCTTCACCGGCCGGCGGGTGGGCATGCGCCCCGAGGATCGCCTGGATGGGGAAATCCACGAGGGCGCCGGTGAACAAGGGCACTTCAGCCCGTGGAGCTGGTGGCCGCTGATGCTGGGCCTGGCCGCCGCCGGCGGTTTCCTTGGACTGGCCGTGGGATGGTGGATCCTTTACATCAGTGCGGGGCTGGCAGCGATCGCCCTGGTTGGTTGGGTGTACGAATACAGCCGCGGTGATCACGCGCACTAATAGGACATTGTTTTGAAAGGGGTCCGCACGGTTGAGTGGGCCCCTTCAACAGTTAACGTTCAAAAAATTTAGCGGGACCGTGACGGATTGGCGATGCCTAGACTTAGGTAAGTGGCCAAAAGGGCCTCAGGAAGAGGCGCATCAAATGGTATCGGGTCAGCTCCAGTCCATTGCGGGTTCCCTTGACCCGGACTCTGCCGTAGCCAAACACGTACAACTGCGGGAAATACTGCGGAGCTTTGTGATGGGGCATGCCGAGCCCGGAACCGCCATTCCATCTGAACGCGAGCTCACTGTGCACTTCGGCGTAGCCCGGATGACTGTCCGTCATGCAATAGATGCGCTCGTGGCCGAGGAGGTCCTCGAACGCATCGTGGGTCTGGGAACCTTTGTTGCACACACAAAGCTCGACCTACAGATGAAGCTCACCTCCTATAGCGAGGAAATGCACCGCCGAGGCATGGTGCCAGATGCCCGGGTGCTGAGTTTCGAGCAGATGGCCGCCACACCGCTTATTGCCAGGGAACTGCAACTGGAGCAGGGTCAACCGGTTATCAGGTTTCGACGACAGCTCCTCGCTGACGGGGAACCCATGAGTGTGGACGAGAATTTCATTCCAGCGCACCGGGTGCCCGGCATCCTTGACGATTCTCCGCCAACCTCCCTGTACAACGTGCTCAGTGAGCGCTTTGGGCTGGTTATGGAGTGGGGAGAGGACACCATCGAGGCAACTGCCGCATCACCGTCGATTGCCCGGCTCCTCAACGTGGAGATGGGTGCCCCGTTGCTGAAAATTCAGCGCCACGCCTATGTTGCGCGCGCGATGGTGGACTACTCGGTCTCCTATTACCGCGCGGACCGTTACAAGCTCTGGGTGCCGTTGCAGAGGCCGGGAGTGCGGACTCCGCGTGCGTACAGCTCAAAACGCCTGGGCTGAATTTCCTGATCCCAAGAATCTTGGTTCAAAAGAATGAGGGACCGTTCGCCCGGTTCGGGCGAACGGTCCCTCATCAGCCTTGGATGTCCATCAGTGGCTTGAGATGGACGCCTTATCGTGCTCTCCAGCTACCTCACCGTGGTGACCATGGGAGTGGGCGGCCTCAAGCTCAGCCGGCGTAACAGGAGCAACACGGTCCTCAAAGAAGAACTTCGAGATCCAGGCACGCCGTTTCTCATTTTTGGGCACGTGCCCATTCACATCCGCTTCCGCAGGCAAAACCTCATGCGACTCGAAGTTCACCAACGTGTAGCGCTTGTAGGCGTCAACCTGTTCGTGTACTTCGATGAACTCGCCGTGGGGGAGACGCACAATTCGTCCGGTCTCCCTTCCGTGGAGGGCTATCTCGCGGTCCTTGCGCTGCAGGGCCAGAGCAATGCGGCGCGCGACAATGAATCCGATGAATGGACCGATCACAAACAACACACGCAGCCAGTACGTGACGTCGTTCAGCGAAACCATGAAGTGGGTTGCAATCAGATCGGAGCTGGCTGCTGCCCACATGACGCAGTAGAAGACCACGCCAGCCACGCCGACCGCAGTGCGCGCGGGCGCGTTACGGGGCCGGTCGAGCAAATGGTGTTCACGCTTGTCCTTGGTAATCCAGGACTCGATCCACGGCCACGCGAACATGAGGGTGAAGACTAGTCCTGCTGGCACCAGTGCCGGGAGGAGGACGTTGAGGGAGAGCGTGTTCACGCCCCAGGGGAACGGGATCTCCCACTCCAATGGAATTCCAGCAATAATGCCCGGCATCAAACGAAGGGCACCATCAACCCAGCCGATGTACCAGTCAGGCTGGGTTCCAGCAGACACCGGTGATGGGTCGTAAGGACCGTAATTCCAAATCGGGTTGATGGTGAATGCAGCGGATATAGCTGCGACCACACCGAAGACAATGAAGAAGAAGCCGCCGGCTTTGGCTGCATAGACAGGGCCAACCGGGTATCCGACTACATTGTCATTGGTGCGCCCCGGGCCGGGGAACTGAGTGTGCTTGTGAGCAACCACCATGAACAGGTGGATAGCGATCAGCAGCAGGATCAACGCAGGGATCAGCAGGATGTGGAGGACGTACAGCCGGGGGATGATGACTGTTCCCGGAAATTCCCCGCCAAAGAGGAAGAAGCTGATGTAGGTGCCGATGACGGGGATCGACTTGATGACACCGTCGATGATGCGCAGCCCGTTACCCGAGAGCAGGTCATCCGGGAGGGAGTAACCCGTGAATCCCGCTGCCATTGCCAGGATCAGCAGTACGCTGCCTACTACCCAGTTCAGTTCGCGGGGCTTCCGGAAGGCTCCGGTGAAGAATACGCGAAGCATATGCACGGAGACCGCTGCTACAAACAGGAGCGCTGACCAGTGATGCACTTGCCGCATGAACAGACCGCCGCGGATATCAAACGAAATGTCCAGCGAAGACGCATACGCCGCTGACATCTCTATGCCGCGCAGAGGCACGTAGCTTCCGTCGTAGGCAACCTCCGTCATGGAGGGGTCAAAGAAGAATGTCAGGAAGGTACCGGACAACAGCAAAATGACAAACGTGTACAGCGCGACTTCACCAAACATGAACGTCCAGTGATCAGGAAATATCTTGCGGCCAAATTCTTTGACCATGGCGGAGCCACCCACACGGGAGTCCACAAAGTTGGTGATACGCCCAACGCTGGTCTTAGGTTGGTACTCGTTGACGACGGTTGAGCTGCTCATGTCAGCCACGCTCCCAGAAACTCGGTCCTACTGGCTCTTGGAAATCGCTCGTGGCTACCAGATAACCTTCATCGTCAACTGAGATGGGTAACTGGGGGAGCGGACGAACGGCCGGGCCGAAGATAACCTTGCATTCCTGAGTCAGGTCAAAGGTTGACTGGTGGCACGGACACAGCAGATGGTGGGTCTGCTGTTCGTAGAGGGCCACGGGACAGCCCACATGCGTGCAGATCTTGGAGTAGGCGACAATTCCCTCGTAACCCCAGTCCTCGCGGCCCGGCGAAGGAGCCAGAGACTCAGGGTTCAAACGCATCAAAAGAACCACCGCTTTGGCTTTTTCTTCCAGCTTGTGTTCAAGATCGTTCAAGCCATCCGGGATTACGTGAAACGCTGATCCAATGGTCACGTCTGAGGCCCTGATCGGCGTTCCGCTGGGGTCCCTGGTGAGGCGGACGCCTTCATCCCACATGGTGTGTTTCAGCACGTCACCGGGCAGTGGTCCAAGATCGCGGAAGATAGCAATGGCGGGAAGAACAGCCAATACTCCAGCACCGAGGAGGGTGTTGCGGATCAACGGCCGGCGTTTAATTCCGGTTTCCTCCAGGATGTCGCCCACTATCTTCTCCGCGTCAACCCTGTCCGCTTCCGAGCGAAGCACATGGCGGTCCTCGGAAACCTCGTGATCCGGCATCAGAGTTTTGGCCCAGTGAACAATGCCTACACCGATCCCGAGCATCGCGAAGGCGGTTCCCAGCCCAAGGAGCAGGTTCTGCAAGCGTAAGGTGGCAATGGTCTCGTCCAGCGGGATAAAGAAGTAACCGAAGAAGAAGATCAGTGTTCCAAGAATCGACACCGTGAACAGCATGCCCACTTGGCGCTCGGCCCGCTTCTCCGCGCGCGGGTCCACGTCCGCCAGGCGCGGGCGGTGCGGCGGAAGGCCCGGATCCTGGAACTTCTGCACCTCGCCCTGACCAGGCTTAGCAACGGTGCCCGAGTGCTCCGGACTGCCGTGACTACGATCGGCCATGATCCCTCTCATCCTTCGTGTGATGCTTCATAGTGGTCCTGTGTGTAAATTGCGGTGACAGCCCAGGTCAGGAGGACCTGGATGTCAGCCAGACGGTAAAGGCAATAATCACGCCGAGTCCTGCAACCCAGATGAACAATCCCTCGGAGACCGGCCCAAGGGCTCCCAGATCGGCTCCGCCCGGTGAGCCCTGCTCATCAATAACCTCGAGGAATGCGATGATGTCCTGCTTTTCCTCCGGGGTGATGTTTGCGTCGTTGAAGACTGGCATGTTCTGGGGCCCGGTAACCATAGCTTCGTAGGTGTGCTTCGCGCTCACACCTTCCAGGCCTGGAGCAAACTTGCCTCTGGTGAGTGCGCCACCGGCCGCTGCGGCATTGTGACACATGGCGCAGTTGACGCGAAACAATTCGCCGCCATTGGCAGGATCCACTCCCTCACCGGTGGTGTCGAGCACCTCTTCGCCCGGAATCGCCGGCCCGGCTCCCAAGGAAGCCACGTAAGCCGCCATCTGGCGCGTCTGCTCGTCGGTGAACTGCGGTGGCTTGACCTGCGCCTGTGGGCCCTGCATCTGGAGCGGCATGCGTCCGGTACCAACCTGGAAATCGACCGAGGCGGCGCCGACACCGACCAGGGACGGGCCGTCCTCCGTGCCGGAGGCTCCCATTCCGTGACAGGTTGCGCAGTTGGCTACGAAGAGTTTTTCGCCTTCCTCCACATCGCTGGCAGAAACGGCGGTTTGAGCCTGGGCCTCGTTAGCCGTGCTCGCAACGGCGTAAATGCCGCCCGTTACTAACAGTCCCATCAGGAGCAGAGCTATCGCTGCCAGAGGATGACGTCGCCTTTGCGAAAGTGCCTTCACGTGCTGGTTCCTGCCTTCTGTATTGCTTTGATCCTGTGCACAGCCTCTGCCGCATTCTGCCTGCACTGCCACGCCAATTCTACACCGGGTAGAAAACGGTTCAAGTAAAAACTACTTCAAGAAATAGATAATGATGAACAGCCCGATCCATACCACGTCGACAAAGTGCCAATAGTAGGAGGTGACGATGGCGGAGGTCGCCTCGAAGTGGCCGAAACGTTTAGCCGCGTAAGCGCGGCCAATGATGAAGAGGAAGGCTATTAGCCCGCCAAGGACGTGGATTCCGTGGAACCCGGTAGTGATATAGAACGACGAGCCGTAGGCATTGGAGGACAGGGACACGCCTTCAGACACCAGGACGGCATACTCATATCCCTGCACGGCGACGAACACGGAGCCCAGCAGGAAGGTCAGGAAGTACCACTCGACCATTCCCCACTTGGGCAGGGAGAACATGCTGCCGATGCGCCTTGGCTGCAGCCGCTCCGCTGCGAAGACGCCCATCTGGCACGTAAACGAGCTGGACACCAGAATGATCGTGTTCATCAGGGCAAACGGAACGTTCAGCTTCTCCGTCTCCAGTGCCCACATTTCTCCGGACGTGGAGCGGAGGGTGAAGTACATCGCGAACAGTCCCGCAAAGAACATCAATTCGCTGGAAAGCCATACAACGGTTCCCACCGAGACCATATTTGGCCGGTTCAACGTTGGATGCGCAGTGGTGCTGGGGGCATGGGTCGCTGTCGTCACAGACACATTATGTCTCTAAAACAGGGCACTTCACCAATGCGCAAACCCCATCGGCGCGTCCCGCGGAGTACGCAACCCGCTTTGCTCCCTGCAACGGCGCGGAAGTAAAGAAAAGAGGACTTTCTACAATTCGTAGATAACCTAGAGCTGTGACACGTAAATCGCTGCCGGAAGAGGTTCACACCACGTGGCCCGCACTGATCTCGAAACTCATTTCGGGACAGGACCTGAGTGCCGACCAGACCCGTTGGGCCATGGACACCATCATGGAGGGTGCAGCCACCCATGCCCAGGTTGCGGGCTTTCTGGTGGGCCTGCAGGCAAAGGGCGAATCAGTTGAGGAACTGGTGGGGCTGGTCGAAGCGATGCTTGCACGGGCGCACCGGATCCAGGTCTCGGGAGCTGCGCTCGACATCGTGGGCACCGGCGGCGACGGCTTGAACACGTTGAACATTTCGACCATGTCCTCACTGGTTGCAGTTGGGGCCGGCGCCAAGGTGGTCAAGCATGGCAACCGCAGTGCTTCCTCGTCTGCGGGTGCCGCCGATGTCATTGAAGCTCTCGGCGTGCGCTTGGATCTCTCGATCGACGACGTTGCCCGCTCGGCGGAGGAGGCGGGCATCACCTTTTGTTTTGCACAGGTTTTTCACCCATCGATGCGCCACGTCGCTGTTCCGCGCCGGGAACTTGGCGTGCCGACCGCCTTCAACTTCCTCGGACCGCTCAGCAATCCCGCAGGTGTTGAAGCGCAGGCACTGGGCTGTGCCAACGAACGCATGGCACCCCTGATGGCGGGTGTCCTGGCCGCACGGGGTATCCGGGCCCTGGTTTTCCGGGGGAGCGACGGGCGGGACAAACTGACCACCAGCGGTTCGTCCACCATCTGGGAGGTCCGCGGCGGAACCGTCACGGAACATTCAGTCCATCCGGAGGATTTCGGTATCCCGGTAGCGTCCGTCGATGCTCTCCGCGGCTCCGACGCCGCCAGCAACGCTGACGTGGTGCGCGCACTCCTGAGGGGCGTTCACGGACCCGTGCGCGACGCCGTCGTCCTCAATGCCGCAGCAGGACTAGTAGCGCTGGATAACGGCCACAACACGCCGCTGATGGAGCGGATCAAGGACAGCATGGCCCGCGCGGAGGAATCCATTGATTCCGGTGCCGCGCAGGAGGTCCTCAACCGTTGGATCCGCGTCACCAGCTCCTAGGGGATCCGCGTTACCAGCTCCTAGGGGATCCGCGTTACCAGCTCCTAGGGAAGGGAAGAGCCAAGTTCGACGGCGGCGGCAACCTGCTGTGGATCGGTCACCTGGTGGTTAGCGCCGTCGTGATCAGCGTTGCCCAGCGGAACACTCCTTCCTGTGCCGCCGCGAACTGTCTTCGCCGAAAGGTGGACGTCCCGGATTCCCGCGGCGGACAGTGCGGGAAGGTCCTCAATCCGCACCCCGCCGCCAGCCATCACCGTCACCGTGCCGGCTAGCGAAACCATTGCCTGCAGCGTCCGGATGCCCTGCCCTGCGGCAGGCGCACCTCCCGAGCTCAGCACCCGGTGCAGCCCAAGTTCCTGCAGCGCAGCCAGCGAATCCACCGGAGAGGCGGTTTGGTCGATTGCGCGGTGGAAAGTGCATTCGAGCTGTCCTGCTGCAGTGACCAGGCGCCGCACAGCCTCCGCATCGACGAGTCGGTCCGTTGTCAGGGCACCGAGGACAACGCCTGCAGCGCCGAGGTCGGAGACATGGCGAATATCGGCTTCCATAACGTTGAGTTCCGCGGGGGAGTAGTCAAACCCTCCCGGACGGGGCCTGATGAGAACGTGGACCTGCAGCCCCGGCAGTTCCGCCCGCACCGCCTCGAGCAGACCAAGCGAGGGTGTGAGGCCGCCGAGGGGAAGTCCCACGCACAATTCAACACGCTGCGCGCCGCCGTCGTGCGCTATCTGCGCACCCTCGACGTCCTGAACCGCAATTTCTACACGCACTCAGCCCTCGAAGCCGAGGGAGAACGCAGCGTCGAGGTCATGCTTCGAATACGAGCGGAAAGCGATCTGCGTTGTGGTCGATTCCACACCGTCGATCTTGGACAGGCGGTCGGCGATGACGTCGGCAAGGTCTTCATGACGGTTCACCCGGGCGATGGCAATCAGATCCCATTCCCCGGTGACTGAGTACACCTCACTGATTCCTTCGATGTCGGAGATCTCCTGGGCGGATTCCGGAATGCGTGATGCATTGGTCTGGATGAGGACGAAAGCAGTGATCATGTGTCGGCTCCTTGGTTCGGTTGGCGGGGGAGGTGGTCTGCGGCGCGGCAGGGCCCGCCGGGGATTTGCGGACGCTGAGCGCCGTTGCGGCGAGGGCGCGTGGAAGCAGGAGGAAGATCGCCAGCACAAGCAGGGTAACTACCTGGAAAGCCACCTCAACTCCACCGTCGAACAGTGCGCGGATTGCGAGGCCTCCGGCCGCGGTTCCCAACCAGATAACCACGCCGGAAGGCCATATAGCCTGTGGTGCCCGCCAGCCGCGTATAGCCGCCCAGCCAAGCAGGCAAGCGACCGCAAAGGGAGCCGCCGTCAGCAGGACGCCTCCTGCGTCCAGGCCATTGCCGTGCGAGGTCCGCCCCAACGCGGCAAAAGCGAGAATAAGCATAAGATCCAAGGCGAGCCAGAATGGCCAGGGTGCATGGTGCCGGCCGCGATGGACAGGGTGTTCTGCGGGTTTCTCCGGCGACATGTTCCAAGCCTAGTGGTTGGGCGCACCGCCTCCACACCCCGCTGTTTCAATAGCCGCGCACTGGTCCTACCCTTGACTACATGTGCAGAAACATCAGGACCCTTCACAATTTCGAGCCGGAAGCCACCAGCGACGAGGTGCACGCAGCGGCGCTCCAGTTTGTCCGGAAAGTCAGCGGTTCCACCAAGCCGTCAAAGACGAATCAGGAAGCATTCGACCAGGCCGTCATTGACATCGACGTGGTTACCACGCGTTTGCTGGCGCAGTTGGTGACCTCCGCGCCTCCCAAGGACCGCGAAGAGGAATCACTGAAGGCCAAGGAGCGCTCGGCCAAACGGTTTGCCACCGCGTAGGCGGACAACCGTACAACCGGACGACGGCGGTCCGGTCTCACACGCCCAGCGCCATTTTTGCGCCCAGTGCAATCATGACGAAGGCGACCGCACCGTCGAGGATCTGCCATGATCGGGGACGCGCGAAGAATCTCCGCAACGCGCGGGCTCCGAAGCCCAGCGCACTGAACCACAGCAGGCTGGCGGTGACGGCGCCTGCGCCGAACCACCAGCGGCCTGCAGGACCATTTTGGTTGGCAATCGTGCCCAGCAGAAGAACCGTGTCCAGGTAGACATGGGGATTGAGCCAGGTCAGCGCCAGGATGGTGAGCACGGCTGAGCGCGTGGTCTGTTGATTGTGTTCGACCGTGAGGGAGCCCGGACGGAAGACCCGGCGGGTGGCCATCGCGCCGTAGGCGAGAAGGAACGCCGCGCCGGCCCACCTGATGATCTCCACCGCTGCCGGCGCCGAGTCGAGCAGACGGCCGATTCCTGCGATGCCCGCAACGATCAGGACCGCGTCTGACAGCGCGCAAATGAGGACAACCACCGCAACCCTGTGTCCACGCAACCCGTGGCGGAGTACAAACGCGTTCTGTGCGCCGATGGCAACAATGAGCGCCAGCCCTGTTCCAAAACCGATGACGAGGTGCTGGATGAACATCATTCAGCAAACCTATTATCCGGAATCGAAGATGACCAGCTAATGTTTTTTACGATACCTAAGGGGTGCTTATGATAGATCTCCAGCTGGACCAGCTGCGTACTTTTGCCGTGGTCGTGGAGGAGGGCAGTTTTGAAGCGGCAGCGCGGCGCCTGAGCATCACAGCCTCGGCGGTTTCGCAGCGTATCAAGACGATGGAGCAGTCAATTGGAAAAGTGCTGGTGCGGCGCAGCTCACCCGTGGCGGCCACCGAGCCGGGCGAGGTGATCCTCCGCCTTGCCCGGCAGTTCCATCAACTCGAGTTGGACGCAGCGGGGGAGTTGAGTGCTGGGCAGGGGAGTGAGCAACCCGTCACCATTCCGCTCGCCGTCAACGCAGACTCGCTGGCCACCTGGTTCATGGAAGCTGTCGGTGGAATCACCGGCAGGCGGGCCGTGAGATTCGATCTTCGGCAGGACGATGAGAGGCATACAGCCATGATGCTCCGTTCCGGCAGTGTCATGGCAGCGGTGACCGCGGCCCCGGAAGTGGTGCAGGGCTGCAGCTCCCAGCTGCTCGGAATCATGCGCTACCGCGCTGTGGCAAGCCCGGAGTTTGTCGCGGAATGGCTGCCCGACGCTCCTGCACTGGGCGGACTCTCACGGGCGCCGATCGTCAATTTCGACCGCAAGGACACGCGGCAGGAGGAGTTCCTGTTGGCCGCCACGGGGAAACGGCCTCTTTTCCCAGCACACTACGTACCGTCGTCCGTCGAGTTTGCCGCCGCCATCACGTCCGGCCTGGGATGGGGGATGCTGCCCGAACTGCAATGCGTCGGGAGCTTGGATTCGGGGCGCCTGATCGACCTTGCGCCGTCGAGCCCGCAGGACGTGCCGCTGTATTGGCAACGATGGCGGATCGGGTCGCGGCTGTTGGATGTCGTATCGGATTCAGTGCGCTCGACGGCGCGCCGTCAGCTCATCCAGAAGTGATGGGCCGCTAACCTTTTCATCCGTCAGACGGTCCGCGATGATTGACCATGGGGCGCAAAAGTACTCCAACCGAGCGAGACAAAACCAGGAGGCCGGACATGACCACCAGACTGAATCCTTACCTGAGTTTCCGCGACAACGCACGCGAGGCCATGTCTTTTTACCATTCCGTTTTTGGCGGTGAACTCACGTCCGGCACGTTTGGTGAATTTCAGACCAGCGAAGATCCATCCGAGCAGGAAAAGATCATGCATTCGATGCTGGAAACCGACCGCGGCCTGGTGTTGATGGGCGCCGATACTCCAAATGGAATGGAGCTCAATCCTGGCAATTCCTGCTCCATTTCGCTCAGTGGCGAGGATGAAACCGAGCTGCGCGGCTCCTGGGAGAAGCTGTCCGACGGCGGAACTGTCGCCCTGCCGCTCGAGCCGGCGCCGTGGGGCGATTCTTTCGGAATGTGTACCGACAAATTCGGCGTCGACTGGCTGGTCAACATCGCGGGAAAGCCGGCGGAGTAATTGGAACGGACGCGACGCCACACCTGCGCGGAAATACAGTACTTGACATAATGTTGATTATCGGCACTTATCGAAGTGGCGGATTGGGTGCAATTCCCTTGCGTTGATGTGGTTGCGTCGATCTGCCTGGACCAACCCGTTCATACGAGGATGGCGGTGGCATTGAGCGTCGGATCTTATGGCGGCTTTCATGCAAGCGCAAACCAAGCCGCACAGTGGGCGGACGCACAGCAGGCGGAGTCGTCACGGAACTGCCTGAATCGCGGCACCGAAATTCTCAACACTTTCCAGCACGTAGAAGCATCAATTACTTGACATAATTCTGCGCCAACCGCGATATCCCGATATCCGCCGGAGATGCGTCCGCATCACGTGTTGACGTACGCCGCGAGGTGCCGTGCGGTGAGGGTCAAGCGGGCTCCAACAAGCTCGGCGGGCGTACCCTCAAAGACAACCCGGCCGCCGTCGTGGCCGGCGCCAGGGCCAAGGTCGATGATCCAGTCGGCGTGAGCCATGACCGCCTGGTGGTGCTCGATCACAACCACCGACTTGCCCGAATCGACCAACCGGTCAAGGAGACCGAGCAGCTGCTCAACATCGGCCAGGTGGAGGCCCGTGGTCGGCTCGTCAAGCACGTAGACGCCGCCCTTCTCACCCAGATGGGTAGCGAGCTTGAGCCGCTGCCGTTCGCCGCCGGACAACGTGGTGAGTGGCTGACCGAGGCGCAGGTAACCCAGGCCCACATCCACAAACCGGTCGAGGATTTTCGACGCCGCCGGGACTTTGGTCACACCGCCGCCAAAGAACTTCGCGGCCTCAGTCACCGGCATTGCCAGCACTTCGGCGATGTTCGAGTCGCCGAGTCGATATTCCAGCACTGACGCCTGGAACCGTTTGCCTTCGCACTCCTCGCAGGTGGATTCGACGGTGGCCATGACGCCCAGCTCGGTGTAGATCACACCGGCACCGTTGCATGCTGGGCAGGCTCCCTCGGAGTTCGAGCTGAACAGCGCGGCCTTGACGTCGTTCGCCTTCGCGAAGGCCTTACGTATCGGTTCGAGCAACCCGGTGTACGTTGCGGGATTGCTGCGCCGGGAACCGCGGATAGCACCCTGGTCGATTACCACCACGCCCGGCCGTCCTGCCACCGAACCGTGAATCAACGAACTCTTGCCGGAGCCGGCAACTCCCGTGACCACACAGAGCACCCCGAGCGGGATATCTACGTCCACCTCCTGCAGGTTGTGCGTCGACGCGCCACGGACTTCCAGCGCGCCGGACGAGGAACGCACTTCGTCCTTGAGGCGGGCGCTGTCGTCGAGGTGGCGTCCGGTTGTGGTGTCACTCCCCCGCAGCTCCTCCACCGTGCCCTCGAAGCAGACAGTCCCGCCCGCCGTACCGGCACCGGGACCCAGGTCGACCACGTGGTCACCGATCGCGATGGTCTCCGGCTTGTGCTCCACGACGAGCACAGTGTTCCCCTTGTCCCGCAGTTGCAGCAGCAGGTTGTTCATCCGCTCAATGTCGTGTGGATGCAGACCAATCGTGGGCTCGTCGAAGACATACGTGACATCGGTGAGGGACGAGCCAAGGTGCCGGATCATCTTGGTGCGCTGGGCTTCTCCGCCGGACAGAGTGCCGGACGGCCGGTCGAGCGCGAGGTAGCCCAGGCCAATCTCCGCAAACGAGTCGAGCAGGTGCTGGAGCCCGGCGACCAGTGGTGCCACCGACGGCTCGGCAATGCCACGGACCCACACGGCCAGATCGCTGATTTGCATCGAACAGACCTCCGCGATGTTCTTACCGTTGATTCGTGACGACCGGGCCTCCTTACTGAGCCGGGTGCCGTCGCATTCGGGGCAGGACGTGAACGTCACCGCCCGCTCCACGAAAGCGCGGATGTGCGGCTGCATCGCCTCCCGGTCCTTGGAGAGCATTGACTTCTGGATTTTCGGAATCACACCCTCGTACGTCAGGTTGATGCCCTCAACCTTGATCTTGGTTGGTTCCTTGTACAGCAGGTTGTCCAGTTCCTTTGGAGTGAACTCCCCGACGGGCTTGTCCATGTCGAGGCCCGCGCCGCTGAAGATGCGGCCATACCAGCCGTCCATGCTGTACCCGGGGATGGTGAGTGCGCCCTCACTGAGTGACTTGGTGTCGTCATACAGTGCGGTCCGGTCGAAGTCCGTCACCGAGCCCATGCCCTCACACTGCGGGCACATGCCGCCGAGGTAGACCGTGTTGCGCACCACATTTTTCTCGACCCTGCCGCCTTTCTCGGTGCTCATCACCCCGCTCGCCTTGCGCGTCGGAACATTAAATGAAAAGGCAGTTGGCGGCCCCACCTGTGGGTCGCCGAGCCTGCTGAACAGGATCCGCAACATCGCGTTGGCGTCCGTGGCGGTCCCCACGGTGGAGCGGGGGTTGGCGCCCATCCGCTCCTGGTCGACGATGATCGCGGTGGTCAGTCCCTCAAGGAAGTCAACGTCCGGCCGGGCAAGGTTCGGCATAAACCCCTGCACAAAGGCACTGTAGGTCTCGTTGATCATCCGCTGCGACTCCGCAGCGATTGTGCTGAATACCAGCGAGCTCTTTCCCGAGCCAGACACGCCGGTAAACACCGTCAGGCGGCGCTTCGGTATCTCCAAGCTGATGTCTTTGAGATTGTTCTCGCGCGCGCCCTGAATACGAATCAGGTCGTGATTGTCGGCTGCGTGCAGTTCGGGAGAGGGTGCGTCGCTGCTCGTATCCATGCTCATCATGTCTCCATCGGTAGGGCGGAGCAGCTTTCACAGTCATACTAACTGCGGCCTGCGAGCAGCGCTTCTCGATCCTGCCCGGAGTTTTCCGGCGCGGTTGTACCCGCGAATACGATAGAACCGTGTCCCTCACATCACCGGCCAATGTCCGCGACATTGTGCAGCTCGTCCTCAGCCAGGAAAGCCCGCCCATTGTGCAGCTTGGGCATCCTGCACTTCGGGGGCGGGCGATGGAATTCGACGGTCAATTATCCGACAGTGAACTCACCGCCCTTCTGGCCAAGATGCGGGAGGCAATGCACGCCGCACCCGGCGTCGGACTGGCTGCCCCACAGCTGGGCATCCCACTCAGGGTTGCCGTGATTGAAGATATCCTGATGCCCGACTCCGAGACAGCGCTGCACAGGGAACGGACCCCGCTCCCCTACTTCGCCGTCGTCAACCCGCGGTACACCGCGGTGGGTCGGGAGACGTCGTCGTTCTTTGAAGGTTGTCTCTCATTTGCAGGCTGGCAGGCGGTGGTGGAACGCGCAACGACCGTGCGACTGGACTGGACGATGCCAGACGGGACCGCCGCAACCCAGCAGTTCGCCGGCTGGCCTGCACGAATCATCCAGCATGAAACGGACCATCTCGACGGCGTCATTTACATCGACAAGGCAAGCTCGCGCTCCCTGATGAGCAGCGTCGAATACGGCGAACGCTGGGCCCGGCCCGGGATCGAGGAGGCCCAGCGCGCGCTCGGCTTCTAGGCGGCGGGCTGGTTGCCAGCGGTTGGCAGCCAGGTTGCCCACCAGCGCAGAATGTGTTCGAAGCGCTGGCGGCGGTGCCACGGCGATCCCGCGCGGGAGAGCTCATGGGTCTCGCCCGGGAAAACAAGCATCTTGGTGGGAACTCCCTGCAGTTTCAGCGCTGTGTAGTACCGCTGCGCCTGCTCCAACGGGCAGCGGAGATCTTCCTCCGAGTGCACCACAAAAGTGGGCGTTTGCACCTTGTCCACGTGTGCAAAAGGGCTCTGCGCCTGTATCTTGACTGGATCCTTGCCGGTGTACTCCTCGGAGAAGAACCAGCCGATATCGCTTGAGCCGGCAAATGATGCGGGGTCCAGATAGCCGCGCTCAACAATCGCTGCAGTGAAGCGGTGATCATGCGCGATGGTCCAGGCGGTGAGATACCCGCCGTAGGAACCGCCCATGATGCCAAGCCGCTCCCGGTCCATGTCCGGGTACTTGTCCAACGCGCCTTCCAAGAATCCCAGCACGTCGAGCAGATCCACCGTGCCCATTGCTTCCTTGATGACCCGGCCATGTTCCTGCCCGTAGCCTGCCGCCCCGCGTGGATTGCACATCACCACCGCGTAGCCAGCTTTGACGTATACCTGGGCCTCGTCGAAGTATCCCCAGCCATACTGCGCAAAAGGCCCCCCGTGGATGTTGAGCAGGACCGGGTGCGCTCCCGGCGTGTCCGGTCTGAGGACCCAGCCGTGCACGGGGTGTCCGTCGGATGCGGTGAAGGTCTCCTCAACCAGATCCGCCACGGCGCTCTTCTCCCTCAGCTCCGCCGAGAAGTCTGTGATGGGCTCCAGAGCGCCGTCCACTACGCGGGCCAGATCCCCCATTGTCTGTGGATCGGTATAAGCAACCACGACGACGCCGGCCGCACCGGCCGCACCGGTGACAATGAACTCGCCGGCGGCGAGGGTGGTGATCGTGCCGCCGGTGGTGATTTCGAGAAGCTCACCCGCCCCACGCGTGCGGCTGAAGACCATGACCGATTCTGGGCCGTTGGGCACAATGTCCCCCACCTCGCCGAGGTCCATGACATCCGCGTCGGTCAGGGGCTTTGCCTGATCGGGTGCCGAGGTTGGAGCTGCATACAGTGCGGTGTTCCTGGCCACAAAGTCGCGTCCGCTCTTGGACAGATCACTTCCGAGGTAGTAAAGCCACCGGCCGTCCGGGCTTTCCACGGGTCGCGCGCAGCCCACGTTGCCGCCGGACAGATTACTGAGCCGGCGGCAATCAGATCCATCGGTTCCCATTGAGTAGATGTCGGAACGCAGGGTGGAATCCGAGTTCTCCTCCAGCGATGCCTCGAACAAAATGCGGGTTCCGTCGCTGGAAAAGACCGGAGAGCCGTGGTCCGCATCCGCGTTGGTCAACTGGACCGCCTTGGGGAATCCGGTGGGCGTGTCCTTGCCTGCGGCTTCCTTGACACTTTCCTTGGCACGGCCAACAGGCTCAACATGCGGCTGTTCGTCGAGCGATGGAACCTCGAGGAGAAACACCTGGTTCCGTTTGTCGTTGGTGTAGCCCGTTCCGTTCATGCGGTACTTGAACCCGGTGATCAGGCGCGCATCCTCCAGCCCGGGGGACACGCCGTCAACCGTGCCGTAACGACCTTGTTCCGGCACCCGGGAGCTGAAGACGATGCGGCCGGATTCCGGCGACCAATCGAACCAGGAAACTCCGAGCAACTGGTCAGTGAGTCGGCGCGGCTCGCCGCCACGGCTGTCAACCACAAACAGTTGGGGCTTGTCGCCGGGCGTTGCACGAAGGAAGGCAATAACGGTGCCGTCCGGCGAATACATGGGGGAGACGTCGCGGAAGCCACGCGTGAGCCGACGGGCGTTCCTGCCGTCCACTGAAAGCTCCCATAGCTGGCCAACGTAGCTGTCGGCGTCGAAATCGGGCCGCGTCACCGAGACGACGCACCGCTGTGCGTCCGGGTGAAGTGCGGGTGCGCTGACGGAGTTCATAAGGTTCAATGTGTTTGGTTTCACCTTCCCGAGCGTAGACCGTGCTCCGCGGCCACCCCAAGCCGGGCCTAGGATTGGCACATGCCGCCAAGCTTCGACGAGATGTTGCTCTGTCCGGTGTGCTCCGCCAATCTGCGGGGCAGCGGTACGCGGAGGCTGGAATGCGGCGCCGGGCATCGATTCGATGCGGCGAGGCAGGGATACTTCAACCTGCTGTCCGGCCGTGGAACCGGATTCACCCCGGATTCCGCCGCCATGGTCCAGGCGAGAATCGATTTTCTGGCACGCGGCCATTATCAACCGTTGGCGGATACGGTTGCGGAAGCCGTGGTGGCACACGTCGGCCGGGAGCCGGTGATTCTCGACGCGGGCGCCGGGACGGGTTACTACCTCGATTCGGTGCTCAGGCGGACCCACGCCGCCCGGCCAATCGCGCTGGACATTTCGAAATTCGCCCTGCGGCGGGTTGCCAAAGCCATTCCCGACGGCGTCAGCCTGGTCTGGGATGTGTGGCGCACCTTGCCAGTGGCTGACCAGTGCGTGGATGCCACACTGAACGTATTTGCTCCCCGGAACGGGCCTGAGTTCCACAGAGTCACACGGGCGGGAGGAATTCTGGTGGTCGCCACTCCCCTGCCCGGGCATCTCCGTGAAATTCGCGAGGCTTTCTCAATGTTGGGAATCCGGCAGGATAAGGCCGCGGACGTTGCGCAGGGACTGGATGGATTGTTCGAGCGGCAGGCTCTTGCCCGTGTTGAGTTCACAATGAACCTGACGCCCGGCGACGCACTGAACGTTGCGCTGATGGGCCCGGCCGGCCACCACGCGGAGCGTGTGGCCCGGCAGCCGGACCTGCACGACGGCGTAGCGGTTACGGCAGCGTTCACTGTCCAGACCTTCCGGCGGAAAGCGTAGAAGGCAACGACCCTGACACCAAGATTGCTTGCAATGTCATAACAGCGGGGGTGCAGCACTCAGGCGCCCTAGGTTATGCAGCTCGGTTTTGGCATGATGGAGGTAGGCATGTATCTGTCCTATCCAAAGGGGAGCGCAATGTTTGACTGGCTTATCGAGAACGGCTGGATTCTCTGGCTTGTGCTGATGCTCGGACTCGCGGCGGTGGAGACCCTCACACTGGATCTCTTTTTCATCATGATGTCCATCGGAGCACTCGCGGCCCTTGCCGGAGCACTGTTCGGTGCGGCCTTCTTCCTTCAAGTCATAATATTCTGCGTGGTCTCGCTGATGATGGTCCTGCTGATCCGGCCACTCGCGTTGAAACACCTTAAGCGGGGAAACCCCGATCAACTCAGCAACATTGACCGTCTGCTTGGTGAGCACGCGTTAACTCTCGAGCCTGTCACGGGCCTTTCAGGAACCGTAAAGATCGGCGGGGATACGTGGACCGCCCGAACGGCTGACGGGTCAAGCGTTCCTGCGGGGCAGCGCGTTGCAGTGTCACGCATAGATGGAGCCACGGCCGTGGTCAGCCCGGTCACCCATCCCGAAACCACTGAGTCAGGCGCCATTTAAGCAGCTGGAACAGTAGTGTCATCCAAGTAATCGATAAAAGGGGAAACATGCCAAGCGACGCCGGAGCAATCGGCCTGACGATAGTGCTCATAGTTCTCATCATTTTCGTGCTTATTGTGCTTGTGAAATCGGTGCGGATTGTTCCGCAAGCGCGGGCTGGCGTCGTAGAGCGTCTCGGAAAATACCAGCGCACGCTCCAACCTGGCCTGACCATCCTGATTCCGTTTGTCGACAGGCTGCTTCCCTTGCTGGACCTTCGCGAGCAGGTGGTTTCCTTCCCCCCACAGCCGGTCATCACCGAGGACAACTTGGTGGTGTCGATCGACACGGTGGTCTACTTCCAGGTTACGGATCCACGCGCCGCAACCTATGAAATTGCAAACTACATCCAGGCGGTTGAGCAACTGACCACCACCACACTCCGCAACGTGGTGGGTGGACTGAACCTGGAAGAAGCGCTGACCTCCCGCGACCAGATCAACGGACAGCTCCGCGGTGTACTTGACGAGGCCACCGGCCGCTGGGGTATCCGCGTGTCCAGAGTCGAGCTGAAAGCCATCGATCCTCCCCTGTCCATCCAGGACTCCATGGAGAAGCAGATGCGTGCCGAACGTGACCGCCGGGCCGCAATCCTGACGGCTGAGGGCACCAAGCAGTCGCAGATCCTCACAGCCGAAGGCCAGCGCCAGGCGGCCATCCTCGCGGCGGAGGGTGACGCGAAGGCCGCAATTCTGCGCGCTGACGGAGAGTCGCAGGCCATCCAGAAGGTATTCGACGCAATCCACAAGGGGAACCCCACACAGAAACTGCTGGCCTACCAATACCTCCAGACCCTGCCCAAGCTGGCGAATGGCTCATCGAACAAGTTGTGGATCATCCCCAGCGAAGTTGGTGAAGCGCTCAAAGGTATTGGAAATGTCCTTGGCGACGCCACCGCTGATACAGCGCGTAATGACGAAACTGCGGGTACCGGACCGGTTTAGTAGCCTCGTTCTCATAGAGGAGGGCTCCCCTTGGGTGTCCTCCTCTGTTGATCTTTAATTACCGGCACAGCACACAAACGGGTATGATTGGGTGTTTGCCGGGAAACCGGACAGGTCGGGGAACATTGCCGTTTTTTCCAGCGTTATACAACATGTGAGTCGCGGCTGACCACCGTGGTGATGCGGATTGACAACAATCCGCCACAACAGAACGGCATCCTTTACCTTTGGGGTGCCACTTGAGTAGGGAGAGATCATGAGCGACCGTAGCCTGCGGGGTATGCGTCTTGGTGCGCAAAGCATGGAAACCGAGTCCGGTGTGGAGCCGGCACCCCGCCAGCGGATTGAATACCGCTGTGAGGACGGCGAGCGGGTTTTCGTCACGTTTGCCGCTGAAGCGGAGATCCCTCCTGTCTGGGTTTCCAAGACCGGGAAAGAGGCGCTTCTCGTTGATGGGGAGCGTCCAGACAATTCCAACGACAAGCCAGTGCGCACGCACTGGGACATGCTTCTAGAGCGCCGCTCAATGGATGAATTGGAGCAGATCCTTGAGGATCGGCTGAATATTCTCCGTGAGCGCAGGGGCGAGCGACGCTCGGCCTAACACTTTGTCATGCAGTGCCCGGGACATCTCACGTCGAGGTTCCTGGGCACAGCTCTTTAACACCGCCTCTATTAGCGCCGCGTCAGTTTGCTCCACCGCGCGGCCAGACCCCATCGGGTGACATTGCCGATCGCCTCAAGCACAATGTTGCCGCTCATTTTGGAATCGCCGAACTCGCGCTCAACAAAGGTGATGGGGACCTCAACTATCCGAAGACCAAGCTGCGCCACCCGGAATGTCATGTCCACCTGGAAGCCATAACCGACGGACTCCACCGTTGACAAGTCAACGCGTTCGAGCGTTTCCCGGCGGAAAGCGCGGTATCCGGCCGTGATATCGCGGACACCGATTCCCAGCATGACACGCGAGTAGGTGCTGCCCGCCTGTGAGAGCAGCTTTCGGTGCGACGGCCAGTTGACGACGCTTCCACCGGGAACCCAGCGGGATCCGATCACGAGATCCGCACTGTCCAGTGCGTCCAGCAGTGACTGTAGTTCCTCCGGTCGGTGCGAACCGTCTGCATCCATTTCAACCAGGACGTCATAGCCCTGGTCGAGTGCCCAGCGGAACCCCGCGATGTATGCGGCGCCCAGGCCGGCTTTCCCCTCCCGGTGCAGTACATGGATCTGTGAGTCAGCCTCTGCGCGCTCGGCGGCGAGTCCGCCGGTTCCGTCGGGGCTATTGTCGTCCACTATCAGGACATCCGTGTGCGGAACCGCCCTGCGCAGACGGTCAAGAGTCCGTGGCAGGGATTCGAGCTCATTGAAGGTGGGAATGATGGTGACGGCACGCACGCAGGAACCTTTCGTGGGACTGGGGATGCGCAGGGCGCAGATGGCCCGGGAACCTCCGGGACCAAGAAATCAGTCTATGGGACCGCACTGTGCGCACCTGCCTGAGGAGGCACGGCAGGAAAAATGGGTAGGTTCGTACGCCTTCGGGCCAGCAAGGGTCCACGGACCAATGCTGTTTTCTACTGACGCACGAACCTACCCGTTATGAGTACCGAGTCCGCCGGCGCAAAGAAAACCCATCAGTCACGTGGTGGTCTCCCTGCATCGTTGCTGTGTGTGCGGTCTCGGCCAGGTTTATCCGTTGAAAGGATTTGCAACCCGTAGATCTAAAATCTTACGTGCTGTGCAGGAACTGTCAACAGCGCTGTGACCTGCACAAACGTGCATTTGTGCAGGTCAGAACCATGTAGGCGGATGGAGTGGGATGTGCCGCCGCGATGCCGCTCAAGTCAGATACCAACCTCCGGTGCCCGATACAGGAGTTTTCCCCAATGAACTGTCTCGAGGCACCGGGGATTGGTCCCGGTATCCAGGGCAGGCAATAGCGGGGTGCCTGCCCGTGGATCCGTGCTCCAAGACTGGACACGGCTGTCGGGAGTCTGAACCATCAGCTCGTCGATCTCCCACACGGCATAGGATGAGGGCGCGCCGGGAACAAGCTGCCCCAGCAGCGGGTGGTGTGAGCCGGTTGCCCGCCAACCCGCGCGGGTATGCGCGATGAAAGCGGCACGGGCGGAGATGCGTTCGTTTGGTGTACCGTGCTGCACGCAGGCGCGGACGGAATTCCAGGGGTCCAACGGAGTGACCGGGCTGTCCGACCCAAGGCACAGGGGCACCCCGGCAGAGAGCATTGAACCAAATCGATTCATCGTGGTGTATCTGGTCGCGCCGAGGCGCTGTTCGTATAGCGCACCCGGCCCACTCCACAGGGCATCGAAGGCAGGCTGCGCGCTGACGGTCACGCCGAAATGCACCAGCTGGCCAATGGCCCGGTCGTCGGCCATCTCCACGTGTTCCAGCCGGTGACGCGCACGTCGAACCGCTTCCAGACCGTTGGACGCGGCAACCTGTTCCAGACCTTCCAGCACGGTATCCAGGCCGGCATCGCCGATGACATGGAAACCCGCCTGGACACCCGCCGTCGTCGTGACGGCCAGATGCGCTGCGACATCCTCCACGCTCAGGAAAGCCGACCCGGACTCGTGTGGCGCGTCCGTGTACGGTTCGCGCAGCGAGGCCGTGCGTGAACCGAGGGAGCCGTCCACGTTCAGGTCCCCGGCAAGCCCAAGAAGACGTCCATCAAATGATGCAAGAACCGCCTGCAGTTCCTCCTCTGACCGCACAAGCTGACCCCAGTACGGCAGGACCTCGGGGACATTGCTGCCGAGTGAGAGCAGGTTGAGCAGATCGGACTCGGGCACAATGTGCGGCGCTGCCATCTCGGCGACAGCAACTATTCCCTGCGAGGCGGCGTGGCTCAGGGCTGCTTGCTGCAGATCCTGCCGCCGCCCGTCGCTGAAGTCCCTGGACGCAGTGCGCGCGGCTGTGTGTGCCTGACGCACAACAAAACCACTGTCCCAGCCCTCAAGCCTCTGCAGACCGAAGGATGCCGACATGGCCCCCGAGACTACGGCCGAGTGCACGTCGGCGCGGGCGAGATAGACATGGGCCCCTCTGGATGCTGCATCCAATTCGGCTGCACTGGGCGGCCTCCTCTCGGGCCACCGCGATTCATCCCAACCATGTCCAATGATCATTCCATCGACGTGCTTGGCTGCTGCCTCGACCTGCTGAAGAACCTGGGCAAGGCTTTCGGCATTGGAGAGATCGATCGACTCGAGGGCGAGGCCCGTCTCAGTGGTGTGCACGTGGGAGTCGACAAATCCGGGAGCTATCAGCGCGCCCTTTAGGTCCACCACCCGCATGGTGCCATCCTGGAGCGATTCAGCGGCATGCTCGGAGCCGACCCAGGCGATGGTGTCCCCGTCCACAAGCATGGCGGTGGCAAACGGATCAGCCGCGCTGTAGACCGAACCATTGCGGTACAGGATGGGACGCTGGACATCATGGGGCACGGTGGGAGTCTCTCTGAGGGGCATGGACTATTCAGTGACGGCAGAGTAGGCCACAACTCCGCGGCGTACCAAACCAATGGCTTCGCCGCACAGCCTGCGCAGCTGTGGCGGGAGATCGTGCACTTTTGCCAGCTGGTCGATCAGGTCAATGACCTGCTTTGCCCACCGTACAAAATCGCCGGCGGCAAGATCTGTGGACTTGAGGGAATTCTGCAGTGACTTACCGCTGGCCCACTTGTACATCGGCCAGATTAGACCAAGCTCGGGCTCGGCGGTTACCGTCAACCGCTGCTGCTCCTCAAGGTCGGTCAGCAGCGACCATTGGCGGACCACGGTGTCGATCGCAGATTCCAGGGCCACGCTTGGCATTCTGGGGCGCAGTCCGCGCTCCTCGCGCTTCGCCTGAAAGACGAGGGCGGCCACCAGTGCTGCCAGTTCCACGGCGTCGAGATCTTCGAAGGCACCGTGCTCCAGACACAAGGCCACCAGCAGGTCCTTCTCGCCGTAGATCCTCCGCAGCCGCTGGCCCTGCGGCGTGACAGACTTCATACCAGGGGTGAGTGCTTCCAGGTACCCGTAGTGCGCCAGCACCTCGGATACCCGGTCAAACGTCTTGGCGATCGTATTCGTCCTGCCGCGGATCTGACCGGACAGACGGTCCGTTTCCCGACGCAGCTTCCACCAGCGTTCCGACCACCGGGCATGTTGCTCCCGGTCGCTGCAGCCATGGCACGGATGGGCCCGCAGCCGCCTGCGAAGCTCGGTAATTGCTTTCTCATGGCGGTCGATGCCCGCAGTGCGGAAGCCCTCGTCCCTCCCCCGTTGCGCGGGGCGCTGATCATGCAGTGCGTTGCGCAGCGACGAGGCCAGATCCCGCCTGTCCTTGGGTTTACGCGCGTCGAACTGCTTTGGGATCCGAATCCGTGAGAGGACCTCCACTGGACCGTCGAGGTCCTGGACACCAAGACGGCGCACCTGCTTCTCCAACGTGAGGACGGTCGGCCGGGGCTCCCGGGCAGTGTCCTTGGAGAGCACCACGGCAAAACCCTCCACGCGGCCGGCAGGCACATCGATCACGTCGCCTGGACGAAGGTTCTCCAGTGACAACGCGGCGGCCGATTTCTTGCTTCTGGCTCCCGCCTTGGCCGCCGTGGCTTCCAGATCAGTGAGTTCCCGCCGCAGCGCGGCGTACTCCCTGAAGTCACCAAGATGGCAGGTCATGGATTCCTCGTAGCCGCCCAGGGACTCTTCGCGGCTTCGCACCTGCCGGGCGAGACCAACCACTGAGCGGTCGGTCTGGAATTGGGCAAACGAGGTCTCCAGAATTTCGCGGGACCGGTCCTGGCCAAACTGCGCAATGAGATTGATGCTCATGTTGTACGTAGGCCGGAAACTGGAGTTCAGCGGGTAGGTCCGGCGGGATGCGAGACCCGCTACAGCTCCGGGATCCGTACCCGGCTGCCACAGCACCACGGCATGGCCCTCGACATCGATTCCCCGGCGCCCCGCCCTGCCTGTCAGCTGCGTGTACTCCCCTGCCGTGATGTTGACATGCGCTTCACCGTTGAACTTGTCCAGCTTCTCAAGCACCACCGATCTGGCAGGCATGTTCACACCCAGGGCCAGGGTCTCGGTGGCGAAGACAGCCTTCACCAGCCCCACTTCGAACAGCTTCTCCACCACCTCCTTGAAGGTTGGAAGCATGCCCGCATGGTGGGCAGCGAACCCGCGCAACAGTCCCTCCCGCCATGCCCAGAATCCAAGGATCTCCAGGTCATCCTCCGGGATGTCGAGCGCGGCCTCTTCAACCCGGCGTAGGATGAGCCCCCGCTCGTGCTCAGTTGTCAGCCACAGGCCGGCGTCAAGGCACTGGGTGACAGCGGCTTCGCAGCCGTTTCTTGAGAAGATGAAGGTTATTGCGGGAAGCAAACCATTCCGGTCCAGTGCAGCAATAACCTGCGGCCTGCTTGCCCGCCGCACCCGTGAGACCTGCCCGGCCCGCTGCGGGTTTCCACGACCCCTCCGGCCACCTGCGCCCCACCGGGCCCGCTGGTTCAGCCGAAGCTCCGTGGTGGCCAGCTCCAACAGCTCGGGATTCACGTCATACCGGTCGTCCGCGCCGGTTGCTGAACCCTCGGGCGCTGCTTCATCGAATGCCACTTCGCCAGCGAACAGGTCAAGCATGTCCTGTCCAACCATGACGTGCTGCCAGAGTGGAACCGGCCGATGTTCGGAGACGATGACGTCCGTGTGTCCACGCACGGTGTCGAGCCACGCACCAAATTCCTCTGCGTTGGACACCGTTGCGCTCAGCGATACCAGCCGCACTTCGGTGGGAAGGTGGATGATCACTTCTTCCCAAACGGCTCCGCGGAAGCGGTCAGCCAGGTAGTGCACCTCGTCCATCACCACGTAGCCCAGATCATTCAGGGTGTCCGAGTTTGCGTACAGCATGTTGCGCAGGACTTCAGTGGTCATCACGACGACGGCGGCATCAGGGTTGATACTCGTGTCACCGGTGAGCAGGCCTACCCTGTCCGCACCATGGATAGCGGAGAGTTCGGCATACTTCTGGTTGCTGAGAGCCTTGATGGGGGTGGTGTAGAACGCCTTCAGATTGTCGGCAAGTGCCATAAAGATGGCAAACTCACCCACCACCGTTTTGCCCGCGCCCGTGGGCGCCGCCACCAGCACTCCCCTGCCCGCTTCAAGCGATACGCAGGATTCACGCTGGAAGTCGTCGAGATCGAATCCGAGGCTTTGCTCAAACTGGTGCAGCCGCGTCCTCGAATGATCGTTGCGTGCCCGCGCGGCCTGGTACTGCTCGGCTGGGGAGGTCATAGTTCAAGCCTAGACTCTTCGGCCGGTGTTCCCGTCACCCGCCTGTGTGGCCTACAACCCGTCGATTGAGGAAGCTTTGTCCGCATTTGCTTCAAGATCCGCGTCCCGTGACGCGGTCCTGCGGTCACGGCGCCTGTCGTTCAGTAGGCATAAGCCGATGGCTATAAAGAACAGCAGGAGCATGGGTGCAGCCAGGTAGAACATACTCATGGCATCGGCACCCGGCGCAGCCATCGCCGCGAAAAGGCAGACGAGGAAGACTGTGATCCGCCATGCCTTCAGCACCTGCTTCCCGGTGACAAGGCCGACCATGTTCAGCCCAAAAAGCACCACGGGAAGGAGGAAGGCGATTCCGAAGGCCAGCATCAGGCGCAGCAAAAACGTGATGTAAACCGTCACGGTGATGATGTTGGCGAAACCCTCCGGCGTGAAGTCCGTCAGGACCAGGACCGCGTTGGGAAGGATCAGCCAAGCCAGATAAATGCCGGCCAGGAAGAGCGGAACGGCGGCGGCGATGAAGCCGAGTGCTGTGCGGCGTTCCTTCTGCCTCAGGCCCGGCGTCACGAACGCCCACAGTTGGTACAACCAGACGGGGCTTGAAACGACAATGCCGAGAAAGACCGAAATCTGGATCATCAGGTCGAATGGCGAGCCAACGCCGTCGAAGTTAAGCTCCGCGGTGCGGCCGGTGCGTTCGCCGATTTCCTGAATCGGCTGCGACAGCGCAACCAAAACCGGATTGTAGATGAAGAATCCAACCACTGTGCCCAGCACAAGTGCAATAGCAGATTTGAAGAGCCTGTTACGGGCTTCCTTTAGGTGCTCCTTGAGCGCCATCCTCCCTTCAGGGTTGGATTTGCGCCCCTTTCCCCGCGACATTGGCCTTAGGGATTAGTGGGAGTATTGCCGGCACCCGGCTGGCGCGGCGGGCTGCCTGCATCCGAGTCGGCATCACGGGGGTGGGTGGTGCCGTGGGGTGGATTCACAACCTTGCCTTCGACGGGTGAGGAACCCTGCGCGTCCGGATCATCCGTGTTGTTCTCGTCCTTCATCTGCTTCACTTCGGACTTGAAAATCCGCAGGGACTGCCCCACACTCCGTGCCAGGCCCGGCAGCTTGGGTGCCCCGAACAGGAGGATCGCAATGGCAATGATGATAATGATGTGCCAGCCTTCAAGCCGCATGATGGTGTTCCTCTCGTGGGTCTTGGTTAAGTCTAGTTTATAGGTGGGGCATATCACGCAGCAGTTGGGGTTGTCCGCGATGCGTCCGCCGTCTAATCCGTCGTTGGGATCTCGCCCGCGCCCGCAGAGCGGCTTTCAACCTGTTTTGGGACCTCACATCAGCAGGATCGAGGAACACGGCGGCAGACGGCTGGTCCGGATTCGCTCCTGTGTCCGGCGTGCGCTCCGAAAGCGCAAACAGCTGGCTGGCTCCTTCGACGTCCCGCAGGACCGCCATCACCTGACGGAAGATCCTGAATCCCAGGAACCCCAGGAAGAGGGCGCTCACCAACACCAAAACCACCCACAGCACGATCCAGAACCACCAAGGCATATGGCCAGTGTAGATCAGTGGCGACAACGGATGGAAAGCGCCCACCACTGAACATGATCATGCGTAGTGGGACACCGCCGAGTCTATGACGCGCGCGGCGCGCTCCCGCAGTGGTTCCGGAGCCGCGATCGTGGCGGCTCCTCCGAGACTGGCGACGAGCCCAGGGACCCAGGTGCTGGTGGCGACCCTGATCTCGGCCGCCAGCCGGCCGTCGTCGAGCAGAGCAGTCCGCTCCGCTCCGTAGCTTTCGGCCACCCAGGCAGCACCTGGAGCCAGCACCAGGGTCACCAGTTCATCCGTCGAGGACGGCTCGAAGAGTGCTCCGGGGAACCCTCCCGATGACTGGCTGGACCGGTGTTCGGCGGGCACATCAGTTAGTTCGACGGACTGCATGCGGTCAAGCCGGAAGTTCCGCTTCGACTCCGCCGTCAGGCACCATGCCTCGAGGTACCAGACATCATTGTGGAGGAAAGCACGAACCGGCTCTATCTCCCGATGGGTGATCTCATCGCGGGCGGGAACCAGGTACGTCAGCTTGATCCGCACACCGGCCGCTATCCCGGACCGGATGCGCTCAAGTGTGGGCGTGACATCCTCCTCGGCAAGGCTGGTGGCGATGGAGCTCCCTATCCGTCCGGCGTCCCCGGCCGCCTCCATCAGCTTGGCCTGTGCGGTGGCAACCGCAGAGTCCTCTTCAAGCCCGGGAAGGTTCCGCAGCGTGTCAAGCCCGACGATGAGGGTGCACGCCTCGTCCATGCCCAAGCGCACCGGTTCTGCGAGTCCCTGCGGATTGCTGATGTGGATCCGGTCATCCTCAAGCTGGATATCGATAAGTCCGTCGGGGTAATACCGTGGCCCGCTGACGAAAAGGAGCCTGAGATCGCTCTCGAGTTCGGTCCTGGTCACCCCGAAGTTCGCTGCGGCCGAGTCAATGTGGACCCCCGGGTTGTTCATGAGATAGGGCACGAGGTCCAGCAGACGCCTCAGGTGTGCCTCTGCTGACGATTTTCGGGGCAGGGCCCGGGGTGGCGGGGGGATCGGAAAGCTGAACGACGGCGGCGCCTCCCTCAGCGCGGAGCCCGCAGCTCCCAGCCGGGCCTTGACGGAGCGCACCAGGCTGGAGGGCATCTTTACCACGGCATGCGGTCCGAGGGAGGCGATCCGGGCGGCGGCGGCTGGCTCGTCGCCGTATGGGTAGCGCACCGTGTCCCACCCATCTCCGGTATCTTCTTCGATCGTTGCACCGTGCATGGTCCGCAAAATCTGGCAGGTCAGAGACCGCACTGAAACACGCGCCTGATGTGTGTCGCCCACCCGATCCAGATCCGCCAGGGATACGGACATGGAAAAGTCTGCCGGCACGGTGTAGGTGCCCTCCACCACGGCGGGGGCGGATGTCATCCGTGACAGCCTGAACCACCGCTCGCTGCTGCGTGCCGCATCGAATCCCACCAGGTACCAGTGCCCAAAACGGGTACCCATTCCCCAGGGATGAACCGTGCGGCCCTGCTCTTCTCCGGTACTGGCGGCGCGATATGTAAACCGGATGATCCGGCGCGACGTCGTTGCCCGCCACACTTCTTCCCAGTGCGGTTCGTTGGTACGAATTCTCGGTTCGAGCGCCCGGCCGGTACCCGCATCCGGAGCAACCCCCCGGGCTTGAAGCTTTCGCATCGCGCGTGTGGCCGCGGAATCAAGTGAAGCCTGATCCCACATTCCCGCGGCGAGGGCAAGAGCGGCGGATTCGGCCGGTGTGAACACCATGCCTGGCAGGCGGTACTCCTCGGCGTTAATGCGGTACCGGCGGGCTGAGTTGTCATTCTCGAACAGTGCATCGTCGCTGAACGATTCGATCGGAATGCCCTGCTCGCGGAGGATCGCCTTATCACGGTCAAAAAGCTTCTCCCGCGCCGCCGCGGACGAGGCCTGCGCGTACAACTCGATCTCGCGGAAAAGTTCTTCCTTGGTGTAGCCGCGGCGTGTGGACAGCAACAGCACCACCAGCGTGAGAAGTCGTTCGGTTCGTTTTGCGGACACGCTGGCTACGTTACCCCGAAGCCGCAGCGCTTAACACACGAATGGGGTGCGGAAGGGACACATGTGTGTCCTTCCGCACCCCGAACAGGCAGGCACTGCTGTGGTCAGCGGACGCCCATCAGGTCGACAACGAAGATCAGCGACTCTCCGGGTGCTATGGCCGAGCCCGCGCCGCGGTCCCCATAGGCAAGGTGGGAGGGAATCTCAAGCCGACGGCGCCCGCCGACCTTCATTCCCGGAATCCCCTGGTCCCAGCCCTGGATGACCTGTCCAACGCCCACGCGGAAATCAAGCGGGGCTCCGCGGTTCCAGGAGGAATCGAACTCTTCGCCGGTGGAGAATGCCACGCCAACATAGTGGGCCGACACGGTGTCTCCGGCCTGGGCCTCCCGGCCGTCGCCGTCGATCAGGTCCTTGATGACCAGATCTTCCGGTGTCTCTGCTCCCGGGAACTCCACCTCGGGCTTCTGGCGGTCATACTCACGTTGTCCAAAAGACATGATGCTCCTTACTCCGCTGCTGCTTTCTCAACAATTTCCACATAGAACGCCAGTGGTCCGGCTGGCTGGCCACCCGTCGGCGCATCTCCATAGGCAAGTTCCGACGGGATCACCAGCAGCACCTTGGCGCCGACCTTCTGTCCCGAGAGGCCCTGTGTCCAGCCGGGGATGACTCCGGTCAGTGGAAACTCGATGGGTTCGCCTCCGGCGAAGCTGGAGTCGAACTCCTCGCCGCCCCAGCTCCAACCGGTGTAGTTGGCTGAGATGGTGTCCGCTTCAGTGACTTCCTCACCCGTGCCTTCCTCAAGCACCTTGACCACCAGGTCAGCCGGGGCCTCATTCTCCGGGAACTCGATGGACGGTACACCATCATCGCCAACGGTGATGGTCGGCAGTTCTCCGGCGTCATCCAGCTGTGCCACTTCCTCGGGTGTGAGGACCTCCGGAGGTGGCGGCGGCACCTCAGCACTCAACACCTTGAAAACCAGAAGGCGGTTCTGTGATGCTTCCTGTCCCTCCTGCGCCTCGATGGGTGCTGTGTAAGCCACCTGCGCGCCGACCTTGGTTCCTACCAGCACCTCATACAAGACGGGATCAGCCGTTTTGAGTTCTTCGGTTACCTGGATTTTTTGCGGCTGCCCCTCGGAATAGGAATCCTGGAGCACAGTGCCGTCATCGGCGTTGAGGAACATCAGGTGAAGCGAAACCTCGTTTCCGGCCTCGATGACTGCACCGTCCCCTTCTGTGACCGCACGCGCAGCGGTTTCAGTGATGGTCAGTGGAGAGTCAAACTCCACTGTGGGGGCAGTTTCATCTCCGGCGTCGGTGACCCGGACGGATTCAAGGGACTCTGCGGCTCCGGCCGTCTTGCCGTCGGTGTAGACGTCGGCCTCCGATTGGCCGCCGCCGCCGCCGCCGCAGGCCGTCAGGAACAGCAGGACGGGCAGAAGGATGGCTAATACTTTTCGCACGGTGCATCTTTCAACGTTGGTGGGGATGCGTTGTGTAGCATCCGCGCCGGTACCCATTGAAGGACCGGACTTACCTAGCCTAACGGGTTGGCTGGGTAAGTTTCTCCCTGGAAACTTCATGTGTTGGTCCTACAAATGCTCGAGGAGCGCGTCCACCCGCTCGTCAACGGAGGCGAAAGGATCCTTGCAGAGGATGGTCTGTTGCGCCCGGTCATTGAGTTTCAGGTGCACCCAATCCACCGTGAAGTCCCGGTTGGCCTCTTTGGCTCGGCGCACAAAATCTCCGCGCAGCCGCGCCCGCGTGGTCTGCGGAGGTACATCAACGGCGGACTTGATGTCGACGTCCTCCACCACCCGTTCGGCTTCACCGCGGGCCTGCAGCATGAAGAACAAACCTCGGGTACGGGAGATGTCGTGATATGTCAGGTCAAGCTGCGCCGCCCGCGCGGAATCAAGATCCAGTCCGTTCTTTAGCAGGTATCGGTCCAAGAGCTTCTTTTTGATGGCCCAGTCGATCTCCCTGTCCACCGTGGAATGGTCGCCGCTCTCGACTGCGGTGAGGGTCCTGTCCCACAAATCAAGAATCCGCTCGATGTGCGGCGTGTGCGCACCCTCCGCGTCGATAAACTTTTTTGCGCGGGCAAGGTACTCCCGCTGGATCTGGGCGGCGGAGATCCTCCGCCCATTCGCCAGTTTCAGCGGTTGCCGCCCGGTCAGGTCGTGGGAGATTTCCCGAATGCTTCGGATGGGATTCTCCAGCCTGAAGTCCCGCATGATCACGCCTGCCTCGATCATCCGCAAAAGGAGGTCAACCGTGCCGACCTTCAAGAGCGTAGTGGTCTCCGACATGTTGGAGTCGCCTGCGATGACGTGGAGCCTCCGGTAGTACTCGGCGTCCGCGTGCGGCTCATCCCGTGTGTTGATGATGGGACGCGACCGGGTGGTGGCCGACGAGACGCCTTCCCAGATATGGTCGGCGCGCTGCGAGAACGCGTAGATAGAGCCGGTTTGGGTCTTAAGCACCTTCCCGGCACCAACGAGGAGCTGCCTGGTCACGAGGAACGGGATCAGGATGTCCGCAAGGCGCGAAAACTCCAGCTTGCGCGGAATGAGATAGTTTTCGTGGCTGCCATAGGAGTTGCCTGCGGAATCGGTGTTGTTTTTGAACAGATAGACACTTCCGTCGTAGCCCTCCTGACCCAGCTTTCGCTGAGCCTCGGCCACCAGATCCTCAAGGATCAGTTCACCCGCGCGGTCGTGCGCAATCAGCTGCGCGACGTCGTCGCACTCGGCCGTTGCATACTCAGGGTGTGAGCCCACGTCCAAATATAGCCGCGAGCCGTTGGTGAGGAAAACGTTCGACGACCTTCCCCAGCTCACCACCTTCCGGAACAGGTAGCGGGCAACCTCCTCCGGCGACAGTGGGCGCGAGTTGGGTCCGGAATATGCAATGCCAAATTCCGTTTCAATTCCGAAGATGCGGCGGTCCATGGCCTTAGCGCTCCGTCACGGCCAGGACCGCGTCCACTTCCGCAGGCGTGATGCGGCGGAAAGCCCTCCGCGTGCCGCGGGAGGACAGCGGATCGCGGTCCAATACCGCAATCTCCAAAGAACCGGAGTCGAGTCCAGGACGCGGCTCCCCGGAGGTTCCGCCGTCGTACCTCAGCGAATCCACCGCCGCACGCACAACCTGGCTGAAATCCAATTCCGCCGACCAACGCCCGGACAGGGCATCCACCACCGCACCGGCCTGGCCACCCATGACAATAAAGCGGCGCTCATCTGCGATGGAACCGTCAAAGGTCAGGCGGTACAGATGGTCATGCTGCGCCGATTTACCCACTTCAGCGACGGCCAGCTCCACTTCAAACGGTTTGCTCTCGGCGGTGAAGACGGCGCCGAGACTCTGTGCGTAGACGCTGGCAAGCCCTCGGGCGGTGACATCCTCACGGTCGTAGGAGTAGCCCCGGACGTCGGCATACCGGATGCCGGCCTGCCGAAGGCTTTCAAATTCGTTGTACTTACCCACGGCGGCGAAGGCGATGCGGTCGTAGATTTCGCCGACCTTGTGCAGGGAAGGCGAGGGATTCTCGGCAACCAGTGCTATGCCGTCCCGGCAACTGAGTACCAGCACTGAGCGGCCGCGGCCGATTCCCTTCCGCGCAAAATCAGCGCGGTCCTTCATCAACTGTTCCGGTGAGACATAGAACTGCTGCGTCATGGGTCACGCCTCCCTTCCGGAAACAGACCGCGAGGCGATGACCTCGCCGGCCGCCTGGGCGAGATCCCGTTCCGGGATCCGCCGCGAACCCGCACCGTTCACTGTGTATACAACGGGCCACAGCTGGCGAACGACGTCGGGGCCCCCGGTTGCTGAATCGTCGTCGGCTGCGTCATAGAGCGCTTCAACGGCCACTTTGACCGCCTGCCCTTCATCCAGATTGGGTCTCCAAAGCTTCTTGAGCGCACCGCGTGCAAATGACGAACCGGATCCGACACTGTGATGTTCCTGTTCCTCATAGCGGCCGCCCGTCACATCGAAGGAGAACAGGCGCCCCTCCCGGCGGGCCGTATCGAATCCAGCCAAGAGCGGAACCACAGCGAGTCCCTGCAGCGCAAGTGGCAAGTTGGCCCGAATCATGGCGGCCAGCCTGTTGGCCTTCCCATCCAGGCTCATCAACGTGCCTTCGATCTTCTCGTAGTGTTCCAGTTCCACCTGAAACAGGCGCGTGATGTCCAGAGCGATCCCGGCACTGCCTGCAATGCCGAGCACGGAAAACATGTCGGCGGGAAAGACCTTCTCGATGTGCCTGCTCGCAATGATGTTTCCCATGGTGGCGCGGCGGTCCCCCGCCATCAGCACTCCACCGGCGAACGTCATCGAAACAATCGTGGTTGCGTGCGGGGCAATATCGCCGGAGGAGGTTGACCCTGGCCCCAGATTAAGTCCCGAGGGCAGGAGCTCGGGACTGTGCCTACCCACGTATTCGGAAAATGACGTGGAGGCGGCGCGTCCGATGGCCGCGGCAGCGTCTTCCGGGAGCATGCGTTACTGTCCGCCCTTCTGGACGAAGCCCCGCACAAACTCCTCCGCGTTGGATTCGAGCACACCGTCAATTTCGTCCAGGAGATCGTCCACGCCCTCAGTCTGAGTGGTGTCCTGCGCCTGCCCGGCGTCACCGGCGGGCACGGGGTCCTGATCCACGTCCTCCTGCTCTTCGGCGCGTGATCCGGTGTTCCGGTGTTCCTGTGTTGCCATGATGAGAGCCCTTCCTCGCGGCCGGTTTGCTGCTACTTCTATGGTGCCATGCTGGGTTCTGGACCGCTCAAAAGCCGGGCAACGAATTGTTCCGCGTCCGCCGATCCGGCAAAGAGGTTCTCCGTGAGTTCTGCCGTGCCGCGGAGCGGCTCGCGCGTTTGAATTCGTTGAAGGCGCCGTTGGGAGGCGAGCTCAAAGATGATCGAGTCCCAACTCGCGCCCACAACCTCACGGGGGAAGCGGGTGATGCATGTTCCGCGGA
>NZ_KI914978.1:184610-231958 GCF_000520595.1 Arthrobacter sp. H5
CGCCCGCGTGTCCCGTGGCGGCTTGCCGACTGCCGCCAGCACATCGGCTTCCGGTATGAGACGCTCCATCTCCCCGCGCGCCACCAACCGGTGATGGATGCCCTTGTCCGGGCGCACATCCGAGTACTGCAGATCCACCAGGGCTAGCCGGGGATCATCCCAGTCCATGCCGTCCCGTTGCCGGTAGGCCTGAAGGACCTTGAGCTTGGCCACCCAGTCCAGCTGGCCCGCGGCCTCCATTGGGTCCCGGCGCAGGGTGGCAATGAGCTGTTCCCAGCGAAACAGCACATCGGCAGTCTGTTCGTCGACACCGCCTTGGGCAGCTGCCTGTGCTGCGACTGCCTCGAAGTAGATCTCCTGAAGGTCCAGTGCCGTGATCTGGCGGCCGTCCACCAATCGGACCAGATGGGACAGCGACGGGTCGTGGCTGATTGCCTGAAGCTCCATGACTGGTTCGTGGATTTCCGGGACGGGCGCCAGGTCGTGTTCGATCAGTGACAGCACCAGCGCCGTGATGCCCATCTTCAGGTAATTGGACACCTCGCTGAGGTTGGCGTCCCCGATGATTACGTGCAGGCGTCGATACTTCTCGGCCACGGCGTGCGGCTCATCGCGCGTGTTGATGATAGGTCGACGGACAGTGGTTTCCAGTCCTACTTCGTTCTCGAAGAAATCCGCTCTTTGGCTTAGTTGATAACCTGGGCGCTGGTTCAGCGCACCGATGCCCACACGCCCGGCGCCGCAGATCACTTGCCGGGATACGAAAAAGGGGATGAGCGCCGCTGCCAGCCTGTTGAAGGGTACGCGGCGGGGTACCAGGTAGTTCTCATGCGAGCCGTACGAGACGCTCTTGTTGTCGGTGTTGTTCTTGTAAAGGTTCACTGGGGAGAATCCCGGCGTGCCTGCTATCCGCAGCATCGCCCGGTGTACGACGACGTCGCCCGCGCGGTCCCAGCGAACAGCATCCAGCGGGTTGGTCACCTCAGGGCTCGAATACTCGGGATGGGCATGATCGACGTAGAGGCGCGCCCCGTTGCCCAGTACCAGATTCATCAGGACCGCGGGGTCATCTGCTTCAGCATGAGTTCCCCGGTCAACCATCGCGATCTGTTCCGCGTTCAAGATGGGGGCTTCGTCTGTCAGTTGGCTGGGATCCGCGGCCAGCCTACCCATCTGCCAGCCGCGGGCATCCGATAATGGCGCTTCATCGGTGTAGTCCCAGCGTGTCCCCGGCAGGTTGCCCAGTCCTTCCCGCAGCGTGGCGGCGTAGGCATTGACCACCTGCGTTGAAAGAACAGTGGCGTTGGCACTGGGCAGCCCAGGTGCGATGATCCCGTACTCGGTCTCTGTTCCCATGACCCGGCGGACGGTGAGCCAGCCCGTTCCGCCGGGGTCTGCACCGGCCGGTTCCGTAACGGGTGTGGTCACAGATACTGTCCGGTGTTTGCCGTGGTTTCGATGGTTTTGCCGGGTTCCTGGCCGGCTTTGCCCTGCACAATGGTGCGGATGTAGGTAATGCGCTCACCCTTCTTGCCCGAGATGCGTGCCCAGTCGTCGGGGTTTGTTGTGTTCGGCATGTCCTCATGCTCACGAAACTCGTCCACCACCGCCCGCAGCAGATGCTCGATGCGAAGGCCCTTCTGGCCTGCCAGGAGAAGATCCTTGATTGCGTACTTCTTCGCACGGTCCACAACATTCTGTATCACTGCGCCGGAGTTGAAGTCCTTGAAATACAGCATTTCCGTGTCGCCGTTGGCGTAGGTCACCTCAAGGTACTCATTGGACTTATCGGTCGAGTACATCATTTCCACCGTGCGGCGGATCATCGCCTGCACGGTGGAGCTGACGCTGCCGTTGTGCTCCGCCAAATCATCGGCATGGATCGGAAGGTTCTCCGTAATGTACTTCGCGAAGATCTCCCCGGCCCCCTCCGCGTCCGGCCGGTGGATCTTGATCTTCACATCGAGCCTGCCCGGGCGGAGAATTGCGGGATCGATCATGTCCTCGCGGTTGGAAGCGCCGATGACTATAACGTTTTCAAGCTTTTCCACGCCGTCGATCTCGCTCAGCAGCTGCGGCACGATGGTGGTTTCGACGTCGGAGGAAACTCCGGTTCCCCTGGTGCGGAACAACGAATCCATTTCGTCGAAGAACACCACCACAGGCGAGCCGTCCGACGCCTTCTCCCTGGCCCGGGCGAAGATCAACCGGATATGCCTCTCGGTTTCACCCACATATTTGTCCAGTAGTTCCGGACCCTTGATATTGAGGAAATAGCTCCGGGTTTCGGCTGACCCGGTGCGTTCGATTGCCCTGGCGGCGAGAGAGTTTGCAACGGCTTTTGCGATGAGGGTCTTTCCGCAACCTGGAGGACCGTACAACAGTATTCCTTTGGGAGCTTTCAGCCCGTGCTCCCGGTACAGGTCCGGGTGGAGGAAGGGCAGCTCCACAGCATCCCTGATCTGCTCGATCTGCGGACCCAGTCCGCCGATATCCTCGTACGCGATGTCCGGCACTTCTTCGAGCACCAGATTCTCGACCTCGCTTCGCGGGACCTTCTCCAACGCGTGGCCCGTCTTGTTGTCCACTGCCAACGCGTCGCCCACCCTCAGCCGCTCTGATTGAAGCGGGCCGCTCAGTCGGATGACCCGCTCTTCATCTGCGCGGCCGATCACCAGCACCCGGTCTTTACCGAGAAGTTCCTTGATCGTGACAAGTTCGCCAACCCGCTCAAATGCCAGACCCGCCACTATGGTGAGTGATTCGTTCAGCAGTACTTCCTGTCCGGGCATGAGCTGACGCACATTGATGAGGGGGCTGACCGCTACCCTGAGCTTTCGGCCAGACTGAATGATATCGGCACTGTCCTGGACGGTGGCCTGCGTGGTGCTCCCTGGAACGGCTTCCTGGTGCGTGTTGGCCTGCACCACCGTGCCGAAGCTGAAAGGAGTGGCGCCCTCCTTCTCAAGCGCCGACTTCAGCCGGACAATCTCCGTTCGCGCCGCTTCCAGCGCCGAGACCAGTTTGGAATTGTTCTGAGTAGTGGCCGCCAGCTGCTTGTCAATGTGCCGCAGCTTGTCCCGGAGCACATTGATTTGCCGCTGCGCAACGGCGAGTTGTCCGTCCACTGATGATTGAGGCCGGTCCCCGGTTGGTTGAGGCGTTCCGGACCCGTTGTCTGAAGTCACCAACTTGTATCGCCACCTTCACCGTCGCATGTTGCTTTCTTTTGACCATAGCGCAGTGGGCGGGGGAAAACCTGAAAGTAACTAACAGGTCACTTTCTTACTGGGGACCCGTATCCGGACCCGCGGATTCAATATCGTGCTGCCGTTCCTGCGATTCGCGCCGTGCCTGCGCCTCCTCAACGGGAAGGGACCCCCGCTGAATGGTGGAGCTCGCGTCACGGGCCACCCGCCTCAGCCGCTTGTCCGAGACGGCACGCTCGCCCACCGCCTGCGGAGTCCAGGCGTTCAGGTCTTCTTCGCTGAAACCTGTTTTTGACGGCCGCCGCTTGGTTGTCAGCGCCGTTACCCCGTGGGCAAGCCGACGGGTGGTGAGCAGGAAACCCGTGTGGGCAACCATGCGGTGGTCGGGGCGCACAGCCAACCCTTCCAGGTGCCAGCCCCGCACCATGGATTCCCATGCGTCGGGTTCCGTGAATCGCCCGTCTGCCCGAATGGCTTCAGCCGTCCGGGACAGCTGGGTCACGGTTGCCACGTAGCTTATCCAGACCCCGCCTGCGGCCAGCACTGTTGCCACCGCATCCAGGCACTCCCAGGGTGCAAGCATGTCCAGCACCACCCGATCAACGCTCCCGGGGCTCTCCTGTTCGAGTACCCGTTCCTGGAAGTCACCCAGCGTAATCTTCCAGGCCGGATGTGCGCCGCCAAAGATCGTTTCAACATTGCCCTTGGCAATCTCCGCGAATTCCTCGCGCCGCTCGAAAGAATGCAGGTATCCGCTGTCACCTACGGCGCGCAGCAGGGAGATGGACAGCGCTCCGGAGCCAACGCCGGCCTCCACAACCCGCGAACCCGGGTAGATATCCCCCATAGTGATGATCTGGCCCGCGTCTTTCGGATAGACCACTGCGGCGCCGCGGGGCATGGAGAGCACAAAGTCCGAAAGCAGCGGACGCAGTGCCTGATATTGCTGTCCGGTGGTGTTTTCCACGATGGTGCCTTCGCTGGCATCGATCAGGAGATCATGGGACAGGAAACCTTTATGCGTGTGGAAGGCCCCTCCGGGCGTAAGGGTGATGGTGTTCATCCTGCCCTTCTCATCGGTGAGCTGTACCCGCTCTCCGGGCCTGAGGGTTCCGCGGCGGGCGGAAGCGCCGTGGGGGGAACTGATGTTTGTGCCGTTCTCGGAACTGCTCATGCATTGATCCTTAGCAGGTATTAGGGCGGGCGGTGTGACCCGCACAGTTGTCAGGGTTCAGTTCGCCAGGCCGGGATGCGGCCTGCCGGTGATCGCCGCAACCACCACTGCCTGTTGCAGCAGGCCGGTGACCCGACCCTGCCTGTCGATGACTGCATACTCACTTCCGGCAAGCCGTGCCAGAAACTGCACGAGTTCCTGGCCTTCCGCCCATTCGGGAACGTAAGCGCCGGGTGCCAGCGCCCTTGCCACCGCGTTGGCCGGGGTAGCCTCGGCCTGCGACTCGGGCACCGACAGCAGGGCGCCGGCGTCCACCACCGCCTCCGGTTGACCGGCCGGTCCTGTCAGGACAATCGCCATTCCCGGGTGGTCTCCGAGCAGGCGGCGGGTTTGCCGCACCGTGGTGCCGGCAATGACACTCATGGCCGGCTGTTTGAGGCGCCCAGCGCTGATGGCCGGAAGACGCAGCCTCATCTGCGCATTGCGGATGGCCCCGCTTGCCCCGGCCCAGAGGAACCCTCCCATCACCACGGCGATCAGGACAGTTGTCAGGCTGGGGCTGCCACCATTGATCATCGGCAGGCCAATCACCACCGCCACAAGGGCAACAGCGATGACTCGTCCCGACCAACCGGCGGCCACAGTTCCCTTTTCCTGGCTGCCCGTTGCCCTCCACACCGCAGATTCCACGATACGTCCACCATCCAAGGGCAGTCCGGGCAGCACATTGAAAACCGCCACAAGGAAATTTGCCCAGACAAGAATATTGATCAACAGATCGGCTACCCCGCTGGGTTCGGCAAGCAGCAACAAAACCCAACCACCGAGCGCAAGGACAAAATTGGCGGCCGGTCCGGCAAGCGCAACCAACAGCGACCGCCCCGGACTTGCATTGAAGTTCTCGAATTGGGTGTGCCCGCCCCACAGGTTGAGGACAATCCGGGCGGTGGGCCAGCCAAATATCCGGGCGGAGAGCGCGTGTGCAAGCTCATGAACCAGCACCGATGCCGCGAGCAGCAGCGCGTAGGCCAGGGCCACGCCGTAGGCACCTATGCCGATGTCAGGGAACCTGGCCGCTACCTGCGGGCCAAAGACAAACACCACAAAGGCGGCGATAATAAACCACGACCAAGCGAGAACCACGGGGATTCCTGAGATGCGCCCCAGCGGAATGCCCTCGCGGCGATCCGCGCCATGCTGCGCCGGACGGCTCATGGGGTGGCTCCCTGCGTCAGCCGGGCAACCAGATCGTCGAGGTCCGCGACTGTCCGTCCTTCAAGCGTGGTCCACACATGACGTCCCGGGTCTGCCGGAATTGGGATGAAGTGGGGTACCGCAATGGTGACAACGCCGGATGCCTGTGCTGCTGTGACACCGGGAAGGGAGTCTTCGATCGCAACCACGCGGTCCTTCTGCAGTCTCCTCCCGACCGACAGCCGGTCGAATGCCATCTGGTAGGACTCGGGATCCGGTTTGCCGCGGGCCACCATGTCTCCGGTGACCAGGAATTCAAACGTGCCATCCGGCAGTTGGCCGGCAACTTCCCGTGCAAGCAGTTGCTCCGACATCGTCACCATGGCGCATGGCACACCGCACGCGTTCAGAGCCAGCAGCAGTTCCCGCGCACCCGGACGCCACGGCACTTCCACCCGGACCCTTTCCGTGACCTCGCCGATGAGGTGATCGATGATCTGGCGGACGCTCAGCGCAACGCCAGCCGCCTGCAGAACGCCGGCCGAGAACTCCAGGGACTGGCCAACGAGGGCCGATGCCTCCTCAGTGGACCAGATTCCACCGTGATGGGCCACCAGTTCCTTTTCCGCAGCAATCCAGTACGGCTCAGTATCGACAAGGGTGCCGTCCATGTCCCAGAGCACCGCCTGCAGACTGTCCGGCGCGGACCGGTGCCCGGATTCCGCCGAAGCCATTGAGGGCGCGGTGGTACGCGGAGAGTGATTAGCCATGGGTCAAGTCTAATGGGCGCTCCTGCAGCGGTGGGGCGGCTTAGCTCTGCGCGAAGCCGCCCCGCAATGACTGACATGGGGCTCTGCAGAGGTTTAGGGTGATGTGGTGAGTACCTTTGATGAAAGCCACCCGCAGGGAGTTCGCGGTCTTTTCACCGACAGTGACAGGCCAGACCAGCGGGTCACCGTTATGCTGGCTGCCTTTGAGGGCTGGAATGACGCGGGCGAAGCGGCAAGCGATGCCCTGAAGCTCCTGGGCAAGCATTGGGACAGCAAGAAGGTTTCAACAATCGACGCCGACGAGTTCTACGACTTCCAGTTCACCCGCCCAGTAATTGAGCGGAATACTTCGGGGCAGCGCCGGATAAAATGGCCCACCACGCGGATCAGCAAAGCGTCGGTGCCCGGTTCCAACCTTGACCTCATCCTGGTGCATGGAGTGGAACCGTCCTACAAGTGGCGGGCCTACACAGCCGAGCTTGTGGCTACCGCGAAGGAGTTGGAGGTGGACTGCGTGGTGCTGGTTGGTGCCCTGCTCGCGGACGTGCCCCACACCCGTCCCATTCCTGTCACGATTTCCTCTGACGACGACCTTGTCCGCACTGGTCTGAACGTCGAGACTTCAACGTACGAAGGGCCAATCGGGATTGTGGGAGTCCTTGCTGAACTTGGGCAGTTGGCGGACATTCCAACAATGTCCGTCTGGGCCGCCGTGCCGCACTATGTTGGCCAGTCGCCCTCCCCCAAGGCACAGCTCGCGTTGCTGAACAAGATCGAGGAGCTTTTGCAGGTGTCGGTGGACACACACGCGCTGGGCGAAGAATCCGAAGCATGGGAGCGCGGAGTGGACGAGCTCTCAACCGAAGACCCCGAAGTTGCGGCATACGTCCGCCAGTTGGAAGAGGCGAAGGACACAGCCGACCTTCCTGAGGCAACGGGCGAATCCATCGCCCGCGAGTTCGAGCGCTATCTCAAGAAGAGGCGCAAGGACTAATCCTTTAACCGGACGCCCAACAGGGCATCCAGTGCGTCCGTCGCCAGCCGCGCGCCGTCGTCGTCCCCTGCCATGTGCTCCACCGCACCGCACCAGCGGTCGACGGCGGCCAGAGCGCCGGGAGCGTCAAGATCGTTGGCGAGGGCGCCCCTGATGTCGGAGATGAGAGATTCCACCGACGGGACGGTCGCCGAATCGAGTGCCGCACGCCAGGCGTCCAACCTGGCTTCGGCGTCCGTCAACACGCTTGCTGTCCACGACCAGTCGCGACGATAGTGGTTGGCAAGCAGCGCAAGACGGATGGCAGCGGGATCTGTCCCGGACTCCCGGAGGGTGGAGACCAGCACGAGGTTTCCCTTGGATTTGCTCATCTTTTTGCCATCGAGACCAACCATGCCCGCGTGCACATAGTGCCGTGCCAGTGGAATGCCGGCTACGGCCTGTGCATGCGCCGCACTCATCTCATGATGGGGGTAAACGAGGTCCGCTCCCCCGGCCTGGACGGTCATCGGCATGGACAGGTACTTTTGCGCAATCACCGAACACTCAATGTGCCACCCGGGGCGTCCCCGCCCAAGGGAGCCGCCCTCCCAATCGGGTTCACCGGCGCGCGCGATCCTCCAGACGAGCGGATCGAGGCTGTTCCGCTTGCCCGGCCGTTCGGGGTCGCCGCCGCGCTCGGCAAACAGCGGCAGCATCTGCTCCTCCGTGAGGTGCGAAATGCTGCCTGAAGTCCAGGCATCTTCGCCCCTCCTGCGGGCGGCATCGAGGGAGAAGTAGATGTCGCCCTCCGGCTCTCCGCCGGTCCCCGCCACGCGATACGCTGCCCCGCGCTCGATGAACGACTCAATCACCGGAACAATCCACCCAATTGACTCAACAGCACCCACGTAGTGATCCGGTGGGAGTACGTTGAGAGCCTCCATATCTTTTCGAAAGAGAGCCGTCTGCGACTCCGCGAGATCCCGCCAGTCGACTCCCGTTTCGGTGGCGCGTATCAGCAGGGGATCGTCGATATCCGTCACGTTCTGTACGTAGGAAACAGCTGCGCCGGCATCACGCCAAATGCGATTGAGCAGGTCGAATGCCACGTAGGTGGCAGCGTGGCCCAGATGCGTCGCGTCGTAGGGAGTGATCCCGCACACGTACAGGCCCGGCTGGGAAGTGAAAGGGACTTCGACGACACGACCCGCGGCCGTGTCGTGCAGATAAGTGCTGCGGGAAGTGGCGGAAAGACGCGGGACAGGGCGGGAGTTCCAAGCAATCACTGTTCTACCTTACGGTCTTGCCGCGCCCCACAAGACCGTAAGGTCGAACCGCGTCAGGCAGGACTACGATCACGCGCTGATGACGTTGAAACCCAGCAGAACGTAGAGTACAAGGCCCAGCAGGATTCGATACCAGACAAACAATCCGTAGCTGCGGGTGGAGACGAACTTCAGGAACCAGCCGATAATGACGTATCCCACCACCATGGCGATGACGGTGGCCAGGAGAGTTTCAAGGGGCCCGTAAGGTCCGGGGGAACCCGCACTCTTTAATAACTGATAGAGCCCGCTGCCAAACACAGCCGGAATGGCAAGCAGGAAAGAATAGCGGGCCGCGGCCTCTCTGGTGTATCCCATCAGGAGACCGGCGGTGATGGTGCCGCCGGAACGGGATACCCCCGGAATGAGGGCGAGAGCCTGCGCCAATCCATAGAGGATGCCGTGCCGGTAGGTCAGACGGTCCAGTGTGAGCTTCTGCCGACCGACCGCATCGGCCACCGCCAGCAGCAGCCCGAACACGACCAACATGGTTGCGACCAGCCACAGGCTCCGGAAGGTGCTCTCGATCTGTTCCTGGAACAGCAAGCCAAGGATAACGATCGGGACTGTGCCGATGATGACCAGCCATCCCATTCGGGCATCGGGGTCGTTGCGGGCAACCCTGCCGGTCAAGGACCCAAACCACGACTTGACGATTCTCACGATGTCACGCCAGAAGTACACGATGACGGCGGTCTCTGTGCCGAGCTGGGTGATCGCGGTGAATGCGGCTCCGGGATCCTGCGCATTGGGGAGAATCTCGCCGACCACCCGCAGATGCGCACTCGATGATATTGGCAGAAACTCTGTCAGACCCTGGACAAGGCCCAGGATGGCCGCTTCGATCCAATTCACACTTACGACCCTAAGGCACCGTCCCGCTCGAAGGCCTTAGGCTTACCTTATGCAGTGGCGAAACGTTGGGGACAGCGGACAACAGGTTTCCGCTCTCGGTCTTGGCACCATGGCTTGGGGGATGGACGTTGAAGATGAATCCGCGCGGGAGCAGCTCCGGATGTTCATCGAAGCGGGTGGGAACCTGCTGTGTACTGCACCCCGGTATTCCGATGGACAAGCCGAAGCGATGCTCGGCGCCCTCCTTGGTGACGCCGTGGCACGCTCCGAGGTTGTTCTGGCAGTGCAGGGAGGGAGCACACGGCACTGGGGCGGACGCAGGCTTGATGTCTCGCGCAAGGGCCTGCTCGACTCTCTCGATGCGTCCCTGTCGAGACTCGGGACTGAGAGCGTGGACTTCTGGCTGGCGCCGTCAACCGGCGGCGATGTTCCCATTGAGGAGACCCTGGGAGCTCTGGAGACCGCTCACCGCACCGGCCGTGCACGCTACGTTGGTGTGGCCAACAACACGGGGTGGGAACTGGCCCGTGCATGCGCCACAGCAGGATTCCCTGTCACAGCCCACGAATCCGAGTATTCGCTGCTGAACCGAACAGCGGAGCGCGAAGCCATCCCGGCGGCCAAAGCGCTGGGCGTTGGAATTTTCGCCTGGGGCCCGCTGGGCCGCGGTGTCCTTACCGGCAAGTACCGGAGCCAGACACCAGCGGATTCCCGGGCGGCTTCCGATGTCTGGGCGCCTTACGTTGAGCCGTATCTCTCGGGTCGCCCCGTGCGGGTAACCGAAGCCGTCTGCACGGCGGCCAAGGGACTTGAGCTTCCACCACAGGACGTGGCGCTGAGATGGTTAATCCATCGCCCGGTCGTGGCCGCAGCCGTGGTGGGGGTACGCACCAGTCATCAGCTCAAGGAGCTGCTGGATTCCTCCGACAACCCTCTGCCGGCACAAATCGCCGAAGTACTCGATGAAGTATCTGCGCCAGGCTAAGGACACTCAGCGAAACTGGTTTTCCCTAACGCCTTCCGCCTCGTACCTCCGCCGCGTCTTCGTCTTCGTCGTCGGAATCCTCATAGATGACTAATGGTGTGACTTCGCCATGCGCGTCGTAGAGCGCTTCTTCGTATGCCTCAAACGAATCGGCGATCGAAAGGTAGGCGGATTCCACAGCAGGATCGTCTTCGCCCCGCCGTGACGCGGCCGCAGCCAAATGCTCCTCAAGCGCGGAAACGAGCGACTGCAGCGCGACACGCGGATCTATGCTCATGAGTTAGACGTTATCGGTAAAGTGGAAGGAATTGGAGGGATATGCGAGAACAATTTCTGAACGCCACCGTCACACGAAAGCGGGATTACGGCCGCCAGTACGAGTATCTGGTACTCACGGTCAACGCTGGTGAACCACTGCCGGCGGCGCGCCAGCTCATCACCGAACACGCCGAGTACGGCAAGTGGGAACTTGAGCGAAGTTGTATCTACATCGGTGGGAATCGACGCTTCTGGCTGCGCCGGAAAGTGCTTCGGGTGGAGCGCACCGCCTGAAACGAGTCGGCACTCAGTCCGTTTCCGGGACCGGCCCAAGCCAGGCCGTCGCGACGGTGCGCCGGGCGGAATTCTCGCTTGAGGGATGAAACCGCCCGGCAAGCGCGTCGCGGTACAGACGGCTGATTTCGCTGCTGTTGAAGTATCCCCCACCGCCGGACACCTGAAGAGCTGCATCTGCCGTCTCCCTGGCCACCCGGGTGGCCTGCACCTTGAGTCCAACCAGCTTGGCGAACCAACGGCCCCCGTGGTCCACCTCCTGGTCAAGATCGAGGCAAACTGTCCTGAGCCGGGCATCGAGTGAATCAACCGCCATCGCGGACTCCGCGACGTGCGTGCGGATGTCCGGATCCAAGTGCGCCGGGGTGCCGTTCATTCCCAGCCTTCGTCGATTCGCCGCTTCAACCGCCAACTCCAGTGAGCGGTCGGCAATTCCTGCGTAGACAGCTGAGACAAGCGTTTCGAAGACCGCAAAAACGGCAAACACCATTGGGTCCCGGTTGGGCCCCACCGGCAGATGGCGGAATATCCGTTCAGGCGGGACGACGACGCCGGCAAGCCGGGTGGTGTTCGACTGGCTGGCCCGCATGCCAAGAGTGTCCCAATCCTCTACGACCTCGACGCCGGCGCTGCCCCGCGTCACAAACCCGTGGACAAGTTCCCCGCCATCAGGTCCCTGGTACTTGCCAAAGACTCCCAGCCGGGTCCACACGGGCGAAAGACTGGTGAAAATCTTGGTTCCGGTGAACGTGTAACCTCCACCCGGGTTTCGCACCGCCGAGGTGTTCGAATCGAACAGCACGGTGTCATTGCCGGGTTCGGAAAGACCAAAGGCGTAGATCTCTCCGGCGGCAGCCTCCCGAAGCACGTAGCTGAGTGAATCGTCACCCTGCCGGTGCAGGAGGTGGGCAATGCCTGCCCACACCAGATGCATGTTAATCGCCAGCGCGGTGGCCGGAGCAGCCGTTGCCAGCCTCCGCTGGCAACGGGCAACCGCTTCGATGCCCAGCCCACTGCCGCCGTCGTCCGTGGACGTGAACAGGCCGAGATAACCGAGTTCAACGAGCTCCGCGAGGTCCTCATGAAAGAAGGAATTGTTGGCGTCGTAGTCGGCTGCGCGCTTCCTGAAGCGGGCCAGTAGCGAGCCGGTCAGATCATCGGGATTCATGGTTAATAGGTGGTCAGCAACCGCGTGAGCACGCGTGAACCGAACTTCAAGGACTCGGTGGGCACACGCTCATCCACGCCATGGAACATGCCGGTGAAGTCCAGGTCATCCGGCAACTGGAGTGGGGCAAAGCCGTAACCGGTGATCCCGAGACGGCTCAACGACTTATTGTCGGTCCCCCCGGACAGCGTGTATGGGAGCACCTTGGCCCCGGGATCCTCACTGTGCAGGGCATCGATCATTGAATCGACCAGATTTCCGGCAAACGGCACCTCAAGCGAGACATCCTTGTGCTCATAGCTGACATCCACTCCGTCGCCGGCGATTTCCTTGATGGTGGCCAGCACCTGCTCCTCCTGCCCCGGAAGGGTTCGGACGTCCACCAATGCTTCGGCACTTCCGGGGATGACGTTGTGCTTGTACCCGCTCTTGAGCATCGTGGGGTTGGAGGTGTTCTGCAGGGTTGCCCCGACAAAGCGTGCCACCGTACCGAGCTCGGCGAGCAGGGTATCCGGATTATCCGGGTTGAATTCAACGCCGGTAAGTTCAGTCACACCATCAAGAAACTGCCGGGTGGTGGGCGTCAGCTCGATCGGCCACTGGTATTCCCCCACGCGCGTCACCGCCCGCGCAAGCCTGGTGACCGCGTTGTCGGTGTTAATCTGGGAGCCGTGACCCGCCCGGCCGTGTGCGACCAGGCGCAGCCAGGAGATGCCCTTCTCCGCCGTCTGCAGCAGGTAGGTCCGCTGGCCTCCGATGGTGGTGGAGAATCCGCCCACTTCCGAGATGGCCTCGGTTGCGCCGTCGAACAGTTCCGGCTTGTTGTCCACCAGCCAGGATGCTCCGTAGGTTCCGCCGGCTTCCTCGTCCGCGAAGAACGCAAAGATGAGATCCCTCTTCGGCTTGATGCCGTCGCGCTGCAGATGACGCAGGACCGAAAGGATCATGGCATCCATGTCCTTCATATCAACCGCGCCGCGGCCCCACACCAGGCCGTCCCGCTCCTCCCCGCTGAACGGGTCCACGGACCAATCCTCTTTTTGGGCGGGCACCACATCGAGGTGGCCGTGGACAACGAGCGCCGGCAGCGCCGGATCGGAGCCGGCCATGCGGGCAATCACCGAGGCCCGCCCGGAAACGGATTCAAACAGTTGGGTCGCAAGTCCGGCCTCTTCGATCAGACCTGCAGTGTATTCGGCCGCAGCCCGCTCTCCGGGCCCCTCGTTATTGCCAAAGTTTGACGTGTCGATGCGGATAAGCTCCTGGCAGATCCGTACTACTTCGTCTTCGGGTGTGATGCCCATGCTTCATACCTCCATGTGGTGGATGGCTTCGGACCAAGCCTACCCACAGTAAGGACAGCCGGGACCTCGGGTGGTTAGGCTGGGTGGATGGCGACAGTTATCCTCGTGCGGCACGGCCGCACCACAGCGAATGCGACCGGGCTGCTGGCAGGGCGGGCCGTGGGCGTCAGCCTTGACCAGACCGGGCGCGACCAAGCGGCCATGGCCGGTGACCGGCTCGCAGCCGTGCCCCTGGTCGGGGTGGTGTCGAGCCCCCTCGAACGTTGTCAGCAGACCGCCCAGCTCATCCTCGATCGCCAGGCCGGCACCCCGCTCGCGCCGGTCGATATCAATCTCGACTCTTGTCTTACGGAGTGCGATTACGGCCAGTGGCAGGGCCGCACGCTCAGTGACCTCGCGACCGAAGAATTGTGGTCGGTTGTGCAGTCGCAACCGTCCGCCGTCATCTTTCCCGGTGGCGAATCCATGGCCGGGATGCAGGCTAGGTCGGTGGCAGCGATTCGACGCCACGATGCAGCCTTTGAAGCCGAGCACGGGCCGGGGTCCGTGTGGGTGGCGGTGAGTCACGGTGACATCATCAAGTCGATCCTCGCCGATGCGCTCGGCATGCACCTTGACTTGTTCCAGCGCATCAATGTGAGCCCCGCCTCGGTATCGATCGTGCGCTACGGCATGAGTCGGCCGAGTGTCTTCGCTACCAACACCGACGCCGGGGATCTGTCGTGGTTATCCAACAGCGTCCACTCTGGCGATGCGCCGGTGGGTGGTGGTGCAGGGCAACAGGCGCCACGAACCGCATGCGCCTAAAATACTCATATGCCTACAAATGTTCACGAATTTACCTGGCCTGATCGGATCGTCGTTGGCACCATTGGCGATCCGGGGGAACGCACGTTCTACCTGCAGGTGCGCGCGGGGACGCGGATTGTGAGTATTGCCCTCGAGAAGCAGCAGTCGGCTCAGCTCGCCGAAAAGATCGACGAGATTCTCGACCAGCTCATCACCCTTGAGGGCAATCCCTTCAGCATTCCGACGAGTACTCCCATTGAACTTGTCGACAATGACCAGCTCGATCCCGTTCAGGAGCAGTTCCGAACCGGCGCCATGAGCCTGGGGTGGGACCCAACGACGGTTCAGGTCGTCATCGAGGCCTACCCGATCAGCGATATCGATGCTAATAACGACGGTGGTGACAATGACGAATCCCATGATGAAGATGCGGTTGTCGCGCCCGAAATGCTGCTGGTGAGAATGCCCGTCGGCACCGCCCGCGCATTCTCCAAGCGCACCCGGGAGATTGTAGGCGCCGGGCGCCCGACGTGCCCGCTCTGCGGTTACCCCGTTGACGCTGAAGGGCACATCTGTACCCTTCCCGAGGCCTGATGCCAGCGCCCGGCCTTGTGACCTCCGAGCTGACGCTCACCGGTCGCATCACAACGGCTTCAAACGCCACATTTCTCGGTAGCATCGACGGAGCGTTAGTCGTCTACAAGCCGATAGCGGGGGAACATCCGCTGTGGGATTTCCCGGGTGGCACCCTGGCCCACCGGGAGGTGGCCGCCTACCTGGTTTCTCAGGCCTTCGGCTGGAATGTGGTGCCGCACACCTGGCTGCGCGACGGTCCGATGGGTAGGGGAATGGTGCAGCTCTGGCAGGAGCAGGACTTCGCCCAGAACGCTGTAGACCTGGTCGCGACCGACGACGTGCCCGAGACCGGCTGGAAACACGTTTTCGAGGGGCGGGACGAGAACGAACGGAGGGTCACCCTCATTCACGAAGACTCGCTATCGCTACGACGCATGGCCGTGTTCGACGTGATCGTCAACAACGCCGACCGCAAAGGCGACCACATTCTTGCGATGGGCGACGGACGCCGGCACGGCGTGGACCATGGGCTGACCTTTCACAGTGAACATAAGCTGCGCACGGTGCTGTGGGGGTGGCTCGGCGACGAGATGACCGCCGACGAACTCGACGGCCTCGACCGTGTCAGCGCAGGACTGCGTGGCGAGCTGGGGCGCAACCTGGCTGGCCTGCTCAGCGCCGAAGAAATTGCTTCGCTGGGTGCACGCTGCACCCGGTTGCGCTTTGCTGAGCGGTTTCCGGCTCCGAGCGGTGAGATGCCGGCGGTCCCCTGGCCGCTGTTCTAGAGGGATTGCGGCCACTGGCTCCGCAGGTTGTGTCACGCTGGTCGCATGGATCTTGAGGTGTCATCGGAGCTCATCATTCCTGAGCGCGAACTCGGCTGGCGATTCTCCAAGTCGTCAGGGCCGGGCGGGCAACACGTAAATACCTCCGACAGCCGCGTCGAGCTGTCCTGGAATGTCGCCGGTTCGACCGTGCTCTCCGATGACCAGCGGATGCTGCTGCTCACCCGACTTGGTCGCCGCCTCATCGCCGGAACGATAACCGTCGCGGCCTCCGAGCAGCGTTCCCAGCTGCGCAATCGCGAAACGGCGTTGCGTAAGCTTGCGGACCTGGTGACCGCGGGACTGTCCTCCGACGCACAGCAGCGTCGCGCGACCAAACCCACGCGCGGCTCCGCCCGGCGGCACCTCGCCGCCAAGCAGCAACGCTCCGCCACGAAACGCAACCGGCAGCGTCCATCGGAGGAGTAGCACCTCAGTTGCTAGAGCGCTTCAGGAAATCCTCCGGGCCGTCCCCTGGCGGTTGAGGGCACAAAAAAACCCCGGCGAACCGGGGTTTTTATTGTGCGCGGAGGGGGACTTGAACCCCCACCCTCAATAAGAGGACTAGCACCTCAAGCTAGCGCGTCTGCCATTCCGCCACCCGCGCGGGTGGTGCTTTCAGAGGAGTAAAACCTCGAAAAGCAGCGAAAAAAACTCTAACACGACCCAAGCCCAACAGTTTAATCGTCAGTCGCCTCGGGGAAGGCGGTCCGCGATCGCGCGGATACCAGTATAGGTCTCCTCGAAGGACGTCGACAACGGCGAAAGACCCAGGCGCAAGCCGTTGGGGTTCCGGTAGTCGGGGATAATCCCCTCAGCCCAGAGACCGGGGAGCAGACCGGCGAATGCAGGGTGGTCAATGGTGATGTGACTGCCCCGCAGGTCCGGGTCACGCGGCGAAGCGATGACGACGCCGGCCTCCCCCATCAGCGACTCCACCGCGTCCACGGCAAAAGCGGTCAATGCCATCGATTTGCGGCGGACAGCGTCGAGCCCAACCTCAGCCAGCAGTCCCAGCATGTCCTGCACCGCGAGCATGCCCACTATGGGCGGCGTTCCCGATACGATCCGCCGGATCCCTTCCGCGGGCTCGTAGGCCGCACCCATGGCAAACGGGTTGGCGCTGCCCAGCCACCCGTGGATCGGTTGCTCAAAGCCGGCCAGGTGCCGCTCCGCAACGTACGCCCAGGCCGGGGCTCCCGGCCCGCCGTTGAGGTATTTATAGCTGCAGCCCACCGCGTAGTCCACATCCCAGTCGTCCAACTCCACTGGAACCGAACCAACCGAGTGACTCAGGTCCCACAGTGCCAGCGCACCGGATTGGTGGACCACCTCGGTGATTCGCTGGACATCTGCAATATGGGCGGACCGGTACGCCACATGGCTCAGCACCACGAGCGCGGTATCCGGCCCCACTGCAGCCGCGACCCCGGCAGCTGTGGCCCCGCCGTCGTAGGCCACATCTATCCACCGCAGCCGCAATCCACGGTCGCGGGCAATGCCCTCCATGATGAAGCGGTCGGTGGGGAAATTGTCCCGGTCCAGCACTATTTCGGTGCGGCCCGGACGGGCTTCCAGTGCAGCCCTGCCCAGCTTGTACAGCAACACGCTGGTGGAGTCAGCGATGATGCACTGCCCTGGAGCAGCGCCGAGTGCAACGCGCCCCAACGTGTCACCGACCTGGCCGGGCAGCTCCAGCCAGCCGTCATCCCAGCCGCGGATCAGCTTCCCCGCCCATTCCTCCCTGACGAAGGTGGTCAGCCGCTCCATTGTTGCCGTCAGCGGCCGTCCGAGGGAATTTCCATCGAGGTAGGCAGGTATCGCTGGGTTGTCGTGACCTTCAAAGCGCTGCCGATAGCCTGCCAGCGGGTCGGTGGCATCAAGGTGGCGTGCGCGCAGCAGCCAGGGATCGTCGTCGTTCATTGCTCCATTCTAGGGTGGCGCCAGCAGCAAAAAGGTGCCGCCTCCCGCTGCTGGACGGGAGGCGGCACCTGGTGGCAACCGGAGGCGGACCTACCGGTTGGACGCGCTGGTGTACGCCTGCTGGATGGACGAACCGAAGTACGGCCCGTACATGACGTTCTTCTGCGAGGTGTAACCAAAGCTGTTGACGGAGTTCTGGGTTCCACCCGAACCTGATCCAACAAACCATGGGCCGCCGGAGGATCCACCGGTCATGTCGCACGGGATTCCCTGCGACTGGGTGCCACCGAGATTGTCCCTGGATGCGGTGCCGTAGCAGCTCTTCAGCGACTCCCCATTGAACGGCGACGCTGCCGGATACCCATAGGCCTTGTAGGTGAGGTTGCGTGCCATGTTGAAGCCGATGTTGGAGGCACCCACGGTTGCGGCAAGTGTGCGCCCGTTGAGCGGCGCGACCACCGCGAACGCGCCGTCGTAACTGATGTCGTTGCGTGAGACCCATTCGCTCGTGGAGTGGAGCGACGTGGCGGACCACATCCCGTACGGGGAATTACCATTTTGGTAGCCCGGGACGAAGACGAATTTGGTGGCCCATCCTGCGCTCAGGTCATGCGTGCAGTGTCCAGCCGTTGCAACGGTGTTCTGGTTGTTGCTGCCCACCGAGTTTGCCGAGCATACGTAGTTCTGGCCGCCAAGGGTGAAGAAGACCTTGCCGATATGGGAGACGGGCGCTTCGCTCGCTGCGCGGAGAGAGGGCTTGTTCTGCGGCGCTTTGACAACTTTTTCAGCTCCGCCCTTGGGCATAATCGTGCGGCCTTGGTCCGCCCAGCCCTGCGAATTGATCGAATTGGCGGGCTTCGCGTTCTTCATCCGCTCGGGTGTCCAGTACGCCTCCAGCGATGCCTGGGACTCGACCTGGGCATGCGACACCGTGGATCCCGCAGCCGGTGCGTCAGGTGCTGCCTGTGCGGCGCCGCCGGTCATGAGCGCGGATGCCAGCAGCGTGGATGCTGCGAAGACGGCTGCCTTCAAACCTTTTGAGTTCACGAAACTCCTCATTCCATTCAGTAAAGGAAACGCCAGTGGTAACTGACTTCATGGAGTGTGCACTGTTTGCGGGCTGGTTCACAGTGAAAACGGCCAATTCGCCGAAAACAGTCTGAAAATAGCCTGGACCTATGGACAAGCTGAAGGCGCTATGGAATTATTTCCGTTTTCCAGCATTTCGAGGCGGCCGGTGAAGCAGGTACGACGACGACGCGGGTCCCAGGCAATCACGTCGGTACCGCGCCAACTGTCCCCGCTGCGGTGTTCGGAGACGGCAAGCGAGATCCTGCCCGGCAGTGGAACAGGAGAAACAAAGTCAATAGACCAGCGCAGCCCTTCCACGCCCCGTCCGGCAACCTCCGCGACCATCCGGGATGCGAGGTACATCCCGTGTGCTATGGGTTGCTTCAGTCCGAGAGCCCTCGCGGGCAGGGTGCCCAGGTGAATGGGATTGTAATCGCCTGACACTCCAGCGTAGCGGCGGCCGGTGTCCGCTGATAAATTCCAAACCGCGGTCGGATGGGGCGGATTGAAGCCCGGTTTTTCATTCGATGCCGGTTGAACTGGATTCTCCCCCAGCCGCACGCCCCTGGCCAAATAGGTGGAGCGCCCAATCCAGGCTGGCGTTCCGACTGATGCCACGCTTGTCAGCAGGTCGACTTGGGTACCGGCCCGGTGGGGGCGCAGATTTTCAGCCCAGGCACTGATCTCCAACGGTTGTCCGGCCGGGATGGCACAAAGATGATCCACCTCGTTTCCCACGTGAACCATTCCGAGCAGCGGCAGGGGGAAGTCCGTCCGCGCCATAATGCTCATAGCCAGGGGAAAGGCCACAGTGTGCACAAATCCGGAGGGTAGGTTGTCCACGGACGGAGGCTGGCCCAGCATACGCTGGAAGTCACCCAGGGCGGTGTCTGCCGGCTTCACTCCCGCGGCGCTGAGTACCGTGTCCGGCAGCTCTGCCGCCTGGCGTCTTCGCCCGAGCCTCGAACGGGCACCACGTACCAGGGCCTGACCGTACACGGCGGGCAGCGATGGCATCCGGCCGGCCTGCAAGGCCATCAGGCACCCACCAGGCTTTGTCCGCAGACGCGTAGTACCTGGCCGTTGATTCCGCCAGCCGCATCGGTGGCGAGGAACGCAATGGTTTCCGCCACGTCGACGGGCAGTCCGCCCTGCTGCAGACTGCTCAGGCGCCGCGCCACCTCGCGCGTCCCGAACGGAATTCTCGCCGTCATCTCGGTTTCGATGAATCCAGGTGCGACGGCGTTGATGGTGCGGTTCCCGCCGTCCAGGACACGGGCCGTACATTCCACCATGCCGATGACACCGGCCTTGGAAGCCGCGTAGTTGCTTTGCCCCCTGTTGCCTGCGATCCCGCTGGTGGAGGCCAGGCATACTATTTTTCCGATATCGGAGAAGACAGTGGATTCCAGCAATTCGGCGTTGATTGCCAATTGTGCAGCAAGGTTGACGGCAATGACCTGGTTCCACTTTGCCTCGTCCATATTGGCGAGCAGCTTGTCCCGGGTAATGCCCGCATTGTGCACAAGAATGTCCAGTTGGCCATGGCGGTCACGTACGTGGTCGATAATCCGCTGCGCCGCTTCGGGCCGCGTGATGTCGAGCTGCAGCGCGGTGGCACCGGTCTGGTTGGCGACCTTCATCAACTGCTCGCCGGCGGCGGGTACATCCACCACGACGATCTGCGCGCCGTCCCTCCTGAGGACGGAAGCGATTTCCGCGCCGATCCCGCGGGCCGCACCGGTAACAACTGCAATTTTGCCTGCCAGGGGCTTTGCCACAACTGCCGGAAGCTCTCCCCGGTCCGATGTCACGGAAATGAATTGTCCATTGACAAAAGCGCTCCTGCCGGACAGGAGAAAGCGCAGGGCCCCCACCGCACTCGTGGTATCAATACCAACACCGTCGCCAAGGACGATTCCGTTGGCGGTCGCACCCCCGCGCAGCTCGCGCGCGATCGACCGTACCGCCCCATCCACCGCACGTCTGGCGGCAGCTTCAGCAGGATCCACTGTGCCCGCCACCGTTCTGGACACACTGACAACCCTGGCACCTCGAGCGAGCTGGCGGATGGACTGACCAAGTTCCAGCATGACCGCCGAGAGCGCATCGGGATGAGTGACCGAGTCCAGGACCGCGATGACAGCGCCGATCCTCTCCTTCGGCTGTGCATGGCGCCGAACGTCCTGGTTCCATCCCAGCAGCACCTCGGCTACTGTGTCGGCTCCGGCGCCGTTTCCCAGCACCAGCACTGGGCCGGGTATCAGCGGCGCGCCGGACTGGTAGCGGCGTAGGGGCACTGGGAGAGGCAATCCCAGCGCCTTGGCGACTCTGCCGGCGGGCACTGAATTGACAAGCTGAAGGTAGGAGTCCGACATGGCTACCGCGCCTCCAGGATGGCAACGACGCCCTGTCCGCCTGCTGCGCACACCGAGATCAGGCCGCGGCCTGAGCCCTTTTCCGCCAGTGTTTTTGCAAGTGATGCGACAATCCGGCCACCTGTGGCCGCGAAGGGATGGCCGGCGGCAAGTGATGAGCCGTTGACATTGAGCCTGTTGCGGTCAACGCTTCCCAGCGCACCGTCCAGGCCAAGCTGGCTTCGGCAGAAATCCTCGTCCTCCCAGGCTGCGAGGGCGCTGAGGACAGTCCCGGCAAACGCTTCATGGATCTCAAAGAAATCGAAATCAGCAAACGTCAGGTTGTTGCGCTGAAGCAGGCGGGGCATCGCGTAAACCGGCGCCATGAGCAACCCTTCCGCCCCGTGGACAAAGTCGACAGCTGCCGCTTCTGCATCGACCACGTTCGCCAGCATGGGCAGATTGTGGGAGCGGGCGTACTCCTCAGACCCGAGCAGCACGGTTGACGCGCCATCAGTGAGCGGCGTGGAGTTACCGGCGGTCATGGTTGGTTCGGCCGTGAGGTTCTTGCCAAAGACCGGCTTCAGCGAGCCCAGTTTCTCCAGCGATGTATCCGCCCTGAGGTTGGCGTCACGCGTCAGGCCGCGGTGGGGAGTGATGAGATCGGAGAAGAAATCCCGCTCGTAGGCTGCAGCCAGATTATGGTGGCTGGCCAGCGCGAGTTCGTCCTGGGATGTGCGGCTGATGTTCCAGCGGGCGGTGGTGATGGCCTGATGTTCTCCCATCGACAGCCCCGTGCGCGGCTCTGCGGTGTTGGGCGCGTCGGGTGCAAGATCCGCTGGCCTCAGCCTGCTGATTGCGACAAGTTTCTGTCTGGTGGTCTTGGCGCGGGAGAGGTCCAGCAGCACGCGCCGCAGTCCCTCGCTGACCGCAATGGGTGCGTCGGACGCGGAGTCGACTCCGCCCGCGATCCCCGATTCGATCTGCCCGAGCTTAATCTTGTTAGCCAGCCCAACGACGGTTTCGAGGCCGGTGGCGCATGCCTGCTGCAGGTCATAGACCGGTGTATCCGGCGCGAGGGCCGATCCCAGCACCGCTTCACGGGTCAGGTTGAAATCGCGGGAATGTTTCAGGACGGCGCCGGCAGCAACCTGTCCCACCCGTTCCCCCTGCAGGCCGAATCGTGCCACCAAACCGTCGATCGCCGCCGTCAGCATGTCCTTGTTGGAGGAGTATGCATAAGCTCCCCCCGACCGTGCGAACGGGATTCTGTTGCCCCCAATGACCACTGCGCTGCGGATGGGACTGCCGGGCTGCGCGGCTCGCGTGCCTTCTGCCTGTTCGGACATGCGGAGATGCTCCTGCTCTGTGGGGATAATTACCGATACCAAGCGTACCTGATACGCTCGGTATCGTGAACGAAACCGCACGAACCAATTCCGCAGCCGCGTCCGACGGACGCTCAAGCCGCTGGGCAGCGCACCGCGCCACCCGTCGTCGTGCGTTGATCAAAGCCGCCCGGCGCGCCGTCCACAGGCTCGGCCACGGCGCATCCATGGAGGACATCGCGATGGCCGCGGAAACCTCGAAGTCCGTGTATTACAGGTACTTCGGCGACAAGGCAGGGCTTCAGCAGGCCATGGGTGAGGTGGTGATCGGCCAGATGCAGGCACATCTGCTGGATGCCGCCCGACAGGCAGCCACACCGAGGGACGGCCTCCGGGCTATGGTATCCGCATACCTGCAGATGGCTGAGACGTCACCCAACGTGTACACGTTCGTCACCAGGATCGGTCCGGCGGACGCACTGACCACCGCGGAGGATCCCTCGTCCGAGACGCTCACGCACTTCTTCGACGCAATCTCCGCCATGCTGGCCAGGCCCATGCAGCGGTACCTTTCCTCGGCCGGTGAAGCATCGCGGATCGCGCCGCCGTCGCTGCAATTCTGGCCGCGGGCCGCAATCGGGATGGTCCGCGCGGCCGGCGAGCTGTGGTTGGCTACCCCACCCGGGCCTTACCGGCCCACCGAAGAACAAATGACTGACCAGCTGACCGGCTGGCTGTGTGAGGGAATCACACCCCAGGTATCGCCGGCAGCAGCCGGCCAACCCGCTGAGCACACCGCTCAGCGAACTATTCCGGATCCGAAGGACAACCAATGACCCAGACCTCCATGACCCCTCCGGAACTCGAAGTTCCGGCAACAATGACCATTGCGGACAATGATCAGGCAGTGGTGAATGTTGCCGCCCTTGGCGAGCAGCTCCTGGGCCGCTGGGCGGCCACGAGGAGGACAGCCCGCGAGCTGGCCGGCCGGCCGGAAGTACACCGGATTGAGGGACTCTCCCCAGCCGAGCACCGGGTACGGTGCTTTGACCAGCTCCATTACCTGGTGGAGCATCAGGCCGTCCACCGGGCATTTCCCGCTGCACTCGGAGGATCGGACGACCATGGCGGCAACATCGCCGGGTTCGAGGAACTTGTGGTCGCTGATCCGTCGCTGCAGATCAAGGCGGGCGTGCAGTGGGGCCTATTTGGGGCAGCCGTGCTGCACCTGGGCACGGCAGAGCATCACCAGGCCTGGCTGCCGGGAATCATGAACATGGAAATACCCGGCTGTTTTGCGATGACTGAAACCGGCCATGGGTCCGACGTCGCCAGCATCGCCACAACCGCTGTCTTCGACCCGCACACCCAGGAATTCGTCATCCACACACCGTTCCGTGCAGCCTGGAAGGATTACATCGGCAACGCGGCAGTCGATGGCAGGGCCGCCGTGGTGTTCGCGCAACTGATCACCCAGGGCGTCAATCACGGTGTGCACGCCTTCTATGTGGAACTGCGGGAGCGCTCCGGCGACTTCCTCCCGGGCATCGGCGGTGAGGACAACGGACTCAAGGGCGGACTGAACGGCATCGACAACGGCCGGCTGCACTTCACACAGGTACGCATTCCGCGCACCAATCTGCTCAACCGTTACGGAAACGTGGACGACGACGGCACTTACACTTCCACGATCGCCTCACCCGGGCGGAGGTTCTTCACGATGCTCGGGACCCTGGTCCAGGGACGCGTGTCCCTCGACGGCGCAGCGGTGGCGGTGAGCAAACTCGCACTCAAGACAGCGGTTCAGTACGCAACCGAACGCCGGCAGTTCAACGCTGCCTCAGACCTCACGGAGGAAGTGCTGATGGATTACCAGCGGCACCAGCGCCGCCTCCTGCCACTCGTCGCCGCGACCTATGCGACATCCTTCGCCCATGAAGAACTGCTCGAGAAGCTCAACGGCGTCTTCTCCGGCGAACATGACTCCGATGAAGACCGGCAGGACCTTGAAACCCTCGCGGCCGCGCTGAAGCCCCTCTCCACCTGGCACGCCCTCAACACCCTTCAGGAATGCCGCGAAGCCTGCGGCGGGGCAGGATTCCTGACCGAAAACCGGTTTACCTCGCTGCGGGCGGATCTGGATATCTACACGACGTTTGAGGGCGATAACAACGTCCTGCTTCAACTTGTGGCCAAGCGGCTGCTCGCGGACTTCGCCAATGAGTTCCGCGGCGTGGACTTTGGCGTGCTTGCCCGTTACGTGGTCACGCAGGCCGCGGAAAGAACCATTCACCGGACCGGGCTTCGCCGGGTGCTGCAATCCGTGGTCGACACAGGTTCCGAGAAGAAATCAGCGATAGCGCTGCGGGATGAGAATACCCAGCATGAGCTATTGTGCGGACGTGTTGAATCCATGGTCAGTGAACTGGCGGGTGAACTGCGCGGTGCCCGCAGGATGCCCCAGGCGAAGGCGGCCGCACTGTTCAACGAACACCAGAATGAGTTGATTGATACGGCGCGGGCGCACGCTGAACTTCTGCAGTGGGAAGCGTTCACCGCGGCGCTCAAGCAGACCGGGGATCCGGGCACCAAGCAGGTACTTACCTGGCTGCGGGACCTGTTCGGGTTGACCCTGATCGAGAACAACCTCGCCTGGTATTTGATGCACGGCAGGCTGTCTGCACAGCGCGCACGCACACTTGGCCCGTACATTAATCGTTTGCTCGCCAAGCTGCGCCCGCACTCTGTCGATCTGGTGGACGCTTTCGGGTATGGTCCCGAGCACATCCGGATGGCGATTGGAACGGGCGCGGAGAAGGAGCGCCAGGATGAGGCAATGGCGTATGCACGACGCCAGCGCGCCAGCGGCGATTCACCTATCGACGAGAAGACGCTTATTGCCCGTCGTGAGAAGGCTGACGCCTCCTGAAGTGAATCACCGGGTCTCCACGAACGCCCCAGCGGGTGTTTGGACGACCACCGGGGTGTTTACAGCAGCGGGCGTCCTGTCGAGGGCCGGGAACCAACCCGCATGTTCCGCCGACCGCCTGGCTGGTCTCGGCGCACCACCCTAGTTTCCGTCGTCATCATCCCTTTCCTCGTCGACCGGCGTAATTACCCTGCCTTCGGTTAGAGCAGGATCTCCCTCGGACTGCTCGGCGGGATCCTCGGCGTCTGATGCGTTGTCCTGCGGATTCTCGGTCATTTTTCAAGCTCCTTGATTGGCGGTGGCCTGCTGGGGGTGGTGAGTCAGCCTACTGCTCCGAAAGGGCACAGTCCATATCGCAGATCGAATTTGGACCGGCAGGAGGCAGTCGCAAACCCAGTAGGCTGGACCCTGCAGCAAACCCAAAGGATGAGGATGACCCGGTGGGCGCGTGACCGTTTACCCAATGACCTACCGGACCGAGTTCCCGCTACAGCACCGAACGGTAGACCTGCAGGGTGGACTCGGCGATAGAGCCCCAGGAGAAATGCTCCTCCACCCTTCGGCGTCCCGCCTCACCCATGAGACGGGCACGCGGCGGGTCTGCCACCAGCGAGTTGACGGCCGACGCGAAGTCATCAACAAACTTCTGCGGATCAATCGGCGTCCCTGTTCCGTCGGTGACCTGTTCCAGCCCCACCAAGGTTCCAGTGACGCCGTCGTCCACCACTTCCGGAATGCCGCCCGTAGCGCTGGCAACCACCGCCGCGCCACAGGCCATCGCCTCCAGATTGACGATGCCGAGCGGCTCGTAGATGGAGGGGCACGCAAATACCGTGGCGTGACTGAGCACCTGGATCAGCTCATGCCTGGGAAGCATGCGCTCGATGAGGACAACCGAGCCGCGTTGGGCCCGCAGGTCGTTGATCAGTTGCGCGGTCTCAGCCGCCAGTTCGGGCGTGTCCGCCGCACCCAGACACAAAACCAGCTGGACATCCGTGGGCAGCTGGGCCGCCGCGCGCAGCAGGTAGGGGACGCCCTTTTGCCGGGTGTTCCTCCCGACAAAAACCACTGAAGGACGTGAGGGATCGATGCCAAGCGCTGTGACGGCGTCGTCGTTTGTGTTGCGTTCCCACTCACTGACATCAATTCCGTTGTGCACCACATGCACCTTGTCCGGATCGACGACCGGGTAGCAGCGCAGGATGTCACGGCGCATCCCGGCAGACACGGCAATCACGGCGGCTGCCGCCTCGTACGAGGTTTGCTCCGCCCACGAGGACAGGGCGTAGCCGCCGCCCAGCTGCTCCGCTTTCCAAGGACGCAGTGGTTCCAGGCTGTGGGCGCTGAGGACATGCGGGACGCCGTGGAGCAGCGACGCGAGATGGCCCGCCATGTTGGCATACCAGGTGTGTGAGTGCACGACGTCGGCACCGGCCGTATTGCCCAGAATGGACAGATCCGTGCCTAAAGTCTGAACCGCCGCGTTCGCCTCCTCAAGACCGGGCGGTACGCCATAGGCACGAACCCTCGCACCATGGAATTCTTCCGGACGCGCCGCGCCGAAGCAGTGAACCCGCAGATCCACGTGCCCGGCCAACACCCGGCTCAGTTCGGCTACGTGGACTCCTGCCCCGCCATAGATCTCCGGGGGAAATTCTTTTGTCACAATGTCTACTCGCACGTTTCCAACGTAGTGCAGACGGTGCCCTTCATCTAGTGTGAGTCCCACGGGGGTAACACTCAACGACGAGACAGCAGGGGGCTACGCGATGGCGCTGAAGAAAGTATTGGCTGTGGTTCTGGCAGGCGGCGAAGGCAAGCGGCTGATGCCATTGACTGCAGACCGGGCAAAACCGGCTGTACCCTTCGCGGGCAGCTACCGGCTGATCGACTTCGCTCTCTCCAACGTGGTGAACTCCGGCTATCTTCAGATCGTGGTGCTCACGCAGTACAAATCACACAGCCTCGACCGGCACATTTCGGAAACCTGGCGGATGTCCACCCAGCTGCAGCAGTACATCGCTTCGGTTCCCGCGCAGCAGCGGCGCGGGAAGAGCTGGTTCCTGGGCAGCGCCAACGCCATCTACCAGTCGTTGAATTTGATCCACGATGCGCGTCCCGACATTGTGGTGGTGATCGGCGCCGACCACGTGTACCGGATGGACTTCGAGCAAATGGTGCAGGCCCACATCGAAAGCGGCGCCCCGGTAAGCGTCGCCGCCGTGAGGCAGCCCCTGCACCTCGCTGATCAGTTCGGCGTGATCGAAGTGGACCCTGCCCACCCGGGACGGATTGCGGCGTTCGTCGAGAAACCGGAGTCCACACCGGGCCTCCCCGACGATCCGGGCAGCTTCCTGGCCTCAATGGGCAACTATGTGTTCACCACCGATGCCCTGATCAACGCGCTTGAAGTCGACGCGGAACGCTTGGACACCAAGCACGATATGGGCGGCGACATCATCCCCTACTTCGTCGAGCGCGGAGACGCGGCGGTTTATGACTTCACCACCAACGTGATCCCGGGTGCAACCGAGCGTGACGGCCAGTACTGGCGCGACGTCGGCACCCTCGACTCCTACTACGACGCCAACATGGACCTCATCTCCCCACTCCCCCTGTTCAACCTCTACAACCTCCGGTGGCCCATCTACACCCGGCAGAGCATTTCACCACCCGCCAAGTTTGTCCGCAGTGCGTCCGGCGGCGCAGGCGTGGCCCATGATTCCATCGTGTCGAGCGGCGTGGTGGTCTCGGGAGGCAGCATCCAGCAATCAATACTCGCGACGGATGTTTTCGTGGACGAGGGCGCCGACATATCGGGATCAGTTCTCCTGGACAACGTCACCGTTGGGCCCGGAGCGGTGGTGCGCAAGGCCATCATTGACAAGAACGTGCGCATACCCGCCGGGGCGACCGTAGGCGTGGACCGCGACCTGGACATCAGCCGCGGTTACACCGTGACGGAGTCCGGACTCACCATTCTCAGCAAGGGCCAGTCGGTCCAGGGCGGTTAGCTACGCCACACGGGTAATGTCCACAGTCACGTTCAGCGCGGAACCGCCGCCTCCGGAGAGGATCCCCTTCAGCGGCGATACGTCCCGGTAGTCCCTGCCGCGGGCAACCGACACGTGAAAGTCGCTGACGGGACCGCTGTTGGTGGGGTCCCAGCCCCGCCATTCGCCGTCCCACCACTCAACCCAGGCATGGGACTGGCCGGCGACGGATTCGCCGATGTCAGCTCCGCGGCGGGGGTGCAGATAGCCGGAGATGTAGCGTGCCGGCAGGCCAAGGCTGCGCAATGCCCCCACGGCAAGGTGCGCAAGATCCTGACAGACCCCCTGACGCTCCTGCCAGGCGTCGCGCGCATTGGATTGCACGCCGGTGACGCCCTGAACATACTGCATTTCGGTCTTCAGCCATTCGAAGACCGCGTGCGCGGCCTCGTGCGGATTCCGTCCATCCACGAGGTCCCGAACCTGTCCACGGACTTCCGCGCCTGGTTCACTCAGAGCGGTTTGGGGCAGCCAGTCGGCGTATTCGTTTGTGACCTCGCCCGATTGGAGACGGTCCCAGCCCGCAATCTCATCTTCGGAAGGGATGCGGTCCATGCGGCTGACCTCCACGGTGGTGAGCGCCGTGACTTCCAGCCGGTCGTGGGGCACCTGCACGTCGAAGGACGTCACCCTGGTTCCCCAATAGTCCCGGTAGGTGGCCACGGCCGCACTTGTCGGGCTGACTGAAACGGTTGATTCCAGGACAACCTGCTGCGAGTCCGTCAGCGGGGTCATCCGTGCTTCGTTATATGACAGAGAAACGCGCCGAAGGTAGTCGTAGCCGGTGCGGTGACTAATGAGCAGCCTGGTCATGAGACCTCTCCAACCCAGGACAGTTCATCCGCCTGCGAGAAATATGTTCGGGAGATGGCGTCCGACGCCCTGGCGCAGGCTTTCTGCACCCTCTCCATGTGTTCGGGAAGTTCGGACATCAGGTCAGTGGTCTGGTGGAATTCAAGGAAGGTGCGTGCCTGCCCGACGATCCGGCTGGCGTCGTTGATGAACCCGACCCGGCGGTATGCGGGATTGAGGTTGGTCAGGCACTTTTCGGCGTCGCCCAGCGCGTACACGATGGACCGCGGGAACAACCTGTCCAGCAGCAGAAATTCCGCTGCCTGCTGATCTCCAAAGGACGCCCGCCGGGTCCGCAGAAAAGACTCATAGGCACCGGCACACCGCAACATGTTCACCCAGGACAATCCCGCGGCATGCACATCGTGGGTGGAGAGCATGCGGGCCGTCATGTCAGCGCGCTCCAGGCTTCGACCAAGGACAAGGAACTGCCAACTCTCGTCGTGACTCATGGTTGTGTCCGAAAGTCCACGAACCATTGCTGTGCGCTCAACCACCCAGTGACAAAACCGGTAGGTGCCCACCACATCCTTGCGGTGCTGGGTGAGTCCGTACCAGGTGGTGTTCAATCCTTCCCAGACGCTCCCGGAAACAGTCTCACGCGCACGCCGCGCATTCTCGCGCGCAGCGCCCAGGGCGCCCGCAATGGACGTGGGGCTGGTGCGGTCATAGGCCAGGGCATGAAGCAGGTCGGAAAGCTCGAACTCGCCGGCCGGTGGTCGGGTGCCCATGACGCCAAGGAGTTGGCGGGAGACCTCCCGCTGTTCACCCCGCGGCATTTGGTTCAACCTCTCAAGGTGGACGTCGAGGATTCTTGCGGTGCCATCCGCCCGCTCAACGTAGCGTCCAATCCAGAACAATGATTCGGCAATCCGGCTAAGCATTCCCTGATCCTTCCCGGCCATCCAACTGTTGTTGCTGTTGTTCCGGCTGCCTGTCCTGCCATCCGGTCTCAATCGGCCACACACTCACTCTTTCGCGAACCGTCACCGGTGGTCCCTCAGGCACCGTCACGGGTCCGTTCACCTGCCCGTCCACCACCCAGGTGTCCTTGGAACCGCCCCCCTGGCTGGAATTGACGATGAGCGATCCCTCCTTCATGGCCACCCGGGTCAGTCCGCCCGGGAGCACCCAGACGTTCTCGCCGTCGTTCACTGCGAACGGACGAAGGTCCACGTGGCGTGGACTGAACTGACCACCTGACATGGTGGGCACCGTGGAAAGCTGCAGGACCGGCTGGGCGATCCAGCCGCGCGGATCCTGCAGCACGCGTGTGCGCAGGGCGCTCAATTCCTCCGCCGAGGCGTCCGGGCCGATCACCAGACCCTTGCCGCCCGAGCCGTCCACGGGCTTGACCACCAGTTCGTCGAGGCGGTCCAGCACCTCTTCGCGTGCGTCCGCGTCCTCAAGCCGGTAGGTGTCGACGTTGGCGATGATCGGCTCCTCACTGAGGTAGTAACGAATCAGGTCCGGGACGTAGGTGTAGACCAGCTTGTCATCCGCAACTCCGTTCCCGAGGGCGTTGGCGATCGTCACCATTCCAGCCCGCGCGGCGTTGACGATCCCCGGGCAGCCGAGCACCGAATCCGCACGGAACTGCAGGGGGTCGAGGAATTCGTCGTCGATACGCTTGTAGATCACATCAACCCGCTGCTCCCCAGCGGTGGTCCGCATGTACACGCGGTTGCCGCGGCAGATAAGGTCCCGTCCCTCAACCAGTTCGACACCCATCAGCCCGGCCAGCAGCGTGTGCTCAAAGTAAGCGGAGTTGAAAACTCCGGGCGTGAGCACGACGACGGTGGGATCCTCTGCGCCCGGCGGCGCCGTCTTGCGCAGAGCGGCCAACAGACGGCGTGGATACTCCTCGACCGGGCGGATGTGCTGCTGGCCAAATGCCTCGGGAAGACCCTTTGCCATGGCCCGTCGGTTCTCCAGTACGTAGCTCACCCCGCTGGGAACTCGCACGTTGTCTTCGAGCACCCGGAAGGTCCCCTGCTGGTCCCGTACGACGTCGATGCCGGAGATGTGGACCCGCACGCCTCCGGCAGGGTCAAAGCCGGAGACTTCGCGGTGAAAATGGGCGCTGGAGGTGATCAGGCGGCGCGGGATCACCCCATCGGCCACAACCGACATCTTGTCGTACACGTCGTTGAGAAAGGCCTCCAGCGCCCGGACCCGTTGAGCAACTCCCTGCTCCAGGACCTGCCAGTCGGTGCCCGCGATCACCCGCGGAACAATATCGAGCGGGAAGGGCCTCTCCTCACCCGCAAAGTCGAACGTGACGCCACGGTCCAGAAACGTGCGCGCCATGGAATCGGCGCGCGCGGTTACATCGGCCAGATTTAGTTCACTGAGCGCTGCCGCCACCTGACTGTACTCGGCGCGCGGCAGTTGATCGCCGTCGAACATTTCATCGAAGGCCGGCGTGCGGCGGGCAGCGGTTGCATAGTCTTCAAAGAGCTCGGACATGGCTCCACATTGCCACGTCTACGCCCTGAAAACATCTTGGCCCGTTGGGACTGTGCAGCGGACGCGTGGTTGAATGGCCCGGTGAAGAACGAGAATCTGCGTCGCGACGAAGCGGCCCAACGGTCCCGGATCATCCAGGTTGAAGGCTACGACGTGGTCCTCGACCTGTCGCAGGCACAGCGGCCGGAGGTACCGGGATTCCCGTCCCGCTCCACCATCACCTTCACCTGCAGCGAACCCGGCGCTGAAACGTTTGTGGACTTCATCCATGGCGGCATTCACGCCATTACCCTCAACGGGGATCCCTTGGATCCGGCAGGGGTTGCGGATGGTTCACGCATCAGGCTTCCCAACCTGGTGGCACGAAACGTCGTCGTCATTGAGGGTACGGCCCTCTACAGCCGCAGCGGCGAAGGAATGCACCGTTTCATCGACCCGGCCGATTCCGAAACCTACCTCTACACCCAGTACGAGCCGGCGGATGCAAGGCGCGTTTTCGCCAACTTTGAACAGCCGGACCTGAAAGCCGCTTTTACATTCCGGGTGGCGGCGCCCGCTGGCTGGACGGTCGCTTCAAACGCAGTGGAACTGCACCGCACCGAGCACGGCGGCGGCGCTCACATGTGGACCTTCGCTCCGACCGAGCGCATCTCCACCTACATCACCACAGTGCTCGCCGGGCCGTATCATTCCATCTCCGACCATTGGTCCGGCGCGGCGCCCGACGGCGCCCAGCTGGAGATTCCGTTGACGGCCTATTGCCGTCGCTCCTTGGCGGAACACTTCGATACCGACCGGATTTTCGAAACCACCAAACAGGGCCTGGCGTGGTTTCATGAGCTTTTTGAATACCCCTATCCCTTTGGGAAGTATGACCAGGCTTTTGTCCCGGAGTACAACCTCGGAGCCATGGAGAATCCAGGCCTTGTCACGTTCACCGAAGGATACATTTTCCGGTCCCGGGCCACGGCAGCGCAATACGAGGGCCGCGACAACACCATCCTGCACGAGATGGCGCACATGTGGTTCGGCGATCTCGTCACCATGACGTGGTGGGACGATCTCTGGCTCAAGGAATCGTTTGCCGACTACATGGGAGCCCTCGGCGCTGCTGAAGCCACCGGCTCCACCACCTCTTGGGTGAGCTTCGCCAACCGCCGCAAGGCCTGGGCATACATGCAGGACCAGCTGCCGTCCACCCACCCGATTGTCGCGGACATAGTCGACCTTGAGGCAGCAAAACTCAATTTTGATGGCATCACCTACGCCAAGGGCGCCTCGGTTCTCAAACAACTGGTGGCTTTCGCGGGCTTCGATGCGTTCAAGACCGCCGCCCGGGAATACTTCCGTGATCATGCGTTCGGCAACACCACGCTGTCCGATTTTCTCTCGGCGCTCAGCACGGCGTCTGGAAGGGACATGACCCACTGGTCCCGCCAGTGGCTGCAGACGTCGGGCGTCCCGCAGTTGGCTGCGGAGGTTGAAACGAACGACGACGGCGCCTACACCTCCGTGGCCATTGTCCAGGATGCCGTGGACCCACTCACCGGACGGCCCGAACCTCGTCCACACAGCATCCGTCTGGGTCTCTATTCCTTTAACGCAGAGGGGCGCCTGACACGCACGGGCGTCCAGGAGATACAGGTCGACGGCGCCCGGACCGAAGTGCCTGCTCTCGCCGGCCGTCAGCAGCCTGACCTCCTGCTGATCAACGATGAGGACCTGACCTATGCCAAGCTCGTCTTTGACGCGCGGTCCGTCCATACACTGCTGACCGCTGTGGACCGGCTTGAGGATCCACTCGCCAGAGCTGTCTGCCTCGCCGCCCTGTGGTCCAATACCCGCGACGCCCTGCTTTCGGCGGAGGACTACGCCGCCGCCGTCGAACTCGCCGCTCCCGGCGAGACCGGTGTCGGGGTGCTGCAGCAGCTCCTGCAGAACGCGCGCCACGCCGTCGAGCATTATGCACCGGCTGCTGAACGGGACAGCCTGAGGGAACGACTCTTTGCCTTTGTGGTGGATGGTCTGCACACAGCCGAACCCGGTTCGGATCATCAGCTGGTCTGGGCGCGTGCAGCGACTGCGATTGGGCGACGGAGCGGGACGCACGCACCGCTGCTGCGCGGCCTGTTGGACGGCGGCGCGCAGATCCCCGGCCTCGAAGTGGACAACGAGTTGAGATGGTTGCTGTGGCAGGCACTGGCCGCGCAGGATCTCGCCGGGGCCCCCGACCTTGAAGCCGAACTCAGCCGCGACAATACGGCGGCCGGCAAGACAGGATTCACCACCGCCTGCACCGCGGTTCCAAAGGAAGCCATCAAGAAGAAGGCGTGGGAGGAGGCGGTCTTTGGTGACCGGCTGTCCAATGAGTTACTCAGTGCAACCGTCGCTGGATTCAACGAGGGGCCGGCAGAGCTGCGCCTCCCGTTCCGGGATGCGTACTTCGCTGAGATCGGGCGGATTTGGGCCGATAGGCCGATCGAAATGTCGGCCCGGATTGTGCGCGAACTCTATCCGGGCAACCAGGATCTCCAGGAAGGATCCGAGCCGGAGGACCATCCGGTGGTGGCCCTGACCGACGCGTGGCTTGCCGCCAACGAGGAGTCACCGGGATCGCTGCGACGGATTGTCGTGGAGGAGCGTGATCACCTGCTCCGGTCCCTGAGGGCACAGGCGGCGGCAGCGCGGGTCGCTCAGGGTACGCGGTAGAGCCACTCATCGGTGCCGAACTTTGTCCGCACCAGTTCCGCTGCCAGTTCCAGCTCTTCCGGAGTGATACCTGCTTCCACTGCGCCGTGCCGCTCCCGGAAGGTATCCATCATGACCTTGATGATTTCCATTCGGGTCTGCCCCGTCTGGCGGCGCAGCGGATCAACCCGTTTCTTTGCGCTGGCGATTCCCTTGTCGGAGAGCTTCTCCCGGCCGATCCGCAGGACCTCCTGCATCTTGTCCGCATCAATGTCGTAGGACATGGTGACGTGATGGAGCATGCCGCCGTTTCCCAGCCGCTTCTGGGCCGCGCCGCCAATCTTTCCCACCTCGGTGGCAATGTCATTAAGCGGCTGGTACCGCGCCGTGATCCCGAGCCTGCCCAGGGCCTCCATCACCCACCCGTCTAGGAACGGGTAGGAATCAGCGAAGCTTAGCCCGTCCACCAGGGTCTGCGGCAGGTACAGCGAGTAGGTGATGGCGTTGCCGTGTTCCATGAACATGGCACCTCCGCCACTGATCCTGCGTACCACCCTGATCCCATGCTTTTCCACACCGGCGGGATTAACCTCGTTGCGCATTGACTGGAAACTACCGATCACTACCGACGGACTCTCCCATTCCCAGAATCTCAACGTCGGGTTTCTGGTGCCGTCACCGACTTCACGGGTCAGGACCTCGTCCATTGCCACGTGCATCTCGGTGCATAGCGGTGTGGGTCCGATGGCCTCCCAGGTGTGATCCACCCACGAGGTCGCCCTGCCCAGGCCGCGGCGGACCGCAGTGGCGATGGCCTCCGGGGAAAATCCGATCAGCTGTGCTCCGGCGTCCAGGCTGTTGCGCACTGCCGCGGCTATGTCCCCGGGCAGGGTTTGCGCGGGCATACCTTCGAGCGCGCCGTTGATGTCGGCAAGGGCCTCATCAGGTTCCAGAAAGAAGTCACCGTTAATGGAGACGTTTCTCAGGATGCCGCCCGTTTCATCGAAATCGGCGACCACCAGCTTGCCGCCGGGAACCTTGAATTCCCCGTGCCGTGAGGTAATTCCGTTGTACTGACCCATGCGAAGTAGTCCCCTGTGCCGTTAAATTTCTGTGCCGTTAAAATGTTGATGGGTCCCGCCGGCGAACCGGTGGGACCCATCAACAGTAAACCAGGTGCTGCGGACTACTTCTTGCCGAAGCCCTTGAAGCGTGCGTTGAAGCGCTCGACGCGTCCAGCGGAGTCCATAATGCGCTGCTTGCCCGTGTAGAACGGGTGCGACTCGGAGGAAATTTCTACCTCAACCAGTGGGTAGGTATTTCCGTCTTCCCATTCGATGGTCTTTTTGGAGCTCACGGTGGACTTGGTCAGAAACGAAGTTTCCGACGCGAGATCGCGGAATACAACCGCAGAATACTTTGGGTGGATGTCAGACTTCACAGTATTACCTTCAGATAGTTGCCTGGATTTTGCCAGACACCGGTTTGGGAAAGCTATTTGGGCTCAACGAGGCCAGCACCCAACTCTACCGCAATCAACCCGGTTGCGCTAAAGCGGGCGCTGCCTGCATTCCCAGAATGCCACGGCCCCCGCCGCGGCCACATTGAGGGAATCAACCGCCGGGTTCATGGGAATCTTCACTTTGCAGTCGGCGAGGTCCAGCGTCCGCGCATCCAGTCCCCCGCCTTCAGTCCCCAGAACCATGGCCAGCCGTTCCGGGTTGTCTGCGGCAAGGTCCTGCAGGTCTACCGCGTCATCGGTGAGGGCAAGCGCTGCCACGGTGAAGCCATGGTCCTGGAGGGTCCTCACGGATTCGGGCCAGCTTGTGAGCCGGATCCATGGAACCTGGAACACAGCGCCCATGCTGACCCGGATGGATCTGCGGTACAGCGGGTCGGCGCAGCGGGGAGTCACCAGCACCGCATCAATTCCGAGGGCAGCGGCCGAGCGGAACACGGCACCAAGATTGGTGTGGTCGACGATGTCCTCGAGCACGGCGATCCGCCGCGCGGAGTGAAGCACGTCGTCGAGCTCCAAGGACGCTGGCCGGTTCATTGCGGCCAGTGCACCGCGGTGCAGGTGAAAGCCGGTAATGGCCTCCAGCATGTCTACCGAACCCACAAACGCCGGTGTCTCAGGAAATGTTTCGATGATGTCCTGAAGGTCCGGCAGCCACTTATCGGTCAGGAAGAAGGACCGTGGGGTGTGGCCGGCTTCGATCGCCCGTCTCAGCACCTTGGTGCTCTCAGCGATGTACAGTCCTTCCGCGGGCTCTCTGCGCCGCCTCAACTGTGTGTCGGTCAAGCCCGCGTAGTCAGCCACCCGCGGATCTGCGGAGTCGGTCAGCCGGACGATTGATTTTGTCACGTCACCAGCCGGACAATCATGGTGTAAAGCGCCACCAGACCCAGCACCACTATCACCGACCGGAGAACGATCGGCGGCAGGCGCCGCCCCACGAGTGCACCGATGAAACCGCCAATCAACGAACTGACCGCGATCAGCAGGACCACCCACCACTGGATCCGGTCGAAGGCGAACAGCATGTAGGAAATCGCCGCAACCACGTTTACCGCAAGAACCAGAATGTTCTTCATGGCATTGGCATGCTGCATTGTCCCGTGCAGGAAGACGCCCAGGATTCCCACCAAGAGGATCCCTTGAGCCGCAACAAAATAGCCACCGTAGACGCCGGCAAGATAGACCAGAACCAGGAGCGCCCAGGGATGGGACTTTCCGGACGGTTTCTCCTCCGCACGGCGCCGCACCCAGCCCTGGAGCTTCGGCTGGAAAACCACAAACAAGAGCGCCACCACAATGAGGAACGGCGCAGCCACCTCGAAAACAGCTTCGGGCAGGTTCAGCAGCAGTGCGGCCCCAGTGATACCGCCAAGGACGGAGGCGGGCAGGAGAGTAACAATAGCCCTGCCCAGACCTTTGAGCTCGCGACGGTAACCCCAGGCTCCGGATACGTTGCCGGCAATGAGCCCCATGGCATTGCTGATTGTGGCAGTCACGGGGGCGTACCCGAGCGCAACGAGGATGGGGAAGGTAACCAGGGTCCCCGAGCCAACAATGGTGTTGATGGTCCCGGCCCACAAACCGCCAAAGAAGATCAGTGCATCGCGGAGCAGATCCACGGGTGGTCAGGTGCGGGCGACGGCGCTGTATCGCCCGTCCCGGTTGGTCACTTCCAGCGGCAGGTCAAACGCATTACTGAGATGTTCCTCCACCAGCACATCGGCGATCGCGCCTGCGGAAACCACCCCACCGTCCCGCATCAGCATTGCGTGGGTGAATCCCGGAGGCACCTCCTCGAGATGGTGGGTCACCAGCACAATTGCCGGCGATTCCTCATCTGCGGCAAGCTCGCTCAGCCGGCGGATCAGGTCCTCGCGGCCGGCAAGATCAAGGCCGGCAGCCGGTTCATCCAACAGCAGCAGTTCCGGATCGGTCATCAGAGCACGGGCAATCTGCACCCGTTTCCGCTCGCCCTCGCTGAGTGTTGCGAAGGGCCGGTTCATGAACGTTGACATGCCCCAGGCATCGAGGAGGTGGAACGCCCGCCTCACATCGAGTTTCTCGTACTGCTCGCGCCAGCGCCCGGTCACTCCGTAGGAGGCGGTCACCACCACGTTCAGCACGGTTTCGTGTTCTGGAATCTGCGCGGCCAGGGATGCCGAGGCGAGGCCGATCCGCGGGCGCAGTTCAAAGACATCCACCGCACCCATTACCTCGTCCAGAATTCCCGCAACGCCGCGGGTGGGATGCATGCGGGCTCCCGCGATCTGCAGGAGAGTGGTCTTCCCTGCGCCGTTGGGGCCCATGATCACCCAGCGCTCGCCCTCTTTGACCTGCCAGTCCACGCCGTCGAGCAGGGTTTTGCTGCCCCGGACAACGCTCACTCCGGCCAATTCAAGAACATCATTCATAGCAGTAGACACTAGGCTAAATGGTGCGCCGAGCGCTAAACGAACCCGGCCGGGGTCAAAGGTGTCGCCGCGTTTCACCAGTGCCACTGCACCCAGCCATAATGGCAGATGGACCAGTCCAGCCGCCAGGGGAAGCCGAGGAACAGTGGCCGCAGTATTCAGGGTTGTCACGTTTGGAACCGGCCTGCAGGAGGGGCACACCGCAGAGGTGCGCGGCGCCCTTGAGTCCGCTGGTGCGACGGTCATCCAGTCAACCGGGGACGACGACGGCCGCTACCGGTTCTGGACCTTCACCGTCCAATTCGGCGGCAGTGCTGCCGACTTGAGAAAGGCGGTCGCGGAGCTGGTGACTGAAGCCGCCGGCGTCGTCGTGGTTCCTTCCGCCCTACTGGACGAAGGAACCAAACTGCTGATCATGGATGTCGATTCGACGTTGATCAAGCAGGAAGTGATCGAACTGCTCGCGTCCCACGCCGGCAAGGAGGCGGAGGTGGCAGCCGTCACCGAATCCGCGATGCGCGGGGAACTGGATTTTGCACAAAGCCTGCACGCCCGGGTGGCGGTATTGAAGGGCCTGCGGGAGGGCGTCATCGCCGAAGTAGGAACACGCATCGAACTCAGTGAGGGCGCCGAAACCCTGGTGGGTTCCTTCCTGTCCGCCGGACACCTTGTGGCGGTGGTTTCCGGCGGGTTCAGCCAGATTCTTGAACCGCTGGCTGCCCGCCTTGGTCTCACCCACGCGAAAGCCAATCTGCTCGGGGTTGCTGCCGGCGCCCTCACCGGGACCGTGGTGGGACCCATGATCGACCGCGCTGAGAAGGAGAAGTCCCTACGGACCTGGGCTGAAGCAGCCGGCATTCCGATGGAGCGAACCATCGCGGTGGGCGACGGCGCCAATGACCTCGACATGCTCGCTGCGGCCGGCCTCGGAGTGGCGTTCAATGCCAAGCCGGCGGTGCGGGCGGCTGCCGACGCGGCGGTGGACTTCCCTTACCTCGACGTCGTGAGGCACTTTGTGCGCCTCTAGCGCACCGCCCTACTTGGTGAAGTGATCCGCCCCGCCCACATACTCCGTGTGGCCGGTTGGCACTTTGGCTGCTGCCATCCGGACAATTTCAGCGGCGAATTCCGCCACCGAATAGAGCCGGCCCGCTTCCTGCCTGCGCGCCTCGATGGCTCCCGGCGCGGCACGGTCCAGCAGCGTGGCTGTCACCGTTCCCTCAATCATGTCCCCGGAGACAACCACCAGGCTGATTCCTTTTTCGGTAAGTTCCGGCAGCATGCCGCGGAGGGCATCCTCGCCGGCCCGCTTACTTCGGGCAACGGGCTCGTAGGCTTCCATGGTATCCACCGAGTTGATGAAGTGCGCCTGGTGGCTGGTGACAAAAACCACCCTGGATCCTGCCGGCATCGCCTGCAACGCGGCTTCCAGCATGTTCACCTGGGCATCGCGGTTGAGCTTCAAAGCATAGTCAACGCCCGCGCCGGACTCCATGCCGCCGGACGCATTGAGCACCAGCAAGTTCAGCCCGCCATAGTTCTGCATGGCTGCCTCCACCAGGGATGCCGGCCCCTCTGCCGTTGTCAGGTCCGCGCCCACGGCCACGGCCCTGCCGCCATTTGCCTCAATACCGGCAACCACCTTGTTGGCGCGGGGCGCTTTCTGCCGGTAATTGACGACGACGGCGGCTCCTTCCTTTGCGAGGAGCGTTGCGACATCCGCCCCGATCCCCCGGGACGAACCGGTGACAATTGCTGTTGTGCCGTCCAATGCACCCATGAAGACTCCTCTTTGTACAGTGTGGGGTGAAGTTTTTACAGTGTGGGAAGTGACGTTGGCCGTGACGTGGGTCAGTGCCCCATGCCCAGCCCGCCGTCAACAGGAATGACTGCTCCGGAAATGTAGGCTGCCTCGTCGCTGGCGATCCAGCGGACCACCTTGGCAACTTCGTCGCTTTCGGCGAACCGGCCGGCCGGGATGGATGCCAGGTAGCTTTTCTGCCTCTCGGCGGGGAGCGCAGCGGTCATGTCGGTGTTGACGAACCCGGGGGCCACTACGTTGGCGGTAATGTTTCGTGAACCGAGCTCGCGGGTAATGGAGCGCGCCAGGCCAACCAGGCCGGCCTTTGACGCGGAATAGTTGATCTGCCCGGGCGCGCCGTAGAGCCCTGAGACGGATGAGATGAGGACAATCCTGCCCTTGCGCACGCGGAGCATTCCCCGGGAAGCGCGCTTGATGACCCGGAAGGCACCGGTCAGGTTGGTGTTCACGACGTCGGTGAAGTCAGTTTCGCTCATTCTCAGCAACAGCGTGTCGCGGGTGATGCCCGCGTTTGCGACTAATACCTCAACCGGACCGTGGGCGTCCTCTACCTCACGGAAAGCGGCATCGATCTGCTCCTCGCTGGTGACATCGGCCTTCACACCAAGGACACCGTCCGGCACGTCGCCACTGCGGTACGTAATAGCCACACGATCACCGCTGGCCACAAAGGCCCGGGCAATGGCCAGTCCGATTCCGCGGTTGCCGCCCGTCACCAGAACACTGCGTCCAGTGGTGGTGGCCTGCTCCGCGTCAGTTTTCGATTCCTGCACCGGCAAGGTCCTATCTATGATGAGTGGTCAAACCGTCCCGTCGATCCTATCGGTGCACGCTGAGAACTTTAACAACAGCGTGCGCAGTGAGACAATAGAAGGGTCCCTTGGAGTGTGATGATCAACCAGCCGCACAGCAGTGCCCACGACAGCAGCGCAGAACACGGCAGTACGCACCGTAGCCGCGCGGAAGTGCACAACATCAGTGACGCCCGCGAGGCGCACAGCGATGAAATGCGCGGGCGGATGATCAAGTACTCGGTATCGATGGGCATCCGGCTGGTCTGTCTGATTCTGGTTTTTGTTGTCGAGGGATGGCTTCAGTGGGTGATGATTGCGGGCGCGGTTTTCCTGCCGTATTTCGCGGTGATCATCGCAAACGGCGGGAGCGACACCAGCAATCTGCAGCATAGCGACGCACTGCTGGAAAGGGCACCGTCCCCGGAATTGGGCACCGGCCCGGTTGCCGCACCGGTGGCCGATGACGAGCCGCTGCAGGGGGAAATAGTTCCAGAGGAATCAGTTGCACCGGATGCCGGGGAAGGGAAAGGGCAGGAATGAGTATTTTCGACCAGTTGGGCGTCGGCCCCCCGTCCGTCCCTGAAGCGGAAGTTTGTGCGCGGAAGGCGTGCCGTTCAGCCGCGCACTGGCAGCTGCTCTGGAACAACCCGAAGATCCATACGCCTGAGCGACGCAAAATCTGGTTGGCCTGCGGCGAGCACCGCGACTGGTTGCAGGACTACCTGAGCACCCGCGGTCTGTGGAAACAGACACTCCCCATGGATCACCGGCATTAAGGCGTGGATTTGCTGAAGCTTTTGGTGTCTCCACGATGGCTGGGCTGGCTTGCCCTGGTCATGGTGCTTGCCGCTGCCTGCGGTGCCCTCGGACTGTGGCAAATGGACCGTCGGGACCAACTGGTTTCCACCATGGACACTGTGCGGGCCAACTACGATGAGCCCGCCGTCCCCTACTCCACTTCCCTGTTCAGCACCTTTGATCCCGCGTCGGAGTGGTCCAGCGTTGAGCTCACCGGCGTCTACGACGCAGCAAACACCCGCGTTGTGCGCAACCGCCCTCTGAACGGCCGGCCGGGCTACGAAGTTCTGGTCCCCCTTCGGATGGACGATGGCTCTTCCGTGATCATCAACCGCGGCTGGCTGCCCATCGGAAATGACAACGCCGGCCGTCCCGACACGGTGCCTGCGGCCCCTGACGGCGAGGTGACTGTAGTGGCTCGGATCAAACCCGGAGAGCCCGTCCTCGACCGCGGGGCGCCGGAGGGTCAACTGGCCTCCATCAACCTGCCTGCCTACCAGGAGGAACTCGGATATCCGGCTCACACGGCGGCCTATGGGCTGATGTCTTCCGAAACGCCGTCACCCGTGTCCGCGCCCGTTGCCCTTCCCAAGCCTGCACTGGATCTGGGGCCCCACCTGTCCTACTCAATGCAGTGGTTCGCCTTCGGTGTACTGCTCTTCGTTGGCTTTGGCTACGCCGCCCGACAACAACGCCACCTTGAGTACGAGGAATCGGAACTCGCGGCCGGTAGAACGCCGCAGCCCCGTGCCGCGAAGGGACGCCGGCGTCCCACTGCGGAGCAGGAGGAAGACGCAATCCTCGACGCACAGGGCTACTGAGCCGCGCCCAGGCCGGTGGTCGAGCTCAGGCAAGCGATCGAGCTCAGGCGAGTGTGACCAGTTCCAGGTAGTCGTCGTTCCACAGGTCCTCCACGCCGTCAGGCAGCAGGACCACGCGCTCAGGATTCAACGCGTCAACTGCGCCTTCATCATGGCTGACCAGAACGACGGCGCCGGAATAGTTCCGCAGCGCACCAAGGATTTCGGCGCGGCTTGCCGGATCGAGGTTGTTGGTTGGCTCGTCGAGGAGCAGCACGTTGGCTGAGGACGCGACAATGGTGGCCAGCGCCAGCCGGGTCTTCTCCCCGCCGGACAACACGCCGGCAGGCTTGTCCACGTCGTCACCCGAAAAAAGGAAGGAGCCCAGCACCCCGCGGACCTCGGCGTCCTTCATATCGGGCGCCGCAGAACGCATGTTCTCCAGTACCGTCCGTTCGGTGTCGAGCGTCTCGTGCTCTTGGGCGTAGTAGCCCACCTTCAGCCCGTGCCCTGGAATAACCTCACCGGTGTCGGGTGTGTCCACACCCGCCAGCATGCGCAGCAGGGTGGTCTTGCCTGCACCATTCAGCCCAAGGATCACCACTTTCGACCCGCGGTCGATGGCCAGGTCCACGTCCGTGAAGATCTCCAGCGACCCGTAGGACTTGCTCAGTCCCTCCGCCGTCATCGGTGTCTTGCCGCAGGGCGACGGCTCGGGGAACCGCAGCGCTGCAACCCTGTCCTGTGCGCGGACGGCGTCGAGTCCACCGAGCAGGCGTTCGGCCCGCTTGGCCATGTTCTGCGCGGCGACGGCCTTGGTGGCCTTGGCGCGCATCTTGTTGGCCTGATCCATGAGGACCTGGGCCTTCTTCTCGGTGTTGGCGCGTTCACGCTTACGGGCCTTTTCATCGGTCTCGCGCTGTTGCAGATACCGCTTCCAGCCGATGTTATAGATGTCGATGGTGGCCCGGTTGGCGTCCAGATGGAACACCTTGTTTACTGTGGCTTCCAGCAGCTCGACATCGTGACTGATCACGATCAGTCCGCCCTGGTGATTCTTCAGGAAGTCCCGCAACCAGGTGATCGAGTCTGCGTCGAGGTGGTTGGTCGGCTCATCAAGCAGCATCGTCTCCGCGCCGGAATAGAGAATCCTTGCGAGCTCCACGCGCCGACGCTGCCCACCGGAGAGGGTGCTCAGCGACTGATTGAGGATGCGTTCGGGCAGTGCAAGATTGGAGGAGATAGCGGCTGCTTCGGCCTCCGCCGCATAGCCGCCGTGTGCCAGGAACTCGGCTTCGATCCGGTCGTAGCGGGACATGGCCTTATCCCGTACCGCGTGGTCGTCACTGGCCATGTCGTCCTGGGCAGCCTTGAGCTTGGTCACAACGACATCGAGGTTTCGTGCCGACAGGATGCGGTCCCGTGCCAGCTGCTCCATGTTAGGCGTCCGCGGGTCCTGTGGCAGGTAGCCGATTTCCCCCTTCCGGGTGACCGTGCCGCCAGCTGGAAGACCCTCGCCTGCCATCACCCGTGTCAGGGTGGTCTTGCCCGCACCGTTCCGCCCGACCAGGCCGATCTTGTCGCCACGGTCCACACGGAACGAAACATCGTCCATGAGGAGCCTCGCTCCCGCACGTAGTTCCAAGTTCGAAACGCTGATCAATTCATTGGCCTCTCATAGTTCGCGGTGCGGCTTTGCGCACGCCCATTGTTGTAGGAAACCTACAACCGAAATGGATTTCCGCCGCACTATTCTCAGTTAGTGACAGCAGACTGTTGTCCAGAACCGACAGGAAGTGTCACGATGCAACTGACAAACCAGAATCCGGGGACGCAGTCCACCGGGAGTCCCGCTCCCGCCCGGCGCCGCTGGAACGCCACCGATCTTTCACTGATTGCGGTGTTCGCGGCCCTCGTGGCCGCTTTTGCAATCCTACCCGCAATACCTGTAGGCGGCGTCGGAGTGCCCATTACCCTGCAAACTCTCGCGGTGATGGTGACGGGCGTCATCCTCGGCCCGTGGCGCGGCGGCGCGGCAGTTGGTTTGTACGTGGCCGTCGGTTTGGCCGGGCTGCCTGTCTTCAGCCAGTTCCGCGGAGGTATTGGCGTCCTGTTTGGTCCATCGGCAGGCTACATTATCGCTTTCCCGCTGGCAGCCATCCTGGTCGGAGTCCTCGCCCGGGTGGTCATCCGCCGAGTAACGCGGTTCCGTTACCTCGCCCTGTTCGGTGCATGCCTGTTGACCAGCCTGATCGTCATCCACCCGTTGGGCATCAGCGGCATGATGCTCAACGCGAAGCTGGATCTGGGGGCGGCCATCGCCGCCGATGCTGTGTTCCTCCCGGGTGATGTTGTCAAGAACCTGCTGGCCGCCGCCGTCGGGCTCAGCGTACTGAAGGCCTTTCCGCGCCTGCAGGGACGCCGACGGACACCCAGCCCACAGCTGTGATCCACTTTGCCGGCGCCTCCGTCAGTACTGATGATCCGCAGTACCGGACCATCCTGCACCCCTTTGACCTCACCCTCAGTGAGCAGCGCGTATCCATCATTGGTGCCAACGGATCCGGCAAGTCCACCCTGCTCAAGCTGATCAACGGATTGGTGCTGCCGGACGCCGGCAGGGTCCAGGTGGGCGGCCTTGATACCTCACGGCACGGTGGCAGGGTCCGGCAGCGTGTTGGGTTTGTCTTCACTGATCCGCTTGCTCAGCTGGTGATGCCCACCGGACGGGAGGACGTGGAATTGTCGCTGCGCAGGCAGGTCAAAAGTGGCGCCGAGAGGCGGCATAGAGCCGAGGCCGTGCTGGATCGGTTTGGCCTGCTGCACCTGGCCGATCAGAGCATCTATGACCTCTCCGGCGGTGAGCGGCAGTTGCTTGCGCTGGCGACAGTCCTTGCCGTCGGCCCCACCGTACTGGTGGCCGACGAACCCACCACCCTCCTGGACCTGAGGAACGAGGAACGCATCCGCGCGCTTCTGCGCTGCCTTGACCAGCAGGTGGTCTTCACCACCCACAACCTGGACTTTGCGCTGGACAGTGACCGCACCCTCGTGATCGACGGAGGCAAGCTGGTCTTCGATGGAAAGCCCCGGGACGCCGTGGACGCGTACTGCGCCCTCAGCAGCGAAGGCGGCCGCGCGCCAGCATCCCCCGCTGCGGGTCAGGCCTTCCCATGAGAGGCCACATCAGCCTGCTCGGCACCTACGTGCATCGGGACTCGCTCCTGCACCGGGCCCCCCTGTGGGTTAAGGCCGGCGGGATGGTTGCGGTGTCCAGCTCCGTGCTGCTCGTCAACACGCTTCCGGCAACGGCCGCCGCGCTGATTCTCATCGGTGCCGCCTACCTCGCCGGGGCAGCGCTGGGACTCAGACACGTCGCTGGACCGTTGCGTCCGCTGTGGCCCATCGCGCTGATCCTCGGCGGCTACCAGTGGCTGATCAACGGCCCGGCCTTTGCGCTGCTGGTGGTCGGCAACATCGTCGTCTGCCTTCTGGCCGCCCGCCTGCTGACCCTGACCACCGAGGGCCAGCGTCTGTTGGACGGGCTGGTGTCACTTGCCAAGCCATTGCGTTGTGCCGGAGCGGACCCCGAACGCTTCGGCTTGACGCTGGCACTGATGCTTCGCAGCGTTCCGTATCTCATTGGATCGGTGCAGGATGTCCGGGACGCAGCCAAAGCCCGTGGCCTTGAGCGAAATCCACGGGCACTGGTGGTTCCGGTCTTCATCGGGGCGGTCGCATACGCCCACCAGACCGGCGAGGCGCTGGCCGCGCGTGGACTGGGCGACCCTCCGGATTCGCCGAGGTCACCCCGCAGGGCCGACGTCACCCCGCATGAAGGGTGACCTCATCCGGCAGGGGTGACTTCGGCCGGTAGCGGTCAGCCAAGTTCGACGCTTCGGAACGCCGCGGCGGTTCCCAATCCGCCGGCCGCGCTGAGCGCGGCAACCGACCACCCGCCGTCGTGCCCGTTCAGTTCTTCCTGACGCAGGAGGTTCGCCACCAGCATCGCGCCCGACGCGCCATACGGATGTCCGTACGCCAATGCGCCTCCGTGGAGGTTAATTTTCTCCTGCGCCACACCGATCAGGTCTGCGGATGCCAGAACCTGTGCCGCAAAGGCCTCGTTGTATTCCCAGCGGGAGATCCGGTCCGCTGTCAGGTGCAAGGAGTCCAACAGCATATTCACGGCGTGGGCTCCGGCGACACCCAGGAGCGCCGGCTCACCGCCGGTGACTGCCGAACCGTGGAACTCCAATGCCTGCCGGAACCCTGCCGCTCGGGCTTCCGCCAGGCTCGTCACGACGGCGACGACGGCGGCATCGGCATCAGCGCAGGAGTTGCCGGCCGTGACCGTGCCGTCCGGGTGGAAGGCAGGAGCGAACCTTGCCAGGAGCGCCGGTGACATCCTCTGGCGCAGGGTCTCGTCCGCCATGCGGCCGCCCACGGACACGATGTCCGACGCCATCAATCCCGCAGCCCGGGCGGCCCGGCGATGGCTTTGCAGGGCGTAGCCGTCCTGCCGGGAGCGTTCGATGCCGTAGTAGTCCGCCACATTCTCCGCGGCGGTTCCGGCGTCCGGGTCACCGCTGGAATCGGGTGCGAACCGGGCCCGTGAGTAGAAGTCCGGCGCTCCGGGAGTAGATGTCAGTCTGTGCGCCCTCAAGGGTGCGGTGCTGCAGCTTTCCACTCCCCCGGCGAGGAACCAGGAACCTGCACCGGACTGCACCAGCCTGCAGGCAAGTACCACCGCGTCCAGTCCGGACGCGCACTGACGGTCGATTGTCAGGCCGGGCACGCTCATCGGCAGGCCGGCGGTCAACGCTGCAA
>NZ_KI914978.1:232058-252678 GCF_000520595.1 Arthrobacter sp. H5
CGTCGGCAGCCGCCCGCAGCACGGGCGCAAGCAGATCATGCGCTTCCACCGTTCGGAAGATGCCATTGACGCGGCCGAAGGGAGACCGTTTGACCTGCACGACGACGGCGCGTCTGGATTCCTGATCGAGGTCAGCGAAGTGGTTCAAGCCGGCCGTCCTTATCCTGAATCCAGCGCAGCAGTGCCGCCCTGTCGGGTTTACCTCCGGCGGAGAGCGGAATCGATTCGCAACGGAAGTATCGATGCGGCATCCGCTGCCGGGGAAGCCGCTGCGCCAGCCGGCCCCGCAGCAGACCGGCATCCACCTCCGCGGGTACATGCTGGAGGACCACTGCCACCGATTGGCCGCGGCGCGGGTCCGGGACTCCCAGGACAACGCTGTGCGGCAGGCCCGCCCCGGCCAGTGCCTGTTCCACCTCGGACGGGTAAACGTTGGTGCCGGAGGTGACAATCATGTCCGCCTGTCGGCCGGTGATGTGGAGGGCGCCGTCGTCGTCAATCCAGCCCTGGTCGCCCACCGTGACCCACCCGTCCTCCCGCCGGAATGCCGAGCCGTCGTCTCCGAAGGCGTAGCCCTCAGCGGCAGTATCCGTGTTCACCCATACCGTGCCATGTGTGCCGGTCCCCTCGGGTGCAATGCGGATCCGCACCCCGGGAAACGGTGCGCCAACCGCCTCCGTAGGCGTCCCGCCAAGCTCCCGTGCCGCGACAAAACTCAGTTCCGAAGCGCCATAGTACTCAAAGACCCGTGCGCCGGGGGCGGCTCTTCGGATGATGGCTTCGTCCGCGACGGCTAGCTTCGCTCCCCCGGAAACCACACACGCGAGATCAGCGAGCGGTTCACGGTTCGGCTCCAGCCCGAGCCTGAGTACGGAGGGCACCGCGACAAGGTGCTGGATACGTTCGCGCCGAAGCACCTCCCGTATCGCCGGTCCCAGCGCAAGCCGTGTCTCCGCCGGAATCGCGTGGAAGGACGCACCGGCGAAGATCGACTCAATCAGCGCGTACAGCGTGAGGCTCGCGGACAGGCGTCCCGGGGCAAAAACCCGCGCACCGGACGCCAACCCGAAGAAGGGGACGCTTCTCTCCAAGGACAGGCGCCATGATCCAACCGAGCGAAGAAACGCCTTGGGCGCTCCGGTGGTGCCGGACGTGAAACCGCAGTAAAATAACGATTCATCGGGTCCGTCGGACAGGCCGGCCGGCACGGGGCCAGCTTCCACCGACGTGATGAGCGAGTCCGGACGCAGCCGCTCCACCACGCGGCTCCTGACCTCCGGGGACCACTGCGGGTCCAATACGGCGGCACACCGTCCACGGCCCACCACCGCTGTCAGCGCAACAGCGAAGTGGAGCGGGTCGGCAGCGTCGATGGCCGTCATTGTGCCCTCGGCCGGCAGCGGGACGAGCGCTGCGCGGCGCGCCAGTTCCGCATACGTCAGTATCCGGCCATCAACGACGACGGCGGCGCGTCCGGGATCTTCCTCCGCCCAGCGCAGGAGACGGTTGATAAACGGCATGACCGGCACTGTCCTCTCTTCCGGCGGTACGTTCAATGTACTGTCCAGCCCGTGGTGGAACCCAGCCCTGTAAAGTTTCCCGCGGCGGCGTTACGCTGTTCTCCATGCAGTTGCCTGCACCGTTTGTGGAGCCAACGACGTGCAGCAGCACGCACTCGTCCACGAGGCCGCGGTCCGATTCCCAGTGGTCCGGGTGAACCCATCATGTCGTCGGGGGCCTGCGGATGTGCGCATCATCGAAGGCGACATCACCCGCCAGAAGGTGGATGCCGTCGTCAATGCCGCAAACTCCTCTCTGCTGGGAGGCGGTGGCGTGGACGGCGCCATTCATGCTGCCGCCGGGCCGGAACTGCTGGAAGCCTGCCGCGGAATGAGTGTGGACCGGTTTCCCGATGGGCTTCACGTGGGTGATGCCGTGGCGACCCCCGCATTTCGCTTACCGGCGAAGTGGATCGTGCACACAGTGGGCCCCAACCGGCATGCCGGCCAGACCGATCCCGCACTGTTGGCGTCGTGCTTTCGCCGCAGCCTTGAGGTTGCCGAACAAGTTGGCGCCCGGTCCATCGCGTTTCCCGCCGTCAGCGCCGGGATCTACGGCTGGGACCCTGAGACCGTGGCCCAGCTTGGGCTCCGGGAGGCGGCAGCGCACGACGGCGACATCCGGGAAATCACCTTTGTTCTGTTCTCAGCGCGGCTCGCGAAGGTCTTCCGCGGCGTGTTACGGGAACAGGCAGGGTAACGGCGGCGCAACCGGGCGCACCCGCAACAGGCTCCCGCATCACGTATACGTCAACGCACCAGATATTTCGGGCGCGCCAACCGTATTTGGAAGCGGTAGCCGGGTTGGGGCGCGGCAACCGGTTCCTGTCATACCAGGCGCAGGGCACTAAAAAGGACGGCACCCCAAAATGAGATGCCGTCCTTTGACGCAACACCGAACGACCCAGCACCGAACGACCCAGTGCTAGATGGCAGCAGTGCTAAATGTTGAAACCGAGCGCGCGCATCTGGTCACGGCCGTCGTCGGTGATTTTCTCGGGTCCCCACGGCGGCATCCATACCCAGTTCAGACGCCAATCGTCAACGACACCGTCCAGTGACAGTCCAACCTGCTCCTCGATGACATCCGTCAGCGGGCACGCAGCAGTGGTCAGGGTCATGTCGATCAGCAACGCGCCGTCATCGGCGTATTTCAGGCCGTACAGCAGGCCCAGGTCCACAATATTGACCCCGAGTTCCGGATCGATGACGTCCTTGAGCGCTTCCTCGACGTCATCCAGCGCAGTCTGGGCCGTATTGACTTCACTCATGATTGCTTACCTTCCGAAAGAAGTGTTCCACAGACAATTCTACGCTCCGGCGGTGGTCTGGTCCTGGACCGCGAACCTGTCGTAGCCCTCATCCTCAAGGCGGTCGGCCAACTCCGAGCCACCCTCTTCGGCAATGCGGCCGTCAATGAAGACGTGGACGAAGTCCGGCTTGATGTAGCGGAGGATCCGGGTGTAGTGGGTGATGAGCATAGTGCCCATATTCCCCTTGGAGTGCTCACGGTTGACGCCTTCGGCAACAACCTTCAGCGCGTCGACGTCCAAACCGGAATCGGTTTCATCGAGAATTGCGAACCGTGGCTTGAAGAGTTCCAGCTGGAGAATTTCCACCCGCTTCTTTTCGCCGCCGGAGAAACCTTCATTGACATTGCGCTGTGCGAAGTCGGCATCAATGCGCAGCTGGGTCATGGCTTCCTTGACGTCCTTGGTCCAGTGGCGCAGGCTCGGTGCCGTGCCGTCCAGAGCCGTCTTGGCGGTCCGCAGGAAGTTGGTCATGGTGACGCCGGGAACCTCCACCGGGTACTGCATGGCCAGGAAGAGTCCGGCGCGCGCCCGCCGGTCAACGCTCATGGCCAGCACGTCCTCGCCGTCGAGCGTGATCGAGCCGCTGTCCACCGTGTAGCGGGGATGCCCGGCAATGGTGGACGCCAGAGTGGACTTGCCTGAGCCGTTTGGCCCCATGATGGCGTGGGTCTCGCCGGTGTTGATGGTCAGGCTGACGCCTTTGAGGATCTGCTTGGTTCCCTGGTCCGTCTCGATACTGACGAAAAGATCCTTGATTTCAAGGGTGGACATCTGTTGTTCTCCTTCACATCCTGCGCGGAGCAGGGTCGTCTTCGATATTCGAAAGTCTTTGTGCTTTAGCCGAGATCGGGGACGGGCGCGCCGTTCGTGACGTTGGTAACGTCCACGTAGACCTCGTCGCCGTGGATCTCCAGTGCGAACACCGGAACCGGGTCGTAGGCCGGCAGTTGGATGGGCTGCCCGCTGCGCAGATCGAATTGGGAGCCGTGGCCCCAGCATTCGATTTTGCAGCCCTCCACATCGCCTTCGGCAAGGGAAATATCCGCGTGCGAGCAGGTGTCGCCGATGGCGTGGATGCCGCCATCAGAGTCCTTCACCACGGCCACCGGGTAGTCGTCAATCAGGATGCGCAGGGCCTGTTTTACCTCGATGTCGTTGACATTGCAGACCAGCTCGCCTCGTGGCGACTCTGACAGTGGTGCCTCAGCCATCAGAGGTTCCCCGCCGCAAGCTCGCGCTCCACTGCTTCGGTGAGGCGCTCTTCCAGCACCGGAACCTTGATCTGCTGGATGACCTCGTTGAGGAATCCGCGTACAACAAGCCGGCGGGCGGTTTTCTCGTCGATTCCGCGGGCCATGAGGTAGAAGAGGTGCTCGTCATCGAAGCGGCCGGTGGCGCTTGCATGGCCGGCCCCTTCGATCAGGCCGGTCTCGATTTCGAGGTTGGGCACTGAGTCTGACCGTGTGCCATCCGTGAGGAGCAGGTTGCGGTTGGTCTCGTAGGTGTCGGTACCCTCGGCTTCCTTGCGGATCAACACGTCACCAACCCATACGGTGTGTGCGTCCTGGCCCTGCAACGCGCCCTTGTAGGTCACGCGGGACTTGCAGTTTGGGACTGCGTGGTCCACCAACAGCCTCTGTTCAAGGTGCTGGCCGGCGTCCGCGAAGTACAGACCGTACATCTCCACCTCGGAGCCCGGGGCGGTAAAGCGCGAGGACGGCGTGAGCCTCACCAGGTCCCCGCCCAGGCTGACCACCACGTGCTTGAAGCGGGCGTCGCGCCCGATCCTGGCCTGCTGGGAGGAGGCATGGACGGCGTCGTCGTCCCATTCCTGGACGCTGACAACCGTCAGTTGGGCGCCGTCGTCGATGATCATTTCGACATTCTGCGCGAGAGTGGTTTTCCCCTGGTGGTCAAGGACAACGACCGCCTTGGAGAACTTCTCCGCGTGGATGATCAGGTGCTGCGCGGCCGGCGTTTCATCCGTGCCTGTGATGGCAATGGTGACCTCGCAGTCCGCTTCGGTTTCCGCGGGGATGGTGACAACGGTTGCCTCAGTGAATGCCTCCCACGCCGCCGCAGCGACGCGGTCCTCAGGAATCGAGGCGGTGCCCACGCGTGCATCCGTGCGGTCCACTGTCTCAACCCGAATGTTCGATGCACCGGAAACCCGCACCTCAGGTCCGGTTCCGGTCAGTGGTTGGTCATGCAGGCCACGCAGTCGCTTGAGCGGGGTGAAGCGCCAGTCCTCTTCGCGTCCCGTCAGCGGTGCGAAGTCGGCAAGTTTGTAGGACTTCAGCCGTTCGCCACGGGAAGCCTCAGGAATCACCGGGGCGTCGCCGTGACTGTGCTTCTTCAGTCCGTGCTGTTCGCTTCCCGCATTGAAGGGAGACAGGTTCTCGCCCTCTTCGGTAAAGCCGTCGATCGCGACCTTCTCCTGATCGGCTGGTGCGCCGATCCGGGCCTTTTCGCTGGTGTCTATCTGGGTGGTTTCAGCCATTATCAGCCCACTGCCCCTTCCATCTGGAGTTCGATCAGCCGGTTCAGTTCGAGCGCATATTCCATGGGGAGTTCCCGGGCAATGGGCTCGATGAACCCGCGCACGATCATGGCCATGGCTTCGTCCTCGGGCATTCCGCGGGACATCAGGTAAAACAACTGCTCCTCGCTGACCCGTGACACGGTGGCTTCGTGGCCCATGGTCACGTCATCCTCCCGGATGTCCACATAAGGGTAGGTGTCCGAGCGGGAGATGGTGTCGACCAGGAGCGCGTCACATCGAACGGTGTTTGCTGAGTGCGTTGCACCTTCACGGACCTGAACCAGACCGCGGTAAGCCGCCCGGCCCCCACCCCGTGCCACCGACTTGGAAATGATCGACGACTTGGTGTTGGGCGCGATGTGCACCATCTTGGAGCCCGTGTCCTGGTGCTGACCCTCGCCGGCAAACGCGATGGACAGGGTCTCGCCCTTGGCGTGCTCTCCGACCAGGTACACGGCCGGGTACTTCATGGTCACCTTCGAGCCGATGTTTCCGTCGATCCACTCCATGGTGGCGCCCTCATGGGCAATGGCGCGCTTGGTCACGAGGTTGTACACGTTGTTGGACCAGTTTTGGATGGTGGTGTAGCGAACGCGGGCGTTCTTCTTGACCACGATTTCGACGACGGCCGAGTGCAGGGAGTCCGACGTGTAGATCGGGGCAGTGCAGCCCTCGATGTAGTGCACGTAGGAGCCTTCGTCAGCGATGATCAGGGTCCGCTCAAACTGACCCATGTTCTCGGTGTTGATCCGGAAGTAGGCCTGCAGCGGGATCTCCACGTGCACACCCGGCGGAACGTAGACAAACGACCCGCCCGACCAGACAGCCGTGTTCAGGGATGCGAACTTGTTGTCACCCACCGGAATGATGGAGCCAAAGTATTCTTCGAAGAACTCGGGGTGCTCCTTCAGCGCGGTGTCCGTGTCCATGAAGATGACACCCTGGCGCTCAAGTTCCTCGTTGATCTGGTGGTAGACCACTTCCGACTCGTATTGGGCAGCCACGCCGGAGACCAGGCGGTTGCGCTCTGCCTCGGGGATACCCAGCTTCTCGTAGGTGTTCTTGATGTCATCGGGGAGGTCCTCCCAGCTGCCGGCCTGCTTCTCGGTGGACCGGACAAAATACTTGATGTTGTCGAAGTCGATGCCGGAGAGGTCGGCGCCCCAGGTAGGCATGGGCTTGCGGTCAAAGTACTTCAGGCCTTTGAGCCGCAGGTCGAGCATCCACTCGGGTTCGTTCTTCTTTGCGGAGATGTCCCTGACCACATCCTCGCTCAGGCCACGGCGCGCGTTGGCGCTGACGTCGTTCTTGTCCGACCAGCCGAACGCATAGTTGCCGATGCCCTCAAGCTCTGGATTCCGCTCCAGAATATCGCTGATCGTTGAGTCGGGAACGGCTGCGGGAGCCATTGCCTTCTGGTCTGTCTGATCCGTCATCTCGGCCTTCCTTGCTGATGGATGGATACGGTTTGGTTGCTGGCCGGGTGTGGTCCGGCTACATTCTCAGTCTCCACAACTGCTTTCCTTGTCCTGCCCACCGGAATATGGGTGGTGCATACATGGCCTCCGCCCGCCAGGGTGGAGAGCCGTCGCACGTCGACCCCCAGCAAACGGGAGAATACTTCGGTCTCCTGATCGCAAAAATCAGGGAATTCGGCCGCAAGTTCCTGAATGGGGCAATGGCCCTGACACAACTGCACAGCCAGCATCGCAGCCTGCGGAGCGTCGCGTCCCACAACAGTGGTGGATCCCACAAAACCGTCTGCGGTTAACGCCTCCGCCAGGGCGGTCGCCTTGTCTTCGGGCAGCGGCCCGGCCGAGTCAACGAGCGGACGGTAGCGCGCTTCCATATCCGCGAAGCGGGTGCGTGCAAACTGCTCGACGGCGTCAGGACCGGCGGTCCGCTTGAGTTGCGCGAGCGCTGCTTTGGCAATGTGCAGGTAGTCGTTCCCCAGTTTCGTCTGGCCCCGCTGACTGAGTACATAGCGGCGCGCCGGGCGGCCTGCTCCCGAATTTGGGTTGCTGATCAGCTTGACCTGGATCAAGCCATCCCGTGAGAGTGCGTCAAGGTGGCGGCGGACGGCGGCCGGAGTGAATCCGAGGCGATACCCCAGTTCCGCGGCACTGACGGGTCCGTGTTCCAGAACGGCCGCCAGGACCTTGTCCTTGGTGCGTTCCTCGGTGTCACTGTGAATGTCAGCGACGGGAATTTCGGTGGCTGACATTGATTTTTCTGCCCGGGGCACGGCGGGGTTTGACATCGCGGGCCCTCCTTCAGAATGCGGCATCAGGCTTTCGGTGAACTGCTAATACACAACAGAAGCATGTCCTAATCTATTCCATTTGCGGCGGCGCTTCCAGTAAGGCGAGGCTTCCCACGCCCGCGGTAGCCCAGCTACTACATGTCGTAGAATAATGCGGTGTCATCTTCCTCTGCCGCGCTCGAAATCAGCGGGCTCGTTAAGGACTTCGGTCCGGTCTCGTCACTCGACGGGAGGAAAATCCGCGTGCTGAACGGGGTGGATATTTCTGCCCGGAAAGGATCCGTTACGGCACTGCTGGGCGCTAACGGAGCAGGGAAAACCACCACGTTGGAGTGCGCGCAGGGTCTGCAGCGACCCGACGGCGGGGTCATCCGCCTCCTCGGTGAAGATCCCTGGCACGCGGGTGCCCACCTGCGCAGCCGCGTGGGTGTCATGCTCCAGGAAGGCGGGCTGCCGCCGTCGTCCCGCCCCCTTCCGCTCCTGCGGCATGTAGCGGGCATGTACGGCAATCCGCGCGATCTGGACGGTTTGGTCACACGGCTGGGTATCGACGCGTTCGCATCGACCGGTATACGACGGTTATCCGGAGGCCAGAAGCAGAGACTCGCGCTTGCCTGCGCCCTCGTAGGCAATCCCGAGGTGGTGTTCCTCGACGAACCAAGCGCAGGGCTGGACCCGCAGTCACGATCCATTGTCTTCGACCTGATCGGCGAACTACGGGAGGAAGGGCTGGCCATTATCCTGACCACCCACCTCCTCGATGACGCCCAGAAGCTGGCCGATTACGTCTACATCATGGAAGCCGGGCACACGGTCGCCCAGGGGACGGTTGCTGAATTAACCGCGCACGACGACGGCGGATTCCGCGAGATCCGCTTCGAGGCACCACAGCAGCTGGTGCTGCCCGAAACACTTTTTGGGCACCTCCTCGCCGTCGAACTGAAGCCGGGCAGGTATTCCATCTCCGGAAACCTCACGCCGAACGATCTGGCGGTGCTGGCGCGGTGGTGGGCTGACTGCGAAATCCTTCCGACCTCGATCACCATGACATCGCGGTCCCTGGAAGATGTCTTCCTTGATATTTCGGGAAGGAATGCACGGTGAGTGCAGCATCGCTCGGAACCCGGGTTCTTCGACAGGGTGGGTACGAGGCCGCCACCATGCTTCGTAATGGCGAGCAGCTGGTGCTTGCCATCGCCTTGCCTCTCTTGGTTCTCTTTGGACTCGTTGTTACGCCAGTCCTTGACGGGTTCGGCGGCAGCCGCATCGACGTAGCCGTGCCCGGCGTCGTGGCACTGTGCGCGATGTCCACGGCGTTTACCGGCCAGGGCATCTCCACCGGCTTCGACCGCCGGTACGGCGTACTCCGTTTTCTATCCACAACACCGCTTGGCCGGGCGGGGCTGATCTTCGGCAAAGTCCTTGGAGTTGGACTCGTGCTGGCTGTGCAGTTGGCCGTTATCGGGACCGCTGCTTTGGTGCTGGGTTGGCGCCCCGACCCGAGCGGACTACTGCCGGCACTGGTGTTGCTGATACCTGGTGCGGCAGCGTTTACCGCGCTGGGACTGCTCGTGGCCGGCACCCTGCGGCCGGAAGCCACGCTTGCCGTCACCAACCTCCTATGGATTCTCCTGGCGGTGGGTGGGGGCGTTGTCCTGCCCGCGGACATCCTGCCAGCCGCAGTTCAGCCGTTTATCAAAGTTCTCCCCTCGGCCGCCCTGGGGGAAGGACTCCGGGACGCCCTGGTTCAGGGATCAATCAATCTACCCGCCCTCCTACTTCTCACGGCGTGGGCGGCGGTTGCCAGTCTTGCCGCCATCCGCTGGTTCAAATGGAGCTGAAGCACATGACACAATCCGGCCCCGCACAACTCGTCGACAGGCTTCCGCGCAGCACCACACCCGTTGTGCGGAGGCTTGCGGTTGCGTCACTGGCCTCGCAGATCCTGATCGTGGTCACCGGTGGTGCGGTCCGGCTGACGGCATCGGGATTGGGCTGCCCGGAATGGCCCAACTGCACCGCGGGTTCGATCATCAACACCCCTGAGATGGGAATCCATGGGGTCATCGAGTTCGGCAACCGCCTGCTGACCTTTGTGCTGACGGCCATTGCCGTGGCGATGCTCGTGTCCCTGTGGAACCTCCGCAGGGAGCGCCGGGACCTCTTTCGGCTGGCCGTCGCGCTGCTCGCGGGAATCCCCACCCAGGCAGTCTGGGGCGGGATCACAGTCCTGAGCAATCTCAACCCCTGGGTTGTGGGAGGGCACTTCATCGTGTCTATGGTGCTGGTGGTCCTCGCAACGATTCTCGTCAACCGCGCGTGGCTCTCCTCGGAACAAGCTTCGGTCCGCCAGCCACCGGCGGCGCCCCGGCTGCTCCGACAACTCCTCTCCGTGACGGCAGTGCTGGTCACCGTGACAGTGTTCCTTGGTGTCATCGTCACCGGCTCCGGTCCACACGCAGGTGATGCCGGAGCATCCCGGAACAACCTCGACCCGGACCTCATGACCCGTATCCACGCTGCGCCGGTATACCTGCTGGTCATCACCCTTGCGGTGGCTCTCTTCGTGGCCTACCGCTCCGGCGTGGCACCGCGGGTGCGCCGGGCGCTCGTGTTGCTTGCCGCCGTCGTGCTGGCGCAGGGAGCCGTGGGCTACCTGCAGCACTTCCTCCACCTGCCCATCGCTCTCGTGGCGCTCCACATGCTGGGGGCGTCACTGCTCACCGCAGCAACGGCGCACGCCGTCTACGTGGGGCGCACAAGGCAGCCTGTGTCCACCGCGGAATGAATGGGCCCGACTGCGTACAGCTGTGCCTTCCACGGGAAGAATGGCCTCGGAGGTTTGCGGCTGCCAAAACTGACCTGAAGCATTGTCTTCCTGCCGCTGTTATCGAGCATATCGGCAGCACTTCAGTTCCCGGCCTGCCGTCGAAGAATATCGTGGACGTGCTGATAGGCGTAGCGGTCGGAGACTTTGACACGGCGCTGCGAACTCTGGCCCAAAGCTACGTCTTGGAGGGTAGCCGCGCCCACCATGCCTGGCTCTGCGCCCCATCCGTGTCGAACCGCCGATTGATCCTACATTTGGTTGTTGCGGGTGGCGAAGAATGGCGGAAACGCGTTGCGTTCCGGGATGTGCTCCGCTCACGGCCGGAAGTGACCAGTAAGTACCTCGAACTGAAAAAGACCCTTGAGGCACAGGGCTTAAACATCGGCGAATATACAGCCGCAAAGGTGAGCTTTGTGGAAAGCGTGGTCGCGTCCCGTTGACCCGGGCCTGCGCCCACCACCTACCGCGCAGCCTGCTCCAGCTCCTCAAGCACATCAACCAACCGCGCCAGTTCGCGCTGCTCACTCCCGGGTACGGGAAGCACAGGACGCCGCGGGTCTCCGGCATCTATCCCACAGGCCTTCGCCAGGGAGTGCAGCCCACTCAATTTCCGGAGCCGCATCACTGCCTGCACCACGGGAAGGAGCCGCCTGCGGGCCTCATCGACACGGACCGAATCTCCGGAAACCACTGCACCGCGGTACGCCACATAGGCCGACGGAAGCAATGCCGCGGCCCCTGTGTGCCAGGCGTCGGCGGAGATCTCTCCCGTTGCAATCAACAGGTCGCCGCTCAGACCGTGGCTGAACGGCTGACTGGTCAAATCCTGCAGCCTGTTGAAGCGGGCGTTGAAGGACTCCACATCCTCCGCGGTGTCCTTGAAGGCCTGCACATTCGAGAGCTCAAGCAGCTCGGCAACCAACTCGAGGCCGTAGGAAAACTGGGTGGTCCCCGGATTGTTGTAGAGGCAGATTGGAAGTGAAGTGACGTCACACACTGCGGCGGTCTGGGCCGCAACTTCATCATCGTTCAGCGGCACATAGGAAACCGGAGAGAGGACCACGCCGTCCGCGCCGGCGTCCTCCGCGCCCCGCGCGGCTGTCAGCACTTCACGAGTCCCCACCGAGCTGATGCCCACGATCACAGGAGTGCCGGTCCCGGCGGCCGATTCAACAGCAGTGCTGACCACGCTGGATCGTTCTTGAGGACTGAGGTAGGCGAAACTGCCCGAGGATCCAAGCACAGTGATCGCATCCACACCCGATCGCGCAAGTCCCGAGATGAGGGCGCCGAGTTCGGGAAAGTTGATATCACCACTCTCGAGGAAGGGCGTGACCGGATATGCGATAAGACCGTTGAACACCATGGGTCCATGCTAGCTCCAGGTGGCCGGCGCCAGTCGCCGAACCCGGGTAGCCCGCGTTAAAAAAGCGTGCCGCCCACAAACGGATCGATAGCCAGCGCAATGAACAGTACCGTGAGATAACTGATGGAACCGTGGAAGACCTTCATGGCTCCCTTGCCGGTAACAGTTCCCCGGCGGGCGCTCGAGTGCAGTTTGTGCGCCTCGGCGATGAACCACGCCCCGCTCACTGCGCCGGCAATGGCGTAGAGCCACCCCGCACCACCGACCGGCACGAGGAGCAGTGAGCAGATCACTGTGGCCCATGCATAGAGAACCACCTGCACAGAAACCACGTTAGCGCCCTGAACGGCACCGAGCATCGGCACCTTGGCTGCGTTGTAGTCATCGCTGTACTTCATGGACAACGGCCAGTAATGCGGTGGGGTCCAGAGGAAGATCACCAGAAACAGCACCACGGCGGGCCATTCAATGGTGTTGGTCACTGCGGCCCACGCGATCAGCACGGGCATGCATCCCGCCGCTCCGCCCCAGACTATATTCTGCGCCGTGCGGCGCTTCAGGATGAGGGTGTACACCACCACATACAGGAAGATGGCCGCCGCACCCAACGCAGCGGCGAGGGGATTTGCTCCGAACCAGAGAATGGCGATGGCCGCGACTCCCAGCAGCCAGGAGAAAACGAGAGCCTCCCTCGGTGAAACCTCGCCGGTTACCAACGGACGGTTTTCCGTTCGGTGCATGACCTTGTCGATGTCACGGTCGATGTAACAGTTGAAGGCGCCAGCGCTGCCTGCGGCAAACGCCCCGCCAACGAGGGTGGCCAGTACCAGGCCGATGGGCGGAAAGCCGCCCTGGGCAAAAATCATGGTAGGCAGGGTTGTGACCAGCAGGAGCTCGATGACGCGGGGTTTAGTCAACGCCACGTACGCCCTGAGTTTACGTCCGGCGCCGCTCTTGACCGGTTGTACGCCGGGCACGGCCATGGCCTGCTCGATTCTCACTTGGGTGGCACTTCCGCTTCTGGGTGGGGTCAAAGTCCATCACCATCATACCCGCCCCGCCTGACGTTTTTACAGCGTGTAGAAGTATCGGCTCTGAATCAATGCCGCATACGAGCGGCGCGGCATCATTGCTTAATGTGACCAGTCACAAAGGTGCGGGCACCCACGAACAGGGACCCATAGCGCTAAGGTTGGAAGTATCGCCTGGATCACAAACGGGTTAAGTCCATGGGACTTGGCCTCCTCTGGGTGCACATATTCGCAGTATGCAGAATTTCAACGGTGAACGGCCGGCTGGCCTCAGGGCGCATTGCCGCCCGCTGCGCAGCCCCACTCGGCGCCGCGGCGCTGGCCGTGACGTACAGAGAGGGGCCCGGAAACGTGCCACAGCTGGAAAAGCAGGAACTGGACTGGACAGAACTGGATAACCGGGCGGTGGACGCGATCCGCGTTCTCGCAGCGGACGCAGTGGAGAAGGTGGGCAACGGGCACCCGGGGACGGCGATGAGTCTTGCGCCGGCCGCCTATTTGCTCTTCCAGAAGATGATCCGCCACGACCCGTCAGATCCTCAGTGGACCGGCCGGGACCGTTTTGTCCTCTCGCCCGGGCACACATCGCTGACTCTGTATATCCAACTGTTCCTTTCGGGTTACGGCCTCCAGTTGGAAGACCTGCAGGCGCTGCGTACCTGGGGTTCGCAGACACCCGGCCACCCGGAGTACCGCCACACTGCCGGCGTCGAAATCACCACCGGTCCCCTGGGGCAGGGACTGGCATCCTCGGTGGGATTCGCGTACGCACAGCGCCGCATGCGCGGAATGCTGGACGCGGGAGCGGCACAGGGCGAGAGCCCGTTCGACCACACCATCTGGGTCATTGCCTCCGACGGAGATCTTCAGGAAGGCGTCAGCTCCGAGGCGTCCTCGCTTGCCGGCCACCAGGAGCTGGGAAATCTGGTGGTGCTCTATGACGAGAACCATATTTCCATCGAGGACGACACGGACATTGCGTTTACGGAAAACGTGCTCGGCCGCTATGAGGCCTACGGCTGGCACGTTCAGCGTGTCGACTGGACCAAGACCGGGGAATACGTTGAAGACGTGGAAGAGCTCCACCGTGCCCTGAGCGCTGCCAAGGCGGAAACCTCCAAGCCATCGATCGTCTCCCTGCGGACCATCATCGGATGGCCCGCACCCACCAAGCAGAACACCGGCAAAATCCACGGATCGGCACTGGGCAAGGATGAGGTTGCTGCCCTCAAATCCGTCCTCGGATTTGATCCGGACAAGAGCTTCGACCTTGATCCGGAGGTTCTTGCCCACGCCCGCAAGGTAGGCGACCGCGGTCGTGAGCTCCGTCGCGACTGGGAGGAATCGTTCAGTTCGTGGGAGAGCGCGAACCCCGACGGCGCCGCCCTGCTTGAGCGCATTGCGTCGAGGGAACTGCCGGACGGCTGGGAGGCAAGCCTTCCCGCCTTCGAAGCAGGGAAGGACGTGTCAACCCGTGCGGCATCCGGCAAAGTACTCGGTGCGATCGGCCCCGTGCTTCCCGAACTGTGGGGTGGCTCGGCGGATCTTGCGGAATCCAACAACACCACGATCGAAGGCTCCCCCTCGTTTGTGCCGGAGAGCAAGCAGACCGATGCCTGGTCCGGCAATCCCTATGGACGCGTTCTTCACTTCGGCATCCGCGAACACGCCGCAGCCGCAATCGTCAACGGCATTGTCATGCACAGCAGCACCCGTGCTTTTTCGGGAACCTTCCTGATCTTCAGCGACTACCAGCGGCCCGCCATCCGGCTTGGCGCGCTCATGGGCGTTCCGGCGATCTACGTGTGGACCCATGACTCGATCGGGCTCGGCGAAGACGGCCCCACCCATCAGCCGGTCGAGCAACTCGCTTCGCTTCGGGCCATCCCCGGTCTCGACGTGGTCCGTCCCGGCGATGCCAATGAAGTCGCCGTTGCATGGCGGACCATCCTGGAGAACACCTCCAACCCGGCCGGTATTGTGCTGACCCGCCAGAACATCCCCACCTACGAGCGTGGGCCGGGTGCGGCATCCGATGACGAGTTTGGATCGGCAGAGGGAGTGGCCAGGGGCGCGTACGTGCTGGCTGAAGCCGCCGGCGGTTCACCTGACGTCATCCTGATCGCCACCGGCTCTGAGGTGCAGTTGGCCGTGGAAGCGCGTGCATCGCTCAAGCAGGAAGGCATCGCGGCCCGCGTCGTCTCCCTCCCCTGCCTCGAATGGTTCAACAACCAGGACGAGGCCTACCGCGAATCAGTGCTCCCGTCGTCTATCCGCGCACGCGTCTCCGTCGAAGCCGGCATCGCGCAGGGCTGGCGGGAACTGGTGGGCGACGCCGGGCGCTCCGTCTCCCTGGAACACTTCGGTGCATCGGCCGACTACAAAACCCTGTTCAAGAAGTTTGGAATCACCACAGAGGCCGTGGTGCAGGCTGCCCGCGATTCGCTGGCCGCTGCACGTACCCAGGCCGCACCGGATGGAACTCCGGCTGCCGCCGGCGTGTCGTCGTCGTCCACCGGCGACCAGCAGTAAGCACCTCGTAGAGAACAACCAGATCCCTTCCATCCCATCAGCATCCAATCGGCTCCAAGGAGAACCATTATGACTCCCACCCCAACAGCCGCCCTGTCCGGCGCCGGCGTATCCATCTGGCTCGACGACCTTTCCCGCGAAAGAATCACCACCGGAACGCTGAAGGCTCTGATCAGCGACCGCAATGTGGTTGGCGTCACCACCAACCCCAGCATTTTCGCGGCAGCGCTCAAAAACGGTGAATCATACTCTGCACAGGTCAACCAGCTTGCCGGATCCGGCGTGGACATCGACACAGCTGTATTTGAGATCACCACGGATGACGTTGCGCAGGCCTGTGATGTCTTTGCACCTATCGCGGAGGAGACCGGCGGCGTCGACGGGCGGGTGTCCATTGAAGTTGACCCCCGTCTGGCCCGCGACACCGAGGGCACCATCGCCGAGGCCATCAAGCTCTCCGGCAAGGTGCAGCGCAGCAACGTGCACATCAAGATCCCGGCAACTGTCGAAGGACTGGAAGCGATCGCCGCCACCCTCGCAGAAGGCATCAGCGTAAATGTCACTCTGATCTTCTCGCTGGAACGCTACCGGGCGGTCATCAACGCGTTCATGTTGGGCATCGAACGGGCCAAGGAAAACGGTCATGACCTGGCCACCATCCATTCCGTGGCGTCCTTCTTCGTTTCAAGGGTGGACGCCGAAGTCGACAAGCGGCTCGACGCCATCGGGACCGACGAGGCGACAGCTCTGAAAGGCAAAGCCGGCCTGGCCAATGCGCGGCTTGCCTACCAGGTCTACGAGGAGACTTTCAGCTCCGAGCGCTGGCAGGTCCTCGCCGGTGCCGGAGCGCGCCCCCAGCGTCCTCTCTGGGCCTCCACAGGTGTCAAGGATCCCGCCTACTCCGACACGATGTACGTGACCGGCCTGGTGGCTGATGGCGTGGTGAACACGATGCCGGAAAAGACACTCGAAGCAACCGCCGACCACGGCGAGATCACCGGTGACACGGTCACCAGCAGCTACGAAGAGTCAAACCAGCTCCTGAACAACCTGGAAGCCATCGGCATCTCCTACAAGGAGGTTGTCGACCAGCTTGAGGAAGAGGGGCTGGACAAGTTCGTGGTCAGCTGGAATGAGCTTCTGGACACAGTCCGCACGGCTCTCGACTCCGCGAAAGGCTAGGCCGGCTATGGGTTCCATGACAATCGAAGCATCCGGCCCCGCCCTGGCGGCTATTGACCGGCTTACCGGGCAACTGGTGGCGGACAAGACCGCCTCCCGGTTGATGGCCAAGGACCACACGCTGTGGGGCACCGGTGCGGAGGAAGAGGCTGCAGTCCGGCTGGGCTGGGTGGATTTGTTCGATGCATCCCGCGCACTCATACCCCGGATTCTGCACCTGCGTGCCGAGCTTGAGGCGGAAGGCGTCAGCCGGATCGTCCTGTGCGGCATGGGAGGGTCCTCACTGGCGCCCGAGGTCATCACCCGAACGGCCGGCGTGGAGCTGACAGTACTCGACTCCACCGACCCGGACCAGGTGCGGGCAGCAATGGCGGACCGGATTGAGGCAACCGCCGTCGTGGTGTCCTCCAAGTCCGGGTCCACTGTTGAAACCGACTCACAGCGCCGCGTCTTTGAGCAGGCTTTTACCGACGCCGGACTGGACGCACGCAGCAGGATCATCATTGTCACCGACCCGGATTCGCCACTCGATGAATCGGCCCGTGCTTCGGGCTACCGTGCCGTCTTCAACGCTGATCCAACGGTGGGTGGCAGGTATTCCGCACTGACCGCTTTTGGTCTTGTGCCTTCTGGGCTGGCCGGTGCCGATATCGAGGCCCTCCTGAATGATGCCGAGGAGATTGCCGAGTTCCTTTCCGACGACGACCCTGCCAACGTGGGGCTTCGGCTCGGTGCAGTGCTGGGCGGAACCGATCCGTTGCGGGACAAGATTGTCTTCGTGGATGCAGGTTCAGGCATTCTGGGACTTGCGGACTGGGCAGAGCAACTGATCGCCGAGTCCACCGGCAAGCAGAACACCGGCGTCCTGCCCGTCGTCGCCGAGCAGGGCGCGCCCGAGCTGACCTCCGGTGCGGCAGATGTCCTCGTGGTAAAGCTGGTGTCGGCGGATGCCGAAGCAGCGCAGGACGATGCCGCAGTATCTGTCAGCGGGAGCCTGGGCAGCCAGTTGCTCGTGTGGGAGTTCGCCACCGCCGTTGCGGGCCGTCTGCTGGGCATCAACCCCTTTGACCAGCCGGACGTTGAAGCGGCAAAGAATGCCGCACGCGGTCTTCTTGACGCTCAGCCGGAAAGAGAACCCGCTGCGTTTGTGGACGGCGCCATAGAGGTGCGCGGTTCGGCTGCGCTGCTCGGAACCGCCTCCACTGTGGGTGACGCGATGGAGAATCTGTTCGGTTCGTTGGGCTCCGTCGGATACCTTTCGGTTCACGCCTACCTTGACCGGATTGCGCAATCCCCCCTGGCGGATGTCCGTCCGTCACTTGCCGGTATTACCGGCCGGCCGGTCACCTTCGGCTGGGGGCCAAGGTTCCTCCACTCGACCGGACAGTTCCACAAGGGCGGCCCCGCGGTGGGTGTCTATCTGCAGATCACAGGCACGCCTGCCGAGGATCTGGCCATCCCGGACCGGCCGTTCACTTTTGGGGAACTTATCACCGCTCAGGCAGCCGGCGACGCCCAGGTGCTGGAAAGCCATGGCAGGCCCGTCCTGAGGCTGCACCTGACCGACCGGTCCGCGGGGCTCGCGCAACTGCGGGCAGTTATCGACCACCTGGTCCCGGCCGCTGAAGACGGAAACGGGTAATGCCGGATAAGCACGCCAGGAAATCCAACCCGCTACGCGACCCGCGCGACCGCCGGCTCAACCGGATCGCCGGGCCGTCATCGTTGATTCTGTTCGGTGTCACGGGTGACCTGGCCCGCAAGAAACTGATGCCTGCCGTTTACGATCTCGCGAACCGGGGGCTGCTGCCGCCAAGCTTTGCCCTGGTTGGGTTCGGCCGCCGAGACTGGACTAACGAACAGTTCGCGGAAGAGGTCAAGTCCTCCGTTAGGGAATATGCACGGACGCCTTTCGATGACACTGTCTGGGAGCAGCTGTCAGCGGGAATCCGGTTTGTGCAGGGCAACTTCGATGAGGATGAGGCATTCGAAAGCCTGCAGGAAACCATCAAGGAGCTGGACAACAACCGCGGCACCAGGGGAAACCACGCGTTCTACCTTTCGATTCCGCCGAAGGCGTTCGAACTTGTCTGCCAGAAACTTTCCGAGCATGGCCTTGCCCAGCCGGAGAACGGTGAATGGCGCCGCGTAGTGATAGAGAAGCCCTTCGGTCACAACCTGCAGTCCGCCCGGGAGCTCAACAATATTGTCGAGCAGGTTTTCCCCGCCGATGCAGTGTTTCGGATTGACCATTACCTGGGCAAGGAAACCGTGCAGAACATCCTTGCCCTGCGGTTTGCAAACCAGCTCTTTGAGCCGCTGTGGAACGCCAACTATGTAGACCACGTCCAAATCACCATGGCTGAGGACATTGGAATCGGCGGACGCGCGGGATATTACGATGGCGTGGGCGCTGCCCGTGACGTGATCCAGAACCATCTGCTGCAGCTCTTGGCACTCACAGCCATGGAGGAACCCATTTCCTTCAATGCGGAGGATCTGCGCGCCGAAAAGGAGAAGGTCCTTGCGGCTGTCAAGCTCCCGGACGATCTCTCCACCCATTCGGCGCGGGGCCAGTACGACGGCGGGTGGCAGGGCGGCGAATTGGTCAATGGTTTCCTGGATGAAGAGGGCATCCCGCAGAATTCCACCACCGAAACCTACGCTGCCGTGCGTCTGGATATCAATACCCGCCGCTGGAGCGGCGTACCGTTCTACCTGCGTGCGGGCAAACGTCTTGGCCGCAGGGTGACGGAAATCGCGGTGGTGTTCAAGCGGGCGCCCAACCTCCTCTTCCGGGACCATGGCGAAGATGATTTCGGGCAGAACGCCGTCGTCATCCGGGTTCAGCCGGATGAGGGTGCGACTATCCGGTTTGGTTCCAAGGTGCCCGGGACCCAGATGGAGGTCCGCGACGTCACCATGGACTTTGGGTACGGCCACTCCTTCACGGAGTCCAGCCCGGAAGCCTACGAGCGGCTGATTCTCGACGTTCTTCTGGGCGAACCTCCGCTGTTCCCACGCCATCAGGAAGTTGAGCTGTCCTGGAAGATCCTGGATCCTTTCGAGGAGTACTGGGCTGGCCTGGATGCCACACCCGAGAAGTACACTCCCGGCAGTTGGGGGCCCTCTTCGGCGGACGAACTTCTTGAACGCGATGGAAGAACCTGGAGGCGGCCATGATCGTAGATCTTCCTAACACCATCACGTCCAAGGTTTCCAAGGAAATCATGACCCTGCGTGACAAGGGCGGAGTGGTGGCCCTCAGCCGGGTCCTGACCCTGGTGGTCATCACACGGTCGGGTTACGAGGAGGAGGCGATTCTCGCGGCGAATGAAGCGAGCAGGGAGCATCCGTGCCGGATTATTGTGCTTGCCGAGGGCTCGGAAGAAGATGACACACGTCTCGACGCGCAGATCCGGGTTGGCGGCGACGCCGGCGCTTCCGAGGTAATCGTCCTCAAGGGGTACGGTCAGCTTGCCGGGGAAAGTGAATCCCTTGTCTCTGCGTTGCTGCTTCCGGATGCTCCGATTGTGGCCTGGTGGCCCCATGGAGTTCCCGAGGCTGCGGCCAGGACCTCGATCGGCAGTATCGCACACCGTCGGATCACCGACTCCGCCAATGAGTCCGACCCCACCGCGGCCTTATTCAATATCCGCCGTACGTACGTTGCAGGGGACACCGACCTCGCCTGGACCAGGCTGACTAATTGGCGGATTCAGCTGGCCGCCGTCGTGGACCAGATCGACTCCTCCCCCATCACCGCAGTGACAGTGGAAGGAGCCGTGGACTCGCCCAGCACCGTGTTGCTGGCGGCATGGCTGACATTGGCATTGGATGCTCCGGTGACCATTGCCGCGGGTCCCGCGGGGACCGGGCTGCGCCGGGTACGCCTCGCACGCAAGTCCGGCGACATTGAGCTCAACCGCCCGCACCGGTCTGTTGCAGAGCTATATCAGCCCGATCAACCGGTTCAGCGGATTTCCCTGCCCCGACGCAGCC
>NZ_KI914978.1:252778-253688 GCF_000520595.1 Arthrobacter sp. H5
CCCCGACGCAGCCTGCAAGACTGTCTGGCGGAGGAACTTCGCCGACTTGACCCGGATGAGGTATTCGGCGAGGTCATCACCGACGGGCTCGCCCGCACAAATCTAAGGAGCGTACGAACCAGTGAACGCTGAACCGAAGGTTAGCATCCATCCCGACGCAACCCTGCTGGCCGCATCTGTCGCGGCGCGACTGGTCACGCGACTGGTCGACATCCAGAATGAACGCGGCACGGCGACGGTGGTCCTGACCGGCGGTTCATTGGGCACTGCGGCATTGCGTGCGGTTGCCCAGTCGCCGGCGCGCTCCGCCGTCGACTGGACCAAGGTTGACTTCTGGTGGGGGGATGAGCGGTTTCTCCCCGAGACAGACACAGACCGTAATGCCGTGCAGGCGCAGGAAGCCCTGCTGAACGACCTCAATGTTCCGCAGGACCGCATCCACGAGTTCGGGTCCAGTGATGATTTCGGTTCGCAGGACGAAGCTGCCGCGGACTACGCTTCCCGCCTGCAGGCCGCAGCGGATTCCGAAACCATTGAACTCAGGGATTCCCGCCTGCCCCGTTTCGACATCCTGCTGCTCGGTGTGGGACCGGATGCACATATTGCGTCGCTGTTCCCCGAAATGGCAGGCGTCAGAACAACTGATGTCACGGTGGTGGGCATTGCTGACGCCCCCAAGCCACCCCCACTCCGCATCAGCCTCACGCTCGAAGCAATCAACTCTGCTGAAGAAATCTGGTTGGCGGTGGGTGGCCAGGACAAGGCCGGCGCAGTGGGGCTGGCCCTGGCCGGAGCTGGTCCGGTTCAGGTCCCGGCGGCAGGAGCCCGGGGGCACAAGAAGACCCTGTGGCTGATCGATCAGGATGCCGCGGCGCAACTGCCGCACCGGTTGATCGGCAATGGCGAAGCA
>NZ_KI914978.1:253788-262131 GCF_000520595.1 Arthrobacter sp. H5
CAGAGGATGGCTAGCCGATCCAAGCGACTGGCGGATCAGCTCCGCACCGGGCATGTTCAGCGTTAGGGCGTATGCCTGCGGCGCAGTTGCCTCAGCGCATCGTCCAGCACCTTCATGGCCTCTTCCTCGGACCGGCGCTCCTTGGCGTACTGCAGGTGGCTTTTGAACGGTTCATCACCGTCCACGTTCAGGTCCACCCCTGGTGAACGGCCTGCCGGGCGGCCGCAACGTCCACATTCCCAGATCTCGGGGATCTCCTCGTCGTTCAGCTTCGCGAACGTGGGGCGGGTTTCGTGGCCATCGACGCACCAGTAGCTGACGATGGTTCGCGCGACGGCCGTCGGACTTCGCCCGGATTCGGCCTGCCACCCAGACATTCCGCCGTTCGAATCGGTCCCGATCCGAGTGCCCTTAAATGCATTTCCCGCGTCAACCATGGATTTCTCCCGCCGGTGGCCGTTCTGCCTGACAACTCAGATCAGTTTACGCCTTGACGTGTTGACGCGGGATGGTTTTGTGCAGCGGTCTCTGCCTAGGAGTCGCCGGCGAACCGCTGGATGAGGCCGAGAGCTACGATGACCACTCCCCAGGCAAGACCAAGGGCCACGGTAAATCGGTTGAGGTTTCTCTCAGCGACGCCGGAGGAACCCATGCTGGTGGTCATGCCGCCGCCGAACATGTCGGACATACCGCCGCCCCTTCCTTTATGCAGAAGGATGAGGAGCGTGAGCAGCAGGCTTGTGATTCCAAGCAATACCAGCAGGATGATTCGGAGGATATCCACAGTGGCCTTTCAGTGTGACCTAATCAGTCACCAGATGGTGTTCGAACCTGACAATACTAGCAAACTCGGCGGCGTCGAGGCTCGCTCCTCCTACTAGCACCCCATCAACGTCACGCTGCTTCAGGATTGACCCTGCATTAGCGGCTTTCACCGACCCACCGTAGAGCAGGCGTATCCGCGCGGCCACGGTATCCCCGAACAAAGTGGCCAGCTCGACGCGGATAGCCGCACACATCTCCTGTGCATCCTCCGGGCCGGCAACCTCGCCGGTGCCGATGGCCCACACAGGCTCATAGGCCACCACAAGTTCCGCCGCCTTCTCCGGATCCAAACCGACAACGTCCTCGCGGAGCTGGTCCAACGTGTGGTTCACGTGGGTTCCCGCCTGACGGACCTCGAGCCCCTCGCCGACGCACAGAATCGGCACCAGGTTGTGACGGAAAGCCGCCTGCACCTTCCGGTTCAGCAGTTCATCCGACTCCTGGTGAATGGTTCGCCGTTCAGAGTGCCCTACTAGTACGTAGGTGCAGCCCAGCTTCTCCAGAAACTGTCCTGAAATGTCACCGGTGTAGGCACCCGCGTCAGCCGGCGAGAGGTCTTGGCCGCCATAAACGGTCTCCAGGTCGTCCCCCTTGACCAGGGTATGAATGCCGCGCAGGTCAGTAAACGGAGGGAACACTGCCACTTCCACCCGCTGATAGTCATGCTTTGCGTCATCCAGTGTCCACGCCAATTTCTGCAGCAGCGTAATTCCCTGAACGTGGTCGAGATTCATTTTCCAGTTGCCAGCGATCAACGGGCGCCGGTCGAAATTGCCGTTTGTCGATGAAGTCATGTCTTCTCCCATGAGTCTTTTGTGGTCCGGGGCACTGAGCCTAGCGATCAAGTGCCGACAGCCCAGGCAGTTCCTTGCCTTCGAGATATTCGAGGCTTGCGCCGCCCCCAGTGGATATGTGCCCAAACCTGTCATCTGTAAAGCCAAGGCTGCGCACCGCTGCCGCAGAATCGCCGCCTCCCACAACGGTCAGGGCACCTGCGGATGTTGCCTCAGCCAGAGCTGCGGCAACTGTTTGAGTTCCGGCCGCAAACGCTTCGAACTCGAATACGCCCATAGGCCCGTTCCAGAACACAGTCCTTGCACGGCGGATGCACTCAGCAAAGACTGATCCAGAGTCGGGCCCAATATCCAAGCCGATTCCTCCGGAGCCGAAACCGCTCTCCTCCATGGCGTCGGCGGCGGTTGTTGCGTGCGCTGAATCAGCGGCGAACTTCTCCGCCACCACAATGTCCGTCGGCAGAACAAACTCCGTACCAGCATCCTGTGCCCGCGCTAGGTAACCACGAACCGCCTCTTGCTGGTCTTCTTCGAGGAGGCTTCCGCCAACTTTGTGGCCCTGCGCGGCGAGGAAGGTGAAGACCATGCCGCCGCCCACCAGGATCTGATCCGCTTTGCCAATCAGGTTGTCGATCACGGCCAGCTTGTCGGAAACCTTGGACCCTCCCAGCACCACAACAAAGGGACGCTCCGGCTCACCGGTCAGCCGCTGCAACACCTCGACCTCCGCCTTGACGAGGTCGCCCTGATAGGCCGGAAGTTTCTCCGCGATGTCATACACACTCGCGTGCTTGCGGTGAACCGCGCCAAAGGCATCATCAACGTAGGCTCCACCTGATCCCGTGAGGGAAGCCAGTTCCTGCGCGAATGCCTGACGTTCGGCGTCGTCCTTGCTTGTTTCCCGTGCATCGAAACGCACGTTTTCAAGCACCAGCACGTCGCCGTCCTGGAGGCCGTCGGCCAGTTTCGAGGCACTGCTGCCCGTGACATCACCAGCCAGGATCACCTTGAACGGCGCCAGATCGGCCAGCCGGTCCACCGCCGGCCTGAGGGAATACTTTGGCTCCGGTGTCCCCTTGGGGCGCCCCAGGTGTGCCATCACAATGACCGCCGCGCCCGCCTCACTGAGTTTCTGCAGCACAGGCAGGGAGGCTTTCACCCGGCCATCATCGCTGACGCGGACTGAGGGTCCGGAGCCGTCAAGCGGCACGTTCAGGTCCGAGCGGACCAGAACACGCCGCCCACGGACACCCTCTGACAACAGGTCATCCAAGGATGAATAGCTCACGCGGTATTCCTAGGACAGCTTGGAGGCGACGATTTCAGTGAGGTCAACCAGCCGGTTGGAGTAGCCCCACTCGTTGTCATACCAGGCAACAACCTTGACCTGGTTGCCGATCACCTTTGTGAGGCCCGAGTCAAAAATGGAGGACGCCGGGTCGGCCACGATATCAGAGGAAACGATCGGATCCTCCGTGTAGGTCAGGTAGCCCTTGAGCGCGCCCTCGGAAGCGGCTGCCTTGTACGCGGCATTGACTTCCTCGGCCGTGACTTCACGGCCCACTGTCACGGTGAGGTCTGTGGCTGAGCCGGTAGGGACGGGAACGCGGATCGCGTAGCCGTCGAGTTTGCCCTTCAATTCCGGCAGAACGAGGCCGATTGCCTTTGCGGCACCGGTGGAGGTGGGCACCATGTTGATGGCGGCAGCGCGGGCGCGGCGAAGGTCCTTGTGCGGCCCGTCCTGCAGATTCTGATCCGCGGTGTAGGCGTGGATGGTGGTCATCAGTCCGCGCTCAATGCCGAAGCTGTCGTTGAGCACCTTGGCCAGCGGACCAAGGCAGTTGGTGGTGCATGAAGCGTTGGAAATGATGTGGTGGTTCTCGGGGTCATAAAGGTTGTCATTGACGCCCAGGACTACGGTGATGTCCTCGTCCGACGCCGGTGCGGAGATGAGCACCTTTTTGGCTCCGGCATCAAGGTGCTTCTGCGCATCGGAGGCCTTGGTGAAGAAGCCCGTGGATTCCACCACAATATCGACGCCAAGTTCCGCCCAGGGGAGCTTTGCGGGATCCCGCTCAGCCAGTACCTTGATGGTCTTGCCATCGACCACCAACGCCCCATCCGTAGCCTCAACGCTGACGCCCAGCCGGCCAGCAACGGAGTCGTACTTCAGCAGGTGCGCCAAGGCCTCGGGGCTGGTGAGGTCGTTGACCGCCACAATTTCAAGATCTGCGCCCTGTTCGAGGGCGGCGCGGAAGTAATTGCGGCCAATACGCCCAAATCCGTTGATTCCTACACGGGTAGTCACTGGTTTCCATCTCCTTGCTAGGGGTTGCTGCCGGCGGCGGGCTGCCCTCTGGCATGCATCCGGTCGGCGACTGAAATAGCTTGCACCGCGTTGTGCACGTTTTATGTCGAAGTGTGGGTTGGAGCCACGTTGAGAGGCGCCAACCCCAGTACATCCTACGCAATCCGGCCCTTCGAAACCCGATCGGGTTTCGAAGGTTACGCCGGAGTTGCGCTGGCTAAGCGAGGGTGATGAGCCCTGACGCGTGGGTGCGCGCTGCCTCAAACCGGCGCGCAACGTCCACCCAGTTGACAATGTTCCAGAAGGCCTTGACGTAGTCGGCCTTCACATTGACGTAATCCAGGTAGAAGGCATGCTCCCACATATCGAGCATCAGCAGGGGCGTGGTGCCCACGGCAACGTTTCCCTGCTGGTCGTAGAGCTGCTCGATGACCAGGTTGCCGCCAATGGGTTCGTAGGCCAGGAAGGCCCAGCCCGACCCCTGAAGGCTCAGTGCGGCCGCGCTGAACTGGCCGCGGAACTTATCAAATGAGCCAAACGCATTGTCGAGTGCAGCGGCCAGCTCACCCTCCGGCTTGTCGCCCCCGTCCGGGGAGAGGTTGTTCCAAAAAACCGAGTGGTTGATGTGTCCGCCGGTGTGAAACGCGAGATCCTTCGACAGCTTGGGAATGTTGGCGAAATCCTCCTTATCGCGGGCTTCCGCAAGCTGGGCCAGAGCGTCATTGGCTCCCTTGACGTAAGCGGCGTGGTGCTTGCTGTGATGAAGCTCCATGATCCGCGCGGAAATGTGCGGCTCCAAGGCGGCGTAATCGTAGTTCAGTTCGGGCAGTACGTACTCGCTCACGAAATCCTCCATGTCTTGGTGTTACTGGACGTGCTCAACCATCCTATGCAGGTATTCACTCATCCAACATGTCGGCGGTCACATTCGCCTCAGTTCCGGGAATTCCGAGGTCGATGGCCCGTTTGTCCGCCATGGCCAGAAGCCTCCGGATGCGACCGGCAATTGCGTCCTTGGTCATGGGCGGGTCGGCGATGCGGCCCAGCTCGTCAAGGCTGGCCTCCTTGTGGTTGACCCGCAGCTCCCCCGCATAGTTCAGGTGGTCGGGAACATCTTCGCCGAGGATTTCCAACGCGCGCTCAACCCGTGCGCCCGCCGCAACCGCTGCCTGCGCCGAGCGCCTGAGGTTGGCGTCGTCGAAGTTAGCAAGGCGGTTGGCAGTGGCCCGCACCTCCTTGCGCATACGGCGCTCCTCCCAGACCATGAGCGCATCGTGCGCCCCCATGCGGGTGAGCAGGGCGGCAATGGCATCACCGTCCCGGATCACTACGCGGTCCACGCCGCGAACTTCCCTCGCCTTCGCTGCTATTCCGAGCCGCCGGGCGGCTCCGACCAGTGCGAGGGCGGACTCAGGACCCGGACAGGTTACTTCAAGGGATGAGGAGCGTCCTGGTTCGGTAAGTGAACCGTGTGCCAGGAAGGCACCCCGCCAGACAGCCTCGGCGTCGGCCGCCGACCCGTTGACGACGGCGGAAGGCAACCCACGGACTGGCCGGCCGCGGCTGTCGAGCAGGCCCGTCTGTCTCGCCAGGGACTCCCCGTCGCGGACCACGCGCACCACATAACGGTTTCCCCGTCGCAGACCGCCGCCGGCAACGACAATGATTTCGCTGTTGTGTCCGTAAACTTCGGCAATCGCAGCCCGCAGCCGGCGGGCCGTCGAAGCGAGATCCACCTCAGCCTCGATCACAATCCTGCCGGAGATGATGTGCAGGCCGCCGGCGAACCGCAGGAGGGAGGAAACCTCCGCCTTGCGGACTGATGACTTCTTTGCCTCGAGGTGCGAAAGCTCCTCCTTGACATCCGCGGTCAGCGCCACAAACACTCTCCTAGATTTCACCAAACATGTCATGGTAGGCCGTCGCAAGGCGCAGCGCGTCATGGACAGGGCCGCCCGTTGAAGAGCCTACTTTACCCAAAACCGCGCGGCCGCCCATTTCCGCGACCGCTGCTGCGAACTCCCGGCGGTCGCCTACCACCGTGGGATCGGCAAGCACTACATCCACACGGAAGTCAGGGGCATACCTGCGGATCACCGCCAGATGGTCAACGGCGGTCATCCCCTGCGTTTCCTTGGTTTCGTTGGTGAGGTTCATGGTGAGGCAGCGCCTGGCGGTGGTGCTGCATAGTGCGTCGCGCAGCTCCGGCAGCAGCAGGTGCGGCAGGACAGAGGTGTACCAGGATCCCGGCCCCAGGATCACCCAGTCGGCCAGCTCGATGGCGGTGAGGGCATCGACGCATGCCGGAGCACCCTCCGGTAGAAGCCGCACATTGCTGACGTTGCCCAGGCTGCCCGCGAGGGCAAGCTTCGCCTGACCCGACACCGTGTGCAGTTTCAGCTGGCCGCCGGTCTCCGTCAGCACGTCGCCCTCGATTGTCAGCGGGACGCTGGCCATCGGTAGTACGCGCCCGCGTGCGCCCAGCAGAGCGCCGGCCCACTGCAGTCCGGCGACGGGGTCACCGAGCAGCTCCCAGAGGGTGACAATGAGCAGATTGCCCAATGCATGATTGTCCAGGCTTCCCTGCACGCCTTCGCGGGATGTGAACCGATGCTGCATGACGTCGCGCCAGGTGCGCCCCCAGTCGGTATCGTCACACAACGCCGCCAATGCCATCCGGAGGTCTCCCGGCGGAAGCACCCCCAGCTCATGGCGCAGCGTGCCGGAGGAACCGCCGTCGTCCGCCACCGTGACTACCGCTGTCAACTCGGAGGTCAGCAGCCGCAGGGCAGACAGGGAGGCCGACAGTCCGTGGCCGCCGCCCAATGCGACGACGGATGGAGCGTTCTCCTGCGCGCCTGAACCCCGCCGATTGCCGGCAGTCGCGGGGATCATTGGCAGCGAACCGGTGAGAATGGCCACTATTCGCGTCCCAGGTCGCGGTGATGGGCACTCACTTGGAGACGTGGGAGCTGAGCGAGCCGCTGCGCGATCTCCTCGGTGACCGCCACGGACCGGTGCTTGCCCCCCGTACAGCCGACGGCGATGGTCGCGTAGTGCTTGTTCTCCCGCCGGTAACCCTCCAGCACCGGTTCAAGCGCGTGGACAAACCTGTCGATGAATTCTGTTGCGCCAAGGGCATCAAGGACATAGTCTCGCACCGGCCCATCCAGACCTGTTTGTGGGCGGAGCAGCGGGACCCAGTGCGGATTGGGGATGAAACGGACGTCCGCGACAAAATTGGCGTCGACAGGAAGCCCGTACTTGAACCCAAAGCTCATGACGTTCAGCCGCAGCACAATGGGACCTGACTCGGAGAACAGCTCCGTGATGGTGGTCGCCAAGGCGTGGACGTTCAGCTGCGAAGTGTCAACAACCAGGTCGGAAGCGTGTTTGAGTTCCTTCAGCACTTCGCGCTCAGCAGCGATTCCGTCAAGGATTCGTCCCTCGTCCTGCAATGGATGCGGCCTCCTGCCTTGCTCGAACCGCCGGACCAGCGTGTCATCAGCGGCGTCCAGGAACAGCACCCGGTAGTTGATTCCAGCTGCACGCAGGGCCTCGAGGGATCCACGGATGTCGCGGAACAGTTCCTTGCTGCGCACGTCTATGACCACGGCGAGCTTGGGAATGGACTGTGGCATGCGCGAGACAAGCTCCGTGAGGGTGCCAAGCATTTGCGGGGGCAGGTTTTCAACCACGTACCAGCCGTGGTCTTCAAGAGCGTTCGCCGCAGTACTTCGACCGGCTCCGGACATGCCGGTGACAACCAACAGCTCGGATTCGGCCGGCTTAACCGGCGTCAGGGCGTCAGCCTCAGTCATGTGTTGTGTTCCATCCCGGCGGTTGGTGGTGGCGTAGTGCGTGGGCGGTGCAGTGAGTGGTGGCGCTGCATCTGCACGCAGCACCACCCTCTCTACCCTAGCTAAGAATCAAGGATTTCGCCGGTCGCAGCGTTCACTGTGAGCGGCGCATCGGCGGACGGCCGCAGTGCGGTGTCGCCGGCTAATTCCCGCCGGATACTGTCTGCCAGTGAGGGGCCCACGCCGGATACCTGCGCAAGTTCCTCCAACGACGCCGCGCGAAGTTTCTTGACGGATCCAAAGTGCTTGAGCAGGGCCCGGCGCCTGGCCGGTCCGAGACCCGGCACCCCATCCAGTGCGGAAGCAGTCATGGACTTGCCGCGCTTTTGGCGGTGATAGGCAATTGCGAACCGGTGCGCCTCGTCGCGGATCCGCTGAAGCAGGAAGAGCCCCTGCGATGCGCGGGGAAGAATCACGGGAAACTCGCTGTCCGGCAGCCAGACTTCCTCAAGCCGCTTGGCGAGGCCGATCACAAAAATGTCCTCGATACCCAGGTCCGTCAGCGCCCTGGCCGCCGCCTGCACCTGCGGCTGGCCGCCGTCGACCACCACGAGGT
>NZ_KI914978.1:262231-328014 GCF_000520595.1 Arthrobacter sp. H5
GCGGCTGGCCGCCGTCGACCACCACGAGGTTGGGCGGGTACGCGAACCTGTGCCGCGCCGCGGGCGTGGTGGTGTCGGCGACAGGCGCGCCGCCGTCGTCGTCGTCCGCGTTCTCCGAAGGCCGTGAAACAGGGAGATCGCGCTCGGCCAAGTAGTTGCGGAAGCGGCGGTAAATAACGTCATACATCGAAGCCGTGTCATCGCGCGCAGCCTCGCCGGAGATGGAGAACCTGCGGTAGTCGGCCTTGCGGGGCAGCCCATCCTCCACCACCACCATCGAGGCCACAACGTTGGTGCCCTGCACATGGGAGATGTCGTAGCACTCTATCCGCATCAGCGGAAGAGGCAGCTCCAGTGCCTCCTGGAGCTCCTGCAGCGCGGCGGAGCGGGTGGTGATGTCGCCGGCCCGCCGGCTCTTATGCAGCCGCAGCGAATCCGCCGCATTGTGCTGGACGGTACCGAGCAGGGTTGCCTTGTCACCGCGCTGAGGTACCCGGATGTCCACCCGCGCACCGCGCAGACCACGCAGCCACTGGCGCATCTGCTCATCATTGCTGGGCAGGGTGGGAACCAGGATCTCGCGGGGAATCCGGTTGTTGCTGCTGCTCCCTTCACCATAAACCTGCTGCAGGAGATGTTCCACGAGGTCGGCGGTGCTCATGTCCTCGACCTTCTCAACCACCCAACCGCGCTGACCGCGGATCCTGCCGCCGCGGACGTGGAATACCTGGGCCGCGGCCTCCAGCTCGTCCTCGTCGAGGGCAAAGATGTCCGCATCAGTGTCCTCGCTCAGTACTACGGTATTGCGCTCGAAGACCCGCTTGAGCGCAGCAATATCGTCGCGCGTCCGGGCGGCCGACTCATAGTCGAGCTCCGCCACGGCGTCCGCCATCTGCTCCTCGAGCTGCCGGATGAACCTGCCGGCCTGACCGGACATAAAGTCGCAGAACTCACCTGCGAGTGCCCGGTGGTCCTCGGGCGAGATGCGGCCCACACACGGTGCGGAGCATTTGTCGATGTAGCCGAGCAGGCAGGGGCGGCCCGACCGTTCAGCCCGCTTGAAGACACCGCTACTGCAGGTGCGCACCGGGAACACCCTCAGCAGGGTATCAACGGTTTCACGGATGGCCTTCGCCGGATAAAACGGACCGAAATACCGGGTGTCCTTCCTCCGGTCCCCCCTCATGACCTGCACTCGGGGAAACTTCTCGCCGAGTGTTACGGCCAGATAGGGGTAGGACTTGTCGTCGCGGAACATCACGTTGAAGCGCGGATTGAATTCCTTGATCCAGGTGTATTCCAGCTGGAGCGCCTCAAGCTCGCTGCCCACCACAGTCCACTCGACACCGGCCGCGGTATGAACCATTGCCCGGGTTCGCGGCATCAACCCCTGTGGACTGGCGAAATATGAGCTGAGACGTGAGCGGAGGTTTTTCGCCTTGCCCACGTAGACAACCCGGCCGTGTTCGTCCCGGAACCTGTACACGCCGGGGCCCTGAGGAATTTCACCGGCCTTGGGCCGATAGGTTGCTGGATTTGCCACCCGTCCATCCTATCCGCGCAGGGTGTGTGGGCCCTGACTACTCGATGATCTTGCTCTGGTTGTAGCTGCTGGAACGCTCCTGGCCGGAAAGTTCTGCGATGGCATCCATGATGTGGTCGGTTGCCTGCCGCCGCGCAGGCAGCGAATGGTCGGGACCGGTTTTCGCGAACGTCAGCGGAGTACCGATTTTCATGGTGAAGTGCTGTGGCCTTACCCGGTTTCGTCCGGCCGGCTGAAGGTTCTCCGTTCCGATCAGTCCTACAGGTATCACCGGAGCTCCCGTGGTCAGCGCAAGCCACCCCACACCGGTGCGGCCGCGGTACAGGACCCCGTCCCTGGAACGGGTTCCCTCCGGGTAGATTCCGACCCCGCTTCCCTCCTCGAGCAAGCCGAGCAGCGTTTTCAGCGCCTGGACACTGGCGGCCTGCTGGCCCCGCTCCACGGGAATTGAACCGACGCCCTCGAAGAAGGACCTCATCAACCTGCCCTTGACGCCGGTTCCAGTGAAATACTCTGCCTTGGCGAAGAAGGCGACCGGCCTCGGCATCAGGGCCTGCACTAGTACGCTGTCAAGAAATGACAGATGGTTCGGTGCGACAATAATCGGGCCTGCGGCGGGAACGTTTTCCAACCCCTCGACGGTTGGACGGCACAATCCGGCAATCAGACCGCGCGTGCTGCTCCGTGTGAGGTCATAGACGCCCATGCGCCACCGCCTGTTTGGCGGCGACCGCAGCGGCCGTGGAAACTGCGGACGGCAGTTGGTCAGCGCGGTCGACGACGGCGTCGGCGCCGGCCGCGGTCAGCTCATCGATTGTGCCGAATCCCCAGGTGACCGCCACGCAGGGCAGGCTATTCGCCTTGGCCCCGGCGATGTCGTGCGACCGGTCTCCCACCATGACCGCAGCGTCGAAACGGCCACGGTGTTGGGCCAGGGCAGCGGCAATAATGGTGGTCTTGCCTTGCAAAGCGGCGGCCTCCCGCTCGTCACGGGGAGACCCATGGACCGAGTGGAACAGTTTGGTCATTCCCTGGACATCCAGCAGCTCAAGCGCCAGCCACTCCGGCTTCTGGGTTGCCACGGCAACGGGGTGACCCTGGTTCCGCAGGGCGCCGATCACGTTAATAATCCCAGGGTACGGCCTGCTCGCCGCCATGCCCGTGGACCTGTAATCCTGCCGGTAGAGACCAATCACCTCATCCAGCCGGTCCTCCGGCACTCCCGCAATATCCTTCAGTGAGCGCACCCGCGAGGGCCCCACCATGCGCTGCAGCTCCCGGTCGGCGGGAACGCGGAGTCCGCACGCACGCAGGGCCGCTGAAATTCCACCCGTGATGGCGCCGGCCGGATCGACCAGGGTGCCGTCAAGGTCGAACAAGGTCAGCAGGCGGGAATTCTTCACCGGCCAAGTTTCCCACAGGCGCTGTCCTGGAAAAAACCAGCATGCGCCGTAAGGAATACTTCTCGGCTTATCGACTCAATGTCTCCGCGAGGAATGTGCCCGTGTAACTGCTGCGGGACTTGGCAACCTGCTCGGGTGTCCCCGTCGCTATGATTTCGCCGCCGCCTGAACCGCCGTCCGGGCCCAGGTCAATCACCCAGTCGGCGCTCTTGATGACATCGAGGTTGTGCTCAATGGTGATTACCGTGTTGCCTTTCTCCACGAGGCCCTGCAGCACCAGCAGCAACTTCCGGATGTCCTCAAAATGCAGTCCGGTGGTGGGCTCGTCCAGGACGTAGATGCTCCGGCCATTGGAGCGTTTCTGCAGTTCGCTGGCAAGTTTGACGCGCTGCGCCTCCCCTCCCGACAACGTGGTGGCGGGCTGCCCCAGCCTTACATAGCCCAAGCCAACCTCCACCAGGGTATTGAGATGGCGTGCGATCGGCGTAAAAGCCGCAAAGAATTCCGCACCTTCCTCAATAGGCATATTGAGCACATCCGCAATGGTTTTACCCTTGTAATGGACTTCAAGGGTCTCGCGGTTGTAGCGCGCACCGTGGCACACTTCGCAGGGCACGTAGACGTCCGGCAGGAAGTTCATTTCGATCTTCAAGGTGCCGTCGCCCGAGCACGCTTCGCAGCGGCCGCCCTTGACGTTGAAGGAGAACCTGCCGGGCAGGTATCCACGGACCTTGGCCTCATTGGTTTCCGCGAAGAGCTTCCGGATGTTGTCAAAGACGCCCGTGTACGTGGCGGGGTTCGAGCGGGGCGTCCGGCCGATCGGGCCCTGGTCGACGTGGATGACCTTATCAAGGTGCTCCAGACCGTCGATGCGCTTGTGCCGTCCGGCGACCTGCTTGGCGCCGTTGAGTTTGTTGGCCAGCACCTTGTACAAGATCTCGTTGACCAGGGTCGATTTGCCCGATCCGCTCACTCCAGTGACGGCGGTCAGTACACCAAGAGGAAAGGAAGCGTCCACGCCCTTGAGGTTGTGTTCGCGTGCTCCAACCACCTTCACCTGCCGCGACTTATCGATTTTTCGCCGCTTCGACGGAACGTCGATTGAACGCCGTCCCGACAGATAATCGCCGGTGATGGATCGCTTGTTCTTCAGCAGATCTTCCAGTGACCCTGAATGGACTACTTCGCCGCCGTGTTCGCCGGCTCCCGGGCCGATGTCCACAATCCAGTCGGCTTCCTGAATGGTGTCCTCATCATGCTCGACGACGATCAGCGTGTTGCCGAGGTTCCTCAGCCTGGTGAGGGTCTCGATCAGGCGCCGGTTGTCCCGCTGGTGCAACCCGATGGAGGGTTCATCCAGCACGTAGAGCACACCGACCAGGCCGGAGCCGATTTGGGTGGCCAACCTGATGCGCTGGGCCTCGCCGCCGGACAACGTTCCGGAGGCGCGCTCGAGATTGAGATACTCCAGGCCGACGTCGAGCAGGAACCGAAGGCGTGCCTGGATCTCCTTCAGCACCTGGCTTGCGATGTGCGCTTCACGTCCGGTCAGGACGAGGTTGTTCAGGAAGTCGCTGCACTCGCGCATGGGCATGGCCGCGACCTCTGCGATGGACCGGCCATTGATGAGCACCGACAACGACGCAGGGTTGAGCCGCGCTCCACCGCACTCAGGGCAGGGGATCTGCCGCATGTACTCCTCGTAGCGGTCCCGTGCGTGGTCGGACTCGGTTTCGAGATGCTTGCGGTGAATGTACTGGACAGCACCTTCGAAGCCGGTGCTGTATTTGCGCTCGCGCCCAAACCGGTTGCGGTACTGCACCACCACCTTGTGGTCCCGGCCGTAAAGCGCTGCCTCGCGTGCCCTGTCGGGGAGCTTGCGCCACGGCGCATCCATGGAGAAGTTGAGCTCCTTGGAGAGTCCTTCGAGGAGCCTGGTCCAGTACTCCAGCGTTGCCGTTCCCAGCGACCACGGGGCAATGGCGCCCTCGGCCAGGCTGAGGTCGGGGTTGGGTACCACCAGTTCCTCATCGACCTCCAGTTTGGTGCCGATTCCGGTGCACTTGGGGCAAGCTCCGAAAGGGTTGTTGAACGAAAATGAGCGTGGTTCAATCTCGTCAATGGCAAGGGGGTGTTCATTGGGGCAGGCGAGGTTCTCGGAGAAGGCCCTGATCCGCTTGGAGTCGTCCTCCGGCAGATCGACGAAGTCCGCCAGTACGCGTCCCTCGGCAAGTTTGAGTGCTGTTTCGATCGAGTCGGTCAGCCGTTGCCGCACGCCGTCCTTGACGGCAAGCCGGTCAACAATGACCTCAATGGTGTGTTTGAACTGCTTTTTCAGCTTGGGCGGCTCGGTGAGTTGAACCACTTCTCCGTCCACGCGTGCGCGGGAGTAACCCTTGGCTGAAAGATCCTGAAAGAGGTCAGCGAACTCTCCCTTGCGGCCGCGCACCACCGGGGCAAGAATCTGGAAACGGGTTCCCCCGTCCAACTCCATCAGCTGATCCACAATCTGCTGCGGAGTCTGCCGGGCCACCGGTTCACCACAGACGGGGCAGTGTGGGCGCCCCACACGCGCCCACAACAGACGCATGTAGTCATAGATCTCGGTAATGGTGCCCACTGTGGAGCGGGGGTTCTTATTGGTGGACTTCTGGTCAATGGACACGGCTGGGGACAGCCCCTCGATGAAATCAACATCGGGTTTGTCCACCTGGCCAAGGAACTGCCGGGCGTAGGCGGATAATGACTCCACGTACCGCCGCTGACCCTCGGCGAAGATGGTGTCAAAGGCCAACGATGATTTCCCCGAGCCGGACAGGCCCGTGAAAACGATCATGGCATCGCGCGGCAGATCGAGGTCCACATTGCGGAGGTTGTGCTCGCGCGCTCCCTTGACGATCAGTCGGGAGAGGTCCTGTGGGAGTTTTGCGGGTTCGGAAAAACCGGAATCCAACGAGGTTGCAATAGACACGGATTCACTCTAATGGAAATCCTGTTCGAATACATATTCGATTGCATGTTTCCCGGCGTGTCCCGCCGTGATGTTCACCGTCGGCGCAGCGCCGCCCGCACATACGACACTGCTTCGTCCTCGGTGATTCCGTTGGCCTTGATTAAACGGGCATACTCCGCTGCGCCCTCGGCAGCCTTTCGCCGCGCCTCGTCACCGGCTGCAGCCACGACCGTTCCCGCCCTCGACCGGGTGACCACAATCTGTGCGTGTTCCAACTCCCGGTATGCCCTGGCCACTGTGTTCACCGCGACGCCAAGATGACCGGCGAGGGTCCTTACCGGAGGAAGGCGTGTGCCTACCGGCAAGGACCCGTCATTGGCGGCGTCCAGGATCTGAACCCGCAACTGCTCGTACGGGGGAACGGAGCTGGCCTGGTCAATCCGCAGCCATCTCATCACATCGGTGTTCACGGTGACGCTCCTGGCAACGGCGGACGGGTTCACACATTCTGTCACGCGCCGCGGATGTTCTCTATGGAACGCGTCCGGTTCTGCGTAAACTGGCCGGATGCATGACCTCTCCAGTATCACCATCCGGTCTATCTCGGTAAGCGACATGGACAACAACGTCTACCTCATCACTGCCAAAGCCTCCGGCGCACAGGTACTGATCGACGCTGCCGATAACGCTCCAGCGATTCTTGAGCTGCTGGCCCAGGGTGCGGGCGACACTCAAGCAGACGCGAAACCCGCGCTCATCATCACAACCCACTCGCATTGGGACCATGTGAGGGCGCTGGCCGCCGTCATCGAACACACCGGTGCCCGCACTGCTGCAGGCCTGGCGGACGTGCCGGACATCAATGTGCCAACGGATATTCCGCTTGAGCACGGCGACATCGGCAACTTCGAGGGGTTTGACCTGGAGGCGATAGCGCTGCGCGGCCACACGCCGGGATCCATCGCGCTGCTCTACCGCGACCCTGACGGGCCGGCTCACCTGTTCACCGGTGACTCGCTATTTCCCGGCGGCGTGGGCAACACCAACGGCGATCAGCACCGCTTCGAGTCCCTGTACAACGACGTCGTCGAGCGGCTCTTCAACGTCCTGCCCGATGACACTGTGGTGCACCCCGGCCACGGCAAGCCCACCACGCTCGGCGCCGAACGGCCCTCTTTGGCCGAATGGAAATCACGCGGCTGGTAGGGCTTTGCAGCCAACCGCAAAGATGCGGCGGAACGGGAAGAGGGTTCCCTCCGGCTCCGACGGATAGGCCTCGCTCAACAGCGCTGAGTAGCGGGCTTCAAACTCGGGCGCCTCGGCTGCAGACAGAGCCTCAAGTACGGGACGCAGGCCTGTGCCGCGCACCCACTCCAGTACCGGGTCACTCCCCTGCAGCACGTGCTGGTAGGTCGTTTCCCACGCGTCGGCCTCCAAGCCGGCCGCGCGCATGAGGCGTAGGTAGTCGCCCGGCTCGCTCACGGCGTCGTCGTGCCTTAACACCCCGGCCAGCCGTGGGGCCCAGCGCTCCGACTCCGCAAGTCCGCGCATCAGCGCGTGCGACGGTGACCGGAAATTCCCCGGAACCTGCAGTGCAAGCCAGGCGCCCGGTTCCAGCACCTGCGTCCAGGACTGGATCATCTTCTGGTGCCCGGGCACCCACTGCAGAAGGGCATTGGAGACGACGACGCCGGTGCCCGGTTCGGGCGAATAATCGCCGACATCACCGACAGTGAATGCCAGGTTTGGCGGCGCGTCTTCGAGCGCTTTGGCACGCTCAATCATGTGGGGTGAGGAATCGATGCCCAGCACCTCCGCGTCCGGCCAGCGGCGGGCAAGTACTGCCGTAAGCTCCCCCGGGCCGCAGCCCAAGTCCACTACCTTCGCAGGTGTTGCATGCCCGATCCTCCCTACCAGGTCGAAGAACGGCCTGGACCGGTGATCTGAAAACAGTGCATATTGAGCTGGATCCCATCGCATGATTTCAGCCTAACCAACAGACAGCGGATAGGCTGAAGACACATGAGAATCCAAGAACACCTTCCCCTGTCCGGCGCCGGCGATGAGCAGGCAGACGCCGTCTATGGCGCATTCCTTGAGTGGGCAACCGGAGAGGGCCTCACGTTGTACCCGGCTCAAGATGAAGCCGTGTTGGAGCTGGTTTCCGGCAATAACGTCATCCTCGCCACACCTACGGGATCCGGTAAATCCCTGGTGGCCGTCGCCGCCCATTTCCATGCCGTCGCCCAGGGCCGCCGGAGCTACTACACGGCACCGATCAAGGCCCTGGTCTCCGAAAAGTTCTTTGCCCTGTGCGCGACGTTCGGCGCCGAGAACGTTGGCATGATTACCGGAGACTCAGGCGTCAACCAGGATGCCCCCATCATTTGCTGCACAGCGGAGATCCTCGCCAACATCGCCCTCCGCGAGGGTGCGGCAGCGGACGTGGGCACGGTCATCATGGACGAGTTCCATTTCTATTCAGATCCGCAGCGCGGCTGGGCCTGGCAGGTGCCGCTGCTCGAGCTGCCGCAGGCGCAGTTCCTGATCATGTCCGCAACCCTGGGAGACGTGGAACGGTTCGAGAAGGAACTCAGCGACCGCACCGGGCAGGAAACCAGCACGGTCAGCTCCGCCGAGCGGCCCATTCCCCTGAACTTCTACTATGCCGAAACAACCATCCAGGAAACGCTTGAGGAACTGCTCACCACCCATCAGGCTCCTGTCTATGTGGTGCACTTCAGCCAGGCCGAGGCGATCGAGCGCGCTCAGAACCTCATGAGCGTCAATGTCTGCAGCCGGGAGGAGAAGGACCGGATTGCGGAACTCATTGCCTCCTTCCGGTTCTCCTCCGGATTTGGCAAGACACTGAACCGTCTGGTTCGCCATGGCATCGGCGTACATCATGCCGGCATGCTGCCCAAGTACCGGCGGCTGGTGGAGCAGCTGGCCCAGGCCGGGCTGCTGAAAGTGATCTGCGGAACCGACACGCTGGGCGTCGGCATCAACGTCCCCATCCGCACCGTTTTGATCACCGCGCTGAGCAAGTACGACGGCGTCCGCACCCGCCTGCTCAACGTGAGGGAATTCCATCAGATCGCCGGACGCGCGGGGCGCGCAGGCTACGACACGGCGGGGACCGTCGTCGTGCAGGCACCCGACCACGTAGTGGAGAACACCAAGTCGATGGCTAAGGCCGTTGCCAAGTTCGGCGACGACCAGAAGAAGCTACGGCAGGTGGTCCGGAAGAAGCCGCCCACCGGATTTGTATCGTGGGGGAAGCCAACCTATGACCGGCTGGTTGAAGGTACCCCCGAACCGTTGACCTCCAGCTTCGCCGTGAGCCATTCAATGCTGCTGAACCTGCTGGAGCGGCCCGGCAACCCTTTCTCGGCGGCGCAGCGTCTCCTGAATGAGAACCACGAGCCGCGCTCCTCACAGCTGTCCCTTACCCGCCGGGCGCTTGGCATCTATCGATCGCTGGTCACGGCCGGAATTGTCGAACGTCTTCCTGAACCGGACGCCGATGGCCGCAACATCCGGCTGAAAGTGCATCTCCAGGCAAACTTCGCCCTCAACCAGCCGCTGTCCCCGTTTGCGCTGGCCAGCTTGGAACTGCTTGACCCGGAGAGCCCGTCCTACGCACTCGACGTCGTCTCAGTGGTGGAAGCGACACTGGAGAAACCGCGTCAGGTGCTCAACGCGCAGGAAAAGAAGGCACGCGGCGAAGCGATCGGGGCCATGAAGGCCGACGGCGTCGATTACGACCAGCGGATGGTGCGGCTGGAGGAAATCACCTACCCGCAGCCGCTGGCCGAGCTGTTGTTCCAGGCCTTCGAGACCTACCGGTCGGGGGCGCCCTGGCTTGGCGATTTTGAGTTGAGCCCCAAGTCTGTGGTCCGCGACATGTACGAACGGGCCATGAACTTCGGCGAGTACATCGCTTTCTACGCGCTCTCCCGCTCCGAGGGCATTCTGCTCCGCTACCTGGCGGACTGCTACAAGGCCCTCCGCCAGACCGTTCCCACGGAAGCGCTGCGCGAAGACCTCACCGATATCATCGAGTGGCTCGGCGAACTGATCCGGCAGGTCGACTCCAGCCTCCTGGACGAATGGGAGCAGCTGGCCGCCGGCGTGTCGGCCGGCGACGTGCACGACGTCGACCTGCCGCCTGAACCGGACTCAGTCACCTCCAACGAGAGGGCCTTCCGCGTGATGGTGCGCAACGAAATGTTCCAGCGGGTCAGGCTCTTCGCAGACGAAAAGGACGTCGCGTTGGGAGAGCTCGACGAAGCCTCGGGCTGGAACGCCGACCGCTGGGCGGAAGCGATGGACGGCTATTTCGACGAGCACGAAGACATCGACGACGGACCCGATGCCCGCGGACCCGCCCTCCTGATGATCGAGAAGCTCCCGGGCAGCTGGAAGGTGCGGCAGATCTTCAAGGATCCACGCGCCCACCACGACTGGGGCATCAACGCAGTCATCGACCTCGCGGCCTCCGACGAGGCCAGCGTGCCCGTGGTCACCATCACCGGCGTTGGTGGGCCCTGATCCCTCGATAGTGTTAAGCGCATGACTATCCGTGAAGCCCGTCCCGAAGATCTCCCCGTCATCCTTCAGCTGATCCACGACCTCGCGATCTATGAGAAGGAACCGGACGCAGTCAGAAACACACCCGAGTGTCTCGAACGGGCACTCTTCGGCGCCAATCCCAGCGTCTTCGCCCATGTTGCCGAGACCGGCGAAGGAATCCAGGGGTTTGCCCTCTGGTTCCTGAACTACTCAACCTGGGAGGGCGTCAACGGCATCCACCTTGAAGATCTTTATGTCCGCCCGGAGGGACGCGGCGCCGGCCACGGCAGGGCGCTACTGCAGGAGCTTGCCCGCATCGCCGCCGAACGCGGCTATGCCAGGGTCGAATGGTCGGTGCTGAACTGGAACGAACCCTCCATCGGTTTCTACCGGAGCCTCGGCGCCGCCCCGCAGGATGAGTGGACCACCTACCGGCTGACCGGCGCTGCCCTGGCCGGCTTCGCGGGAACGGCCACGGCGTGAGCGGGCCGTCCGACCTGTACCGCGCGGACCCAACGTATGTGATGCGTGGTGTCCGCACCACCGGTCACCACTTCACGGTGCCTCTGGACCACGCGCGTAAAGAGGGCGGGACGATCGAGGTCTTTGCACGTGAGTACACATCAACCGATCACGACGACGGCGTCCTCCCCGCACTGCCCTGGCTCCTCTTCCTCCAGGGCGGCCCCGGCGGCCGCGGCAACCGGGTCACGCAGCTCACCGGATGGATGAAGGCTGCTGCACGCCACTTCCGCGTACTGATGCTTGACCAGCGTGGAACGGGTTTGTCCACGGCTGCTGACGCGCTCACTCTGGCGGCCCGTGGCGGACCTGAGGAGCAGGCCGCTTACCTCGCCCACTTCCGGGCGGATTCGATTGTCGCCGATGCCGAAATCATCCGGCAATCGCTGGGGTCCCCGCCGTGGACAATCTTCGGACAGAGTTTTGGCGGGTTCTGTGCGCTGAGCTATCTTTCTTTTGCGCCGGAGGGGTTGGCACGGGCACTCATCACAGGCGGTCTGGCACCGTTGAGCGGCTCCCCCGACCGCGTATACCGGGAGACCTTCCAGCGTGTCGCGGCGCGCAACCGGAAGTACTTCGACAAGTATCCCGAGGACCGCCTGGTCGTTAGCCGGATAGCCGGCCATCTGGACAACGTCACAGAAAACCTGCCCACCGGTGAACGGCTGACCACCCGGCGGTTTCAGATGGTTGGGGCCTATCTGGGCGGGAACGCGCGCATCGACGGCCTGCATTACCTCCTGGAGGATGCCTTTGTTGATACTGCAGCCGGGCCGAGGCTCTCACACACCTTCCTGGATCAGGTTGGTGCACTTGTCAGCAGATCCTCCAACCCGTTGTACGCGCTGATGCATGAGTCGATTTACTGTCAGGACCAGGCATCCAACTGGTCGGCCGACCGAGTGCTCCGTGAGTTCCCGGAGTTCCTGCCAACCGCAGCCAGTCCCCTGCTCACCGGCGAAATGGTGTACCCGTGGTACTTCGACGAGGACCCCGCGCTGCTGCCGCTAAAGGAAACCGCTGAGGTTCTGGCCGCAAAGTCGGATTGGGGACCGCTGTACAGTGCAGAGGCGCTGAGACGCAACACCGTTCCAGCGGCAGCAGCCGTCTACACAAATGACATCTACGTGGACCGGGATCTGTCCCTTGAAACTGCAGCTGCGGTCAAGGGCCTGCAGGTCTGGGAGACAGATGAGTTCCACCACGATGGCATCAGCGACGACGGCGAGGCCATCTTCAACCGACTGCTGCGAATGACCGGCTGGCAGTAGACGGGATCCCGGAATCAGCTCTCGACGTCGGCGTCCGAGGCGCGGGACTTCCTGCTATCCTCCGCCAACTGGGCATCGACTGCAGTCTGCTTTGCCTTGGGGCTGAGAAGGCTCGCGACAACCGCGACCACAATGATCCCGATGATGACTCCGAGGGACGTGAACGTGTCAATCACGGGAACCCACTCGATGTGCTCACCGCCGTTGATGAACGGCAGCTCATTCTCATGCATGGCGTGGAAGATGAGCTTGATGCCGATGAATGCCAAGATCAGTGAAAGTGCGTGCTTCAGGTAGATAAGGCGCGTCATCAAACCACCCAGCAGGAAGTACAGCTGGCGCAGTCCCATGAGGGCGAAGATGTTGGCGGTAAAGACAATGAAGGGGCTCTGCGTCAGGCCGAAGATCGCCGGAATCGAGTCGACCGCGAACAGCAGGTCGGTGAGACCAATCGTCACGAAAACGATCAGCATGGGGGTGAAGACCTTCTTGCCGTCCACCACGGTCCGGATCTTGCCGCCGTCGTACTTCTCCGACATTGGCAGCACCCTGCGCAGTCGGGCGATCAGCGCGTTTTCTGTGTGCTCTTCGTCCTCACCGGAGTCCTTGGCCTGCTGGTAGGCCGTCCAGAGCAGGAAAGCACCGAAGATGTAGAAGATCCAGCTGAAGTTGCTGATGAGCGCGGCGCCAAGCAGGATGAAGATTCCGCGCAGAATGAGGGCGATGATGATGCCCACCATGAGAACTTCCTGCTGATACTTCCTTGGCACCGAGAACCGCGCCATGATGATGATGAAGACAAACAGATTATCGATGCTCAGGCTGTATTCGGTCACCCAGCCTGCCACGAACTGTCCACCGAATTCAGCTCCGGTGAAGTAGAACATCAACCCAGCGAAGATCAGCGCCAGGGAGACGTAGAACGTGACCCAGAGTCCGGCTTCTTTCATGGATGGCTCGTGTGGACGCTTCACCACCAGGAGCAGGTCGAAGAGGAGCACAAGTCCGAGGACAATAAAGGTGCCTATTTCAAAGGCAAGGGGTAATTCCAGCACAGGAGGCCTTTCGGAGGGTACGGCGATTGCGCGCAAGTCTCTCCGCCGCTTCCATTGACAGGTGCGACGGCTACGCCCGGCAGATCTTCGATGGCCTGCGTGTTGACGTTCGTAGCGCTGAGGATACTCCCCTACGTCCCGTTCATCTTACCCGTGCTTCGCGTGGATCCGGAAATAGGCTCTTGCCTGGACAATCGGCGAACGTGCTCGACCAGCTTCGGCTCGGTCCAGTAATCCGAGTGGGACCGCACCGTTCCATCCTCCCGCGGATCGTGGAGCCTCCGGTTGTCCGCTCCCGGCACGGGGGTACCGATGGGGTCTGTGGTGCGCCAGAAATTCACCCACGATGCGCTCCCTTCCGCAACCCCCCGGAACAGTGCGGGAGTGAAGGTGTCGGGAAAGAACCGGCGGTAGAGCGAGGACAACGGCGATCCTGCGGTGACGAGGTGCGGCCCTGGCTGCGCGGTCCGGCCATCCTCCCCCGCGTGCGCGATCAGCCAGGCGCAGATCGCTGACCCCTGGCTGTGCGCCACCAGCACCAACCGGTGCGGGGCGTGCCGCGCTGCTACCTGGCCTATACCGGCCACCGCCGCATCACGGTAGGAAGCGCCCGCAAGCGGATGATGCCTGACGGGCCAGAAACCCGCGACGTCCGCCACCTTGCCCAATACCTCCCGCACCGGACGAAGCTGGCCCAGCAGGATCACCAGAATGACTGCGGCACCGGCGAACTGAAGCACAAGAATGGCCAGCGCCAACCATGGGCCGCCCAAACGCCCCTCTCCCAGCACGACGGCGGCGCCCACAGCAGCCGTCGCCAGCCCCGTTGCCACGGGAAGGATGAGGGGGATCAACCGCGGTGCGGCAGCGGCAACGGCATGCCACCAACGTCCGCGGGCAGCTTTGCCCTGCGGCAGTGGAGGCAGCCCGGGAGAGCGGGTGGCCACGAGCACGACGGCGGCTGCCACCACGGTGGTCAGCACCACGATCAGTGCGAGGAAGGGAAAAAGGTCCAGCCTGCTGTCGCCTGCTTCACGTGGATTGTCATACGCAAGCAGGATCCCAACGCCCGCGGCGCGTTCTGTCTGCTCGGCTCCGAACAGTCCTGTCACGTAGCCAAGCATGTTGTCCACGATCATTCTCACGAGCGCTGTGACTGTGTGCATCAGCAGAACCGCAACGATCAGCAGCACCCCACCGGTGACTCCGGGCGCCCGCAGACGCCGCCGCTTCCCGGCGGCGCAGTACCGGACGGCCAGAACAATCGCCGCCATCGTTGCGAGCACCGTACTGGCAGCTATCCACAACGCCATCGCATCAAGGTGGGCTGTCCCGCCGGTCGGGTCAGCCACCGAGGGCCAGCCGTGCCATTGAACGCGGGCGGGTTTCAACCAGGCGAGCAGGCCGCCGGTGATTGCAACAGCCGCGATGTGGGCTGCGAGCAGGGCTAATCCGTCTGTCTGCCCGACCTGCGCCCGCACTACGGTCAACCGCCGATAGACCATCCAGCCGATCAACAGCGACGCCGCGGCAAGGGGAATGAGGCTGTGGCCGGCCGGCAGCGCTGTATACCGAAGGACGGTCTCTACCAGCACCACTATCCAGGCCAGCTGCGAGACTGTGAGGATCAATCCCACAAATACGACGGCGGACCGCAACAGGGCCGAGCCGCCGCCCGGAAGGGACCCTGTCTGGTTGGAGGAGGTCATGTGCCCTGCAACGTTGGCCAGCGTGAAGGGAAAAGCGAAATACCAGAGAAATCCGGCCTGGTTGCGGTTGGACCGTGACCAGTTGATGATCCGCAGCTCGTGGTCGGGCACGGGCGGCGGCTCGGCTACCTGCACCCAGTCGTTGACGGTGCGCTCGGCCGGCAGGCCAAGGCTGGTGGAGTAATCGTGGTCACCCACGCCGTGGACACGGATCTCGGTCAGCGGCGTCGGCCCTTCCGGCCTGGGATCAGTCATCCCGCTCAGGCGTGTCCGGCCGACTGCATCTGCCGAAGTTCCTTTTTCAGATCCCCCACCTCGTCACGGAGCCGCGCAGCCAATTCAAAGTGCAGGTCCGACGCCGCCGAGTGCATTTGGGCCGTCAACTGTTCGATGAGGTCGGTGAGATCCTCCGCCGGAACAGCTGCCAGTCCGTCGTGGCGGACGGGCGTCCGGCCTTTGCCCTTGCGCTTCTTGCCCGACTCCTCCAGCAACGCCCGGGTATCGGCGTCCTCCTGTGCGATGGAGTCGGTGATGTCGGCGATACGCTTCCGCAAAGGCTGGGGATCCACCCCGTGCTTCTGGTTGTACGCCACCTGGATGGCGCGGCGACGGTTGGTCTCATCGATGGCCTTGGCCATGGAATCGGTGATCCGGTCCGCGTACATGTGCACCTCACCGGAGACGTTACGGGCTGCGCGCCCGATGGTCTGGATGAGCGAGGTGGCGCTGCGGAGAAATCCCTCCTTGTCAGCGTCGAGGATGCTCACCAGTGACACCTCGGGCAGGTCCAGGCCTTCACGAAGAAGGTTGATGCCCACCAGGACGTCGAAGGTGCCGAGCCTCAGCTCCCTGAGCAGCTCAACCCGGCGCAGCGTGTCCACATCGGAGTGAAGATACTCCACCTTGACACCGTGCTCCAGCAGGTACCCGGTGAGGTCCTCGGCCATCCGCTTGGTCAGCGTTGTCACGAGCACGCGCTCGTTCTTCTCGACGCGTGTTCGTATTTCCCCCAGGAGATCGTCGATCTGGCCCTTGCTCGGCTTGACGATGACTTCGGGGTCCACCAGGCCCGTGGGCCGAATGATCTGCTGAACGTAACCGTCGGATTTTCCCAGCTCATATTTGCCCGGGGTTGCCGACAGGTAGACCGTCTGACCGATGCGCTCCAGGAACTCATCCCACTTCAACGGACGGTTGTCCATGGCGGAGGGAAGCCGGAAACCGTGATCGACCAAGGTCCGTTTGCGGGACATATCACCCTCATACATGGCGCCGATCTGTGGAATGGTCACGTGTGATTCGTCCACCACCAACAGGAAGTCATCCGGAAAGTAATCGAGTAGGCAGTGGGACGCGGAACCCGAGCCGCGGCCGTCGATGTGGCGCGAGTAGTTCTCGATGCCGTTGCAGAAACCCATCTCCTGCATCATCTCAAGGTCATAGGTGGTGCGCATGCGCAACCGCTGCGCTTCCACAAGCTTATTCTGGGACTCAAGCTCCTGGAGGCGTACCCGCAATTCATCCTCGATCTGCTTGACCGCGCGGTTCATCCGTTCGGGTCCGGCCACGTAGTGGGACGCCGGGAAGACATACATTTCCGTCTCTTCCCGGACAATCTCACCGGTCAGGGGATGGAGGGTGTAGATCTTCTCGACCTCATCGCCGAAAAACTCGATCCGGAGCGCAAGTTCCTCATACATCGGAATGATCTCGACGGTATCTCCGCGCACACGGAAGGTTCCCCGATGGAAGTCCATGTCATTGCGGGTGTACTGCATAGACACAAACTTCCGCAGCAGATCATCCCTGTTCATGGTGTCACCCCGCTTAAGAGTGACCATGCCGGCAACGTACTCCTCGGGAGTTCCCAGGCCATAGATGCAGGAGACAGTGGCCACCACAATGACATCCCTGCGGGTCAGGAGCGCATTAGTTGCAGAGTGCCTTAGCCGCTCAACTTCCTCATTAACGGAGGAGTCCTTTTCGATGAAGGTGTCCGTCTGCGGGACGTAGGCCTCCGGCTGGTAATAGTCGTAATAGGAGACGAAATACTCAACGGCGTTATTAGGCAACAGTTCACGGAATTCGTTGGCCAACTGGGCTGCGAGGGTCTTGTTCTGAACCATGACCAGGGTTGGCCGCTGGATCTGCTCGATCAGCCACGCCGTCGTCGCGCTTTTACCTGTGCCCGTGGCGCCCAGCAACACAACGTCTTTCTCGCCCGCGTTGACGCGCTCGCTGAGTTCGGCGATGGCGGCCGGTTGGTCGCCGGCGGGCTTGAAGTCGCTGATGACCTCGAACGGTGCCACCACACGGTTGATATCCTGCGCAAGACTCATGGATAAAACGTTAGTCCCTTCCGCGGACAGCCAGTGTCCTCAATGGAGGTTATTCTCGCGAAGCGGAACAGCCGCGCCTAATCGCGGGGCGCCATCCAGCCGGTATCGGCGATCCAGCGGGAGAGCCTGGGGTCAGCGAACTCAGTAAACCAGGCTTCCTTGCACGCAGCGTAGCCGGCGGTCCGTGCATCCTGGGCATGCAGGCCGGCACAGCGTTGCTTCTCCGCGAGATACGCCGCCGTCATCCCCGGTGCGGCACGGAGCCAGTCGCGAAAGGACAGCGCGTACCTCCAGCCGGGCGAGTTCAGTACCCGCACGTGCAGGTTCACGGGGCGCCCCGGGTCTGCGTTGCAGTGAAGTCTTTTTCCCCACTCGGACGGATCCGGGTGGGCGGGTTTGGGGTCGTCCCGCCAGATACCGGGCAGCCGGGGAAATCCGGCGCCAGCGAGTGCATTGTCCAGGGCATCGGCGTCCTCCAGGGAAGCAACGGTGAGTTGGAGATCGATCACGTCCTTCGCGGCCAGGTACGGAACCGCCGTGGACCCGATGTGGTCCACCCGCAGCACCCGCTCATCAATCCGCAGCAAGCGGTCCGCGAGCCTCCCGGCTTCCGCGGGCCAGGCTGAAAGCGGTCCCGTGAGGACGGGGCCGCCCGCACGGTCGGCCGGCTTCGCCGTAAGGAGGTTGGCGTTGAAGGGGGCAAGCCGCTCCGCCCACAGCGTGTCCACGGCATCAAAAAGATCGTCCGGTCCGGACGAATTGTCCAGCACCACATCAGCAGCCGCGTTCCGGGTGGCCCGGTCCGTCTGTGCTGCGATCCGGGCACCGGCGTCCTCGGCGCTCATCCCGCGCACGCCGGTCATCCGGGTGATCCGTTGCTCATCCGGTGCGTCGACCACCACCACCAGATGGAACCGGTTGCCCTGCCCGGTCTCAACGAGCAGCGGAATGTCCTGGACCACCACGGCGTCGCGCGGCGCCGCCAATGTCCTTTCCAATGCCAGGGCGCGTACCAGCGGGTGAATGATTCGGTTGAGTCTTTCGCGTTTCTCACTGCTGCCAAAAACCAAAGCTCCCAGCGCCGCACGGTCCAGTCCGCCGTCGTCGTCGTTCACTATTCCGGCTCCGAACTCCTTGGCTACGGCGCGCAGGCCCATCGTGCCGGGCTCCACAACCTCGCGGGCAAGCATGTCCGCGTCAATCACCACCGCACCGAGTTCCTCTAACCGCGTGGCGGCCAGCGATTTTCCTGCGGCTATCCCACCGGTGAGGCCTACTGTCAGCATGGTTCCCAGCCTAAGCCAGACGGACGCGCGGCTACACTTGTGCGGTGACCGGAACCGTCAGCCCGCACGAGTACACAACAGTAAAGTCACCATCAGAGTCCCAACACAGGCGCGAGCTGGAAGTGCGGCGTTCGCGCTTCATCGCGGTGGTTCAACACGTGTCCACCGTTGAAGAGGCCCGCGGTCAGTTGGCGGAACTCCGCCGGGAGTTCCACGACGCCCGGCACCTCTGCAGCGCGTATGTCATCGGTCCCCGTCGGGAGATCCAGCGGTCCCATGATGACGGCGAACCGTCCGGTACTGCGGGAGCACCCATGCTGGAGGCCGTCCTCAAACGTGTTACCCGGGCTGGCAGGACAGATCTCAGCGATGTTGCGGTGGTAGTTGTCCGCTATTTTGGCGGCGTCCTGCTGGGAGCTGGAGGGCTTGTGCGCGCATACTCGGAGTCCGTCTCCCGGGCGCTGGATTCGGCTCCATTTGTCCGGAGGCGGCTTCAACAGGTCTTGGACATCAAGGTCCCGCACGCCGACGCGGGGAGGCTTGAGCACAGCCTCCGTTCGACCGGTATTGAAATCATCGGTCATGCCTACGGTCACTCGGTCACGATCTCAGTCGCTGTCCCTGCGTCCGCGCCCGGGGTCAGCGGATTCGAGGCGCGGCTGGCGTCGTTGACCGCCGGAGCACGGACGGCAGAGCGTACCAGCGTGAGGTGGGTGGACAGTGCCTGATTTTTCCTTCGATTTCCTGCGTCGGCGGCCGGACGTCGAGGCGCTCAACCTGTCTGCCTGGGACGCCGCCGACGAACTCCTGCTCGACACCGCTGCCGGTGCCATTCGTGAGCGGCCGGACGCCGTCGTCGTTATGGGAGACCGCTACGGCGCGCTCACACTTGGCGCTCACGCCCTCCATGGTGCGGTGAGCGTGCGTACGCACCAGGATGGGCTTTCGGGCGTCCTCGCACTGCAGGCCAACGCAGCGGCCATCGGCCTGAGCGGTGAGTATGCGCATCATCCGCTGGGTCCCGGGCTGCTGGAAGACGCGAGGACCGTATTGCTGCAACTCCCCCGCTCGCTCGACGAACTGGACGAGGCCGCCTGGCACATAGCGCGCTGGGCGCATCCCGACGTCACCGTGCTTGCCGGAGGCCGGACCAAGCATATGAACCTATCCATGAACGGTGTCCTTCAGCGGCACTTTGGAACCGTGACCGCAGGACTGGCGCGTAGGAAGGCGCGAATCGTCACCGCACAGATACCGATAACGACGCCGCACAGCGGCTTCCCTGCCACCGCGCGCCATGAGGTGGGGCTGGCAGGACCACTGACACTGTGTGCCTACGGCGGAACGTTTGGCGGGCCGGCGCTCGATCCTGGGACCAGGTTCCTGTTGCCCTTCCTGGCTGGCGCGAAACCGGTGCCCAACGCCATCGATCTGGGTTCCGGCAACGGAACCATTGCGGTGTTCCTGGCACTGAGCCGTCCTGAACTCCGGGTGCGCGCCTCCGACCAATCCGCCTCCGCGGTGCAGTCGACCCGCGCCACCGCTGCCGCGAACGGCGTGGCTGACCGCGTAACAGCCGTGCAGGACGATGCGCTTGCGGGAATGCCCGATGCATCGGCAGGACTGATTGTGCTCAATCCCCCATTTCATCTGGGGAACACGGTGCACGCCGGCATCGCGCACAAACTGTTCGCAGATGCGGGACGGGTCCTGGAGCCCGCAGGGGAATTATGGACCGTATGGAACAGTCTGCTGCGCTATCGGCCGGTCCTCGAAAAGCTGGTCGGACCCACCCGGCAGGTTGGACGAAATCCGAAGTTCACCGTGATGGTGTCAACCAAACCCCCCTTATGATCGCAGGCGCGGACGCGAAAGGACCCCCACCACTGTGGCGGGGGTCCTTTCGGTAAACCGAAGCTGGCCTTAGTTGCCGGTCAGCTTCTCGCGCAGTGCGGCGAGTGCCTCATCGGAAGCAAGCGTTCCCGAGCCGGCGTTATTGTCACTGGTGTTCTCCGCTGCAACAGGCTCCGAGGAGTAGCTGGTGGCATTGGATTCAACCGGCTCGTTGGCGGCAGCGGCGTCGTCGGACGCGTGCTGCACAACCTGCTTCTTGTGGGCTTCCCAACGGGACTGGGCCTCAGCGTACTGAGCTTCCCAGGCGGCGCGCTGAGTGTCGTAGCCTTCAAGCCATTCGTTGGACTCAGGATCGAAGCCCTCGGGGTACTTGTAGTTGCCTTCTTCGTCGTACTCGGCAGCCATACCGTAGAGAGCAGGATCGAACTCGGTGCTGTCGGCGTCGACACCCTCGTTGGCCTGCTTGAGGGACAGCGAGATCCGGCGGCGCTCGAGGTCGATGTCGATGACCTTGACGAACAGTTCGTCTCCAACCGAGACAACCTGTTCTGCCAGCTCCACGTGGCGCACAGCCAGTTCGGAAATGTGCACCAGCCCTTCGATGCCGTCTTCGACGCGGACAAACGCACCGAACGGGACCAGCTTGGTGACCTTACCCGGAACAACCTGACCCAGCGCGTGTGTGCGGGCGAAGGTCTGCCAAGGATCTTCCTGGGTGGCCTTCAGCGACAGCGAAACGCGCTCGCGGTCCAGGTCAACCTCAAGAACCTCGACGGTGACTTCCTGGCCAACTTCGACAACCTCTGACGGGTGGTCGATGTGCTTCCAGGACAGTTCCGAAACGTGGACGAGGCCGTCTACGCCACCAAGGTCCACGAAGGCACCGAAGTTGACGATCGAGGACACAACGCCTGGACGAACCTGTCCTTTTTCCAGCTTATTGAGGAACGTGGAACGAACCTCGGACTGGGTCTGCTCAAGCCAGGCACGGCGGGACAGCACAACGTTGTTGCGGTTCTTGTCCAGCTCGATGATCTTCGCTTCGATCTGCTGGCCGATGTACGGAGCAAGATCGCGTACGCGACGCATTTCCACCAGCGAGGCGGGAAGGAAGCCGCGGAGGCCGATGTCGAGGATAAGTCCACCCTTGACGACCTCGATGACGGTACCGGTGACAACACCGTCTTCTTCCTTGACCTTCTCGATGTCGCCCCAGGCACGCTCGTACTGCGCGCGCTTCTTGGACAGGATCAGGCGGCCTTCTTTGTCTTCCTTGGTGAGTACAAGGGCTTCGACCTGATCGCCGACGGAGACAACGTCTCCGGGATCAACATCGTGCTTGATGGACAGCTCACGGGAAGGAATGACACCCTCGGTCTTGTAACCGATGTCGAGCAGAACTTCGTCGCGGTCAACCTTGACTACCGTTCCTTCAACGAGGTCTCCGTCGTTGAAGTACTTGATGGTGGCGTCAATGGCTGCGAGGAAGTCCTCAGCGGTGCCGATGTCGTTGATCGCGACCTGCGGTGCACCTGGCTTCTCGGTGGTGGTGATGGTCATGTAGTTGGGACTCCGTTGTGGATGTTTAGTTGATCCGGTTCTTCGACTCCGCGCAGATAACACAAAAATATGTGTAAAACCGCATGGAACCTGTCCGGAAGTGGACAAATGGAAACTAATTGAAATATGTGCGCTCCGAGCACGGCATACAGCCTTCCGTGCGCATGACACGCCCGTCCAGTCTAGCCTTTCTGGACAAGCAAGGTCAAAGCTGCCGACAAACCAGGTCGCAGGCCCGGCTCACCGTTAGAAATGAGTGATGCAGTACGGTGCCCGGGCAGCGTTGAACAGTGAGTCCAGCGTTTCCAAAGCCCCGGGTATGGACGGCGTTATGTGGCCCGCAACAGCGAGGGTGGATGCGCTCACACCGCCCAGATACATGGAACCGAGCGCTGCAACGTCCATGGTTGCGTCGGTCGACGAACCCGTGTCGAGCCTGTGGACTGACGCACCGCCATCGGACACCGACAACGTGAAAGCGCCTTCGGAATGAGCCAGTGTGTCCTTAACGGTGAACGATACAGCGCCGTCGACTGCGAAGCCCCGTGCTTCCAGTGCCTTCACCGGATCAAGGATGCGCAGCCACAACACATCCTCATCGCCCGTCACCTTGTGGCTACGCCGGTCAGCCAGCGCCCAGGGCAGCGGGTCATCCGCAGCGGCCAGACCGAAAGTCACGCGCTCCACAAGGTCAATGGAACCGAGGTAACGCCACAGTTCCAGGTAGGCGGCATCGGTCGCTGCCACCAGGTCAACCACCTTCATGGTGTATGGCTGGGTCTCCCAGCCCGCGAATTTGTAGGACACGTAGCCGTCGGGTTGGCCGTCGTCGTCGTAGTGGACCGCCGTCCGTACCGCCTTGTCCTCTTTGGGCCGCTCGTCTCCCCACACGCCGGCCGCCCGGCGCGGATAGGAATACTGGCGGCCGATCGAACCCAGGGTCCGCTCATGGAAGCGGGCAAAAACGTCAGTCGACAGCCCGACGACGGCACTGGCCTCCACCACGTCGATCCGTCCGTAGGCGGGCGGCAGGACAGCGAACCGCTCACGCACGTCCACTTCAACGTTTCGGGTGAGAGTTGCGGCGCCGAAACCGAACCGGCCATAAATCGTGGCCTCCGACGCAGTGAGCGCGGCGATGGCCAGCCCGTTATCCGCGGCGGTCTGCAGGTCCTCCGTCATCATGCGGCGCAGCAGTCCGCGGCGCCGATGAGTGGGCCGAACGGTGACGGCGGTGACCAAATGGGTGTCCACCAGTCTGCCGCGGCCAACGTTGAGGGTGTTGACCATGGTGCCGTAGGTGGCCACCGGCACGTCCACGTCCCAGCGGTGCGGGCCGCCGTCGTCGTCGTACGCGCCCCACAAGGTCCGGTGGTCCGCCGCGTGGGCGGCCGCATAAGCAGGAATGTCTTCCGCTTCGGCACGGGCTTCGTGGAAGCCGAAGCCTACTGCCTCAAACCACTTGGCCAACCGGCCGGTGGCGCTGTGGTCCGTGTCCGGTGCCACGGTGAACTTGTCGATGCGGATGGATGAGCCTGGCTGCAGTATTTCTGTGGTCACAACCCACCAGCCTAGTAGTTTCCCAACCGTTCCGGCTACGCCCTAGTGGGCGGCCTCATGCCAGCTGGCTCCCGTGCCCACCGACACGTCCAGCGGAACCGAAAGCTCCGCAGCTCCAGCCATCTGCGCACGGACCAGCTTCTCCACCGTTTCCCGTTCACCGGCCGCTATTTCGAGGACCAGTTCGTCATGGACCTGCAGCAGCATGCGCGAGGAGAGTCCCTGCGCACGCAATTCACGCTCCACGCCCAGCATTGCCTTCTTGATGATGTCGGCGGCGGACCCCTGGATGGGTGCGTTAAGCGCCGCCCGCTCGGCCATCTCACGGAGCTGCCGGTTGTCGCTGGAAAGGTCCGGGAGATAGCGGCGGCGGCCTTCGATGGTGGAGGTGAAACCGTCCTTGCGCGCCTGCTCGACCACCCCCCGCAGATAGTCACGCACCGAACCGAAACGGTCAAAATACTCGCGCATCAGCGTGCGCGCCTCATCCACTGAAATGGCCAGCTGCTTGGACAGGCCAAACGAGCTCAGTCCATAGACCAGCCCATAGGACATGGCTTTGACCTTGGAACGCATGGCGTTGGTGACATGCTCCGGAGCCACACCGAAGATGTGCGAGCCGACAAAGCGGTGCAGGTCCTCCCCCTCCTTGAAGGCCTGAATCAGGCCGTCATCCCCGGACAGGTGGGCCATGATGCGCATTTCGATCTGCGAATAGTCCGCCGTCATCAGACAGTCGAAACCCGCGCCCACCACAAAAACCTCGCGGATGCGGCGTCCCTCATCCGACCGGACCGGAATGTTCTGCAGATTGGGGTTCATGGACGACAGCCTGCCCGTGGCGGCAATGGTCTGCACATACGTGGTGTGGATGCGGCCATCCTCCGCGACGGATTTGCGCAGGCCCTCGACCGTCTGGCGCAGTTTCGATGCGTCGCGGTGCGCAAGCAACTGCTCCAGGAACGGGTGTCCCGTCTTGACGATGAGGTCCGTCAGCGCATCCGCGTCAGTCGAATAGCCGGTCTTGATCTTTTTAGTCTTGGGGAGCTCCAATTCGTCGAAAAGTACCGCCTGAAGCTGCTTGGGCGACCCCAGGTTGATTTCCTTGCCGATAATCCGGAAGGCTTCGGCGCTGGTTGACGCCATGGTCGCCGAAAAATCGTCGAATAGACGGTCCAGACTGTCTGCCGCGACGGCGATTCCGGTGAGCTCCATCTCTGCCAGCACCTCTGACAAAGGCAGCTCCAGCCCACCGAGCAGCTGGTTGGCTCCGCGTTCCACCAATTGTCCGGCGAAGTGTTCGCTCAATTGCAGGGCGGCAAAGGCCTTAACGACGGCAGGACCGGCAAGGTCCGGCTCCACCAAATCGAGGGCCAACTGGCCGCCAGTGGCGACAGCGGGGCCCGGCACCGTGAGCCGGAGGTGGTACTGACTGAGCTCCGCAAGATCATAACTGCGCCGATCCGGCTGGATCAGATACCCGGAGATGGCTGTGTCATCCACCTCCCCGGCAAGCTTGAACCCACGGGCGGAGAGCAACTTGTAGGACGCTTTGAAGTCGTGGACAACCTTGGGCGCGTCGAGGTCCTCCAGCCAGCCGGCCAGTACCCGCTCCGCCGCGGCGTCAAGTGATTCCAACCGCACATAAGCGGCAGCGGTGGAGGTTACCAAAGCCAGCCCGACGACGTCGTCCGCTCCCGTGGTTGCCTGCGTCACCAGCTGGACGGCCGTCAACGCCTGATTGGTGGTGTTCAGCCAGCTGGTCAGCGCGGCGGCGTCCTCCGGGAAAACATGCTCCGGCGGCGCCAGCTCATCATGGTTGGACTCTTCCTCCGACTCTCCGAAGAGGTCGAACAGTCTTTTGCGCAGGATGGTGAATTGCAGCGCGTCAAAGAGCTCCTCGACAGCATCGCGGTCGGGCTGCCGGAACACCATGGCATCCAGGTCAACCGGAAGCTCCAGATCGGTGAGCAAGTGATTGAGCCGGCGGTTTCGTTTGACGCTGTCGATGTTCTCCCGCAGCGCGTCGCCGACCTTGCCGCCGATGGCATCAAGGTTCTCAAGGATGCCATCCAGGCCACCATAGAGTTTGATCCACTTGGCTGCCGTCTTGGGGCCAACCCCTGGAACGCCCGGCAGGTTGTCAGCGCTCTCCCCCACCAGCGCCGCCAGATCAGAGTACCTGTTGGGTGGAACGAGGTACTTTTCCTCGACCGCCCTTGCATCCATCTGCGGGATGTTGGTGACGCCCTGTTTCGGGTAGAGCACCGTCACCCGGTCATTGACCAGCTGAAACACATCCCGGTCACCGCTGACTAATTGGACGTCCCACTTCTTGTCCGCCGCGCGGCACGCCAGGGTGGCCAGGATGTCATCAGCCTCGTAGCCGTCCATTGAAATGGTTGGAATCTGAAGGGCCTCCATCACCTTGATGATCAGGTCAACCTGGCCGTGGAACTCCTGTGGAGTTTTGGAGCGCCCGGCCTTGTATTCCGTATACTCCACATCGCGGAAGGTGGGCGTATCCAGATCGAAGGCAACTGCGACATGGGTGGGTTCCTGATCCCTGATCAGGTTGATGAGCATTGCGGTGAACCCGTAGACCGCATTGGTGTGCTGACCCGTGTCGGTGGAGAAATTTTCCGGCGGGAGAGCGTAGAAAGCCCTGAACGCCATGGAATGGCCGTCGATCACCAGGAGGCGGCTTTGCTGGCGGCCTTCCGGCGCAGGATCCGTCAGGGTTGCAGTGGATGCCGAGACCTCGGGTTTGGTTGTTTGACTCACAGGTGCCAGCCTAGTTCCCATGAATGACAATTTCACTCCGGACGCCTCCGCTGCGCAGGCCTCCCCCAACCCGTTCACCGATGAACTGCTGGCAGCGGGTGTACCTAAGGAAATGCATGACTGGCTCGCCGGACACGGCATCGGCCGACTTGCAGCCAAAATGGGCATTGTGTTCCAGGAAATGAGCTCCGAAAAGATCGTGGCCACCATGCCCGTGGAAGGCAACGAACAGGTTGCCGGCATACTGCACGGCGGCGCACACCTGGTGCTCGCTGAAACACTCGGCTCATTCGCGGCGGGCATTCATGCCGGCCGGAACCGCCAGGCGCTGGGCATCGAAATCGGAGCTACCCACCACCGGGCAATTTCGTCAGGACTGATCACGGGCACAGCGGTTGCCGTTCACCTCGGACGGACGATGACCACCCACGAAGTGGTGATGACTGATGCGGCGGGAAACCGGCTTTCCACCGCCCGGATCACCAACCTCATCCGGGACATCACATGACACCGAACAATCCGGGCGGGGATTGACATGTCCGCACCGGAGCAGCGGGTCACCATTCCGGTAGCTGACGCCCATGTCTCCGCCGTGTACGCGGAACCGACCAGTCCATGGGCAACGATTGTGGTGGCTCATGGTGCAGGGCTTCACCCGCGCGCTGGGCGGGGAGGGTGTGGCCACGCTCCGCTTTAATTTTCCGTACGTGGAAGCGGGCAGGAAATTCCCCGATCGTCCGCCGGCGGCCATCGAGGCATGGCGTGCCGCTATGGGCTTCGCGGCCGCTCAAGCGGCCGGCCGGCAAGTCCTTCGGCGGGCGCATGGCATCGATGGCCGTCGCGGAGGGCATGGACGCGGCCGGACTGATCTACCTCGGCTACCCACTGCATCCGCCCGGTAAGCCGGAGAAGGTCCGCGCTGACCATCTCTACGGACTGACGCTTCCCATGCTTTTCCTGCAGGGCACCAGGGATCCGCTCGCAACTGGCGTGCTGCTGGAAAAAGTGGTGGCCCGCATAGGAACTACTGCAACCCTGCAGTGGATCGAGGGCGGGGATCATTCCTTTGGCATTCGCGGGGAAAGCCGCAGCGCCACCGACGCCGGGGCGTCCCTGGCCGGTCCGGCGGCCGCATATCTATCCAAGAACAGCCCGCTGAACTGATTATCGGCGTCATCGGACGTAAGCTCTTGGCATGGCGAGATTCTTCGATGTTCATCCCCAAGATCCGCAGCCCCGTGCGATCGGCCAGATTGTGGATCTGGTGAAGTCCGGGGGGCTGATCGCCTACCCCACGGATTCGTGTTACGCGCTCGGAGCTCAGCTTGGCAACAAGGATGCCCTCGACCGCATCCGCTCAATCCGCCGACTCGATAGCAAACACCACTTCACCCTGGTCTGCAAGGACTTCGCTCAGCTGGGGCAGTTTGTGCTCATCGACAACGATGTCTTCCGCAGCATCAAGTCGGTCACGCCGGGCAGTTACACGTTCATCCTGCCTGCCACCAAGGAAGTTCCCCGCCGTCTTCTCCATCCGAAGAAAAAGACGGTGGGCGTGCGTATTCCCGATCACAGAACGGTTCAGGCGCTGCTGGAGGAACTTGGCGAACCGCTGCTCTCCAGCACCCTACTGCTGCCGGACCAGGAGGAGCCACCCACACAGGGGTGGGAGATCAAAGAGCTGCTGGACCATCAGGTGGACGGTGTCGTCGATTCCGGGGAGTGCGGAGCCGAACCCACTACGGTAATAGATTTCTCAAGCGGTTCGGCCGAGATTGTGCGGCGCGGCATGGGCGATCCCTCCCGGTTCGAGTAGTGTCCGACGCCGGAGGGACAGCTGACCGGTTGTCCTACGGTCAGCCCTGGTCGCCTCCGGTCAACGTCGAATACAGTGCCAGCAGAGTGCGCACACCCACACCGGCGTCATGCACCTTGGCGATATAGCCGGGACCATCCTGACGTCTGGAAGCCTGGCGTGGATCCTCAAGGACCCGCACAGCGGCAGCAGCAACGTCAGCAGGCGTCCTGCCGCACAGGTGGCTCAGCTCCGGATACCAGTTGTGATCCGCGCTGCTCACCACGGGAACCCCGGCCGCAAGTGCCTCAAGCTCGCTGGTCGCATAAATGTCAGTCATCTGCCCCACCACTGCCGACGCTGACGCAAGCCAGGTCCTGTAGTCGTCGCGGCTCATCTTCGGGACCAGTGTCACGCCTGCGGCGCGTGCCTCCTCCGTCTGGTCGCCCCAATCGATGCCGAGCAGCTCCGCGCCGGGACGCTCCGCCTTGATTCTCCGTGCGGTGTCGAGCTGTTCCGGGGCGCCCTTGATCTTCTCCCATCGTGAAGCGAAAATGACCCGGTCGGTGACCGGGGACCAGAAGGGTGTCTCATCCAGCCGGACAGTTATCGGCATATACACCGGATCTGAACGCAGCTTCAGGACGTGTGGCAGAAGATCTGGTGTGGCATAAAGGACAGCGGAGGCGTTCGCTGTGCCGTACTGAAGTTTCGGCCGCCACGAGGCCTCATATTGGCGGGTACGGATATCCGTACCATGCAGGTGCAGGACCCATGGCCGGCGGACCCACCGCATGTGTGTGGAAAGGCCTCCAGTGTGGAGATGCACGACGTCGGCGCGCACGCTCTGCAGGGCAAGTGTCGAATCCCACAGCGCCGGCTTTGTTCGTGCGGCAGGATGCTTCAACAAGCCCGTCCACGACCGCCGATAATACCAAGGGATATCGGTCATCTCCCATGGATAATCCATGCTCCGGGCGGTTTCGACCAGATTGCGGCCCACGTGCGCGGCATCATGCACGTGCAGTGCTCTGATCGGGTTGCCCATGTCGCCCAGCATAGTGTGCTGCAAACATGGAAGGTCTGCAACCGCGAAGGACTCGCGGAATCAATGAAGGTCATGCCAAACCAGTCCCCAACACTACGGGTCACGGGCGATGCCATGAGCGGGTGTTGCCGACACGCGGGGTGTGCCAGTATCACAAATACGCCGAATCCGTTGGCGCTGGAGGACCTGCGGGCCTGCCTCACCCACCGTCCGGCAATAACCACGGCTGCGGGTTCAATTGTGTATGCCGACCGGGGTTACGGTGAGCCGCTCCTCGCCGTGCACGGAACTCTCGGGCACTGTGACCAGGAACTTGTTCCCCCTGAATCCTTCCGAGCCAACGGGTTCGCATCATCGCGCCGAACCGCCCGGGTTATTGCGGACGCCGCTGGCCACAAGACGCACGACCGGAGAGCAGGCTGATGCCGTCGCAGCGTTGACGGGGTGCAGATCTTGAATTCAGCTACTGAGTCGTAAAGCTTCTGATCAGTAGGCTGCTTCCTGCCCATTGGGGTGCGTGCAGGAGACAGTCTCGTAGCACTGGAACCGCGGGTAGCTGATGTTCCTCCAACATTGAAACTTCTACCGGCTGTCCGATCCTGCATAACATCCCGTAAAATTCGGCGTAGAACTTACCGACATGGTTCGTGGGCAGCAGGCTTACAACCGAGTCTCGACTCACCAGCTCACTCAAAGACCGCGGCGCCCCACCCATAGCCCATGCAGAAGCGGAACCACCGACACGATCATCAGCACGCTGCCAAGCACCGTGTCGTCCGCCCGGACCACGGAACCGGCGATGAGCAGGGCGCCGAATATCAGTGCCGATGCCGATCGCTGCGCTGTGCGGTCAAGACGTGCCACCTGCCGTTCGAGGCGCGGGTTGGCCATTGACAGCGAACCGTCCTCGATTTGGGTGACAAGCCCATCCAGGCGGTTTGGCAGACGCAGGGCCCTCCCGGCTGCCTCGAGCGCTTGCTGAGCCATATCCTGCACGATATTGCCGCGCTCGTCGCGCAGCAGCTGCGCCGCATAGGGTTCGATCGAGTCCCACAGATTAAATCGGCCATCCAGCGAGCTGCACACACCCGACGTCAGTGACATCGCGCGGATGATGAGAAGGAAATTCTCCGGCAGCTGGAACGGCAACGAGCGAACCAGGTCACCGAACTCCACCGCAAAGTCAATGAACTCCCGCGGGTCCACCTCGCGAAGCTCGGCGAAACCCATCCCGCCGAACCGGGCGAAGAGGTGCGTCATCGCCTGCTCGAGCTCGGCTGTGTCGGCTGAGGGAACCAGCACACCCACATCGCTGATCGCGGTCACCAACCCCTTACCGTCACGCGAGGCGGCGGCGATCAGCAGCTTGCGCAGACCGCTGCGCGTGCTGGGCGGAACATCGCCCATCATGCCGAAGTCGATGAACGTCAGCTTCCAAGGACGCTCTGCGGATGAACCGGGAATCGGAGTGACAAATATATTGCCGGGGTGCGGATCGGCGTGGAAAAAGCCATTCGTGAACATTTGGTCGAACATGACAGACGCGAAAACCGGGGCAACCTTCGCCGGATCGATGCCCGCCTCGCGAAGCGCCTCCGAGTCTGTGATCTTAATCGCCGTGACATCTTCGAGGGTGAGCACGCGGCGGGTGCTCCGCTCCCACACGACGCCAGGCACAGTCACCCTGTCGTCGTTCGCGAAATCAGCGGCAAAACGCTCTGAATTCGCCGCCTCATGCAGGTAGTCGATCTCCGCTAAACTGATCTGCGCAAACTCCTCGACCAGTGCCGGCATGTCAGCACGATCGGACACGAGGCGCATGTGGCTGAGCCAGCCGCCCACTTTGCGCAGCGCGGCCAGATCGACGTCGATAATCGCCTCGATGCCCGGCCGCTGCACCTTCAACACCACGGTGTCGAGCCCGGTGTCGGCAGAATCGGTGTGAAGAAGCTGTGCCCGGTGCGCCTGCCCGAAGGATGCGGCGGCGATTGGCGTCTCCTCGACCGAAGCGAACACCTGGTTCAGCGGCGCACCCAGCTCCGCCTCGGCAAGGGCACGGATTGCGTGGAACGGGACGGGGGGCACCTCGTCCTGCAGCCCTTCCAGTTCAGCGGTGATCTCCGGCGGGAGCACATCGAGCCTGGACGATAGGAACTGACCAACCTTGATCATCAGACCGCCAAGGTCCACCGCAAGGACACGGAAGCGCCGAGCGAAGCCCAGCATCCTCCTTGTGCGGGTGCGCTCGGCAATCCTGTCCAGCCCGATGCGCGGGAGGAACAGCTCAAACCACCAGGTCACCGCGAGATGCCATGCGGCGAACCGCAGGATGCGACGGTAACGGGCACGGGTGTCCACGGCGCCGGGCAACGGATCTGCTCGGTTCCGAAGAACCGACGTCACGCCCGTCAGTCCTGGGCAAGGATCGAGTACAGCCGACGACGTGCATCGTTGAGCACCTTCACGGCCTCCTGCACCTGCTCCGGCGAGCCGGTGCGACCCACCTGCGCTGCCGCCTGCGCGAGCTCGACGCCAGCCTTGGGCAGCGCCGCGAATCCGGTGCCTGATGCCGACCCCGTTGACTCCCATGGCGCTGACGCATCGGCACCCGCTACATCCTCCCGGCCTGCTTCGGTCAGCGAGTAAATCTTGCGGCCGTTGGATTCCTCGGCACTGATGAATCCCTCATCGGCCAGCAGCTGCAGCGTTGGGTAGACGGAGCCGGCGCTCGGCTTCCAACTGCCACCGCTGCGCTCCTCGATTTCGCGGATGATCTGGTAGCCGTGCATAGGCCGCTCCGCGAGCAGGGTCAGCACCGCCGACCGCACCTCGCCTCGACCCGCGCGGGTACCCGCGCGCTTCTCAAACCTTGAACGCAAGTCCTCTACGGCCTGCCACATGCCGTCGATGTTGTTGCCGCCAAATCCGCCCGCCGGGTATGAATTCCGCATCATGTCTCCTTCGTAATTCTCAACGATATATAACGATAGTCAACGATACAGCTCGATACACGCAAAACTCAACAATGCGAGAAGCTGACGGAGAGGTCCGCGATGCACGATCGTATGTGCCAGGGGAGGTATCGGGCCTGGTCGGTCACGCCGAATCCGGGATCTGTCTGGGGGCCGTGGGCTTCACAAGAAGGGGGCAACGCAGCCACAGAAAACGATCACCAGCAACAGAGACACGCACGCACACCTGCAGGCCGTTTGTGCACAGTCAGAGGACCAAAGAGTCCTGGCAATGGGAAACAGGGGTTCTCCTTGATTGAAAGCCGCGACGCCGTTCGTACCGCGGACCAATGCATCTCGCCGGACTTTGAAATGGCCCTGGGGGATAGACGGGCGGTAGTTGCAGAGATAGCGTTGTGAAAATGAGAGATGTCGTTTTCATGGATGGTAAGAGCAGACTGCGGCCGGTTTTAGTGAGGTGCTCGCCGTTCTCTGCGACACCGAACCTATGGATGTAAAGTTCTGCGTTCTCATCACGGATCGCGGAGCAAACTCCATCACCGCTGATCCGAAACTGCACCGACATAGCGCTTCCGGGCTTAGAGCGGCCTTAAGATGAGCGCTCCCCATGGACGCAACGTCTCCAGACAACTGGCAATTTTGAATGTTGCTGCCCGCGCCGAAGGCCTTGGCGCTGAAGAGATCAGGGAAATACTCCAGCAGGAACTGGCACGGCGTAGTGTCCCAGAAGGACCTGGACCGTGGATGGAATCAGTCGTAGCCGCCGCTGCTCTTGGTCATCCATACGTCATCGGCGCTGCAGCGCTGCAAGCAGCCGAGACGGAATTGCGTACGCCGGCAGGGCGCGAATTGCATATCACTACGCATGCCGGCACCGAGGCCTTATCTGATACTCCCCCTGTGCAGGGCTCGCACCCCGCTGACCCCGCACGGGCCTGGTCCCGGTCAGCGATCAGAGGCCTCACCACCGCTCTACGACGCGCCAGGAACCGGTGGGGACAGACCACCACTTCCAGAGCATCGGATCGGACCATCAGGGGACCTTGGACAAGTATGAAGAAGAAAGCAGGGACATTCCAATCATCTGATCGTAGAAGAAATCCGGAAGGGAAATCTCAATGAACGGCATTCCAGAACCAGCCATCGATCCCTATCAGGCAGTCGCCGGCCCTGAGCTCCCTCACCCCGCACAGCGCTGGGACGCCGAATTTGCTCCGCAGCTATGCTGGCTGAAAACCAGGATGAATCAATCCGCACCCCAAGCTTTCATCGTCGCGCAGTAACGCGGATTTCACTCCATGGAAATGCCGGACGCTCTTCTTCTCTCCTTCGCCGTACTGCTGATGATTGGTGTGCTGATCTCCGAGCGCGCCAGCCGGACCGTCCTTTCCACCGCTGTGCTGTTCCTGCTCGGCGGCTTCGCCCTAGGCCAGGGAATGCTCGGGATTATCCCAGTAGAATCCGGGGACCCGCTGGTGGAGACCCTCGCGGAACTAGCCCTATTCTCGGTCCTATTCACCGACGGCATGCGCATAGGACTCAAGGACCTGCGTGCCGCATGGCGGTTGCCCGGACGCGCACTGCTGCTCGGGCTGCCCTTGACCTTGCTGATTACCGCGGTGCTTGCCCATTACGTAGCGGGTCTGCCCTGGCTGGAGTCCTTCCTCCTCGGTGCCATCCTCGCACCGACGGATCCGGTATTCGCTTCCGCGATTGTTGGAAGAGAAGAAGTGCCAGGGCGTCTACGACACCTGCTCAACGTTGAATCCGGTGTCAATGATGGATTGGCGCTGCCGATTGTGCTTATCCTCCTGGCCGCAGCAGGAGGCACCGATGCCGAGGGACCGCAACTCGTCGAAGAGATAGTGTTGGGCATCACAGTGGGAGTCTTTGTTCCGCTGATCGTCCTCGGCCTTGAGAGACTCCCGTTCCTGAAAGCGGAGAAACGGCTACAACCGTTGCTGGCGGTGGCAATTGGTTTGTTGGTGCTTGCCATCTGTACTGCAACCCATGCCAATCTGTTCCTCGGGGCATTCAGTGCCGGAATCACGGTCGCAACATATAGTCCGGAACTCCGGGAGGAATTCGAACAATTTGGAGAACTCGCCACCGAGTTGTTGAAGCTCGCGGCGATACTGGTATTCGGTGCACTAATCACACCAAGCTTCCTGTTCCAAGAAATCCCATTGACCGGATGGGTATTCGCAGTACTGGCCCTCATCGCAGCCCGACCACTGGCCCTGTTGGTATCTTTTCTCGGATCCCGTCTACCTGCACAACAGCGGCTCGCAGCTATGTGGTTCGGTCCGAAAGGATTCGCCTCCGTTGTCTACGGTCTCCTGGTCCTGCAGTCCGACATAGCCCAAGCGAATGAACTCTTTCACCTCACCGCTTTGGTCATCGTCATTTCGATCCTCGCCCACTCCTCAACCGACGTCCTCATCGCCCAGCGATTCGGCGATAAAAACCGCCGGGATGGCTCACCACCCCTTCCTGAAGCTCCACGCTAACTCAGTTGCCTCAGGCGGGGAGATGGCGTCGACGATCAGATTGATGTGGGTAAAAAGGACTCTCTGAAGTGAGTGGGGGTGCGACTATCTCTGGTATCGGAGTTTGGTTTCCACTGGTCCGCAGGCGAGATTGATGAGGGCCGGCGCGGCTTGTGGGTGTGGAATCCGTAGGATCTGCGGGTCATGGTACGCGACCAGAACCGGCACACACGCGCGCACACCTGTAGGCCGTTGTGCACAGTCAGAGGACCAAAGAGCCCCCTGACAAGGGGGAACACGGTGCCCGAAGTGGGACTCGAACCGGCTTCCACCCCTTGCAAACACTGGGAACTCCCGAAAAAATGCCCAATCCGGCGCAGTCTGCACCAGTACAACCCAATCCGAGTCCGAAAGTGTGCACATTGTGCTCACCCCCATTATTGGTGTTCTGGGCAGGCTTAGCGTGGAACCATATGCCGGGAAATCACTAAGGCGGCATCCCGCAATTCCACCTTGCCGGACGCCGCTCCCACGACCAGGTCGAAGCCCTCATCGGTGGTGAAGTCGTGGCGGTATCCGTTGATCCACAGCATCAGCACCATGAGCGTCCACGTTGTTCGCTTGTTCTCATCGACAAGTGGATGGAACCGGGCCACCGACTCCAACACGGCCGCAGCCTTCATAGGCAGCTCGGGATAGACCTCAGCGCCCATGACGGTTGTTCCCGGGCGGGCCAAAGCGGACGCGAGGAGCCCAACATCCCCAATGTGAAACCCATAGCGGTCAACAACCCGCAGTGCGTCCTCAATGGTGAGATACGAACTCATGCATCCTCAAGTCGCGTCAGCAGCTCGGCATCATGGGTCGCAACAAAATCCAACCCCGCGTCGATGTCACGGCCGCGGTCATGGCGCTGGAGAACCAACTCGGCACCTTGGAGAAGCAGCGCTGACTTGGAAGTGTGCACCTCAGCTGCCAGCTCATCGAGCCGGCGGTCGAGATCTTCAGGAACCCGCAAATTCATAGCCATAACCTAATGGTACCAAAACGGTACCCTCGGGCAGTGGCGACAATTCGCTGCTGGCAAAGCCGCCATCAGCCTTGTCAGCTGGGCGTCTCTGCTGGACAGCCGCGCATGGGCCCGCTTTGGTCGCCGCCGTCTTCCGGTGCCTGACCGGGCGGGGCGGTGTGTGGGTGGTTTTGGTCGCCGGAGCCGTTGCCGGGGCGAAGATTCAGCGGATCGCGGCCCGGGGCAGCTTGATGTGCATGGTTTGTGTCGCCGTAGCCGCAGCCTGGTCTCGGTCCCTCGGCGGCGGCGGCCGTTACACCGAATAGGGTGGTGATCAGAGTGGACAGTACGATCAGCGCAGGAGCGAGTGGGCGGATGTTCATTGTGCCTCCGAAGGGAGTAAATCGAGAAGAGTAGCTATTCCGCGTAGAGCTTTTTGGCCGGGCCACCACTGCCCGGCAATCGGTCCGCTAAAAACAGTCTGTTGTGCGGCGGTCATGAGGTTTTCCGGGCGATATGTCGTAGATCTAGGACCCGGCGAATTGTTCATGGCTCAGCCGCACCGACAGCGGCGGCATACACCCAGTCCTCAGCGCTCTCTGCCATCATAGCCTCCGACGAATCCTTAGTGACAGTGATAGTCACGTCATTACATATTGTTAGTACTACTACCACGATGGGGACTGCCCACCCAAGTAAGCTCCTCGCATGGAACGATTGATCACCGCTCTTCCCGAGGTGGAATATCTCGCGCGCATTGGTGAGGTTGCATAGGCCGTCTCCTCTTTGGAGTGGACACTTCTCGGAGACCTGCATCGCCTCGCAGACGGCCTTCCCTCCGATCCCACGCCCAAACGGCTCGAACCGATGACGGCGTCGGGGATTACGAGCGAGGTGCGGGAGGCGGCCAAGAGCACCACCAGGCGGTCCGACGAAGTACTATCCGGCCGCCGTCTATCGCGCGCTATTCGTTGCCGCTGAAATCAGGACTGACGTTCTGCACGCCAGTCCAGCGACGCGCCCAGATGGTGCCGAGAGGCTGCCGAGAGCAGAAACGCAGGACCACCGGCGTTATGAACCGTACCGAGTTTTAGGCCGTCTTCTTGCTGGTCCCACAGGCGTCGACTTCGCCGGGGCGGCGAAGACCACCTGATTGATTGATAGCACCGACTTTCTCAAACTTCAGAGCCTTCCTCCCGGATCATCTTCGTTGGCGGCGGTTTCGTCTCGTTTGAATTCGCTCACAACGCCGCCCGCGCGGGAAGCTCCACGCTCACTGTCGATCGCGGTACCCGCCCGTTGAAAACATTCGACACGGATCTTGTCGAACTACTAATCACGCGGCACGGCGGAAGGAGTCGAAGTACATAGCGGCGCGAGCATCACCAGCATGGTCAGAGCCGGTACCGGACATCAAGTACACGTCGAAAAGGATGGCAGTCCGTCGACAATTGAAGCTGACCTCGTCGTCCACGGCGCCGGCCAGCCCCGAACCTGTCCCGGCTCAATCTCGGAGCGGCACCTCCAGAGCACCACAAATCCTGGCGTCTAAACAGCGGGCGACTCGGCTGACACTCCCGGCATGCCGCTGACCCCTGTCGCTGTAATTGAGGCGAAAGTCAGCAGACGGCGGAACGGCCCTCAGGAAGATGGCCGGAGCTCCTGCCGCTCGTCAGACCGTCGCTTAGGACGGTTCTGCGACGATAACAGTATTTGGTGCTTCCCAGGGGTGGACTATCTGCGTACTTAGCTCGCAGGCACTGGACCTGGACCCCCGGTGCGGTGTTCTTCGCCTATCACGCGGTTCCGGCCCGACAATACGGCGGTGACGCACAGAACGACCATCAATGCGGCGGTGATGGTCAACGAGAGCGTCCAACTGCCGCTGACGTCGCGCAGGGCGCCGAAGGCCACCGGCATTAGCGTTCGAGCCGAGAAGGCGCCCCAGGAAGCTAAAATCCATGCTCTTGCGAATGCGACCTCCGAATTGGCAGGTGCCAACCTTGAGATTCCCTTCGAGGAGATTACGGTCAGAGACGAATTTGTGGGCCCCGGCTACTCGCTTCCTACGACCGAAATGACTGCGGCGATTCAGACTTTCGCACGAGTGGAAGGGATCCTCCTGGACCCCGTCTACACCGGCAAAACCGCAGCCGGCCTCATCGGCCTTATCCGTGAAGGGGCGTTGGAACGGGACAGTAATGTGCTGTTCATCCACACCGGCGGTGCTCCTGCCATTTATGCCTACCCCAATGAAGTGCTCGCCGAGACGAATGCCTAAGCAAGCACAGCCGTCCCGAATTGTCGGAATTTTGGGCGGGATGGGGCCAGCTGCGACGGCCGACTTTTATCAGAAGCTGATTCTGGCGACTCCGGCAACGCGTGATCAGGACCATTTGCGTGTAGTCATGTGGGCGGATCCCACCGTACCGAATAGACAGGAGGCACTCCTGCACAATGGTGCGGATCCGACCCCCTGGCTAGAAGAAGGCGTCGAACACATTCTGCGAAGCGGCGCCGAGATCATCGTCGTCCCTTGCAATACCATTCACGCTTTCCTACCGGGTGTCCTCGAAGGTAAGAGCATCGAGTTCATCAACATCATCGACACAACTATCAAAGCTATTTGCCAGCGCGGACCGGTGACAAAGGTCGGTTTGCTCGCGACCGACGGTGCGCTGGCGTCCGAGGTGTATCAGGCGGCGCTTCAGGCAGCCGGCATCGAACCAATACTCCCGTCGGAATCATCGCAGAAAACGCTGATGAAGCTGGTCTATGGCGTAAAAGCGGGCGAGGTGGGACCAGACGAGCGTGAACAGGTCGGACCATTATTGACTGAATTACAGGCAAACGGAGTATCGACCGTAGTAGTCGGGTGCACAGAAATTTCGGTGCTGCTCGAGGGCCTCAACAGCGAAATGTGCATCATCGATCCGTCCCAGGTATTGGCGCTCAAGACAGTAGAACGGGCGCGCATGTGCGGAGCGTAATCATGCCGGTCAATTTTCTGATAAACCGTGGAACAATATGGACCGGACTGGCATTGTGCACGCTCCTCGGTCTTATCGCTGCCGGCCTTGGAATGTTGGTGCCAGCTATCGGCGGGCCCGTTTTCGGCATCGCACTTGGCGTACTGACACGGCGCTTTCTCGGCGAGCGTCGAAGTCTTGAGCCCGGGATCAAGTTCTCTGCTAAGACGGTCCTTCAAGCTGCTGTAGTCCTTCTCGGTGCCGGGCTGGCGCTGAACCAGATAGCGATCATCGGATGGTCCGCGCTGCCAGTCATGCTCGGCACCTTGACACTCGCCATGGTGGCAGGACCATTTATCGGCAAATGGCTTCGGATCGGCTTTGACACCCGCACATTGATCACCGTTGGCACTGGGATTTGTGGCGCATCAGCCATCGCCACCATCAGCGCTGTCATTGGTGCTTCACAAACCGCGATCGCGATCTCAGTGACGGTAATTTTCGTCTACAACATACTCGCGGTGTTGCTGTTTCCCGCCGTCGGAAACATCTTGGGGATGTCCCAAGAGTCGTTTGGGCTTTGGGCGGGAACTGCGATAAATGACACCTCTTCTGTGGTGGCCGCGGCCACCATCTACGGTGCCATCGCGACGTCACAGGCAGTGGTTGTAAAACTTACAAGAACACTTATGATTATCCCCATTTCCATTGGACATGCCTGGCGCCACTCTCGTACGGCGGAGGCGTCTGATGGCGGTTCGTCCGGTGCGCTGGCTTGGACACGACTTGTGCCGCCATTCCTGCTCTTGTTCCTTCTAGCCGCAGCGCTGAATACGGTGGGGTTCATCCCGGATTTCCTACAAGAACACCTCAACTCATGGGCAGCATTTTTCACCGCGGTTGCTCTGTCCGCCGTCGGCCTGAGTACACCAATCGCAGCGATGCGGGAAGCAGGATGGAGGCCGCTGGCCCTCGGCGGGATTCTGTGGGTGCTTGTTGCCGTCAGCGCTGTCGGAATTCAGCTCCTCACCGGACAGCTGTGACCCAAATATGAGCATCCCCCCGCAGTGACCGCAGGCCGGTCTTGCGGGCCAGGGCAAGATAAATCAGCTCGTCGATTAGCTCGGTGTACCCGATGCCGGACTTGGCCCACATGCGGATACATCGACGTCGGCGTGAAGCCGGGTATGGTGTTAATTTCGTTGATCACCACCCGCCCATCCTTGGTTTAAAAGAAATCCGGCCCTTCGCATTCAAGCATGGGTCGCCGGTTGGTTCGGTAGAGGCGGTGGCCGCCGGCGGCGAGTAGGCATCTGAGTCTGTAGTTGGTGAAGTTGCGGAAGCCTCGGGCGATCCAACGGGTGGTTTCGATGACTCCGTTGATGGCTTCGGTAGGCCCGTCGGTGTCGAAGCAGGCCAGAGTCGCGCTCTTCCAACTGCGCAGGTTCCGGCCGAGGCGGGCGATCTCAGGAATCGGGCAGGTCGGGAAAGCGGTGAGTACCTCGGCGACCAACGCCCTGCCTTTCTCGGGGCCGACGTATAGATCGACCGCAGCTGCTGGTAGCACTGCCAGTCCAGGGTCACTTCATGGCCTGGGTCTCCGGCAGTGGGTTTCGCATTCAGTCGTACGATCTGTTTGTCGGTGAGGTGCTCGGCCCCGGATTGGAGGGTGCGGCGGATGCCGTAAAGCGGATCGCCCTTGCGTCCGCAGTGCCCGAGGGTGTCCTGCTGCACGCGGCGGCGTACCTCATCGACGGCCTACCCACACAACTTCACGACATGGAAGGCATTATGCCGATATCGGTGGGACTGTGGATTGAACGGTGTTTCTGGCCTGACGCGCCGCGTGTGAGCGTGGCGGGAAGGCGCCGTGATGAGGACACTTGATGTTGTGAATCCGGAGAATCAACCGAAGGAAGATCGATCCGCGGAGGCTGCAGCTGAACTCGTGCGCTTGGCCAAAGAACAGGGCCTCGCGTTGACTGGCCCCGATGGTTTGTTGAAGTTGTCACGAAGAATGTGCTCGAGACCGCCCTGAACGAGGAGCTCACTGAGCACCTGGTGCAGCGTGTCGTTGATTCATTTGGGTTTGGTGGGCCGTCAGACTTGAAGCATGGTTGATGTGCCGAAGGCGCTTGTACTGCGTGAGGGTGACCGGAAGCGGCTGGAGGCGCTGACGCAGGGTAAGTCCCACCTCGGCGACGATGGCCCTGCGGGCGAGGACCGTTTTGCTGGCTGCCGACGTGCTGCCGAATGTCCAGATCGAGAAGTCCACCGGATTACCGCCACGACGGTACTGAAGTGGCGTAACCGCTATGCCCGGGATGGGATCGAGGGGCTTAAGGACATGGCCTGTCCGGGCCAGGAACCGGTGATTGATGAGCTGGCGCTGATTGCCGAAACCCTGACCAACGACGGGAAGCCGCCGGCGGAACTGGGAATCTCCCATTGGTCCCCACGCAGATCAGCCGCTGTCCCCGGGCCAATCGCACTGACCCCGACCGCACTTCGGGGAACATCCGGAACGGAACGCGCTCGAAGACCGTGCTGACTGAAGCGACGGGCGAAGCCACCATCGAGGTTCCGAGGGATCGGGACGGTTCATTCGAGCCACAGATCGTGAAGAAGCGCCAACGCCGGCTGAACCGGGTCGAGGAGGCGGTGCTCTCGTTGTACGCGAATGGTCTGACGACCGGTGAGATCAGTGCGCATTTCGCTCAGATCTAGGGACTGCTGAATGTTTGCTTGACACTTTGACCTGTGAGGAAAAGCCGCGCGGTTGGATGGATGTTCATCCTGCCCAGGGCCTTTCCCGAAAAGTTAGTCCCTGCCGTGGTCGCGGTAATCCTCAGGGGCGAAGCACCCGGACCGCGATCGCCGAGAACTCCGGGTTTCCCGAGCAGCATTGCACCTGCAGTTTGCTTCGCCCCCGGGCTGCTTCGCACACAGCGAGGTTCAGGAACACACAATCAGACTTCAACCTAGTCATGGGGCTATGACAACACTCGCCCATGAAATAGTAAGAATCCCCGACCGCGGGCTTCATGAGGAAGAGGAGGCATCCAGCCACAGAAACGACCACCAGTAACCCAAACCAGCACACACAGCTGCAGCCGTTTGTGCACAGCCAGAGGATGAAAGACCTCTGACTTGGGGAAACACGGTGCCCGAAGTGGGACTCGAACCCACACACCTTTCGATACTGCATTTTGAGTGCAGCGCGTCTGCCAATTCCGCCATTCGGGCAATGCCTGCGACCCGAAACGTGAGATACGTGACTCACAGTGGGGCCCAGTGCGCGAATCCACTCTACATGCCGATAGGCTGTTTCAGTCAACCGGCCACGGGCTGTACGCCCGGTCGATGTAGAGACGCATTTCAACAAGGAGCCATCAGTGTCTGAATCCCACGAGTCACCCACTTCGAGCCCGGCACGGCGCGTCATTGTTGCTGAGGATGAGACGCTCATCCGCCTCGACATCGTGGAAATCCTTCGCGGCGAAGGCTACGATGTGGTCGCCGAAGCGGACAATGGCGAGAAGGCCGTGCAACTGGCTAAGGAATACAAGCCGGATCTTGTCCTCATGGACGTGAAGATGCCGGTCATGGACGGCATCACGGCCGCAGAACAGATCGTCAAGGCGCGCATTGCGCCGGTGGTGCTGCTTACAGCCTTCAGTCAGAAGGAACTCGTTGAGCGGGCGCGCGATGCTGGCGCGATGGCCTACGTTGTTAAACCTTTTACCCCGGCCGATCTCATCCCGGCCATTGAAATCGCGCTCTCCCGCCACGAGGAAATCAAGGCGCTTGAGAATGAGGTCTCGGACCTGCAAGAGCAATTCGCCACCCGCAAGCTCGTAGAGCGCGCCAAGAGCCTGCTGACCACCAAAATGGGCCTCACCGAACCGGAAGCCTTCCGCTGGATCCAGAAGACCTCGATGGACCGCCGCCTGAGCATGCGCGAGGTGGCCGAAACCATTATCAACCAGGTGAACTGAGCGGCTCAGCGACATAGCAGAGGGGTCCCGACATAGCAGAAGGGTCCCGCCACTGATGGCGGGACCCTTCTGTCTTACCTGGTGATTTTGCTACTTGTGTTTGGCTTTGACCGGCCAGGGACCGACCTTTTCCTTGTTTGGGGTGTAGCCATCGGGTAGCTGCCCGGCATCGGCAATGTCGCCCACCTTGTGGACCTTGATCGAGTTGGTCGAGCCCGCCTGGCCTGGAGGGGAACCGGCGGCAATGACCACCAAGTCGTCCGGTTCAACCAGGCCCTGTTCAAACAGCACCCGGTCCACCTGGGCAGTCATCTGGTCGGTGTGCTCGGCAAACTCAACGAGCAGCGGCTGAATGCCCCAGATCATGGCCATGGTATTGAGGGTGGACTGCACTGGCGTAAACGCGAACACCGGCTTGGTGGGGCGCAGCCGGGAAAGCCTGCGCGCGGAGTCACCGGACTGCGTGAACGTGCAGATGTACTTGGCATCGAGCTGGTCTGCAATTTCAACTGCCGCCCGCGTGATGGCACCGCCGCGTGTCTTGGGCTTGCTGCCCAGGGGCGGCACACGGTCCAGTCCGTGCTTTTCCGTGGATTCGATGATTTCGGCCATGATGCGGACCGTGTCGATCGGGTACTTTCCGACACTGGTTTCACCGGACAGCATGACGGCGTCAGCACCGTCAAGCACTGCGTTGGCGCAGTCGGAAGCCTCGGCGCGGGTGGGCCTCGGATTCTCGATCATGGATTCCAGTACCTGAGTGGCCACAATAACCGGCTTTGCCCAGCGGCGGGCCAACTCGATGGCGCGCTTCTGAACAATCGGAACATCCTGCAGCGGGAGTTCAACGCCCAGGTCTCCACGGGCCACCATGATGGCGTCAAACGCGTCGATGATTTCCTCTATTGCGTCGACGGCCTGTGGCTTTTCGATTTTGGCGATGACGGGGACCCTGCGGCCCTCTTCGTCCATGATCTCGTGGACGCGCTGAACATCCTCGGCGTTCCGCACGAAGGACAAGGCGACCATGTCCACTCCGCGCTGGATCGCCCAACGCAGGTCGGCCTCATCCTTATCGCTGAGCGCCGGCACGTTTACGGCGACGCCGGGCAGGTTGATGCCCTTGTTGTTCGACACCGCACCGCCAACGGTCACCTCGGTGACCACCTTGACGTCGTCGACTTCAGTTGCACGGAGCGCAACCTTGCCGTCATCGATCAGCAGGCTGTCACCCACCCTGACGTCCTGGGGCAGACCGAGGTGCGTTGTGGAGCAGATCAGCTGGGTGCCCTGAATATCCTCTGTGGTGATGGTGAAAACGTCACCAGGAAGGAGTACGTGGGGCCCGTCGGCAAACCGCCCAAGCCGGATCTTGGGACCCTGGAGGTCGGCGAAGATGCCTACCGGCCGCCCGAGTTCCGCCGCAGCCTTCCGGACAAACTCATACGTCTGGTTGTGCACGGTATGGTCACCGTGGCTCATGTTCATCCGTGCCACGTCAACGCCCGCTTCAAGAACGGCAAGCGTGTTCTCATAACTTGCGATCGCCGGACCGAACGTTGCAACAATTTTTGCGCGTCTCATAAACCTAGCCTAGTCGTGTTGTAGTGTCTGGATTCTGCGGGTCTCAAAGCTGCACGCCTGGCATCTGCAATGTCTACAGCACGTCCATGGCGCGGTCGGTTGGAGCCACCGGTGCAGGCAGCTTGGTCTCCCCCATCAGCCATTGGTCCACCGCCGCCGCGCAGGCGCGGCCCTCTGCGATGGCCCAGACAATGAGTGATTGTCCGCGGCCTGCATCGCCTGCCACGAAGATTCCTGGTGTGTTGGTCATGTAGTAATCGTCCCGACCAACGTTGCCGCGCTCGTCGAACGCTGCGTTGACCTGCTCCGCGATGCCGGCCGGTTCCGCCCCGGTGAATCCCAGCGACAGGAGGACCAGGTCCGCGGGGATCCGCCGCTCGGTACCCGACTTCGGGACGCGGCGTCCATCGACAAATTCCGTTTCGGCGACCTCAATGGCGGTGAGCGTACCGTCCTCTCCTGCAAAGCCGACCGTGGACGCAAGATAGGTGCGTTCACCGCCTTCTTCGTGGGCGCTGGCCACCTCAAACAGAGTTGGGAAGGTTGGCCACGGCTGGTGTGCGGCCCGTTCCGCCGGAGGCTGGTTCCCAATCGCGAGGGTGGTGACGGACGCGGCCTGCTGTCGGTGGGCAGTGCCGAGGCAGTCGGCCCCAGTGTCGCCGCCGCCAAGAATCACCACATGCTTTCCGCGCGCATCGATCTGATTCTCGACGGTCTCTCCGGCAGAAGCGCGGTTGGCCTGCACCAGGTAGTCCATCGCGAAGTGAACCCCCTGAAGCTCCCGCCCGGGGATAGGCAGGTCGCGGGGCACTGTGGCACCCGTAGCGACGACGACGGCGTCGTACCTGCGCCGCAGCTGGTCCCAGCTGATATCCCTGCCCACGTCCACACCGGCCCGGAACCGGGTACCTTCGGAGCGCATCTGGTCCAGCCTGCGGTCCAGCAGTTCCTTCTCCATCTTGAAATCGGGGATGCCATATCGCAGCAGGCCGCCGATTTTGTCGTCGCGCTCGTAGACGGCAACGGTGTGGCCGGTTCTGGTCAGTTGCTGGGCGACAGCGAGTCCCGCAGGACCGGATCCGACGACGGCGATGGTCTTGTCTGTCAGCCTCTCCGGCGGATGGGCGTGCACCCAGTTGTTCTCAAAGGCCTCGTCGATGATCGAAACTTCGACCTGCTTGATCGTGACCGGCGGCTGGTTGATACCCAGCACGCAGGACGCTTCGCACGGGGCCGGGCACAGCCGTCCAGTGAACTCCGGAAAGTTATTGGTGGCGTGCAGCCGGTCAATCGCTTCGCGGCCCTTGTCCCGACGCACCAGGTCATTCCATTCCGGGATCAGGTTTCCAAGCGGGCAGCCCTGGTGGCAGAACGGGATTCCGCAGTCCATGCATCGCCCGGCCTGGCTCTTGAGAACACCCTTTTCCTGCGCCTCGTACACTTCCTTCCAGTCCATGATGCGCACTGGAACCGGGCGGCGCGGCTGGGTCTGACGTTCGCGTACCTTCATGAATCCGCGTGGATCAGCCACCGGTAACCTCCAAAATCCTCGTCCAGACTTCTTCACCATCGGGGTCAAGCCCCTCGTCGATGGCAGCGGCCCTGGCATCCACCACGGCGGCAAAATCCCGGGGCAGCACCTTGGTGAGGCGGTTCACCGTACCCTCGAAATCCTCAAGGAGTTTTGCAGCAAGGGTCGATTCGGTTTCCTCAAGATCCCGGATCAGCAGCTGACGGACAATCTCCACGTCCTCGGCATCGAGCTCCACGAGCTTGAGCTCACCGCTGTCCAGGGCCTGGACGTTGACCTTCTCGCGGTCCAGATCAATCACATAGGCGGTTCCTCCGGACATGCCGGCGCCAAAGTTTCGTCCGGTCCGCCCAAGGATGAGCGCCTGGCCACCCGTCATGTACTCGCAGCCGTGATCACCAATACCTTCCACAACCGCTGTTGCACCGGAGTTCCGGACCAGGAAGCGTTCGCCGACCTGTCCGCGGAGGAAGATCTCCCCGCTGGTGGCCCCGTAGCCAATGACGTTGCCTGCAATCACATTCCGGTCGGCTGCAAAGATGTTGGAGCGGTCCGGCCGGACGATGATCCGACCACCGGAGAGCCCCTTGCCCACGTAGTCGTTCGAGTCGCCGAACAAACGCAGGGTGATACCGGCCGGAAGGAACGCCCCGAGCGATTGACCGGCCTGCCCCGTGAGGGTCACATCGATGGTATCGGTGGCCAGCGTATCCACGCCGAACCGGCGGGTCACCTCGTGGCCAAGCATGGTGCCCACGGAGCGGTCGGTATTCACGACGTCCACCGAGATGCGGACCGGTGCGCGGTGGAACAGCGCGTCGGCGCTCATCTCGATGAGCTTGTTGTCGAAGTGCTGGTCAAGCTCATGGTTCTGCTTGTTCATATTGCGCAACGGCTCGTCCTGGCCAAACTCGTTGCCGCGCAAAATCGGATCGAGGTCCAGTCCGTCGGCTTTCCAGTGGTCAATCGCCTTCTTGGCGTCGAGGAACTCGCTGTGCCCGATCGCCTCGTCCAGCGAGCGGAACCCGAGCCCGGCCAGGATTTCCCGGACCTCCTCCGCCAGGAACTCGAAGAAGTTGACGACAAATTCCGGCTTTCCACTGAACCGGCTACGCAATTCGGGATTCTGGGTGGCCACGCCCACCGGACAGGTGTCCAAATGGCATACCCGCATCATGATGCAGCCTGAAACAACCAGCGGGGCTGTGGCGAAGCCAAACTCCTCGCCGCCGAGCAGGGCAGCAATTACCACGTCGCGGCCAGTCTTCAGCTGACCATCGACCTGCACCACCACGCGGTCGCGGAGACCATTGAGCATCAGCGTCTGCTGCGTCTCGGCAAGTCCCAGTTCCCAGGGAACGCCCGCGTGCTTCAGTGAGTTGAGCGGGCTGGCGCCCGTACCGCCGTCGTGCCCGGAAATGAGTACGACGTCGGCCTTCGCCTTGGTCACGCCCGCTGCCACCGTGCCGATCCCCACTTCAGAGACCAGCTTGACGTGCACGCGGGCGGAAGGATTGGCACGCTTCAGATCGTAAATAAGCTGTGCGAGGTCCTCGATGGAGTAGATGTCATGGTGCGGTGGCGGCGAAATGAGTGCAACGCCCGGGGTGGAATGCCGGGTGCGGGCAACCCACGGGTAGACCTTCTGACTCATCAACTGGCCGCCCTCGCCGGGCTTGGCACCCTGGGCCATCTTGATCTGGATATCCTCGGCGTTGGTGAGGTACAGGCTGGTGACGCCAAACCTGCCCGAGGCAACCTGCTTGATCGCGGAACACCGCTCCGGGTCAAGAAGCCGGTCAACATCCTCGCCACCCTCGCCGGTGTTGGATTTCGCGCCCAGCCGGTTCATCGCGATCGCGAGGGTCTCATGGGCTTCCTTGGAGATTGAGCCATAGCTCATGGCACCGGTGGAGAACCGCTTCACGATGCTCGACACCGGCTCCACCTCATCCAGCGGCACTGCCGGGCGCAGTCCCTCCGTGAATTTGAGCAGCCCTCGGAGAGTCATTAAGTCCTTGGACTGGTCATCCACGCCTTTGGTGTAGGCCTTGAAGATGTCATACCGGCGCTCGCGCGTGGCGTGCTGCAGCCGGAAAACCGTCTCCGGATTGAACAAGTGCGGAGGGCCCTCCCTGCGCCACTGGTACTCCCCGCCGTTGTCGAGGCTGCGGTGCGGATCTTCGATGCCGTCCTGCGGGTAGGCACTCTCGTGCCGCGCGGCAGCCTCGGCCGCCACGACGTCGAGCCCCACACCGCCGAGCTGAGTCTGGGTGCCGTGGAAGTATTCGTCCACCAGCTCCTGTGCCAGGCCCAGTGCTTCGAAGGTCTGCGCACCACAGTAGGAGCCCACCGTGGAGATGCCCATCTTGGACATGATTTTCAGGACACCCTTGCCGAGGCCCTTGATGAGGTTGCCCACTGCCTGCTCGGCGCTGACCCCAACAACGTCGCCGTTGCGGACCAGTTCCTCGCAGCTCTCCATAGCAAGGTACGGGTTGACGGCCGAGGCCCCGTAGCCGATCAATACGGCCACGTGGTGTACTTCACGCACGTCACCTGCTTCAACCACCAGGGAGGTCTTCGTCCGGTTGGCGCTCTTCAGCAGGTGATGATGCACGGCGCTGGTCAGCAGCAGGGACGGGATGGGGGCCCATTGGGCGTTGGAGTCACGGTCGGAAAGAACCACGTACTGAATCCCGCGGTTGATCGCGCTGGAAACCTGTTCGCAGATCTCGGCCAGCCGGGCGCGAAGGGACGGTTCACCGCCGTCCACACGGTATAGTCCGCGGACCTTGATGCTGACGCGGTCGCCGTCGTCGTTCCTGAGGTTGGCGATCTTGGCCAACTCGTCGTTGTTGATGACCGGGAAGGCGAGGCCCACCTGCTTGGCGTGCACCTGCTTCGCCGACAGCAGGTTGCCGTTGGGGCCGATGGATGCCCGCATTGAAGTCACCAGCTCTTCACGGATCGCGTCAAGCGGCGGATTGGTCACCTGGGCGAAGGACTGGATGAAATAGTCGAACAGGAGGCGCGGCCGCTTCGAGAGGACAGCGACCGGTGTGTCGGAACCCATCGCTCCGAGTGGTTCGGCACCGGCCTTGGCCATGGGGCCCAGCAGGATGCGCAATTCCTCCTGGGTGTAGCCGAAGGTGCGCTGTCTGCGGTTGATGGAGGCCTTGGTGTGGACCACATGCTCACGGTCAGGCAGGTCTTCCAGATGAAAGAGGTTTTCCTTGACCCATTCACCCCACGGGTTGGCCGATGCGATCTCCGCCTTGACCTCCTGGTCCTCGATCAGGCGGCCATCCTCGGTGTCCACCAGGAACATCTTGCCGGGCGAGACCCGGCCTTTGCGGACCACCTTGGAGGGTTCGATGTCGATGACGCCCACTTCGGAGGCGAGCACCACGAGGCCGTCTTCCATCACCCAGTAACGGGCGGGGCGCAATCCGTTGCGGTCAAGAACGGCTCCAACGAGCCTGCCGTCGGTGAAAGAAACCGCGGCCGGGCCGTCCCATGGCTCCATCAGCATGGAGTGGTACTGGTAAAAGGCCCGCCGGGCAGAGTCCATGGACGTGTGGTTCTCCCACGCCTCCGGGATCATCATCATGATGGCGTGCGTGATCGGGCGGCCGGACAGCATCAGCAGCTCGGCCACTTCATCGAACGACGCTGAATCGGAAGCGCCGGGAGTGCAGATGGGGAACAGTTCCTCGGGCGCGTCTCCGAGGAGGGGATGCGACAGCTGGGACTGGCGGGCCCGCATCCAGTTGCGGTTTCCCTTGACAGTGTTGATCTCGCCATTATGGGCAATGGCGCGGAAGGGCTGAGCCAGCGGCCACGAGGGGAAGGTGTTGGTGGAGAAACGCGAGTGGACAATGCCTAGTTTGGTCTTGAATCGGGGATCGGACAGGTCCGGGTAGAAGGGCTCCAGCTGCGCCGTGGTGAGCATTCCCTTGTAAACCATGGTCTTGGATGACAGCGAGGGGAAGTACACGCCGTGCTTATTCTGCGCCCGCTTCCTCACGCGAAAGGCCTTGGCATCGAGATCTGCGGCGTTGCCGTCAACAGGGCTGAGGAAGAGCTGGACAAAGTGCGGCATACACGCGCGGGCCATGGCACCCACAAGATCGGCCGTGATGGGAACCTCACGCCATCCAAGGACCTGGAGGCCCTCCGACTCGGCGATCGATTCCACGCCTGCGCGGGCGGTGAATTCCTCACCCTTTTCAGCCGGGAGGAAGGCTGTGCCGACGGCGTAGGAGCCTGCGGCCGGAAGTTCGAAGTCGACAACTGCCCGGAAGAACTCGTCGGGAACCTGGGTCAGGAGACCTGCACCGTCTCCGGTGCCTTCATCAGCGCCCACGGCTCCCCGGTGCTCAAGGTTGCGGAGAGCAGTCAATGCGGCGTCAACGATGTCATGGCCTGGTTCACCGCGCAGCGTGGCAATGACGGCCAGCCCGCAGGCGTCTTTTTCATTCTCCGGGTTATAGAGCCCTGAAGCCTCCGGGTATGCCGCGAAACGTGAAAACGGCGATTCAATCCCGGAGCGGTCCGGCGTAGTGCCGGTATTGGGTGCAGTCATAGGTAGAGTCCTTCCCCCAAAGTGGAGCGGTGGGAGGGGACAGCCTTGGCCCCGGGCGTGACCTACGGGAGGAACACGCCGAAATTCCTAATGCAAATTGTATGGCTGGACAGACCGCCACCAACATCCGTTGCGGGCAACAATTCAGTGACAGTGATCACTGATCAGTCCAAAAGCCGGCGCTGAAGACAAACCGGTAAGTTGCCTTTGCACCGAAGGGAGCCACGTCTCTGTGACAGCGAGTCCTTGGTGGGCGGTGGCCCAGAGAACTACTTGCGGGAATCTGTTTCCCGTGGCTCAGCGGCGTTGGATGTCCGGGAACCGGAGTCGCCTGAAGTGCCCTTTGTTTCTGAGAGGTTACCACGATCGCGTTCATTGGAGACTGATTCGTCCGGCTGATGGACGTCCTTGGCCGATCCGTGACCTTCGGTGTCCTCGGTCAGGTGTTTTGGCGAGGCGGCATCTTCGTCACCCCCGATCGGTGATTCCCTGTCCGGCTTTCCGTCCTTCTCCGTATCGGTTTCCTCCTCGTCGACTGCAGGCTCCCTACCGGGAAGGTAGACGGATGGGCGGTCCATGCCGCGCTGCTTCACCGTCAGGTAGAGGAAAACCGCAACGGCCACCAGCAACACGACAATGCTCGTCCAGACGTTGAGCCGCTGGGTGACGCCAAAGAAAGTGATCATCTCGGCGTCGTCGATCCGCAGTGCTTCGATCCAGACTCTTCCGAGGGTGTAATACGCCGCGTAGAGCCAGAACATACGCCCACCCCGGAGGCTGAACTTCCTGCCAAGAAGCAGCAGGATCGCTACTCCGGCAAGGTTCCACAGAGATTCGTAGAGAAATGTCGGGTGGAAGAGTGTGTCAGCCGGAAGATCCGCTGGGAAGCTTGCGTTGCCTGGATCTATTTCGAGACCCCACGGCAAGGTGGTGGGACTGCCGAAGAGTTCCTGGTTGAACCAGTTACCCCAGCGGCCAATGGCCTGCGCAAGCAACACGCCGGGTGCCGCGGCATCCGCAAACGCATCGAGGCGCACGCCCGCACGGCGGCAGCCGATCCAGGCTCCAACAGCACCAAGGGCGATCGCACCCCAGATGCCCAGCCCGCCTTCCCAGATCCTGGGAATACGGGAAAGATCCCCGTCAGGACCAAAGTAGGCATCGGGCGACGAAAACACATGGTAAAGGCGTCCGCCGATAATCCCGAAGGGCACGGCCCAGATGGCGATGTCCCAGATGGCGTCCGGATCTCCCCCGAATCGCTTCCAGCGTGCGGAAGTCAACAGCAGCGCAACGATAATCCCAAGCAGAATGCAGAGCGCGTACGCCTGGATGGTCACCGGTCCAAGGCTGAAGCTCGCCCACTCCGGCGGAGGGCTGGGGATACTGGCAGGCAGTGAAGTCAACATTGTCAGCTCTTTCGGGTTCCGGTACTGAGGTCTTGGATCAGCGCGGCCAGCGCAGGCACTCCGCCGTCGCGCAATGCTGCGACCAGTGCGGTTCCGACGATGACGCCGTCGGCATACTCCGCGATTTCACGGACGTGGTCCGCCGTGGAGACGCCCAGTCCCACACAGGCCCGCTCGGCGCCGGCCTCATGGGCGGCAGCGACAACTTCGCGAGCTGCCGTGCTTACCGATGTCCGAGCACCGGTGATACCCATGATGGATACCGCATAAACGAATCCGCGGCTCGCTTCAACAGTCACCTGCATGCGCTCGGCACTGGTGGAAGGCGCCACGAGGAACACACGATCCAGGCCGAATTCGTCGGAGGCGGCAATCCATTCCCCGGCCTCATCCGGCGTCAGGTCAGGGGTGATGAGTCCCGCGCCGCCTGCTTCGGAGAGCCTGCGGGAGAATTCCGGTACGCCCATCCTCATGACTGGGTTCCAATACGTCATGACCAGTACCGCCGCATCAGTCCGCGCAGTTATTCCGGCCACAACATCGAAGACCTGATTGACGGTGAAGCCATTGGCCAGCGCCTCGACGGTTGCTTCCTGGATCACCTGACCATCCATGACGGGATCCGAGTACGGGATACCGATTTCGATCAGATCCACACCGTTTTCCGCCATCGCGACACCGGCCTCGATGGTGGTTTCCACATCGGGAAAGCCTGCCGGCAGATACCCGATGAGGGCCGCCCTGCCTTCAGAGAGTGCCCTGTCAATGGCTACGGCGGACTTGCTCGGCAATGCCGTGCTCACAGTTGCTCACCTTCCTGACCGATCTCAGCTTCGGGACTGTCCTCGGGGAGAAGGTCAAACCACTCCGCGGCAGTAGCCACGTCCTTGTCCCCCCGGCCGGACAGGTTGACGAGCACCAGGCACTGGGAAGGATCGGCTGCGTCTGCTGCCAGCCGCTGCCCTACCTTGATGGCCCCTGCCAGGGCATGCGCGGATTCTATGGCCGGGATGATGCCCTCGGTGCGGCACAGCAGACGAAATGCTTCCATCGCCTCGGCATCGGTGATGGGCTCGTACGCAACCCGCCCAATGTCGGCAAGGTACGAGTGTTCCGGTCCCACCCCCGGGTAATCGAGTCCGGCGGAAATGGAGTGGGACTCGATGGTCTGGCCGTCGTCGTCCTGCATCAGGTAGGACCGCGCGCCATGAAGCACACCGGGCCGGCCGAGCGTAATGGTGGCCGCGTGCCGCCCGGTGTCAACGCCGTCGCCCCCGGCTTCAAAGCCATACAGCGCCACGCCGCGGTCGTCGAGGAAGCCGTGGAAGATGCCGATCGCGTTTGAGCCGCCGCCAATGCATGCGCAGACCGCGTCCGGAAGCCGCCCCGTCTGATCGAGAATCTGTTCCCTGGCCTCTTCGCCTATGACCTCGTGGAAGTAGCGGACCATCGCCGGGAAGGGGTGCGCCCCGGCAGCGGTACCGAGCAGGTAGTGGGTGGTGTCCACATTGGCCACCCAGTCCCTCAGCGCGTCGTTGATGGCGTCCTTGAGGGTCTGTGAGCCGTTGGTGACGGGAATGACCTCGGCGCCGAGCAACTGCATGCGGGCGACATTGAGCGACTGCCGTCGGCAGTCCTCCGCTCCCATGTAAACAACGCATTCGAGCCCCAGCAGGGCGGCCGCCGTTGCACTGGCTACGCCGTGCTGGCCCGCACCGGTTTCCGCGATGACCCGCGTCTTCCCCATGCGCTTGGCCAACAGCGCCTGGCCCAGGACATTGTTGATCTTGTGTGAGCCGGTGTGGTTGAGATCCTCCCGCTTGAGGAAGATCCGGACGCCTCCCGCATGGACTGCGAACCGGCTTGCCTCAGTCAGCAGTGACGGCCTGCCGGAATAGTTTCGATTGAGCTCAGCCACCTGCGCGGTGAAGTCCGGGTCGGCCTTCGCCTTCTCGAAGGTGTCCTCGAGTTCGTCCAAGGCGGCGATCAGTGACTCAGGCATCCACCTGCCACCGTAGGCGCCAAAGTAGGGACCGCCCGCGTGGCGCAGGCTTTCCCCGTTGAGGAATGCGTCAGCTGTGTTGTCGGCTGTCTGTCCGGGGCGTGCCGCCTCCGGCGGTTGGGTGTCAGTCATGAACCTGCTTGTCCTTAGTGGGCTGATCGGCTGCGGATCGCGGTCACCGCTGCCTATGGGCTACCTGGAGTTCTTGAGCAATGCCGTGCGCACCATGCTGGCGGCGGCGGTAAATTCCGCGACGGTCGCTTCCGGATTGTTATGCCGGACAAGCGCCTCGCCCACGAGTACGGCGGAGGCGCCGTCGGAGGCGAACTGCTCGACGTCGGCCCGGTCCCGGACGCCTGATTCGGCAACAATCACGGCATCTGTGGGAATCCCGGAGACCAGGCGGGAGAACACCGACCTGTCAATACCGAGCGTCAGCAGGTTCCTGACGTTGACCCCGATAATGCGGGCGCCAACCCGGACAGCCCGCTCCACTTCCTGCGCGGTGTGGGCCTCCACCAGGGCGTTCATCCCCAGTTGGTGCGTTAGGTCCAGGAACCGGATGAGGTCCTCGTCCGACAGCGCGGCGACAATCAGCAGCACCAGGTCGGCGCCATGGGCGCGGGCCTCCCAGATCTGGTACTCGTCAACCGTGAAATCTTTGCGCAGGATCGGGAGCTCAACTGCGGAACGGACGGCGTCGAGGTCGGCCAGGGACCCGCCAAAGCGGCGCTCCTCAGTGAGTACGCTGACGACGGCGGCGCCTCCGCGCTCGTACGCCGCGGCAAGCTCCGCAGGATCGGCGATCTCGGAGAGGCTCCCCTTGGAAGGACTCCGGCGCTTGACTTCAGCAATCAGTGAGACCCTTGTGCCGTCGGAACGCAGGGCCGCCAAGGCGTCCCGGGGTGCTGCGGCGGCGTCCGCCAGCGGGCGTAGTTTTTCTATGGGAAGTGCGCGCCTACGGACCTCAAGGTCCTCCCGGACGCCAACAATGATGTCGTCGAGGACACTCACTAGTGGCTGGGGTTCTTCAGTTTGTGTCCGCCGACGCCATAGCCGACCCTTTTCAGCACGAAGCCCACGACGAGCCCCATGAGCATCACCGCGATTCCCACCCAGAACAGAACTGTCCCGGCCGCGAAGTTACCCTCGGTGCTGGAGAAGATGTAGGCAAACGATGACAGTGCACCACCACCCAGCATCACAAATACGCAGGTCCATGCGGCGGGGCTGTTGCCGTGGCCGATGGTCTCATCATGCATCGCTGAATGGCTGGCCATCTGATCGTCAGTGGCATTCTGTGCGGGCGCCGTTTTGGCCATGGTGATTCTCCTTGAAACTGGTCTGTTGACCATTCTGCCATTAGTTAAGTGGAAGAGCTGCCCGTGTTGCGGCTGCTAACGGGTGGGGTCCTCTCCCTTGCTCAAACTATCCCAGCTGTCGATTTCATCGGCATGTGCGGTGGTTTCGCTGGCGGAGGCCGGCGCTACGGCGGCGGACTCGTAGCGTCGTGACCGACCCCAGTTCCTGCCGGCCGCAACCATCCATGCCGCTGCTGCGATGAGTAAGACGCCGGCGGCGACAGCCACCCAGGGCATCGGGGTCAGGGCAACCACGGCGGCGCCGGCGCTGCTGATTCCAATGGTTTCGCCGATCACCGGAACGGCGGCGGCAGTTGGATCAGCCAGGATGCCTGCACTTGTCCAGACGATCCCGACCCCGGCAGCCGTCAGGATCACGGCAACAACCCAACGTGCCACCCGGCCAGAAATGGATCCCGCCAAGGCCGCCGCCAGCGCGACCAGCGCAAAGGCGGTGACGGACGTGGCGGCGTCGGACCCCGGGACCTGCTGGACCGGAGTCTGGACGGCGTCCTGCGGAAGCCGCACCGAAAGCCAGGTTTGAGTGGTGCTGCCGAACGCGGCAAGCGCAACCAGCACTGTGGCGAGAACCACAGTGCCTTTCCGCTGTCGGCGTGGCGTACTGCTCTCAGCCATCCTTACGTCCGTCCCTGCACTGTTGTTGGGGTCACTGTCTTCAGGCTGGAGGCGATCAGTGCCGCGCGCAGCGGTGCCGCTGCCTTGTTCACTGTCTCCTGCGCCTCAGCGCGGGGGTCGGAGTCGGCAACAATTCCTCCGCCTGCCTGAACATACGCATGCCCGTCGCGCAACAGTGCGGAGCGAATGGCGATCGCCATGTCCATGTCGCCGGCGAAGTCGAGGTAACCCACCACACCGCCATAGATTCCGCGCCGATGAGGCTCCAGTTCGTCCAGGAGCCTCAATGCCCGGGGCTTCGGAGCGCCTGACAGAGTCCCAGCCGGGAAGGTTGCAGCAAGCACATCGTAGGCCGATTTGGAAGGCTCCAACTGCCCGACTACGGTGGAGACCAGGTGCATGATGTGGCTGAACCGCTCCACCTCCATGAACTGGGTCACATCCACCGTACCGGGGGTGCAGACTTTTGAGATGTCATTGCGGGCAAGGTCCACCAGCATGAGATGCTCGGCGCGTTCCTTCTCGTCCGCCAGCAGTTCCTCCGCCAACGCACGGTCATGCTCCACGGTCTTTCCCCGCGGGCGGGACCCTGCAATGGGATGCGTGATGACCTCATCGCCGTTGACGGTCACCAGCGCTTCGGGTGAGGACCCCACAATCGAGTATTCCCTTCCACCGGCGTCGGCCATGCTGAACAGATACATATAAGGACTGGGGTTCGTGTTACGCAGTACCCGGTAGACGTCCAGCGCCGATGCATCGCAGTCGATTTCAAAGCGGCGCGAGATGACCACCTGGAACACCTCACCGTCCACGATGGCCTCCTTGCCGCGATCGATGGCCGCGAGGTACTGGTCCTCATTCCACCGTTCGCGGACGGTGGACATGAGTGCATTGCTGTCCACTGTGCCGTTCTTCAGGATTGAGACGGGTTGCTCGGCCGCGGCGCCGAGACGCTCAAGCATCGCTGTGACACGTTCGACGGCGTCATGCCAGGCCTGATCGGCGCGCTCGGGTGAATCGTCAAAGTTAATGGCGTTCGCCACCAACGTGACGGTGCCCTCCGAATTGTCATGAATGGCCATGTCGGCGACAACGCTCATGGCCAGTTCGGGCAGGTCCAGGTCATCCTCCGGCGGAGAAGTGAGCCGCTCCCAGTGGCGCACGGATTCCCAGCCGATGAACCCCACCATGCCGGAGGTGAACGGTGGAAGCTCCTCAAAGCGCCGGGTGCGCAGCGCCTCCACCGTAAGCCGCAGCGCTTCGACGGGGTTGCCGTCAACAGGCACGCCTGCCGGCGGCTCACCCAACCAGTGCGCCTCGCCGTTCAGGGTGGTCAGGGTTGCGCGTGAGTTTGCGCCGATAAACGAGTAGCGCGACCATACACCGCCTACTGCCGCGGATTCCATCAGGAAGGTTCCCGGGTGACCATCCGCCAATTTCCGGTAGATCCCTATGGGCGTGTGGGCGTCGGCGAGCACCTTCAAGTGCACCGGAACCACCCTCCGCTCCCGCGCGAGTTCCCGGAATTCGTCGAGACCCGGGCTGATTACTCCAAGCTCCTGCATTTACGCTTTCCTACTCTCCACCGACGACGGCGGGCAGCCCGCGGCCGTCGAAACAAGTGCGTGTTCCCGTATGGCAGGCCGCACCCACCTGATCCACGCGCACCAGCAGCGCGTCGCCGTCGCAGTCAAGAGCAACGGATTTCACCCACTGAACATGCCCTGAGGTGTCGCCTTTGCGCCAATATTCGCTACGCGACCGCGAGTAAAAGGTCACGCGGCCGGTTGTGAGCGTTCTGTGCAGCGCCTCGTCGTCCATCCAGCCGAGCATGAGGACTTCCCCCGAATCGTGCTGTTGAACCACCGCCGCGACCAGCCCGGCGGCGTCGCGCTTGAGGCGGGCGGCGATCTCCGGGCCAATCACGGAAGAAGGGCTGGAAGTGTGCGTCCGATCAGGTTCACTGTGTGTAGGCATCGCATTCAATTCTAGTCGGCGGAAATGGCAGCACCGCGCCCCGCTGCAGGCACGATCGGTGTGATTGGCGCAACAGGTCACTTAGTGGCGTTTGCACGCGCCAAAAAGCGCCGTATCGTGCTAGTTTCAGCAGTGATGCGATTTGTAGAACCCTCCCGCGAAGTTCTGGCTGAGACCCTGCTGGCAGCCGGACCTCACTCCCCCACGCTGTGCGACGGCTGGCAGACCAAGGAACTCGCGGCTCACCTGTACCTCAGGGAACACCGCCCGAGCGTGGCGTTGGGCGGGCTGATCAAACCGCTGGCGCTCGTCTCCGAAAAGGCCACCCGGACGCTTGCCGCTAAATCTGCGTCCGTCAACGGCTACGCAAAGCTGATCAAGGACATCCAGAAGGGTCATCCCGCCTACTCCCTGGCGCGGTTTCCCTCCATCGACACCAGCACCAACCTCATCGAGTATTTCGTCCACACTGAGGACGTCCGCCGTGCCCGCAGCCGGTGGGCACCCCGCGCGCTAGACGAGGAATACTCCAACGCCCTGTGGGATGAACTCATCAAGCGCGCCGCGATTCTATACCGTGGGGTTGACCTTGGAATTGTGCTGGTCCGTCCGGACGGACCGCGGCATGTGGCCAAGCGCGCACCCGTTTCGGTGGCTATTGTCGGTGAACCGGGAGAATTGCTGATGCATGCGCACGGGCGCACCCGGCACGCGCTCGTGACCTTCGAGGGGCAGCCCGACGCCGTCGCACTCCTGGACAGTGCCGAAGTAGGTTTATAGCCCGCGTTGATCTGCAGTCAGCGCCCGGGTCACCGGACAGGAAATCCTGCATCCCTAATGGCTTTCTTGACCTGCGCTATCGCGTCAACAGGGCCAAAGTGGAACACCGACGCTGCGAGCACCGCATCCGCTCCGGCGGCAACGGCCGGCGGGAAGTGAACAGGTGAGCCTGCGCCTCCGGAAGCGATCAACGGCACCGATACGGCCGCCCGTACGGCGCGGATCATCTCCAGGTCGAAGCCCTGCTTGGTGCCGTCTGCGTCGATGGAGTTCAGCAGGATCTCCCCCACTCCGCGGTCCGCGGCTTCCCGGGCCCATGCCACGGCGTCAATACCGGTGCCTTTCCTGCCACCATGGGTGGTGACTTCGAAGCCCGACGGCGTGGCGCCGTCGTGCGTTCTCCTCGCGTCGAGGGACAACACCAGAACCGAGGAACCAAAGTGGGTGATGATCTCGTCAATGACTTGCGGACGCGCGACGGCGGCGGTGTTGATGGATGCCTTGTCCGCACCAAAGCGCAGGAGCCGGTCAACATCTGAAATCTCCCGCACTCCCCCACCGACGGTCAACGGGATGAAGACCTCCTCGGCCGTCCGCGCGACCACCTCGAAGGTGGTGTCACGGTTGCTCGAGGATGCGGTGACGTCGAGAAAGGTCAGTTCGTCGGCGCCTGCCCGGTCATAGCGGTGTGCCAGTTCAACAGGATCCCCGGCGTCACGGAGATCTTCGAAATTGACACCCTTGACCACGCGGCCGGCGTCGACGTCGAGGCAGGGGATGACCCGGATTGCAACGGTCATGGCCGGCCTAGATCCGGCAGGCGTGGATGGTGCTGACAAGGATGGCCCGGGCGCCAAGGTCGTAGAGCTCATCCATGATCTGGTTGGTCTTATTGCTCTTGACCATTGAGCGCACGGCAACCCATTCCGAGTCCCGCAGCGGGGATACTGTCGGCGATTCGAGCCCGGGCGTCAGCGCTGCGGCCCGGTCAACCAGCTCCTTGCGGATGTCATAGTCCAGCAGAACGTATTGCCTGGCCACCAGCACGCCCTGCAGCCGTCGGATGAGAATGTCGAGGCCTTCGGGAGCGGCGCCCTTCCTGCCAATCAGGACAGCTTCGCTGCGCAGGATCGGGTCTCCGAAGATTTCCATGCCCGCAGCCTTGAGCGTGTTACCGGTTTCCACCACGTCGGCGATGGCATCGGCCACTCCAAGCCGCACCGAGGACTCCACTGCGCCGTCCAGCCGGACAACCCGGGCGTCGACCCCGCGCTCGGCCAGGAAGGCGCGGAGCAGTCCGTCGTAGCTGGTGGCAAGACGCTTCCCCTCAAGCTCCGACACGTTGGCGAAGTGGCCCACCGGACCGGCGAACCGGAACGTCGAGGCACCGAAGCCCAGGGGCAGCAGCTCCTCGGCATCAACCTGCGCATCGAGGAAGAGGTCCCGCCCGGTGATACCCACGTCGAGGGTGCCGGAGCCTACGTAGACGGCAATGTCGCGCGGACGGAGGAAGAAGAATTCAATATCGTTCTCCGGGTCCACCATGACCAGTTCACGGGTATCGCGGCGTTGACGATAGCCGGATTCCGTCAGCATGGCGGACGCGGATTCAGAGAGGGAGCCTTTGTTTGGAACAGCTACGCGAAGCATGGGTTTTCCTTTAGCCGGAGGTTTGGAGGTCTTGTACTGGTGCCACGCCCGGATAATCCCGGCGCGCGGCTACAGATGCTTGTAGACGTCCTGCAGCGATAGACCTTTGGCAAGCATGAGCACCTGAAGGTGATACAGAAGCTGCGAAATTTCCTCAGCCGTGGCTTCGGTGGTTTCATACTCGGCAGCCATCCACACCTCGGCTGCTTCCTCGACAATTTTTTTCCCGATCCCATGGACGCCCGACTCCAGTTCCGCCACCGTGCGCGACCCCGGAGGTCGCGAGGAGGCTTTCTCACTCAGCTCGGCAAACAGGGCATCGAAGGATTTCACTGAGCCAACGTTACCGGGCCGCCGCGGATCCTCCCCATTCGGGCCCACCTATGTGACCTTCGTCCCTGCGGCCGGCGCCTGCGCGGTCCACGGCGCCAGGACCGCTGCGGTGGCCAGCGCCGCGGCCGTGGCCTCATAGCCCTTGTCCTCGACAGATCCCGGCAGCCCTGCGCGGTCAAGCCCCTGCTGCTCGGTATCGCAGGTCAGGACGCCAAAGCCGATCGGCACTCCCGTGCGCACGCTCACCTCGGTGAGTCCCGACGTCGCCGCCTGGCAGACATAGTCGAAGTGCGGCGTCCCGCCCCGGATCACGACGCCGAGGGCCACGACGGCGTCATGGTGCGGTGCCAGCCGCGCGGCTGCCACTGGCAGCTCGAAGCTGCCCGGGACTCGCAGGACTTCCGGCTCGATGCCGGCGTCCGCTGCCGCGCGCCGGGCGCCGTCGAGCAGTCCATCCATGATCTCGGTGTGCCAGCTCGCGGCAACAATCGCCATCCGAATGGGCGTGCCGCCCATTTCAATGGTGCTGAGGTCCAGCGTTGGAGCGCCGTGTCCGCTCATGTGTTTTCTCCTTGGTGGTGGAAGGGTCTAGCTCTGCTGAATCGGGTGGTCCGCCAACCGGGAAAACCTGTGGCTTAGCCGGTCCCGCTTGGTCTGCAGGTACTTGTGATTCTCGGCCCGTGATGGAACCTCGGAGGACACCATGGTTTCGACGTCGATGCCGTGGTGGATCAGCCGTTCGCTTTTCAGCGGGTTATTACTCAGGAGCCGGATGCGGGTTAGCCCGAGCTGGCGCAGGATCTCCGCCGCGATCTGATAATCCCGGGCATCGACAGGGAGTCCCAGCTGTTCATTGGCCTCGACGGTGTCCCACCCTGACTCCTGCAGGGCATACGCCTTGAGCTTATTGGCAAGACCGATACCGCGTCCCTCCTGGCCGCGCAGGTAGATCACTGTTCCACCCTGCTCGCCAATGAGTGCAAGCGCGTGTTCCAGCTGCTCACCGCAGTCGCAACGGTAGGAACCGAAAACGTCGCCGGTGAGGCATTCGGAGTGCAGCCGGACCAGTGCCGGCAAAGAGTCCGGTGCCGGTATCGGCGAGGAGACGCTCAAGTGCTCCACTTTCGTTGCGTGATCGGTCCAGACCTGCGCCGCAAAGCTTCCAACGGACATCGGAAGGGTGACAACTGGACCGCCGGAAACCGCAGTCACAACGCCGCCTCCTTCTTGTGGAGCACCAGATACTGCACCATATCCTCTATGGAGATGAGGGGCAGCCCGTGGTGCGTGGCAAAATCCCGCAGGCCAGGCAACCGCATCATTTCGCCGTCGTCCGTGGCTACCTCCGCGATCACTGCCGCAGGTTCCAGGCCAGCGAGCAAACACAGGTCGACGGCGGCTTCCGTGTGCCCGCGCCGGGTGCGGACCCCGCCCTCTGCCGCACGGAGTGGGAAGACGTGTCCCGGCCTGGTGAGGTCGGATGCGCGGGAGGCCGGAGACGAGAGAGTGCGGGCGGTCAGTGCCCGGTCGCCTGCGCTGATTCCGGTGGACACCCCATCGGCCGCATCACACGACACCGTGTATGCCGTGCCCTTGGTGTCCTGGTTGACCTCGACCATGGGCGGAAGATTCAACCGGTCGGCCGCCGCGCCCATGATCGGAACGCAGAGGACCCCGGAGGAGTACCGAATGGTCCAACCCGTTAGTTCGGGAGTGGCGAACTGGGCGGCGAAAATGATGTCGCCTTCGTTCTCGCGCCCGGCATCGTCGACCACGACGACGGCGCCCCCCGCCGCGACGGCTGCCACGGCGGATTCGACGGTATCCAGGCTCACCTGCACCTGCTCTGCCGGGTGGCCGGCGGTCATGACCGGGTCCCGGTGGTGGCAAAGCCGAGCAGGCGTTCTGCGTACTTCGCGAGCACATCCATCTCCAGATTAACCTCATCGCCGGGTTGTTTGGCGCCCAGACCGGTCTGGTTCAGGGTGGTGGGGATAAGCCCCACTTCAAACCAGGCCGACGGAGCTCCGGCGCTGCTCACGGCTGTCACGGTAAGGGACACCCCGTCCACCGCTATGGAACCTTTTTCAGCGGCGTACCGGGCCAGCTCCAGTGGAAGCTCAAACCGCAGTCGATGCCACGCGCCAAGATCCTCGCGTTCGGTGAGGGCGCCGATCCCGTCCACATGGCCCTGGACAACGTGTCCATCCAGCCGTCCGGTGACGGGGACGCAGCGTTCCAGGTTGACGCTGCCACCGGGGCCGAGGCTCCCTGTGGTTGTGCGGGTCAGCGTTTCCCCCATCACATCGACCGTGACGCGGCCGTTCATGATTGTGGTTGCCGTGAGGCACACGCCGTTGACGGCAATGGATCCGCCAGGTTCGAGATCGGCTCCGGAGCGCGGCGCGTCGAAGGCCAGGACGGCGCTGCCGCGGTCACCGGCCAGGTCCAGGGACACCACAGTGCCCCGTTCCGAAACTATTCCTGTGAACATATGTCAGCTGCCTTTCGAATCCGCCGGTGCGGCGATGGGTTTGAGATGAAGCCGGACGTCGTCGCCAAGTTGGGTCACAGCGGCGGCGCCATCAGAATCGAGCCGCCAGACCTGCGCATCGACGAGGGTGCCGATGCCCAGTCCCTGGAAAGCGGCGATCCCCTGGCCAAGCAGCATGGGCGCCACATAGACAAATAGTTCGTCCACCAGTCCCGCCGCGAGAAAGGCGCCTGCAACCTGCGCGCCGCCTTCGATCAGGACGTGCCGCACGCCGAGTGCGTGCAGCTCCGACAGGGCCGCTCGGGGATCGTGCGTGCGCAGCTGCACAAATCCAGGGCCGCGGATGTCGGCGTCCCTGGGAACGTCCCGCATGCCCATCACAGCGCGCACTGGCTGAAGCGGAGAGTCCGAACCGTCGAGGGCGCGTGCCGTGAGGCGGGGGTTGTCCGCGAGTACGGTTCCGGTGCCCACCAGGACTGCATCAGCGCGCCCCCGGATGGCGTGACCGTCAGCCCGGGCGTGCGGTCCGGTGATCCACTGGCTGGACCCATCGGCGGCGGCAGCCTGCGCATCGAGGGTCTGGGCGGTCTTGAGCGTGACGAAGGGCCGGCTGCTGCCCAAGGCCAGAGCCCAGCGCCGATTAAGTTCCTGCGAGGAATCGGCAAGCAGACCCCCCGTGGTCTGGATCCCCCGGGCGTCCAGCCATTGCGCGCCAGCAGCTGCCTCCGGATTCGGATCAGCTGCCGAGTAGACCACACGGCTGATACCTGCCGCAGCAATCGCTTCGGTGCAGGGGCCTGTGCGGCCGGTATGGTTGCACGGTTCCAGCGTGACCACCATGGTGCAGCCTGTGAGGGCGGGACGTGCGCTCCGGGCGTCGTCCAGCGCGGCAATCTCCGCGTGCGGGGTTCCTGCGCCGAGGTGCCGCCCGGAACCCAGCATTCCTCCGTCCGTATCCAGGACGACGGCGCCGACGAGGGGGTTGGCGCCGCGCACTCCCTGACCTGCGAGGAGCAGGGCATGCTCCATCGCCATCATTTCGGCAGCTGTAATGGGTGTGTTCAAGGCGTTCACCTCAGGGTTGGATCAGGTAGGAGGACCTCGACCCGCGGTTTGCTGCTCTCCCGCGCACGCACCCAGACAAAGAATCCGATCAGGGTGAAGATTCCGTAGAAGAGGTACATGAAGGCGGTTGCGTAGTACCCGGCGCTGAAGAGGAGCGGCACTCCGACAATGTCCACGGCCACCCAGATCAGCCAAAATTCCACCCAGCCCTTGGCCATACCAAAGGTGGCGAGCAGCGAGCCGACAAAAGTCCAGGAGTCGGCCCAGATGGGTTCGTAGGAGCCCAGCATCCGGAAGAGCGGGGTGAGTGCCACGGTGCCGAGCAGGAGCCCCGCGACGAGTCCGATGCGTGCCTTCGCGGGTGCCCAACGTGGGGTGACAGCGTGGCCGCCGCCGCTACTGGAGGCGCGCCATTGACGCCAGCCATAAACTGCGACGGCAATAAACATCACCTGCCGGCCGGCCTGGCCAAGGAGGTTTGCTGCGTTGTCGCCGCCAAAGACGGAGCCCATGAACACCGTCAGCAAGAGGACGTTTCCGATGATGCCCACCGGCCAGGTCCAGACTTTTCGGCGCATTCCGCCGAAGGCGCTGAGCAACCCGAAAATGTTGCCCATGACCTCGCGTACCAGCAGCGAACTTCCGCCCACCGGTAGCTGGGCTTCAAAGAGCCACCGCAGAAAATCCATGTCGTTCCCTCTACCTCAAGCGGCGGCTCCGGGGGTAACGACAGGCGCGGAAGTGCTGGCTGATCGACGCATTAAGCGCTGACAGCAAAGCACAGCCGTAGCTGTACGTGCTTCTCCCATCCAGACTTTAACTGTCGGTGCCGGAATTTCACCGGCTCAACCGGCCACCACCACGCGGATGCGCGGACAGCGGACGGGTCGCGGACTATAACCGCCGGTTCGGAATTACACCGACCCCGGAGCACGTTTGTACAGGGATATTCTTTCACATCGATGGCAGGCCCTGTCACACTTCGTCGCGTAGATCACCAGGTTCTCCAGCCAGCTTCTTTAGACCGATACCTTTTCCGGCTTGAAGTCGACCCCTGCTTCCTTGCGCTGCTGCGCGGTGATTGGCGCGGGCGCAGCCGTCAGCGGATCATAGCCGCCGCCGGACTTGGGGAATGCGATGACGTCGCGGATGGAATCGGTGCCGGCGAGCAGCGCCACGACGCGGTCCCAGCCGAAAGCGATGCCGCCGTGAGGGGGAGCGCCAAACTTGAAGCCCTCCAGCAGGAAACCGAACTTCTCCTGCGCATCCTCCTGGCTGATCCCCATCACGGAGAACACCCGTTCCTGCACATCGCGCTGGTGGATACGGATCGAACCGCCGCCAATCTCGTTGCCGTTGCAGACAATGTCGTAGGCGTAGGCAAGTGCGTTTTCTGGGTCGGTGTCGAAGGTGTCCATGAACTCGGGCTTGGGCGAGGTGAAGGCGTGGTGCACTGCGGTCCATACTCCCCCGCCCACCGCGATGTCACCGGCAGCAACAGCGGCCGACGCCGGTTCGAACATGGGTGCGTCAACCACCCAGACAAACGCCCACGCGTTCGGATCAATGAGATCCGTCCGGTGTCCGATCTCCACACGCGCCGCTCCAAGAAGGGCCCGCGAAGGTGCCCGCTCTCCCGCAGCGAAGAAGATGCAGTCACCCGGTGCGGCGCCCAC
>NZ_KI914978.1:328114-337973 GCF_000520595.1 Arthrobacter sp. H5
CGGAGGCCGCCGTCGTCGTCAATCAATACGTACGCAAGCCCCTTGGCACCGCGCTGCTTTGCCCATTCCTGCCAGGCGTCGAGCTGGCGGCGCGGTTGCGAGGCTCCGCCCGGCATCACCACGGCGCCCACATACGGCGCTTTGAACACGCCGAAGCCGGTGTCCTTGAAGTATTCCGTCAGTTCGGTCAGTTCCAATCCAAACCGGAGGTCAGGCTTGTCGGAGCCGTAGCGGGCCATGGCGTCCGCGTAGGTGATGCGCTGGATGGGCGTGGGGATTTCGACGTCGATCAATCGCCACAACGCAGTGACCAGGCTTTCGCCGAGTGCAATCACGTCGTCCTGTTCCACGAAGCTGGCTTCGATATCCAACTGGGTGAATTCTGGCTGTCGGTCGGCACGGAAATCCTCGTCACGGTAACAGCGGGCAATCTGGTAGTACTTCTCAAACCCGCCCACCTGGAGCAGCTGTTTGAACAGCTGCGGCGACTGTGGCAGTGCGTACCAGGAGCCCGGCGCCAGACGGGCAGGCACCACAAAGTCGCGCGCACCCTCGGGGGTGGAGCGGGTCAGCGTAGGAGTCTCGATTTCCACGTAGCCGTCCTGGTGCAGGAGCTCGCGGGCCGCCCGGTTGGCCTCCGAGCGGAGCAGCATGTTGGCCTTTGGCGCCGGGCGCCGGAGGTCGAGGTAGCGGTGCTTCAGGCGCGCTTCCTCGCCCACCTCGACGTGCTCGTCAATCTGGAAGGGCAGCGGGTCCGAGGCGTTCAGCACGGTCACCGTCTCGGCGATCACCTCGATCTCTCCGGTGGCGAGTGCGGGGTTTTCATTGCCCTCGGGCCGCTTCTCCACTATCCCCGTGATCTGGAGAACGTATTCGTTGCGCAGGCCGTGGAAGACGTCCTCTTCGCGAACAACCACCTGGGCAAATCCGGACGCATCGCGCAAATCAAGGAAGGCGACGCCACCGTGATCTCGGCGGCGGGCAACCCAGCCTGCCAGGGTGACGGTCTGTCCAATGTGCCTGGTCCGCAGCGAACCAAGGTCATGTGTGCGCAGCACAGCATTCCTTCCGGATTGTGGTTAGATCAACGTGTTCGAGTTTACCGGTGATGTTGAGCCCTCCCGGCCACACCTTTCGACCAGCTGGAGCGATGGGCGTATGCCTCCCGAATTGAAAAGACAGCTTGGCGGTTTCGACGCCACCACCGTGGGCATCGGCTCCATGATCGGCGCCGGCGTGTTTGTCGCCTTTGCACCCGCAGCGGCGTCCGCCGGATCCTTCCTTCCACTGGCCGTGGCGCTTGCCGGCGTCATCGCATACTGCAACGCTGCCGCATCGGCGCAGCTCGCAGCGGTACACCCGCACAGCGGCGGAACCTATATCTACGGACGGCGCCAGCTGGGGCCCTGGCCCGGGTTCCTGGCCGGCTGGAGTTTCATCACCGGCAAACTGGCTTCCTGCGCCGCAATGGCGCTCACCATTGGCCTCTATGCAGCGCCGGGCTTTGAAACGGCTGCCGCCATTGCCGCAGTCGTGGCCCTAACAACGGTGAATCTGCTGGGAGTCACGCGAACCGCGTTGATGACGCGGATTGTGGTGTCGCTGGTGGTGCCAGTACTCGCCTTTGTGATCGTGGCGGCGTTCGCCTCACCCGCGCACGACGGCGGCATCGGCTCGGTGCAGACCTCTCCGTGGGGCGTCCTTCAGGCGGCGGGGCTGATGTTCTTCGCTTTTGCCGGCTACGCACGCATAGCCACGATGGGCGAAGAGGTCCGCGAGCCACGAAAGAATATTCCGGCCGCAATCTTCGGCGCTCTCGGTTTTACCCTGGTGCTGTACCTGCTGCTGGCCCTTGGTCTTCAACACGCGCTCGGCGCCGAAGCGTTGGCTGCCTCGGCCGCGCCACTCCGCGACGTTTTTGCCGACGCCACCAGTACCCTGCCTGCCACCGCGGTGACCGTCGCGGCTGTCCTCGGCAGCCTCGGCGCGCTGCTTGCCCTCATCGCCGGAGTAGGGCGCACCATATTGGCGATGGCCCGCGAGGGCGATATGCCACGTTTCCTGTCCCGCATCTCGACCCGCTTCACTGTTCCGTTCGCGGCCGAGGTGGCAACCGCCGTCGTCGTCATTGCCTTGCTGCTGACAACGGATGTGCTGACCGTCGTGGGGTTCTCCAGCTTTGGGGTGCTGATCTATTATGCGATTGCCAATCTTTCCGCATTGACCCTCACGGACCGGCCGTGGCATTCCCCGCGTGCACTCAACCTGCTGGGCGTGGCAGGATGCCTGCTGCTCGCCTTCACCCTGCCCACCGCGTCGGTCCTGACCATGGTTGCGGTACTGACTGCCGGTGTTGCCGGGCGCGCGGTAGTGCTCTGGGTACGACGGCGGCGGTCGGGTAACGCTGGTTAGGCGCGAGCGACCACCGGGTGCAGGTCCTCTGCGGGAGGTGTCCAGGCGCCGGGATCCGCGGCAGTCTGTTCACCCGAGCGGATGTCCTTGACTTCGTGCTTTCCGTCGGGTCCGGTGAACCACACGAACGGTATGCCGCGATGCGCGGCAAACTTGATCTGCTTACCGAACTTTTCAGCCGCCGCCGCCACCTCGGCGGAGATGCCACGCAGCCGCAGTGCGGTCGCCACATCCTGGGCTGCCGACCATGATTCATCGTCGGCGAGCGTGACCAGGACCGCGGTGGGCACAGATCGTGAGACCGAGGCAAACTCCTGGCTCAGGATTCGGGAGACAATCCGGGTGACGCCGACCGAAAGCCCAACTCCGGGGAAGGTTCGGTTTCCCTTGGTGGCCAGGCTGTCATATCGACCGCCCGAGCAGATGGAACCCAGTGATTCGTGGCCGGTAATGATCGTCTCGTAGACGGTGCCTGTGTAGTAGTCGAGGCCGCGGGCAATGCTCAGGTCGGCGACAACCCGTCCGGGGGCGCGCTGCGAGGTTTCGGCAATGACTTCCTCAAGCTCCCTGAGGCCCTCGTCGAGGAGCGGGTTCTCGACGCCAAGCGCCTTGACCTGCTGCACAAAGGAGGTGTCGCTGGTGCGGATGGATGCCAGGGCAAGGGCGGCCGACGCCTGCTCCGGGGATGCTCCGAGTTCGTCCCGCAGCAGCGCGGCAACCCTATCTCCCCCGATCTTGTCGAGTTTGTCGATGCTGCGCAGCACTCCTGCCGTGTCCTCAAGTCCGATTCCACGGTAAAAGCCTTCCGCAAGCTTGCGGTTGTTCACGCGCAGTACAAACTCCGGAATGGGCAACGCACCCAGCGCTTCGACGATGACCAGCGCCATCTCCACGTCGTAGCGGAAGGGGAGCACACCGTCGCCCACAACATCGATATCCGCCTGGGTAAACTCCCGCGCCCTGCCTTCCTGCGGCCTCTCGCCGCGCCAGGCCTTTTGAATCTGATAACGCCGGAAGGGAAAGGCCAGGTGACCGGCGTTCTCCACCACATAGCGCGCAAAGGGAACGGTCAGGTCGAAGTGCAGCGCAAGTCCGTCTTCGGACGGAGGGCGACCGTCGTCGTCCGCCTGCAGCCGCGACACCGCGTAGACCTCTTTATCGATCTCCCCCTTTCGGAGGAGCTGGCCCAAGGTCTCAACGGCACGGGTTTCGATGCTGGAGAAGCCATGAAGCTCAAAGGTCCGCCTCAGTGTGTCCAACACATGCAGTTCCACCAGGCGTTCCTGCGGGAGCCACTCGGGAAAACCGGACAATGAGGCCTTACGTGCCATGCGGCAGCGCTCCTTGATCGATGTAAGGCAACGCCGGATCCGGCCGCTGCTTGGTAAATTCTTAAGGCACAGCCCAGCAAAAGTGCATACACTGTGTGCGGCATTCATTTTATGGGTTTGAGCGGTGCCTTGCTAACCGGACGGGGCCGCCGGAGCTCATGCGACGCGTCAAACACTGGAGGTTATTGTGGCCGCACCACGCCGGAAACCGGAAATGCGACGGCACTTTGCACAGATGGAGGCTAAGCGGACAATCCGCGAGCACCAGGTCAGCAGGCGCAAACGGGACAGCCTCATTGCGGGGCTGGCAGCCGTCGTCGTGCTTGCTGTTGCGATCTCCCTGCAGATCTTTTGGTTCAGTTCCGACCCGTCCGCTGCCGAGGTCGATGCGCTGGACGACGCGCCGGGCGTCCAGGAAACTCCTCCGGCCAGCCCCGCCGCCATTCCGGATCCATCCACTGCGGACGGGCAGGTTTTCACCGGCACCTTGGCCACCAGTGAGGGTGAGGTGGGGGTTGCCCTTGATGGGAACCTTGCGCCGCAGGCAGTGGCGGTCTTCAAGTCACTGGCTGATGAAGGCTTCTTCCAAGGCAAAACCTGCCACCGGCTAACCACCGCTGAGACCATGGGTGTTCTTCAGTGCGGTTCACTGAACGGCGACGGAGCCGGCGATCCCAACTACCAGTGGGGGCCTGTGGAGAACACTCCAGAGGATGGCGTCTATCCGGCGGGATCCATCGCGGTTGCACGCGGCGAGTCGATCGACTCAAACGGCACACAGTTCTTCATTGTGTACAAGGACTCCCAGATCACGCAGGAAACCGGGGGCTACACCATCATGGGTAAGGTAACGTCAGGGCTTGATGTGGTGCAGGGCATAGCCGACGGCGGAGTGGAAGGTGGGGCGCAGGATGGACCGCCTGCGGTGCCTGTGACGATAGACTCATTAACCCTGCAATAAGCGGTTGTGGCACGGCCATTGCCATCCATCGAGCGAAAGACTTTTAGCGGTGACAGACAGTCAGAAATCCGACGAAATCCTGATCAATCAGCAGGAAACAGCAGCAGACCAACCTGATAGAGAATCGGCAGACTCCGGGGCTCCCGTTGCGGAGCCCGGGGCGACACCGGCCACCATCGGGGATGCTCCCGCGGTGGCCGACGCGGAGGCGGAGCCCGCCGCTGTGGAAAGCGCCAACGAGGAGGCACAGGATCCCGAACCGGTTGCTCCCGTAGCTGAGTCTGCTCCCTCCGAGCAGCCTGCCGTGTCTGGGTCGGCACCGGAGTCTGAGTCTGAGCCCATACCAGCGCCTGAACCTGACGCGGCACAGGCGTTTGAACCTGCTCCTGAAGCTGCTCCTGCTCCTGCTCCTGAAGCAGAGTCTGCGCCGCCAGCACCGGCGCCTGAGCGATCGCCATCGTCCAAACCGATTCCCTCGCCGTCCAAGCCCGTGCCTGCCGCACCGCGCCCCACGCCGGCGGCGATGGTCCCGAAGCCCGGTACGGCTGCAATGCCAGTTGTGACTCCGGTTCCTCCCGCTCACAGCACACCGCTGGAAGAGGCCGAGAAGTTTGCGCGGGTCGAGCAGGATGGCCACGTTTTCCTGCTCGTCGACAACGAGGAATTCCCCGTAGGTCAGTATCCGGACGCCTCGCGTGAAGAAGCGCTGGGCTACTTTGTCCGCAAGTACGACGACGTCGCGAGCCAGGTTGCGCTGCTGGAACAGCGCGTGCACGCGAAAGCCGCTTCCACGGACATGCAGAAAACGGCTGGGCATCTCCGCGAGCAGGTCTCCGAGCGGAAGATGGTCGGAGATGTGAGGGCTCTGGAAGCACGCCTGGACGCACTAACCGTGACCATCAAGGAACTGGAAGCTGCCGAAAAGGCTGGGCAGGACGCCCTGAAGGCCCAGGAACTCGCGGCCCGCGAAGCCATTGTCGCTGAAGCCGAGGATATTGCCGGAAAGGATCCCTCCACAGTTCAGTGGAAGGCCAGCAGCACCCGGATGAACGAACTGTTTGAAATCTGGAAGGTCTCGCAGAAGAGCGGTCTGCGCCTGGGTAGAGGCACTGAGGACGCACTGTGGAAGCGTTTCCGCTCCGCACGCACCGTCTTCGACCGGCACCGCCGCGCCTACTTCTCGCAGCTGGACAGCGATAATGCGGAGGCAAAGCGAGCCAAGGAAGCGCTCATCAAGCGTGCGGAGGAGTTGTCCGCGTCCACCGACTGGGGTCAGACCGCCGGGGAGTACCGCCACCTCATGGACGAGTGGAAAGCTTCCAAGAGAGCGAGCCGCAAGGACGACGATGCACTATGGACCCGCTTCCGTGCGGCCCAGGACCGGTTCTTCTCCGCACGCAAATCGGCCAACGAGGCGATCGACGAGGAGTACGGGGCTAATCTCTCTGTGAAGGAAGCCCTGCTTGTTGAGGCCCGCCAACTGCTGCCCATTAAGGATCTCGCAGCGGCCAAGAAATCTTTTCAGTCCATCCGGGACCGGTGGGAGGAAGCGGGCAAGGTGCCCCGCGGTGACATGGGTCGCGTGGAAGGGAAACTGCGGGAAGTTGAGGAAGCGGTCAAGGCGGCCGATGACGAGCACTGGCAGAGGTCCAACCCGGAGACCAAGGCGCGCACCAACAGCGCCCTGAGCCAATTGGAGGCCACCATCGCCGCGCTTCGCGACGATCTGGAAGCCGCTGAGAAGGCCGGCGATGCCAAGCGGATCAAGACGGCGCGCGAAGCGCTGGACGCCCGCGAGCAGTGGCTGCAGATGCTGGAAAAGTCCGCCAAAGATTTCTCCTGACCAAAGCCTGCTGAGGCCCCGGACCGGTCGTGGTTATCCACACATCCGGTCCGGGGCTTTTGCTTCTCCCCGGGTTTCCGGAATGCTGGAACAATGCCATTGAAGCAAGGTCAACGTCCCTTTCCGGGGACTGCAGCGGGACAACCACCCGTGAACTCCACTGGTGGCGTACTTTTTCACGGCGGAACGGTCTTCAGCTACGTGGAACTGCAGGCCATGCGGATCGATGGACTGGTGGAGAACGTGTGCGGCGAGTCTTTTGTCCGCACCGATTACGCCGCCACGGCGGAGATCCGGGCGCAGTCGGCCATAAACAGTGTTCCGCGGGCCCTGCTGCACAGGGTTGCGCTGGGCCGGCAGAGCGCCGCCTGGGTCTATGGCTGCGCGCCCGCTCCCCTGGTGGTGAGCCTTGTGACCGACCACCGGAGGCGCACCACAGCCCTGCCTCCGTTCAGCGACGCCATAATGCATCAGGTGACCCTTGGACCCTGTGATCTGCAGAGAATCGGCGGCATTGGCGTGACGTCTCCGCTGCGGACTGCGATGGATGTTGCCATCCACGGGCAGGATCCGTGGGCCGTCCCAGCGTTGAAGCGGATTTCCGCCGAGCCGGCGCTGCGCTGTCCGCTGGCACTGGTGGTGATGGCGCTGGAAGATGCGCAACGCGTACCCGGGAAAACGCAGGCCCTGGCGCGACTCCGGGAAGCCATGCGGTGAACCTGCCGCTGGTCCCTAGATTCTTCGCTGCGATCCTGTAGTCCGGTAGACATCAAAGACGCCATCAATCCTGCGCACGGCTCCCAGTATATGGCTGAGATACTTTGGATCGCCCATCTCGAACGCAAACCGGGACAGTGCAACCCTGTCATTGGAGGTGTTCACGCTCGCCGCAAGGATATTCACGTGGTTCTCAGACAGAACCCTGGTGACATCCGACAGCAGGCTCTTGCGGTCAAGCGCCTCGACCTGGATCTCCACCAGGAACACGCTCGACTGGGTGGGTGCCCACTCAACCTCGACAATGCGGTCGGGCTGCTCCCGCAGCTCCTGAACGTTGCGACAGTCGTTCCGATGGACCGACACTCCGGAGCCGCGGGTAACGAACCCCGTGATCGGGTCCGGCGGGACGGGGGTACAGCATCGTGCGAGCTTCACCCAAACGTCGCCGACCCCGCGCACTGTGACACCGGAATCCGAGAACTTCGGCCGCCTTGCGCTGGTGGCAACAGATGTTTCGGCGATGTTCTCCTCGGCACCGGCGTGTCCCCCCATCAGGTTGACAAGATGTTCGATGACGTTCTGCGCCGAGGAATGACCGTCTCCCACGGCCGCATACAGGGCGGCGATGTCGGCGTGCCGCAACTCCTGCGCGACGGCAATCAAAGCGTCGTGTGTCATCATGCGCTGGAGAGGCAAGTTCTGCTTTCGCATGGCCTTGGTGAGCAGGTCCTTGCCCTTCTCGATCGCCTCTTCGCGCCGTTCCTTGGTAAACCACTGGCGGATCTTGTTCCGCGCGCGGGGGCTCTTGACGAAGCCCTGCCAATCCTGGCTGGGGCCCGCTCCCTCCGCCTTTGAGGTGAAAACCTCCACCCAATCACCGTGGTTGAGTTCACTGTTCAACGGCACCAGTTTGCCGTTGACCCGAGCGCCGATTGTCCGGTGGCCCACTTCCGTGTGAACCGCGTAGGCAAAGTCGACCGGGGTTGATCCGGCCGGCAGCGCCATGACTTCGCCCTTGGGCGTGAACACAAAGACTTCTCGGGCGTTGATCTCGAACCGAAGCGAGTCGAGGAACTCATCGGGGTCGGATGTTTCCTGCTGCCAGTCAACCAGGCTGCGGAGCCAACCCATATCGCTGTTGTCGGGAGCTTCGCTGCTCTTGGCTCCGCCGGAGTTCTTGTATTTCCAGTGTGCCGCGACGCCGTATTCCGCCCGCCGGTGCATGTCATGGGTGCGGATCTGGATCTCAACAGGCTTGCCGCCCGGCCCAATCACCGTTGTGTGCAGCGATTGGTACATGTTGAACTTGGGCATCGCGATGTAATCCTTGAACCGCCCTGGCAGGGGATTCCAGCGTGCATGCAGCTGTCCAAGCGTGGCGTAACAGTCGCGCACGCTGTCCACGAGCACCCGAATGCCCATGAGGTCGTGGATGTCGTCGAAATCCTTGCCCCGCACAATCATCTTTTGGTAGATCGAGTAGTAATGCTTCGGCCTGCCGGTGATGGTTGCCTTGATCTTGACAGACCGCAGGTCCTCACCGATCTGCTCGCGCACAAGGCTCAGATGCTTTTCCCGTTCCGGCGTGCGGTCTCCCACCATCCGGACTATTTCCTCGTACACCTTGGGATGCAACGCGGCGAAGGACAGGTCCTCCAGCTCCCACTTAATGGTGTTCATGCCCAGCCGGTGTGCCAGCGGGGCAAAAATTTCCAATGTCTCGCGTGCTTTTCGTGCCGACGACTCGGGCGAAACGAATCTCCATGTGCGGGCATTATGAAGGCGGTCGGAGAGCTTGATCACCAGCACTCTAATGTCCTTAGCCATCGCGACGACCATCTTGCGGACGGTCTCCGCCTGTGCGGCATCTCCGAATGACACCTTGTCCAGCTTGGTGACGCCGTCCACCAGCATCGCCACTTCGGAGCCGAAGTCTTTGCGGATATCCTCAAGCGTGCAGGATGTATCCTCCACCGTGTCATGCAGCAGGGCGGCGGCAAGCGTGGTCCCCGTCATTCCCAGCTCGGCGAGGATGGTCGCGACGGCCACAGGGTGGGTGATGTAGGGATCGCCGCTCTTGCGTTTCTGTCCTTCGTGGCTGCGCTCAGCTACCTCATAGGCCCGATTGATGAGGTCAAGGTCCTCTTTGGGATTGTTTGCGCGGACTGTGCGGAGCAGCGGTTCGAGAACAGGCGAATACCCTGTTGACCCGCGTCCGGTCAGCCGGGCCAGGCGGGCGCGGGTGCGTTCGCGGCGCCCGGGCACCGTGGTTTGGTCAGCGTTTCCGGCCGACGGGCTGGTGGCAGAGGGAGCCGCGCTGGAGGGGGTCTGCGCAGTGGTGAGCGGGCCGGGCCTGGATGGTGGCACGCGCGCCTCCACCACCGGTGTACCGGCTGTGTCGGTGCCGGGCTGCCGTCCGGGACCGGAAGATTCAGCCACCCACAACCCCTTTTCCATTGGCTGCTCCGCAGCGTGCCATCACCGGGAGAGTAAGTAAGAGATACAACATGTCACATTTTTGATGGACAATCCAAGTTTAACCGTAAGCGCACACTTCGGCGTACAACTGCCGACGGCTGGGGCCCGGAGCCC
>NZ_KI914978.1:338073-353538 GCF_000520595.1 Arthrobacter sp. H5
GTACAACTGCCGACTGCTGGGGCCCGGAGCCCTATGGGACCGGGCCCCAGCCGTCAGTAAAACCAACGCTGGAGTTCAGCTGCCTGCCGGAACTTCCTGACCGGATTCTTCCAGCGACCTGCGGTGCAGCACGCGCTTTTCCTGCTTTTTGATTTCCGGCTCATTCATCCTGAGCATCGCGTACATGGGGGCTGCAACGAAGACCGTGGTGAGGGTTCCCATGATGATTCCCACAAACAGTGCGAGCGACAGATCCCGCAGTGTACCGGCGCCCAGCAGCAACGCTCCGATGAACAGGATGGACGCAACGGGCAAAACAGCTACCACGGAGGTGTTGATCGAGCGTACCAGGGTCTGGTTCACGGCCAGATTAACCTGTTCGCCGAAGGTCCGCTTGGTGGAGACGTCTAGATCAGCGGTGTTTTCCCGCACCTTGTCGAACACCACCACTGTGTCGTACAGCGAGTAGCTCAGAATTGTGAGGAAGCCGATCACCGCAGATGGTGTCACCTCAAAATCGCTGAGCGAGTAGATCCCGGCGGTCACGATCATCACCACCACCAGCGCGGTCATCGCCGCCACCGACATTTTCCAGGTTCGGAAGTAAAACGCCATGAGGACGGCGGCAAGAGCCACAAAGACAATCAAGCCGACAATTGCCTGACGGCTGACATCCTCACCCCACGTGGGCCCCACAAAGTTGGATGTTACATCCTCAGCGGTGACGTCGTAGGCGCCGATCAGGGCATCCCGGACGCTCAGCGTCTCATCGTCGCTCAACCGCTCCGTCTGAACCCTCATCGTCTGGGGCGCAATGTTGGTGACGCGCGGGACCGCCTCCGGCACCACATTTGTCACAGCCTGCTCACCGGCCGTGATGTCCGTGTCCTGGACATTGGACACGGTGAACTCGGAGCCGCCGCGGAAGTCGATGCCCAGGTTGAATCCACCCTTGACAACCGGAATGAGCAGCGAGAGCAGGACTGCGGCACCTGCAATCAGGAACCAGAGTTTGCGCTTCTCCACAAATCCGTAGGAGCGCTTGCCGGAGTAGAGCTCGTTTCCAAAATTGGAAAAACTGAAGCGGCTCATGAGTTGTCCTCTTCCTTTGAGCCCTGGCCACGCGCGGCCATGGCCTTCTGTTGCTCGGCTTCCTGTTGAGCCAGGCGCCGTTCGGCAATGGTCTGACGACGCTGGGCTTCACCGGCTGCTGCCGATTTGCGCCCCCGTGGGTCGTCCTCCTCGAGTTTCTCCACCGGACGGTGGCGCACGCGTCCGGCTCCCCGGTAGAACGGCAGCACGCCAAGCTTCGCCGGATCCAGGCCGGACCAGCGGTGGCCCTCGCCGAAGAAGCGGGTCTTTGCCATCAGGCGCAGCATCGGATGGGTGAACAGGAAGACCACAATGAGGTCCGCAACCGCGGTCAGTCCCAGGGTGAAGGCAAAGCCACGCACGTTGCCAACGGCAACGAAGTAGAGGACGACGGCGGCAAGGAGGTTGACTGCCTTGGACGCCAGAACCGTCCGCTTGGCTCGCCGCCAGCCGTTTTCCACGGCGGAAACCAAGCCGCGTCCGTCGCGCAGTTCATCCCTGATGCGTTCGAAGTACACGATGAAGGAGTCCGCGGTCTGGCCGATGGCGACAATCAGTCCGGCCACCCCGGCGAGCGAGAGGCGGTAGTTCTCGGTCCAACCGAGTATGCAGATGGCCAGGTAGGTAAGTACGCCCGCAACCACCAGGGAGCTAATGGTGAGGAGGCCGAGCATCCGGTACTGGAAAAGGGAATACACAGCCACGAGGATGAGGCCGATAATTCCCGCAATCATTCCGAGCCTCAGTTGGTCGGCGCCCAGTGTGGCGGAAATCTGCTGCTCGCTCTGGATCTCAAAGCTGATCGGCAGCGCACCGTATTTGAGTTGTTCAGCCAACGCTGCAGCGGATTCCTCAGTGAAGTTTCCGCTGATCTGCGGGCGCCCATCCGGAATCACCACGTTGGTTGTGGGTGCCGACACAATGGTTCCATCGAGCACAATGGCGAACTGATTCCGTGGGTCCCCCTGTTGGAAGGCGAAGAGCCGTTCGGTGACTTCCCGGAACTTTTCGCTTCCTTCGGAATCGAATTGGATGTTCACAACCCACTGGTTGAGGGACTGCCCCTGCGCCCCACGGGCCATGCCGTAGTCTGCCGAGTCGATCTGGGTGCCCATGACTTCCACTGGACCCAGGATGTACTTTCCCTGCGTGCCTGGATCGCACGCCACCATGGGCAGGTCGGGTGGCGCGGGCTCAGTCGCAGGTGCGAGTGCTTCCGGACTTGTGCAGTCGGTTGCCTCGAATTCCTGGAGTACTTCAGCGGTGATCCAGTTGGGATCACTGGCGTCGGTGGGTTCAGCCGTGGGCGTCGGCAGTTCTTCCTCCGGTGTTGGTGTCTCCGCGGCTGGGGCCTGCCCCGCACCGCCCATGAGGACCGGACGAAACTCCATTTGGGCCGACGCCTGAATGAGTTCGCGGGTCTCCGCATCCGGAACACCCGGAAGGGAAACGATCACGTTCTGCCCGGACTGGGTGCTGATTTCCGCTTCTGCCACACCGCTGCCGTCCACACGCTGGCGGATGATTTCGACGGCCTGGTCCAGTTGCTCAGGGGTGATTTCCTCGCCGCCGCCCTGGACCTCTGGGGCCAGAATCATCTGGGTGCCGCCTTCAAGGTCAAGCGCGAGCTTGGGGACCCAACTGGCATTGCTCCACAGGGAACCACCACCCAACAGAATTGCTAGAAGCGCGAAAAGTACGCCCAGCCAAACGAGGGTGCGTTTGGCGGCCGAACCTGGGCCGGTACGTGGCATGGTGGGTCGATCCTTTGAGTCGGTAATATCGCGCGGTGCTGATCTCCGGATGAGGCCGCGGCCTCATCCGGGCAGGCGCTACTTGTCTTTGTCGTTTGTATCCCGCGCGTTGTCACGGTTCAGGCGGTCAAGGGTCTCATCCGCCGTTTCCTTCGACGTCCGGTCGGGGTCCGCAGCCGGACGATCAGGGCTCTCAGCCGGGCGATCGGTATCGGTGATCGATGACGCATCGTCCGGAACGGCAGGCGCTTCCTCGTCGCTGGCCGCCGGCTCCTGCGTGACAACCTTGCTCAGGGTCTGCGAATGCACTGTTGCGGTGGTACCCGGGGAGATCTCGATAAGGGCCTTGTTGTTCTCTTCGTCCACGGAAAGAATGGTTCCGAAGAGGCCAAAATTTGTCATCACTTCGGTGCCTGGAACCATTTGCGTGCGCTGCTGAGCGACCTGCTGCTTCATCTTCCGGTTCTTCCTGAACATCATGAAAATCAGCAGCGCCAGGGCAACCGGAAGGAGTAGGGAGAAAATGTCGAACGGCGGCGCTTCGGTCGACGTTCCGGTCTCGGCCAATACTTGTACGAACACAGAAAAGTTCCGTTTCTATATCTGGGGGCAACGGCGGAACAGCTCCTTCAAAGGAACGTTCCTCCGCTGATTTCCGCGGCGCAGTCCGCATGGCTCATCTTCCCGGTATCAGCGAAGGGGCCACGCGTCTGTGCCACACGTCATATCAGTGTAAAGGGAACCAGGGTGGTAGGTGTACTAACCCTCGTTCTGCGCCCAGTCCGGAACATTATTGTTGTCATCCTGATACACCGAAAAAAGGTCCTCCGGCATCGCCGCGGCCACTGTGGGTGGCATGGCAAGGCCAAGATGGGACCAGGCTGCGGCCGTGGCAATGCGCCCACGTGGTGTCCTGCCGAGCATTCCCTCCCGGACAAGATACGGTTCGGCGACTGTCTCGACAGTTTCCGGTTCCTCCCCCACGGCGATTGCCAGCGTTGACAGGCCTACCGGTCCGCCATTGAATTTGGTGATCAGCGCGGTCAGCACAGCCCGGTCCAGCCGGTCCAGCCCTTTCGCGTCCACCTCGTACATGTCCAACGCCGATCCGGCGCAACTAGCGTCAATGAGGTCCACTGAATGGACCAGTGCCCAGTCGCGGACCCGGCGCAGTAAGCGGTTGGCAATTCGCGGAGTTCCCCTGGATCGTCCGGCAACTTCGGAGAAAGCTGCGGAATTGACCCTCATGTCCATCAGCATTGCGGACCGTCGGAGCACCAGTTCCAGTTCTTCAGTGGAATAGAACTCAAGGTGTCCGGTAAACCCAAACCTGTCCCGCAATGGTCCTGGGAGCAATCCGGCACGTGTGGTCGCTCCCACGAGCGTAAAGGGGGGCAACTCCAGCGGTATGGCTGTTGCACCGGGTCCCTTGCCCACAATGATGTCAACCCGGAAATCCTCCATGGCCATGTAGAGCATTTCCTCAGCAGGACGGGACATCCGGTGGATCTCGTCGAGGAAGAGCACTTCCCCTTCAGTCAGGGAGGAAAGTATTGCCGCAAGATCCCCTGCGTGCTGGATGGCAGGACCGGAACTGATCCTCAGGGGTGCGTTCATTTCGCCGGCAATGATCATTGCCAACGTGGTCTTTCCCAGTCCCGGAGGGCCGGACAGCAGGACGTGGTCGGCGCTGCGGCCGCGCATCCTCGACGCTTCCAGGACAAGTGACAGCTGCCGGCGGACCCGCTGCTGGCCAACAAAGTCATTGAGGTTCTTCGGCCGCAGGGCGGCCTCCACGGCGCGGTCCTCGGGGTCCCCCGCGGGGGAAACGAGCGGTGCGTCTTCCGGAATCGCGGGACTCATCAGCCCGCCATTGACCGGGCCGACGCGCGGGCACCGTCCTGGCCGAGCCGCCTGAGCGTCAGCTTGAGAATCTGGCCGACATCTCCCCCGGCCGCTACCTCGGGGGCGTCCTCCACCGCGGCGTCGATGGCTGCGCCCGCATCCTTCTCCGACCACCCGAGGCCCATCATCGCCGCGAGCACCTGTCCCTGCCACTGGCTCTTGGCTGGTGTTCCCGTCCCGGTTTGCAGCGGCACAAGCTTGTCTGCGAGCTCAAGCACAATCCGTCTTGCCCCCTTAGGCCCAATGCCCGGTACCTTGCTGAACGCCTTGTCGTCGCCCGAAGACGCCGCAACCCTAATGGCCTCCGGGGTGTGGACAGCGAGCACGGCCAACCCGAGCCGCGGACCGACGCCGCTGACTCCGATCAGGGTTTCAAAGACTTCACGTTGCTCCGCGTCCTCAAACCCGAAGAGGGTCATGGAATCCTCGCGGACAATCATGGCGGTGAAAACCTGCGCCTCGCTCCCCATCCGCAGACTGGACAGGGTTTGAGGTGTGGCCTGGATCTGCATCCCGAATCCATTGACATCCAGCACGGCCGAGTGCAGTCCGACATGGCTCACCGTGCCGCGGAGGGAACTAATCATTCGCTTCGGCTCCAAACATTTGCTTCAATTTACTTCCGAACATATCTACGAACCAGCGTACGGCCCGCCGCTGACATTACGGGCGCGCCACACCGAAGGTCTCCGCGCCTCACCGGGTGCGCCGCCTGGACTTGGCTTCCGCCTCCGCCCACATGCGCTGCGCCGGAGTCAGTCCCCCGTCACCGCCCTGCGTCTGTGGTGCCACGGCACCCCTCCGCCAGGCGTGGGTGATGGCGAGAGCCAACGCATCAGCAGCGTCTGCAGGCTTGGGCGGTGTGTCGAGCCGGAGGATCTTGGTCACCATTTTTGTCACCGCAGCCTTATCAGACTGCCCGTTTCCGGTGACTGCCGCTTTCACTTCGGTGGGCGTGTGGAGGGCCACAGCGATCCCGCGCCGTGCGGCCGCCGCGATCACCACGCCGGATGCCTGGGCCGTGCCCATGACGGTACTGACATTGAGCTGGCTGAAAACCCGCTCGACGGCAAGAACATCGGGAGAGTGAGAGTCGAGCCAGGTTTCCACGGAATCCAAGATCATCAGCAGGCGCTGATCGAGGCCGTGGTCAGCAGGAGTGCCGACCACTCCCACCGCGACGAGGGTGGCACGGCGGTTGGGCTCAACATCAACCACGGCGAGCCCGCACCGCGTCAACCCTGGATCGACACCCATGACGCGGATTGTCACAGGCGGGCACCCCGGTCAAGGTGCCTAATCGTCGCTCTCCAGCTCGGCGAGGACTTCCTCGCTGAGGTCGGCGTTGGAGAACACGTTCTGCACGTCATCGAGTTCCTCCAATGCGTCCACAAGCTTTAGGAACTTCCGTGCGGCATCGGCGTCGAGGTCAACCTGCATGGACGGGACAAACTCGGCCTCGTCGGTCTCATACTCGATGCCGGCTTCTTCAAGTCCGGTGACCACCGCACGGAGATCCTGCGGTTCCGAGATGACCTCGAAATTATCTCCGGTCTCCTTGACCTCATCAGCACCGGCGTCCAGCACGGCGACCAACACGTCGTCCTCTGAGAGGCCGTTCCGGGGCAGCGTCACAACACCTTTGCGGGTGAAGAGGTAGGCAACCGATCCCGGATCGGCCATCGAGCCGCCGTTGCGGGTCACGCCCAGCCGCACCTCGGACGCGGCGCGGTTCTTGTTGTCTGTAAGGCATTCGATCAGCAGCGCCGATCCCTGCGGGCCGCGCGCCTCGTACATGATGGTCTGGTAGTCGACCGCATCTCCGAGCAGCCCTGCTCCGCGCTTGACCGCACGGTTGATGTTGTCAATCGGCACCGAAGTCTTCTTGGCTTTTTGCACCGCGAGTTCCAGCCCCGGGTTGCCGGCCATATCGGCGCCCCCGGCCTTGGCCGCAACTTCGATGTTCTTGATCAGCTTGGCAAACGACTTTGCACGTTTGGCGTCAATCGCGGCCTTCTTGTGCTTGGTGGTTGCCCATTTAGAGTGCCCCGACATGCGTTGCCCTTCTTTCTGAAATCATCGATAAAAACAGTTCATGGATCCGGTGCTCGCCGGTGACTTCAGGGTGAAAACTGGTGGCGAGGAGGTTTCCTGAACGGACTGCAACAATTCTAGCGACCGTGTGCGGTTCAGGTCCGGCAGCCCCACCGTGCTCCGCGGGCGGGGTGTCTCCGGCCTCAACCTGCGCCAGGATCTGGACGGATTCCCCGACACTTTCCACCCAGGGCGCGCGGATGAACACCGCATGAACGGGTGCGCCGCCGTCGTTGGTTCCGCGACCGGGCAGACCCGCGAACTCGACGTCCCTCTCGAAGGACTCGCGCTGCCGGCCGAAAGCGTTGCGCCGCACCACAATATCCAGGCCACCGAGGGTCTGCTGCGGGTTGCCCTGGCGGTCCGTCGACGGATCGGCAATCGCATCTGCGAGCATGATCATTCCGGCACAGGAGCCATAGACCGGGAAGCCGCCGCGGATCATCCTGCGCAGAGGTTCCGCCAGTTCAAAGGCCCGGGTCAGCTTGTCCATGGTGGTCGATTCCCCACCAGGAATGATGAGTCCGTCCAGGCCATCAAGTTCAGAGTGTCTCCTCACCGCCGAGGCGATGCCGCCCAGGGATTCCACCACCCGGATATGCTCGCGAACGTCCCCCTGGACCGCAAGCACCCCGACGCGCGCGGCGGTCGAGGAGGATTGGGTGGCGGAGGTCATTGACCCATCCTAATGAACCCCGTCCGCCGGACGACAATTCAGTGATGGCACATAGGTATGGTTAGAGACATGCTTAGTGTTCTAGTCGGCAAAGCCGTGCGCGCTGCCTCACGGCTTCGCGGCGGAGGCTCAGCGCTGCCCGGTCTGGTGGTGGAACGGATTGACCCGGGTTTCATGGGGCGCGCGCTCACGGGCCTGCAGCACGGCGTGGTGGTGGTCAGCGGCACCAACGGCAAAACAACCACCACCAAAATGGTGGTGGAACTTCTTCAGGGCCAGGGCCTTACGGTCTTTACCAACCGCACGGGCAGCAACTTCACCCGCGGCGTCGCGGCAGCCCTGCTGGGCGACGTTGACTGGCGCGGCCGCCTCAAGGCGGATATCGCCGTGCTGGAACTTGATGAGGCACATGCGGTGCACTTCGTCCAGCTGGTGCCTCCAACGCACTGCCTTCTGCTCAACGTGCTGCGCGATCAGCTGGACCGGTTCGGCGAGATCGACAAGACCACCCGCCTCCTGGCACAGATAGCCGCGAAAACCACCGGCACCGTAGTCCTGAACCGGGAGGATCCCAGGGTTGCGTCCATCGCCTCAACGGTGACGGACGCAGCGGTTACCTATTTTGGTCTGGACGAATCGCTGCGCAGCACTTTTCCCAGCGACGACGACCTCCGCGGCAGCGCATCAGTGGCTCCCCCCTCCAGCCTGCCGGCCGACGTCGTGCTTGAGTCTGTTGACGGCAACTCCGCGTCCTTCCTGATCGACGGGACCGCCAGCCGCGTGGAGCTCCGCCTCCGCGGTGTGTACAACATCTTCAATGCTGCGGCCGCCTTGACCATGGCACGGACAGTGCTGGGTGTCGATGCGCGGCCCGCGGCATTGCTTGAGTCCCTTGCCGCCGTCGAGCCGGCATTTGGCCGCGGTGAGTCGCTCGTGGTGGACGGCAACCCGCTGGAGCTGGTGCTGGTCAAGAACCCGAGCGGCTTCCGCCTGGGACTCAAGTCCTTCGACCCGGAAGGCTGCGCCACCATGATCGCCATCAACGACAACTATGCGGATGGCCGGGATATGTCCTGGCTGTGGGATGTGGACTTCGATTCACTGGCTGCAGCCGGTGTGGACATGGTCAGCGGCGTCCGTGCGTACGACATGGCGCTGCGGCTGAAGTACGAGGATGTCCGCACCGCGGCGGTTAACACGGACACGACGGCGGCGCTCGCCTCCTTCATCCGGGCGGCGCAGGGGCGTCCCAAGCGCATCTTCTGCACCTACACCGCCATGCTTGGCATCCGGCGCGACCTGTCCAGGATTACCGATGTGAAGGTGGTGTCATGATGTCCAAAGGCACCATCAACATCCTGCAGCTTTACCCCCGCGAGATGAATATCTACGGGGACTGGGGCAACGTCCTGGTGCTCAAGCAGCGGCTTGTCTGGCACGGTTACGACGCGAACATCCTGGAGCACAACGCCGACGGCGAGTTTCCGGCGGATGTGGATCTCATTGTTGGCGGCGGTGGCCAGGACAGCGGACAGATTGTCATCCAGCAGGATCTGCAGTTAATTGCCCCGCACCTCAGGGCCCTGGCTAAGGACGGTATGCCGATGCTGATAATCTGCGGGCTGTATCAGCTGTTTGGGAACTACTTCAAGACCCATGACGGCACCGTCATTCCCGGAATCGGGGTGCTGGACCTTGAGACGCACGGTGGGACCGAACGTTTGATCGGCAACGTTGTCGCGTCCAGCGATGAGTTTGGCGACGTTCACGGTTACGAGAATCACAGCGGGCAGACCTTCCTCGGTCCCGGTCTGCGGCCGCTGGCGGTTGTCTCCAAGGGTGAGGGAAACAATTCCAAGGAAAACCACGAAGGCGCGCGGCACCTCAACATCGTGGCCAGTTACCTGCATGGTTCGCTGCTGCCGAAGAACCCGGCTATCGCCGACTTCCTGTTGGAAAAGGCCGTGACCCGGAAGTACGGTTCCTTCGAGCCCGGCGACGTGGATGACAGCCTGGCCGAACTGGCCAGACAGCATGCTGGAAGCCGGCCGCGCTGACTACCCGGCGCTAGTCCTCCGGGGATGTTTCCTCAGACACCGACCACGGGTGCGCACCGTCGTCGTCGGCGTCGAAAGTGTTGACCGTTGCCAGCGTGCGGGCCTTGACCGCTTCCTCGTGTTCAGGGGTAGAGCAGCTTCCTGCGGGCTGATCCGGGGCAAGGGAACACCAGCGGTAGGGGTCGCGGACAATCACTGACGGCACCCAAGCCAGGTCATTTACTGTCCACTCGCCCTCGCCGTCCTGGGCAAACTGGGCACGTACGGTGAGTCCCTCATTGTTGACGTCGTAGACCGGCGACAGTTCGGTCACCCCGTTGCCTAGACCATAGACAATCCAGGTGTCGTTGTACTTCTCGATCGGCAGCACCGAGTGGGTATGGTGCCCGTAGATGAAATCCACGGCGCCGCTGTCCGCCAGCGCGTGCGCAATGTCGATCTGCTGCTGGTTGGGCAGCGAAGCGTACTCATCCCCGGCGTGGATGGCTGCGATAACGACGTCGGCGCCCTCCTCACGGGCGCGTTCGGCTTTCGCGATCATCGCCGGAGCGTCGAGCATGTCGACCTGCCACGGGAACTCGGCGATGAGCCCGTTCAGGCCGTAGGTTGCCTCGATGACCGCTACTTTTGCGGCCGGAGTATCGAGGACCATGATGTTCTGTGAGTCCGCTTCGCTGGCGTAGGAACCGGTATGTTCAAGTCCGAGGCCGTCCAGCGTGTCGAGCGTCCGCACCAAACCTTCAGTGCCCGCATCGATTGTGTGGTTGCTAGCAGTGGTGCACGCCTGGTAGCCGACAGCCTTGGCGGCGGTGAGGATCTGCGGCGGGACGTTGAACTGGGGGTAGCCGCTGAACGGGCCCTCCGGAACGGCAACCGGCGTCTCCATGTGGCACAGGGCCAGATCGCTGTTCTCGATGTAGGGACGTTGCCCGGCGAGCAACGGCTCAAAGTCGAGCGTTCCGTTGCCGGTTTCCGCGGCGTCCACAGCGGCCTGGTCCCACAGTTGCGGGTGAACCAGCAGATCGCCCGAGACCAGCACCGAAAAGCACCTCTCGGCCGGGCATTCCGGCCCCTTGCCCGGTGTCGGTTCAGGGGTGGGTTCTTCGGTCGGTTCCTCCGTCATGCTGGGTGGCGGTGCCGCCGTCGTTGGTTCGCTCGCGCTTGAGCTGGGCCCCTGCGTGGTGCGGCCCTCACCGACACCCATGCATCCGGTGCAGGCAAGGACCAGCGCCATGCCGAGCACTGTGCGTGGCCAATCCCGAACGGTGATGCGTCTCACAGTGATCTCCCTTGGCAACGTTTAGTCAATGATAAGTACAGACGCGCTCAATGCGGCCGGGACCTGCTGGTATGGCGTCAATCCATATGGAAGGGTGGTTCCCTATGAGCAACCCTTTCCTGACTCCCAGCACGCTGCCCTATCAACTCCCGCCCTTTGCCCTGATCCGGGACGAGCACTACCTTCCGGCATTCGAGGCGGGGTTCAGCGAGCATCTGGCCGAAATTGACGTCATTGTCGGCAATCCCGACCCGGCTGACTTCGACAACACGATTATTGCCCTGGAACGGGCCGGCCAGACCCTGCGGCGGGCCGCCCTTGTGTTCTACAGCAATTCCTCGTCTCACTCCACCGACGCAATCCAGAAGCTTGAGACGCAGATTGCACCGCGCTACGCGGAGCACGAGGACAATATCCATCTCAACCGCGCGCTCTTTGAGCGGGTCGATGCTGTGCCGGTGGATGGACTCGACGACGAAGCAGCACGGTTGGCGCACGAGTACCGCCAGCGGTTCATCCGGGCCGGCGCACAGCTCGACGACGGCGCACAGCAGCGGCTGCGGGATCTCAACTCGGAGCTCTCCACCCTCAGCACGGAGTTCCAGCAGCGGCTACTGAAGGACACCAATGCCTCGGCGCTCCTCCTTGACGACGTTGCCGAGCTGGACGGGCTTTCACCCGACGATGTCGCGTCGGCAGCCGATGCCGCGGAAGCAGCAGGACATCCGGGAAAACACCTCCTCACCCTGATCCTGCCCACCGCGCAGCCGGCCATGGAATCACTGACCAACCGTGAGACCCGGCGCCGGCTTCACGAAGCGTCAACCGGACGGGGCTTCCGCGACAACGAGGCAAACACGCTTGGCATCGCCGCCCGGATGGCAGCGCTGCGGGCAGAGCGGGCAACCCTGCTGGGCTTCGCCAACCATGCCGAAGCGGCCACCGATGATCAGACCGCGCCATCGCTGGATGCAATCCACTCGATGCTTGGCAAGCTGGCGCCGGCTGCAGTGCGCAACGCGCAGGCCGAGGCCGGGGAACTGGAGACGGAAGCCGGTCATCCCATTGAAGCGTGGGACTGGGCGTTCTATTCGGAAAGGGTCCGCAGAGCGAAATTCGATGTGGACCTTGCCTCCCTGCGCCCGTATTTCGAATTGGAACGGGTTCTCACTGACGGGGTTTTCTTTGCGGCAAACAAGCTCTACGGCCTGACCTTTCACGAGCGGGAGGACCTGCAGGGATACCACCCGGAAGTCCGCGTCTGGGAGGTCCGGGAGGAAGACGGCACCGGTCTAGGGCTCTTCCTGGGCGACTACTACACCAGGGACACCAAGAACGGCGGCGCCTGGATGAACTCCTTCGTGGAGCAGTCCGCGTTGGAGGGGACCCGCGCCGTCGTCATCAATAACCTGAACATTTCCAAACCGCCCGCCGGCGAACCCACCCTCTTGACCTATGATCAGGTGGTCACAACGTTCCACGAGTTTGGCCACGCACTGCACGGCCTGTTTTCCTCGGTTACCTATCCACTGTTTTCGGGGACCAGCGTCCCACGGGACTTTGTGGAGTATCCGTCGCAGGTCAACGAAATGTGGATACTCTGGCCGGAAGTTGTGGCCAACTACGCACGGCACTACAAGACAGGTGATTCCCTTCCGAAGGACACCATCGACAAGTTGATTGCCGCACAGCAGTGGGGTGAGGGATTTGCTACCACCGAGTATCTGGGAGCGGCCCTGCTCGACCTTGCCTGGCATGGAATCGCGCCCGGGACCACCGTCGACGATCCAGCCGCCTTTGAGCAGCGGGCGCTGGCGGAAGCCGGCGTCGATTTCGCGCCGGTTCCACCCCGCTACCGGACCGGTTATTTCAAGCACATCTTCGCGGGCGGATACTCGGCCGCCTACTATGCCTACATCTGGAGTGAAGTGCTCGATGCCGACACCGTTGAATGGTTCAAGTCCTCGGGTGGCCTGACCAGGGAGAACGGCGACCACTTTCGGCAGGAGCTGCTGTCACGGGGTAACAGCTTGGACCCGCTCGAAGCATTCCGCACCTTCCGCGGCCGGGATGCGAGCATCGATCCCCTGCTCGCCCGCCGGGGCCTGGCCTAACCGCCCATGGTGACGATCGCTGGTTGTCAGCGCCTGCAACGCGCCTGGTTTGCTGCGCTGGCAACTGCGACGGGCGGCCGGACGTTCTCCACCCGCGGATGTGATTGGATCTGGCTGCCCGCACGGTCTGAACTCATGCTGATGTTCCCTGAGGAGGTCTCACCGGCAGGGCTGAGACCCGGCCTCGCGGAGGGCGTCCGGTTGGGTGCCACCTCGGTTGGTGCCTGGCTCAACGGCGCCGTCAGAGGCGCAGGGCTGCACGAGTTTGGTTTTGAGACCGGTTGGCAGCCGTGGTGGATGGCCGCTCCGGTGGAGCTTCCAACCGCGTACGACGACGGCGCCGCAACCCTCACCGGAGATGTGCCGGAATACCGTGGTCCCCTTGAGCGCGAGCTTCGGGTGGTGCGCTCGCAACCACGCCAGGCGTGGCACGCACTCTCCCGCGTGGAGGGGCATCCAGCCGGCGCAGCGTACTCCTTCTATCCGGCGGGCGTGAGCGGCCTGCGGGGGTTGGGCGGCATCTTCAATATGGAGGTATTGCCGGAGTTCCAGCGCCGCGGCCTGGGTACTGCCCTGCTCAGCAAAGTGGGCCGGGAGGCAGCGGCAGCCGGAGCCACCCATCTTGCGCTCAACGCCACACCCCAGGGATACGAGCTGTACTCCCGGCGCGGTTTCGACCTGATCGGGCGGGGCCAGACCTACTGGCTGCACCTTCAGTGACGGTATCCTGGAACGGTCATTCTCCCGTGGCGTAGTGCCGCCAGGTGCGCAGCGCCTGATCGGGCGGTGTGCCAAAGAAGGGCTGGGTCAGGGAATCTGGAATGTCCTGTTCCCAGGGTAAATTGTCGGAATCGTCCGCCCACACTGCCTGCAGGGCTCGAAGCCTCTTGCCGTAGGTCGAGTGACCTACCAGCAGGATACCGTTGGGGCTCTCCATGGGTGCCAGGTAGACCCTGCGCTGTTCGAGCTTCAATTCCATCCCAGGCTCCAGGACATGCCGATGGCACAGCACCATGGCGACCATTTCCGAAAGCATGCCGCACGCCTCATCCTGCCGGCGTCCCGCGACGATGATCTCTGGATGACGGAGTTCGGTGAGCCCAACCGAGTAAGAAATCGCAGCCTGATCGATATCGCCCTCTACCGTAACCGCCTGCCACCCGTAGCGGGCAATGTCGAGTTTGGTCTTCTCTTTGATCTGGCGCTTGGACATCCCATTGCATTCATCGCACATTTCATGCTCCCATCTGGATTTTGACTGGTGCGATAAGTCTGAACTCTGCCTCTGACATTCTTGTGCCTCTGACTTCTTCAGCGGCCGGTGCCACTCAGCAGCCATTCAACAGCACCGTCGGTGGCTGCTCCCATGGATTCCACCGTTGCTTTGGTGCGGGAGCGGCTGGCAGCGTCGGCTTCCGTGGATACGCAGGCACCGCCGCCCTCCTCCAGCGCCGCCAGCGCGTCCTGCGATACCGGACACCAGCGGTGCTCCGGGCCGTTCCAGGTAGCCGGCAGCCAGGCGAGTTCCGCCACCTCCCACGCACCGTCGCCGTCGTCGTCGTCGTTCCGACTGAACTGTGCGCGAACCATCAGACCTTCAGTGTTGCGGATATCCGGGGTGGCATGCGCTGCAATGGTGTTGCCCAGCCCGTAGACAATCCAGGTGTCTTTGTACTTCTCGATGGGGAGTACGGAATGGCTGTGATGGCCGTAGATGAGGTCGAATTCTCCACTGTCCACCAAGGCATGGGCGACATCCTGTTGCTGGGGGTTGGCGTAATCGGCGTACTCATCCCCTGCGTGGACTGCGCCTATCACAACGTCGGCTCCCTCCGCACGGGCCTGCTGTGCTTTGTTGATCATCACTGTCGGGTCCAGCAGGTCCACCTGCCAAGGGAACTCCGGGACCAGTCCGTTCAGTGCGTAGGTCCCGGTAATCACGGCGATGTTGGCCACGCCTGCCGGGGCGATCATGACTTCCTCCGCCTCGGCGGCCGTCCGGTAGGACCCTGTGTGGACCAGCCCCTCGGCGTCCAGCGCGTCAAGCGTGCGGTTAAGTCCAGCCGTTCCAGCATCGATGGTGTGGTTGCTCGCGGTGGTGCAGACGTCATACCCAATGTCATTGACTGCCGTGAGTATCTGTGGCGGAACGTTGAAGGAGGGAAAGGCGGCGAAGGGCCCTTCAGGCGACGATACCGGGGTCTCCATGTGACAGATCGCCAGATCGCTGGGAGCGACATAGTCCTGCTGCGCTTCCAGCATGGGGCCGAAATTCAGCTCACCGGCTGCCTCGGCATCCGCTGCCGCCTGATCCCACAGCGCTCCATGGAGCAGCAGGTCGCCGGTCATGACGACTGAGCTGCAGGCTGCCCCCGGACAAGTGGGATCGGATTCTTCTGCCGGCCGGGTTTCTGCGGGCGACGCGGTTGGCTGCACCGACGGCGTGGACGCGGTTGGCGGGGAGACCGACGGCGTGGACGCGGTCGACGGCACC
>NZ_KI914979.1:0-38512 GCF_000520595.1 Arthrobacter sp. H5
GTTCCCGTGGACATCAGGTAAGCAGCCCAGAACCACAAATGCAGCGCGGTATGGGTCTTGTGCAGGACTGTACCGGCCGTCAGAGACACCTGATAGGCGCAGCCACCGCACTGCCATAGTCGTCGTGCTGCTATCGGCCACGCCGTTGTGCCGCCACACCGCGGACAGACGAAACCCTCAGGCCACCGGCACTGGAACAGATAGTCCAGACACGCCTGCTCATCGCCGAATCTGGCCTGGAAATCCAATATCGTCCGCGGAAAATCTGGCTTGGCCATGAATAAACCCTACCTGAGCTAACCGTTCACCCACTAGTTGGGTTACTCGGTTGCCACTTGCTGAGATCCGCGACGGTGAGACACGTGGTATCAACACCCCACGATTGGCGAAAAGAGCGCTCGAGCTCGACCAGGGTGATGGTCATGACTTGCGGGCGACGATCGTATACGTGCAGGGAATAAGGACTCGCTCGGCTTCGGGCCATGCGAAACCGTCGGGCACCTCGATCATGCGGGAGGAGAACTTCCATGGGAGTGTCGCGCCCTCGTCAACGCGAAGGATCTGCAGACCCACCCCGATGAGGGAGTTGATGATGTCAGACAACGGGTGCGCCCATTGGTACGTCCGGGAATGAGCGACCGTGCCATCTCCTGCGTAGGTCGACTCCTCGTCCCACACCTGCGCCTGATTGGTGCTGAAGTACGGGTAGCGAAGCCGCAGTTCGTCAGCGTCTTCATCCATGGCATAGAGCATCGGATGACCGTCGCGGATGTAGAACGTCCCGCCGGCCCGGAGCAGGCCGGCTATCTGGGCTGCCCAACGGTCCAGATCCGGGAACCAGTTGATGGTTCCGATGCTGGTGTAGACGAGGTCGAAGTCACCGGTCACAGCGGCGCGAGCGTCAAGAACATCGGTTTCCACCCATGTCGCGTCGAGATTCAGTCGCTCGGAGAGTTGGGCTGCTGATGCCAGCGCGGCCGGCGAGAAATCGACGCCGGTGACCCGGGCTCCTGCCCTGGCCAGTGACAGGGTGTCAGTGCCGATATGGCACTGAAAGTGGCACACATCCAACCCCGCAACGGTGCCACCAGGGAGAAAGGGCGACAGAGCGATCAGATCCGTTCGGATGACAGAGCTCAAATGGTCAGGGGCGTCGAGGTCGCTGATCCCGTACGCCTTTTCGTGCAGCGGGACCCTGTCCTCCCAGTTCTCCCGATTACTCGCACGCGCAGCATCCCAATCGATCACTATCCGGTCATCACCCATGAGGCGAGCTTATGAGCAAAAGGGCCACGACGGGCGGCCCCCGTCCTTCCGCATGTCCTCACTCGAGTCCATACCTCAGGCCCTTCAGGGCATTACGGTGGAACCCATGACGGCGGTACCGGCCCAACGGGTCCTCTTCCATGGCGTGACCGGCAGCGGGAAGACCTCAGCCGCCCACGCCTATACCGTTATCACCGGTATCCCCGAGTTCTCAGCCGACGACGACCTCGGGTGGCTCCCTAACTGGGAGGGCCGCCCCATCGAGGACCAATATCGGATCGCAGCCAGCATCGCCGCGCGCGACCGGTGGGTCCTCGACAGTGCCTACTCGTCCTGGCGGGACATCATCCTCGCCCGCACAGATCTCATCGTGTTCCTCGACAACCCCAGATGGCTCTCCCTCGGACGCCTCGTCCACCGGACCATCCGCCGAATCGTCAGCAAACAACCCGTGTGCAACGGCAACACGGAAACCCTCCGACGCGCCCTCGCGAAGGACTCCATCATCGGCTGGCATTTCAAAACCTTCTCCCGGAAACGGGACGCGATCGAGAAGATCAGGGCCGATCCGTCCATGCCTGCCCTCCTGTCCTGTCCTGTCCTGTCCTGTCCTTGAAACGACCACACGAGCTCGACGCTTGGCTGGCAACTGGCGCCCCGCGCCGGTCGGACGGGTGACCGATGAAGGCTGAAGGAATGAGCGCAGACATAGGGGCCGATCGATACGGTGCCGGGATTATCATCGAACCGCACTCACCGGACTGGGCGCGCCAGTTCCGGCTCGTCGCCGACGCTATGGACATCATTCTGGCTGGACTGTGGATCACATCGATCGAGCACGTCGGCTCGACGGCCATCCCTTGGACTACCGGCCAAACCCATCCTCGACATCGACATCATCGTTCCGCGGGACGTCATCGCTCCCGCCACCGAAGCGCTCGAAGATGCGGGTTACACGCACCTTGGAGACCTCGGAGTAACGGACCGTGAAGCCTTCGCGGCACCCGATGAGACACCAGCGCGCAACGTCTACCTATGTGTGGCCGACACGCTGCACGTCCGCAATCACCTGGCCGTGCGGGCGGCACTCCTCGCGCACCCCGCACTCCGGGACCGATACGGCTCGGTGAAACGACAGCTGGCAGCCGAACCGGACATGAACATCCACCGCTACACCGCAGGCAAGTCCGCCGTCCTCCAGGACATCCTCGCAGCCTCGGACCTCACCGCCGAGGAGAAGAGGAAGATCTACGAGCTCAACACCCGACAGGAGTGATCGAAGCGGCCACGAGCCCAACGACGCCCAAAGAGGGCCGCACCCCCGCCACCACCCCAGCACAAAGCCCGCCATCCTGACGAAAAGTCACAGGAATGGATCAGAACCTTTTGGGTCTCAAACGGTCCTTTATGCCACCTCCCTTCTCAACAGGGCTGGGAGTGCTCCACACACAGCTCAAACCAGGTTTCAATTGGATATGTACCGCCCCTCCTGCCCATCGGCTAACGGACAGCTTGCTTGGGCCAACTTTGCGGCTTTAGCCTCAGTTGATGGAGCCCGTCGAGTACCGAGTGATTACAGTGCGCCAAGGAACTGTCCGCCCAAGCGGCTCCTGGCTTTATGTATGGGTAGACACCGTTGACGGAGCGGTTGCATACGTTGGGGCCACCGGTTTCGACCCTGAGCTCCGTGCGCATCTACACCTGATGAGTGACAACCCGGATCACGGACGAGTGCGGGCTTCGGTCCCGCACTATCGAGAGCGAGACTTTGACGTCCTTGCGTTCAGTCTCCCCGATAACGTGAAGCGGCCCGACGTAAAGGCGGCTCTGGTCGAGCAACTTGCCGCACACAGCCGTACGGCCAAAGAGAGTGCGGAAGCTGACAAGTTCTCCGACGTCACAGGCCCCATAATCGAGGCGCTTGAAAACTATCGCAACCAACTGCAGCAACCGTCCCGGTAAGAGATCCCTTGCCGGGCGGCCGAAGTTAGCGAGGCGTCGGGCGCCTCGGTGGTGCAGTTAGAGATGCCTGAGGTACCGCTCGGGTGAGGTGAGGAATGCTTGCCAGCTCGTGACGAGGTCGAGGTTCTCCCACTGTTGAGGACGTAAGCCCCAGCTGCCTACTTCGAAGATCTGAGCATTTGGCAGAGCCGCTAGGAGGGGTGAGTGCATGGAGAGGATCACCTGGGACTTCCCTGACGCCACGAGTTCTTTCAGGACGCCGAGCAACGCAAGGCACCCCGAGAAGGACAATGCTGACTCTGGTTCATCGAGAACCCACAAACCTGATCCGCGAAAGCGATCGACCACGAGTTCGAGGAACGATTCACCGTGGGACATTTCGTGGAAGGGAACGTCCGGACCACTCGTGCTCGGATTCGACTCGAGGTAGGTAAAGAAGCCATGCATGGTTTCGGCTCTCAGGAAGTACCCGCGCCGAGTGGTGCTGGCGTTGCGGACCAGCTGGAGGTGATCAGCAAGGACCGACTCCGTTGAACGCGTCCTGTGTTGGGCTCCAGTCGAGCCGCCCTCGGGGGACAGCCCGTAGGCTAACGCGATTGCCTCGATGATGGTGGATTTACCGGACCCGTTCTCACCCACGAGGACGGTAGCGGGGCCGAGATCTAGTCCGCGATCGAGGATCGTAGCTACTGGCGCCAAAGTCGCCGGCCACGTCCGCCGGTCCAGAGTGTTAGAGGGATGTTCGGTCAGTCTTCGGATGGGAAGTCGTTCGAAGGCCATGCGCCCAGTGTGCCAGCCGCGAGCTAGGACATTCAGTGATGTGCATGCTGGCCCGGGGCCGACACCGTCCCGCTCAAGGATCTCTCCGCGGGGCACAGCTTCAATGCCAGGCGAGCGGGCTGTCGTTATGGGGCGCTTCAAACCCTGGGCGGCAAAAGCCGTGCCGCCCGCTCCCCCAAGCACCGCGACTCCCTGCAATACCAACGTTCGGCCGCCTCAGGAGGATCAGAATCCTCGGTTGCTCAATGGGTCCTTTTTGCACGGTAGTCCCACTGGCGGCATCAAGTGCCAGCTATCATCCGGTCATGACTGACTTAGATCTCCTCGTGACGGCCATCGCTGAGGATCTCGGCGACCCTTCCGCTTGGAGGGCCCCGATAGAGTTCCGCGACTCTCTTGCGCTTTGCGCTCTGAACTCCGCCTATTCCCTGCGCGCGAGCTCGGCCGCAGGGACGAATGTACTTGCCCGGTACCGAGCACTTCGCCCAACGGCAGACACCGACAGTGGCCCAGACCTGATGAAGGTCATGGATAGCGCAGGTGGCCCCGCAGACTTCGCCCGTGACGTCCTGCACAACGAAAGCAAACTCCCCGGTACGAACCGTTTGCGACCTGAGGGTATCTACGAGGGTCTCTCCCGGCTCGCAGCACTGGACACCGCAGTGACGAGCACAGAACACCTCCGAACCGCCGCCACCAACGGAAGTACCTCCGCAAAGACAGCATGGCTTTCAGTCAATGGCTTCGGCACGCTTGCCTGGTCATACCTGATCATGAACGCAGGAGTCAGCACAGAAACAAAACCAGACGTGATGGTGCAGCGCTACCTCGCCCGAGTTCTCCCCGACGACAACAGACCTACTCCCGCACGAACACGGCAGCTCCTCCAGCTCGCGGCCACGAAGCTCGCTGCTGAACCCCGGGACTTAGACCGAGCAATATGGCTGTACGAGAGTCCGTCGAAGTAGTCGCCTGATTGGAGATCCCTCAGCGGGATACGCCAGCCGCTGCAATGACCGCTGACCCGGCACCCAGCCTCAAAAAATCCGCCATCGTCAAAAACACTCACAGGCAGGGGCCGTGGCCACCCCACTGCTCTCGCGGTCGCAACGTCGCTAGGTTGGTGACCGATTCGAGGTCGAACCGGCAGTTTTCACCATCCCCGATCTATTGGAAAACTGGGAAGCCTTTTTCACAGACCTGGCCCAAGCCTTGGGGGAAGCCGATTCTTACCTGGTGACCCGCCATAACCACACCGACGACAACTGTTAGCGGCCAGGTGCGGTGGATGAAGTCATTTGGGCGTTCGCGTATAACTCTCTGCACCCGGTGGCCTTCTTCAGATCCGAAACAGAGGCATTTCACTGGCTGAACGGCTACCGCCAGGAGCGACGCGAACCGGCCACCTAGGATGCCCGGTGCAGGTACTGGTGCAGTGCCTCGCGCACAATCTCGCTCGGTTTGCGGTGTTCAGCTTCGGCCCGCTCCCCCAGCTCGCGCAGCAATTCCTCCGTCAGCCGGTAGGAACGCACCGGCGCCGGTGCTGCCTTACCACTCAGTGAAGGCCGGCCAACGGAACGCTGCACGGCTTCCGGGGATCCCAGCGCGGCTTCCAGCAGTGCCTGACCAGCACCCGGGCCGTCGCTCTTAGTGAACACGGCACCTTCGGGCAGGGTATCCATGTTCTCGGCCGACTCCGCCAGCCGATGATAGCGCTCCTGCTCCTGGCTGGTCAGTGCAGGCTCGTTGTTCCTGGTCATCACTGCCTCTCTTCTGCAATGTCGATGATTTTCCTCCGGGCTTCCATCACGTGGAAGATCACAATGTCCGCCGGCGGGGTGATGATCGCCATGACTTCAAGCATCGCCTGGCGGTTCCGTGGCGGGCCGATGAACAGATCCGGGCGTTGACCGCCCTCAATGCGCGGCTCATCAAACTTCTCGATCCGATAGACGAAATTCTGCATCGCAAACAACGCATCCGCTTGGTCGATGCCGTGCTTCGCTGCGCTGTCTGTCCATCGAATCGCCACCTTTATATTGTAGTACAGTACCGCAATAATGTAATACAATATAAGAGCGAATAGAATTGCGGGGTGGAGCTAAATGGAACCATCCGCGCGGCCCTCGGGTCTGCCGAAGACAAGAGCTCTCCCGCGCAGACCGAGATGGAGGCATTGAGCGAGCGCGAGTTGCGCGTGCTCAGGCTCCCTGTCGACCGAGCTGAGCGGGCCCGAGATTGCCCGTGAACTATTCGTGTCGCTGAACACGCTCCGCACCCACACGAGCCACATCTTCGGCAAACTCGCCGTCCACAGCCGCCCGGCAGCAGTCCGTTACGCCAGGGAACAAGGACTGCTCTAGGCCTGAGGTCATAGATCACCGCATCGGTCACCAGATGTGGTGATGGCCAGCCATCACACGTCTTCATAGATTTGGGAGGTCCTTGGCGCCCGCCCTGGGGTAACCCCAGAAAAGGTGTGCGCTCGTGCAACACACAAGATATGAAATTCGCATTCAAGGTCTCCTCGATGCGTATTGGGGCGAGTGGTTCGGGGGTCTCACCGTCACCAACGAGAGCGATGGGACAACAACACTCTCCGGCGCCGTGACCGATCAGGCTGGGCTCCACGGCTTGTTGAGAGAGGTTGGCGCACTCGGCATGACATTGATCTCGGTGAACTTGATCGAAACCCACGAGCCGAAGTAGCGGGACCACGTTTTTGGTCCACCCGAGCAGCAATCTCGCCAACATTGTTGAACAATCCATACTTCTCGTGCATCCTAAAGAGACCACTTCAACGAGACGGGGATCACAATGACCTTTATTGACCTCAACAGTGACGTCGGCGAATCCTTTGGAAACTGGACAATGGGCGACGACGCCGCGATCTTCCGTTCGGTCTCCAGCGCCAACGTCGCGTGCGGGTTCCACGCCGGCGACCCCTCCACCATCGCCCAGACCTGCCGCGATGCCGTTACCGCCGGCGTCACGATCGGCGCGCATGTGGGCTACCGCGACCTCGCTGGGTTTGGCCGGCGGTTCCTGGACTGCTCCCCCACCGAACTGGCCGACGACGTCCTCTACCAACTCGGCGCCCTCGACGCGATCTCGCGCGCGGCCGGTGGCAATATCCGCTATGTGAAGCCGCACGGCGCCCTGTACAACACCATCGTCACGCACAAAACACATGCCCAGGCCGTAGTAGACGCCGTCAAGGCCTTCGGCGGGGATCTTCCGCTGCTGCTGCTGCCGGGTTCGGTGGCGCTGACAACTGCCGAGGCCGCAGGACTGCGCGGGGTAGCCGAGGCCTTCGCCGACCGCGCCTACAACCCGGACGGAACGCTGGTCTCCCGCCGCGAACAGGGCGCCGTCCTTCACGACGAGGAAACGGTCGCCGCCAACATGGTCCGCCTCGCCACCGAGGGCACCATCATCGCCCGGGACGGTTCGGCAATGAAGACCACCGCGGAGAGCATCTGCCTGCACGGAGACACAGCCGGAGCCGTGTCCATGTCGGCAACAGTCCGCCGTGAGCTGGAGGCTGCCGGCGTCGGTATCCGGAGCTTCGTGTGAGCGCTGTGCAAGTTCAGGCGGACATTCGTTGGGCCGGCCCCCGCGCCCTGCTGATCGACGTGGATTCCCTCGAATCGGTCCTGGCCCTGCACGCCCGGTTGCTGAAGGGCCCGCTGGCGGGGCAGATTGATGTCCTTGCCGCAGCGCGGACCGTGCTCGCCGTTTTCGACTCCCGTGCACACGCCCGCGCTGCCCGCGCCGTCGTCGAGGCGTTGGACACTTCACCGTCGGAGAATGCGTCGTCGTCGGGGGACCCGGTGCGGATCGAGGTGGTGTACGACGGCGAGGACCTCACCGAGGTGGGCAACCTCACCGGCCTCGGGGCAGACGGCGTGATCGCAGCCCATACCGGTCAGCTGTGGACGGCAGCGTTCGGCGGATTTGCGCCCGGCTTCGCCTATCTGGCCGGCGAGGACGAGACGCTTACAGTGCCCCGCCGCAGCACGCCGCGCACCGCGGTTCCGGCCGGTTCGGTGGCTCTGGCCGGAAATTTCTCGGCCGTCTATCCGCGGCGCTCCCCCGGCGGATGGCAGCTCATCGGACACACGGCCACCCGCATGTGGGACCTGGACCGGGAACAGCCCGCCCTCCTGCGGCCCGGAACCACCGTGCGGTATGTGGCCGTACGGGAACTGATCGAGCCCGCAGGGAAGCCCAGCGACAATCCCGCACCGGATGACGCCCCGAATCCTGCAGACCCTTTCCTGGAGGTCCTCTCCCCCGGACCGCAGTCCCTGGTGCAGGATCTCGGCCGGCCCGGACTGGGCGACCTCGGCGTCTCACCCTCCGGCGCCGCCGACACCGCGGGTGCCCGGCAGGCCAACCGCCTGGTCGGGAATGAGCCCGGTGACGCCGTGATCGAGACCGTCCTCGGCGGGCTGGCCGTGCGCGCCCACGGCGAGCTGACGGCCGCACTCAGCGGCGCGGGCGCTCCTGCCGGGATCCGCAGCGCACACGGCGAGCGCCAAGCACCGATGTGCGCTCCGTTTGCACTGCACGACGGCGAGAGTCTCCACCTCGGTGCGCCCGGCTCCGGTCTGCGCACCTATCTCGCGGTCCGCGGCGGCATCAACGTTCCCTCCGTGCTCGGAAGCCGTTCGACGGACCTGATGTCCGGGATCGGCCCGGCACCCCTGATGGGCGGAACGGTACTGCCCGTCGGCGTCGTCGAACGCGGACGCTTGGTCGGCAGCCCCGAATCCTCAACTCTGCCGCAGGCGATCACCTCAGACCAGCCGGTGATCCTGCGCATCACCGCCGGCCCCCGCCAGGACTGGTTCACTCCCGAATCCCGATCCGCCCTCACCACGCAGACCTGGACTGTGACGGCCGAGTCCAACCGGATCGGCGTCCGGCTCGGGTTGGCAGCTGCCACAAAGCCCCTGGAACGTGAGCAAACCGGCGAGCTGCCCAGCGAAGGTGTGGTGGCCGGCTCACTCCAGGTGCCGCCGTCGGGCCTTCCCGTCCTGTTCCTGGCCGACCATCCGGTGACGGGCGGGTATCCGGTGATCGGCGTCGTCGTACCCGAAGACCTCCCAATCGCCGCCCAACTGCCGCCCGGCGCCACCCTGCATTTTGTCGAAGTGGATCCCCCATCGTGAGCACGTGGAAAGAGCACCCATGAAAAAGGTCCTGATCGCCAACCGCGGTGAAATTGCCGTCCGGATTGCACGCGCCTGCGCCGATGCGGAACTGGCGTCCGTCGCGGTGTATTCCGCCCCCGACGCCGACGCGCTGCACGTCCGCCTCAGCGACGAGGCCTACGCGCTGGACGGTTCAGCGAGTGCGGACACGTACCTGAATATTGGGAAACTGCTCGGCGTCGCGGCCCGTGCCGGCGCCGATGCAGTCCACCCCGGCTACGGCTTCCTGTCCGAGAACGCGGACTTTGCGCAGGCAGTGCAGGACGCCGGACTCACCTGGATTGGCCCCTCGCCGGAGGCCATCCGGAGCCTGGGCAACAAGGTCACCGCCCGCGAGATTGCTGTCCGTGCCGGCGCGCCGCTGGTGCCGGGCACAGATGGGCCGGTTGCGGACGCAGCTGAAGTCCGTGCGTTCGCGGAACAGCACGGCGTCCCGGTGGCGATCAAAGCGGCCTTCGGCGGCGGCGGCCGCGGGTTGAGGATTGCCCACCGGATGGAGGATATTGATGACGCCTTCGACTCGGCGGTGCGCGAGGCGACGGTGGCGTTTGGCCGCGGCGAGTGCTTCGTGGAGCGGTTCCTGGCCAAGCCGCGGCACGTCGAGGCGCAGGTGCTGGCAGACACGCACGGAAACGTGATTGTGGTGGGTACCCGCGATTGTTCGCTGCAGCGCCGCAACCAGAAGCTGGTCGAGGAGGCGCCCGCACCGTTCCTGACGGATGAGCAGCGCACCCGCATCCACGAATCCGCCCGTGCCATTTGCCGTGAGGCAGGCTACGCCGGCGCCGGCACCGTGGAGTATCTGGTGGCGCCCGACGGCGTGATCTCCTTCCTTGAGGTCAACACGCGCCTGCAGGTGGAGCACCCGGTGACGGAGGAGACCTCCGGAATTGACCTGGTGCGCGAGCAGTTCCGCATCGCCGCCGGGCTGCCGGTGTCCATCACCGAGGATCCCGTTCCGCGCGGCCACGCGATCGAGTTCCGGCTCAACGCGGAGGACGCCGGACGCGGCTTCCTGCCTTCCCCTGGACCCGTTGACGTGTTCGAGGCGCCCACCGGTGCCGGGATCCGGGTGGATACCGGGGTCCGCTCCGGGTCGACAGTTCCTGCCGAGTATGACTCGCTGATGGCCAAGCTCATTGTCCACGGCGAGGACCGTGCGCAGGCCCTGCGCCGTGCCCGGACGGCGCTGGACGAACTCCGGATCGAGGGCGTGCCGACGGTGGTCCCGTTCCATCGCGCCGTGGTGCGGGACCCGGATTTCACCCAGCCAGACCGGTTGGGCGTGTACACGACGTGGATCGAATCGGAGTTCGCCGACCGCCTCGCCGCTTCCCTTGAGAGTGGGGTGACAGGGCCCGTTGCCCGGCGGGAGACGCTCACCGTGGAAATCGACGGCAAGGCCGTCCAGCTCGGGCTGCCGGCCGAAGTGTTCGCGGCGTTGATGACCGGCGGTAGCGCCGCCGTCGTGCCGTCAGCTGAAAAGACCACGGACGACGACGGCGCGGTCACCGCCCCGATGGGTGGGAACCTGGTGAAGTGGCTGGCCGACGACGGCGCGGAAGTTGCTGCCGAACAGCCCCTCGCCGTGCTGGAGGCCATGAAGATGGAGACGGTGGTTCATGCCTCCCGCGCCGGGATGTTGAAGCGGGGCGGGCAGGAGGCGGGTGCCGCCGTCGTCCGTGGTGAAGTGATTGGTACGGTTTCCACATGACACTTGGGGAGGAGCCTGCGGCTGAGCACGCCCACACCACGGCGTGGATCGCGTCAGTGCTGCGGGGCCGGATTGCGGCGGGGCGGCTGACTCCGGGGTCAAAGCTGTCCGAGCAGTCGTTGTCGGCGGCGCTCGGTGTATCGCGCAACACGCTGCGGCAGGCGTTCACCACGCTTGCCGGCGAGTCGATCGTGACCCGCGTTCCCAACCGCGGCGTCTTTGTGGCGTCGCCCGGTGCTGAGGAAGTGCGCGAGATTTACCGGGTTCGCCGGACGATCGAGCCGGCGGCGGTACTGTGGGGCGAGGCCACACCGGAGGCGCTCAATGCGATGGAAGCCATCGTGCAGCGGGCGCAGGCTGCCCGGGAGGCTGGGTCGGTGGCCGACATGGCGGGTGCCAACCAGGAGTTTCACGAGGCGGTGGTGGGACTCACCGGAAGCTCCGCTTTGCGGGCACTGATGGACCGGGTGCTGGCGGAGATGCGGCTGGTGTTTTACGCCATGGCGTCCGCTCCGGACTTCCACAGCCACTATGTGAGCCGCAATGCGGGGTTGGTTCAGCGGCTGCGGGCGGGCCAGAATGAGTTGGCCGCAACAGAGCTCCGCGAGTACCTCGACGCGGCCGAAGCGGAACTGTTGGAGCACCTGACCGGCGTCGCCCAGTAAACTCCCGTGCACCTCGCCACCTGACGCTCATGAAGTCCTGCTCATGGGATAGTAGAACTCCTGCTAACGGGATAGTAGGAGATCTATAAACGCTTCAGCTGGCGGGCTATGTAGATCGGATCTGGCGGCGCAGCTCACTGGAACAACCGAACAACCGAACAGTCGATCGGCTCGGCGCGCGGCTTTGCCGGTGGCGGCTGGCTGGGCCAGTTGTTCGAAGCTTTAGCCACCCTCTCTGTTCGCGTCCTTGCGCAGGCTGCTGAGGCTTCCGTTGGGCATTTTCGCACTCGCAACGGTGATCGGGAGGTCGACCTCGTACTCGAAAGGTATGACGGAAAACTTGTGGCATTTGAGATCAAGCTTGCCGCGGCGGTGAGCGACAGAGACGTGAGCCACCTTCACTGGCTGCGCGACGCGCTGGGAGATCGGCTGGTCGAAACCGCCGTGCTGACTGCGGGCCCCGCAGCTTATAGACGAGCGGATGGGATCGCTGTTATTCCGCTAGCCCTGCTTACGGCACCAGGTAGTCGCTGTCCCTCGCGTCGGTGATGAGCATGTGTCCCGGGGCGTGTCCGATCGCCAGAGGTGGCCTCGACTGCATCACGGCCGCCTGCGGTGTGACGCCGCAGGCCCAGAACACCGGCAGATGACCATCCGGGATTTCCACCGCGTCGCCGAAGTCCGGTTCATTCAACTGGATGCCCAACTCACCCGGGTTGCCCACATGTACCGGTGCCCCGTGGACAGCCGGATAACGCGAGGTGATGCGGACAGCGTCGGCCACCTGTGCAGCGGGGACCGGTCGCATGGAGACCACCAGTGGACCGGACATGGCTCCGGCGGGTGCGCACTCGCGGTTGGTGCGGTACATCGGCACGTTCACGCCCTGGTCGATGTGCGCGATGCTGATGCCGCCGTCCTGCAGTGCGGCCTCGAAGGTGAAGGAGCAACCGATCAGGAAGGTCACCAGGTCATCGCGCCAGTGGGCGGAGATGTCGGTGGGTTCGTCGACTTTTTCGCCGTCGTGGTAGACCGTGTACTTCGGGACATCGGTCCGGATGTCGCCGCCGGCCAGCAGCGGCCCGGTGGTTTCGCCGGACTCCAACACTCCAAGGATGGGACACGGTTTGGGATTGCGCTGGGCGAAGAGCAGCAGGTCGAAGGCCTGTTCACGCGGGATTGCGAGCACGTTTGCCTGCGCGTACCCTCGTGACCAGCCCGACGTCGGCACCACCAGTCCGCCCCGGAACATCCCGCGCGCTTCGGCGGGCGGCAGGGACGCAACGTCAGTTTCGTCGTCGTTCGCTGGGCTGATCACGCGGTTGATCACACCGCCCACAGCTGCGCCAGGCCGGTGATGGAGATATAGCCGAGGAACAGGGTAAGCAGCCAGGTCACCACGCCCACGATCAGCAGCCACTTGGGGTAGGCGTACCCGTGCATCAGGTCGCGGCGCCGCCAGGCCACCCAGAGGAGCACGCCAAAGCCCACGGGGAGGATGAGCCCGTTGAACGCACCGGCGAAGATGAGCAGCTGCTGCGGTGCCTGGCCAAGGAAGAGGTACACAATCGCGCAGCCTGCAATGAAAGCAACGGTGATGAGGTTGCGCTTGCGCTCCGGCGTCTTTGAGGACGTAATGAAGGAAACCGAGGTGAACGCGGCGCCGATCACCGAAGTAATTGCGGCGGCCCAGAGGACTACGCCGAACATCCGCATGCCAATTTCTCCGGCCGCTGCGCCGAAAGCTTCGGCGGCCATGTTGTCGCTGGTGAGTACGGTGCCGCCGGCAACAACGCCGAGGATGGCCAGGAACAGCAACACCCGCATGATGCCGGTGACAATGATGCCCAGCACTGAGCTGCGGGTGATTTCCCCGACGTTGTCGATGCCCGTGACACCGGAGTCGAGCATGCGGTGGGCGCCTGCGTAGGTAATGTAGCCGCCCACGGTGCCGCCCACAAGGGTAGTGATGATGAGGAAGTCCACTTCTTCGGGGAAGATCGTGTTTCTCAGGGCATCGCCGACGGGTGGGGCAGCGACGATGGCCACGTAGATCATGAGAAGGATCATGATGGCGCCAAGCAGCACCACGATGCGGTCCATTGCCATGCCGGCCTTCTTGCTGACGAAGATCAGGATGGCAATGACTGCCGAGATGCCCCCACCAATTTTGGGGTCCACGCCGAGCATCGCATTGACTCCAAGGCCGGTGCCGGCGATGTTGCCGATGTTGAAGACCACGCCACCGATGAAGACCAGTCCGGCGAGGAACCAGCCGACGCCCGGGATGACTTTGTTGCCGAGCTCCTGGGCGCGGAGGCCGGAGACGCCGATGACGCGCCAGACGTTCATCTGGACGGCAACGTCGATCAGGATTGAGGCCAGGATGGCGAAGGCGAAGGCCGCACCAAGCTGCGCGGTGAACACCGTGGTCTGGGTGATGAAGCCCGGTCCAATCGCACTGGTGGCCATCAGGAACATGGCCCCCAGAAGGGCCGTGCGCCGAGCGGAGGAGCTCAGCTTAGGTTTGCTGCCGGTATCTGCCATGGGTCCGTCCGTTGCCTCGAGGTGACTGGAGTCACATTATTGTTGCTGGAGACGATACAGGTTGTTGAACAATCTACGCAAGCTATTGTTCAACAATTTCACAAATCGCGGCGTCCGGGTGCCCTCTCAAGCGCAAGCCCGACCTTCGATCCGGACCTAACACCGCACTTTCTCTGGGTCACATCGCAGAGCTGGCCTGCAAATCCAAAATCCGTCTAATACAAACTGGGGCACAATTGCTCAGAAAGTGCAGGACTTGGTCCAAGCAGACAGTGGGTGACGGCGACCCGGCCTCAAACCGGGTGAAAAGGCGGACAGAAGCATGGCCGCGATGGTTCCCGTAAGTGCCGTCCGCGAGGCATCGCCTCAGTAAAGTGCGTGCGCCTTCAGGAATTCCCGTACCGTCTGCTGGAACAGCTCCGGCTCATCCGACGGCGGCGAGTGCCCGGACTTTTCAAAGATCACCAACTGCGATTCCGGTATCAGTTCGGCGATATGCTCACTGCAGGAGACCGGTGTAATCCAGTCGGTCCGGCCGACGGTCACCAGCGTGGGGCAGGTAACGCCGGGAAGCGTCGCCTTCAGGTCATACTGGGCCAGGTTCTGCGAGAACGCTGCGTTGTGAGTTGCGAAGTGATAGTCGGTGCTGTTGGCCCGTTCTTCCACCATGGCGGGGTCGAAGGTAAAACCGTACAGCGGCAGCAGTGCACGCCAAGAGTCCTTGAAGTCCTGATTGTCGCGGATTCGACCCTCCATCATGCGCATCAACATGTCCTCGTCGATATCAACCCGGTCAGATGAGCGCGCATTGTCGATCGCGAGGTCATGATGAACATTGTCCGCGGAAGTGTCCCGCAGCACCATCGCCCGAAGCCGCTCCGGGTGCGCGATGGCGTATTCCATCGCAATGAATCCGCCATATGATCCGCCGGCCATCACGAAGGTTTCCGCGCCGGCCCACTCGCGGAGCGCGTCGACGTCGGCAACCCATTGCTCGTGTGTGAATGGTCCCTGGTCTCCGCTCTTGCCACTGCCGCGAGCGTCAAAGACGAGGACGCGGAACAGGTCTGAGATCGGGCCAAAGGCCATCTGCGGCTCGCTCTTCGAACCGAGGCCGGGAGCCCCGTGATGCGCGATGAGCAGCGGCGCGCCGGGGGCGTCGCCCAGCATTTCGACGTCGAGCGGGTTGCCATTGATGGTCAGGATCATGAAGTGCCTTTCACAGGTTGATGATCACGTCGTCGAGGTCGCGGGGATAGCGCGTAAGGCGTTCGGCGCCGTCGTCCGTAACCAGGACGGTGTCGGATATGCGGTAACCGGCGTGCCCGGGAACGTAGATTCCCGGTTCGCTGGAAACCACCATCCCGGCTTCGAGCGCGGATGCGTCTCCGTCCTCCAGCCATGGGGGTTCATGGAAGTTCAAGCCGATCCCGTGGCCCTGCCGGTGGCGGATATATTCGGTCAGTCCAGCGTCGCGGATGACGTCCAGGCAGGCTCGGTTGACGTCGCGGCAGAGGGCGCCCGGCCGTAGTTCCTTGGTGCCCACCTCCTGGGCGCGGTGATCAGCTGAGAAGTAGCGCAGCTGATCGTCGGTGGGATCACCCAGGAAGAACGTTCGCTCACTTTCGGCGTAGCGACCGCCAACCGCACCGCCCAGAGAGAGGATGACGGTATCGCCCGCCTGCAGCCTGTATGACGACGGTAGTCCGTGCGGAAAGGCGCTGTTGGCGCCCGCATAGACCAAGCCGGCCGCCAGCATGGGAACGACGACGACGTCGTTGTGGTTCTCGTACATCCAGGAGGTGCCGGTGCGGGCCACATGACCGGCCAGCTCAGCTTCGGTGGGGAGCGCACCGCCATCTGCAATGGCAGCCTCGATCAGATCACGGCCGGCGTACAACATGACATCCCCCAGCGCAGCGGCCTGGCGGTGCAGGGCGATCTCCTCGGGACTTTTTATCAGCCGTAACGAGTCAACGATGCCGCTCATGTGCCACTTGACGCCGTCGAATACCGTCTGCAGTTCGTGGAGCCGTCCGGTAGAGAGATTCGGAGAGTGGCCCCACGTGCCGGATCGGCCGACAGAACGGGCCAGCGGCTCAAAGGGGCTGTGCAATCCGGGATACTCGGCGAAGGCAACGATCTCGTCGACCGCGGCACACTGCGCAGTTGCGTGCTCACGCTCCAGTTCGGGCACGAGAAGCACTGTGCGGTCACCGGAAATCCATACCGCCGCTGGGCGTTCGTTCGGGTGATGGAAGAAGCCGCTGAGGTAAGCCACCTCATGTGGGTCATCGACGAGGAGTGCGTCAAGTCCGTGATGTTCGAGTTCGGTGCGCACTCGGCGGTGCACATCCTGGTAGAAGGACAAAGGCAATCGTTGCGAGAAGCTCACGGTGTTTCAGTCACCTCGAATTCGGGGGTTACGGGCGTCGTTGTAGGCAAGGGAACAGAGGGTGGCCGCCACAACAAACAGCAGGATGGCCAGGGACGGAAACAGCGCCGTCCACCATGCGGAGGCAAGTACGCCACTGCGCTGCGCGTTGTAGAGGATGGTGCCCCAGGACCAGCTATTCGGGTCACCCAGTCCCAGGAAGGAAAGGCCGGCCTCACTGAGCACGGCTTTGGAGGCTGTCAACACCACGGAGACCACGACCACCGGGGTGACGGCAGGCAGGATGTGCCTGGTCAGTACCCAAAGGTTCGAGGCACCGATAACGTGCGACGCATTGACATACGTCAGCGTCACCGTGGGAAGCGCCTGGGAACGGACTACGCGCGCCACTTCAGGCCAGGAGAACACCGCGATCACTACCACCAGAGTGGAAATGCTGGGACCGACCAACGCGGCGATCAGGATCATCAGCGGCAGGATGGGCAGCGAAAGCATCACATCGATCAGCATGCCGAGCGGTGTGTTCAGCTTCGGGAAGTAGGCAGCAGCCACCCCCACTACAGTGCCCAGGAGGATGGCGAGCACCGAAGCCCCCACCGCGACTGCCACGCTGGTCCGCGCCCCCCAGACGATCTGGGCAAAGATGTCCTGGCCGATATGGTCCGTGCCGAACCAGTGCTCGGGCGACGGTGGTTCCAGCACTGCCACGCTGAAGCCGCTGGGCTCCTCGACGATGAGCGGCGCAGCGAGCGCAAGCAGAACCATGAGGATCAGTACGATCAGCGAACTGAGGCCGAGCGGGTTGCGAACAAACGCCCGCCAGGTTTTTCGGCGCGGAGACATCTGTGACAAATCGGTGCCGAGCAATACGCCGGTCGAGATGGGTGCTGGGTTGTAGGTCATGCCTGCCTGACTCTCGGGTCGAGGATGCCGTAGAGGAGATCGGTCAGCAGATTGGCCAGGACAACGGTTGCTGCCAACAGGACGAAGGCGCCCTGCAGTACTGCGAAGTCCAGTTGACCAACGGCCTCGTAGATAGCCCGGCCGATGCCGGGATAGGCAAAGATCGTCTCGGTCAGCACGGCTCCACCGACGAGGAAACCCAGCTGCAGCCCAACGAGCGTGACGGTGGGTAGCAGCGCGTTACGCAACGCGTGCTTCCACACCACGGTGCGCTCCGAAACACCCTTGGAACGAGCGACGGTTGTGTACTCCTCGCCGAGGGCGTCGATCAGGCTGGTGCGGAGGAACAGTACGTACGAGCCAAGCTGGAGAAGCACCAGGCTGAGGCACGGCAGGACGAGGTGCCTCAGCATGCTGCCGTAGGCTTCCAGCCCCGAGACCCCTCTATCGATGGCCCCGCCGATGGGCAGCCAACCGAGCCATAGGCCAAAGACGTACAGAAGAAAGATCCCGACGGTTGGCACAAAGAGCGATTGACCAATGACTCCACCGACCTGCACTGCACGGTCAATGTGGGAACCACGCCGCCGTGCTGCCGCGACGGCCAATGGAACCCCAATGATGAGCGTGACAATCAGCGAGCTGCCGGTCAGGATCAATGTCCAAGGCAGCCGTTCCAGCAGCACGTCCAGTACTGGCACGCTCTGCCGGAACGAGATCCCCAGGTTGCCCTGCAGAAGCTGGCCCAGATAGGTGAAGTACTGGACCGGCAACGGCTGGTCCAGACCAAAGTCCGCGAGCATGATTGCCCGCTGTTCCTCGGTCATGGTTGGACTGGCCACGGCCAGGGCAGGGTCTCCGGGCAGCAACCGGACCAGGAAGAAGGTCACGGTTATGGCAAACCACAGGGTCAAGAGACCCCGCAGCAGCCGTGACAACGCGAAGCGGGCGAACGCCATGGACTTATTCCTTGCTCACATTTGCGAGAGATTCAGCGTTGACAATCGAGAGCAGATCACTGGGCTTGGGTACAAAGCCGCTCCACTCCGACGATGCGGCGAAGTTGAACGTCTCCACGTACATGACGTTGTCGTACACCTGGTCGTGGACGATACGGGCAATCTCCTGCAACGGTTCCTGCGCTACTTCCGGCGTGAGTGCTGTCGCGGCTTCTTCCATGAGTTCGCTGACCTCTGGATCGTCCACGCCGGCGTAGTTGATAAATCCTTCCGGCGAGAACAGCAGGGCGAAGTTGGACTGCGGCTCGTCGATGATGGCCCAGGAGCCCGCATAGATGTCAAAGTCCCTGTCAGCGGTGCGGGCGAGATAGGTGTTGCGATCCAGGCCCACGAGCTCAATGTTGATGCCGGCATCAAGGCTCTGATCCTGCACTAGCTCCGCCCAGGTGGAGACCATCGGATCGCCCTGGTCGTAGACCATTTCGAAGCTCAGCTCGTCATAGACATCGTCACCGTCAGCGTCAGCGAAACCAGCGTCTTCCAGCAACTGCCGGGACATTTCCGGATCGTAGGCGTACTCCTCCAGATCCAGGCCGTCCTGCCACTGCTCGTAGACGGGCGTCAGCACACTGGAGTTCGATGAAATGGCGTTGCCGCCCAGCACCACCTCGCGGATCGCGTCATAGTCGACCGCGTGGGCGAGCGCCTCCCGTACCTCGACCTGATCCAGCGGCGCCCTCCGCATGTTGTACTGCATGTGTGCCCAGCCCAGCGAGGGAACGGTGAACAGCTGCACCGAGTCGTCACCGGCCAGGTCTTCCGCGACCGCTGGCGGGAGAGCGTTGCCGATCATGTCCAGGTCGCCGGCGCGGAGCGCGAGCACTTCGGTGTTGACATCCGGGAACACCCGGAAGATCACCTCGTCCACGTTCGCGCTGCCCGATTCGACCAGCGGATAGTTCTCGGTTGCCTCCAGCACATAACGCTGCCCGTCCTCGACCTCGGTGAGCACAAAGGGGCCGGCCGAAACCCAGTCCGAGTCATTGGCGAACTCGGCGACTGACGGTGCTTCGCCGAAGACATGCTCGGGCACGATCGGCATCCAGAACCCAACACTGTTCAGGAACGCACCGTCAGGACGGCTCAGGGTGAACTCAATCCGGGTGTCCGAGACCGCCTCCGCACTTTCATACGCTGCGAGCATTCCAGCGACTGTGCCGATTTGCTCCTCTTTGATCGCGTTGATGGTGAAGATGACGTCTTCGGCGTTCAGAGGCTCGCCGTCCGTCCACTCCATGTCATCGCGCAGTTCCACAAACGCGGTCAGACCGTCCTCGGAATAGCCCCACTCCGTTGCAACAGAGGGAACTTTTTCGGCCTCATCGTTGAGGGTCATCATCGACGGATACATCAGATTGGTAACCCACGTGTCAGTGCGGCTATTGCCGACGAGCGGGTTGAAGTTGACCACGCCGGCGGTGGTACCCACCACCAGCTGGTTCCCGCCGTCGTCGTTGGCTTCCCCTGTGTCCTGCGTATCCGGGTCCGACGGCACACACCCGGCGAGCGCAAGCATCAGGGCCAAGGGAACGGCCAGCCGCGCCAAGTGTTTTCTCGCTGTGGAATTCTCCATCAGATCCAGACCTCCTCGATAACCCGCATGGCATTTCCTCCGACGACGGCGCGGATCTCGTCGTCCGAGTAGTCGTGGGATACCAGCCACGAGACGATGTTCCAGAAGCATTCAGCCGGGTTCTCCAGACCATCCACATAGGGAACGTGTTCGTATTCAACCCCTGCGTGGGCCTCGCCCAGGGAAAGCGCACCCGCAAAGAGGTTGTGCAGGCCCACATGGTCGCCGAACAGGGTGTCCGGGCCGAAGGCGACGTGTTCGATTCCGACCAGGTCAACGCAGTACACAAAGTGGTCCATCACCGACTCGATCGTGTGGAGCGGATGTGCCGCCGAGAGAGTGGTGTGCGGGGCCGCCTCCAGTCCAATCACCCCGCCGCGCTCCGCGCACGCCTTGATGACGGAGTCCGGCTTCATCCGGTTTGTGTTCCACACGCCACGAGCTCCGGCATGGGTGATCATGATGGGCTTGGTGGAGTGTTCGATAGTGTCCATCGAGGTGACATCCCCGGAGTGTGAAACGTCGACGACGATGCCCAGCTTGTTCATTCGCTCCACGGCGCGCCGGCCAAAGACTGTCAGGCCGCCGTCGCCCTTTTCCTTCAAGCCACTGCCCAGCGTGTTCGCCTCGCTGTAGGCGATGCCGAGCTGACGTATGCCGAATCCGTAAAGAATGTCGATCCGGTCCAACTCGTTCTCGATTGGAGTTGACGCCTCCAGCCCGGCGATGAGCGCCAGCCGCCCGGTGTCCTTGGCGTGATGAATGTCGGCGACGGTTTCGGCCTTGATGACATAGTCCTGATGAGCAAGATCGGAGAAGCGCAGCCCCAGATCGGCAATGATGTCGGTCCACTTCCAGCCAGCCTGGCTGGTGACGCAGGCGGTACCGTCCATGAAATTGTCAATCACCGCTGTCATCCCGGAGCGGGCCAACCCTTCGTACCCGGTGCGGTGCCGGCCGGTCCGGTTGTAGTCAATGGTCTCGTCAATCTCCTCCGGAAACCGGGTGGGATGGTCATGGGTGGAAAGCACGATGCTCTCGGTGAGCAGACGTTGGACCCGTTCCTGCTGGGCCGTGGACAGTTTGGGCCCAGCATAAGCCGGAACGCGCTCGATCTCAGGTGCGAGGTTGAAAGATTTATAGTCGCGGCCTTCCTCGAGATAGCTGTAGGAGCGGTAGCCGGTGTAGCGCTTGGCGGGGTGGGGCACGGCGTTAGCCTTCCTGGTGGATTCTTCCGCGTCCCGAAATGGTCAGATAATGCATGAGAGACGACGGTAAAACTCATACGACTCCCACAATCTGTCATATATCCCCATCAAGAGCAATAGATTTGGCGGATTTCTGCATAGACATAGTTGGAAGCGGGAGCCATACTTGAACCCATGACCAAACCAAGCCCGCCGCGACTGGACGAACTGGATCGATGCATCCTCTCAGCGCTGCAGATCCATGGCCGCGCCAGTTGGCAGCAGATTGCCCGCGCCGTCGGCAGTTCCGACTCCACTGTGTCCCGTCGCGTCAACCAGATGCTGAGCGACGGCACCGCCCAGGTCATCGCTGCGACCGACCCACTGTTGTGCAGCGAGGGTTACCCGGTGCTCGTGCAGATCACCAGCCGGGCAGGAGCGACCGCCGAAGTGGCCAGGAAGCTCGCCCTCAGGCCTGATGTCCGGTTTGCGGCGCTGGTCACCGGATCCTTCGACGTCGTCGTGGAGCTGATTGTGCGCTCCCAGACGGAGCTTGGGTCCATACTTTTCAACGAGATTGACCGCATTCCGGGCGTCTGGTCGACCACCACCGAAAGCGTCGTGGCGCACTATAAGTTGGCCAACCTTTGGCTCGAGGGCGCGCTGCCACCCGAGGCAGTATCACGGCTGGAATCCGAGCGTGGAATGGTGGAGGCCGGTTCCCCGCGCCCTCTGGACGAACGCGAGCAGGCGCTTGTGGACCTGCTGGCCGGGGATGCACGGGCAAGTTTCGCGGCCATGGCCCAGCAGTTGGGAACCAGCGAATCGGCAGTACGACGACGGCTGGATGCCCTGGTGCGGGAGAGCCGCGTCCACTTCTCAACGATTGTTGATCCCGAGGTTTTCGGGTACACGGCACCCACAATGTACTGGTTGCACATGGAGCTCCGTCATGTGGAGGAGGCGGCGCGGATTCTGACGCAGCAGCCTGACGTCCGCTACGTGGCGGCCACCGCCGGGTACAGCGACCTCACCGTCGAGGTGGTACTGCGCGACCAGCAGGATCTGCACCGCTTCAACATGCAGGTATTGGGCGAGCTACCCGGGTTACGGCGCGCCGACGCCGGACTTGAGTTGGCGACGCTGAAACGTGCCTTCGTGCTCAACCAGAAGGCGCTCGACATGCTCACCGAACAACCGGTTCTCTCCGAAGGGGCACTAGCATGACTGAGTCTTCAGCACCTGCAGCAGTGAAGATCGAGGACCGTCCGGTGCTGGACATCCGCGACCTGTCTGTCACCTTCAAGGTCGGCGGACGGGAAGCGCCCGCCACCCGTGACGTCAACTTCTCCGTCTACCCGGGCGAAATTCTGGCGATCGTTGGAGAATCCGGGTCGGGGAAGAGCGTCAGCGCCATGTCGGTGCTGGACCTGCTTCCAAAGACCGCCACGCGCCGGGGCGTCATCGAGCTCAACGGTGAGGACATCAGCGGATTCGACGCGAAACGGGTTCGGAAGATGCGCGGTGGAGACATCGCGATGATTTTCCAGGAGCCCATGACGGCCCTGAATCCGGTATTTACCATCGGTTGGCAAATCAGTGAGATTCTCCGATTGCACACGTCCTTGTCACGCAAAGAAGCCAAGGCACGGGCCGTAGAGCTATTGGACCTCGTTGGTCTACCGGATCCCGAGAACCGTGTGAATTACTATCCGCACCAGCTCTCCGGCGGCCAGCGGCAGCGGGCGATGATTGCCATGGCAATCTCCTGCGACCCGAAAGTTCTGATTGCGGACGAGCCCACCACCGCCCTTGACGTCACGGTTCAGGCTGAAATCCTGGACTTGTTGCGCGATCTCCGGCACCGGGTTTCCTCGGCAATGATCCTCATCACCCACGACATGGGGGTTGTCGCTGACATCGCCGACCGTGTGATCGTCATGAAGGACGGGGAGATCGTCGAAGCGGCGCCCGTGCACAAACTGTTCGCTGAGCCTGCTCATCCTTACACCCAGCAATTACTTGCCGCAGTGCCTCACCTGGGTCACCGTCCCGAATCCGGTCGGCTTCTGGAAAGTGCCGACGAAGTCACGAAAGTAGCGGCTGAGAGCCGTGCGACCGTGAACGACGACGGCCCGATCCTTCAATTGCAGGACATAGTGGTCGACTATCCCGGGCGGCTGGGTCGCCCATCTTTCCGCGCCGTCGATTCGGTCACTTTGGAGATGCATCGCGGCGAGGTTCTGGGATTGGTGGGTGAATCCGGATCGGGCAAATCGACGCTCGGCCGGGTAGTGGTAGGACTCCAGGCTGTGACATCCGGCCGGGTTGTGCTCGCGGGACAGGACATAACCCATGCGTCGCGGGCCCAGCTCCGCCCACTGCGGCGCCGGTTGGGCATGGTGTTTCAGGATCCGGCTGCTTCCTTGAACCCGCGCTACACAATTGGCGACTGCATCAGCGAACCATTGCGGCTGCACCGTCTGGTGCGCGGTCGAAAGGATATGGATGCACGGGTTATGGAATTGCTGGAGAGCGTGGAGCTGCCGCCCTCCTGGCGGCAGCGCTTCCCGCATGAGCTCTCCGGAGGGCAGCGGCAGCGGGTGGCTATCGCCCGAGCAATAGCTCCCGAACCCGAACTCCTCGTGGCGGACGAGCCTACCAGCGCACTCGATGTGTCAGTCCAGGCGCGGCTGCTGGATCTGCTGATGGACCTTCAGGCGCGCCTGCAATTCTCCTGCCTGTTTATCAGCCATGATCTCGCCGTTGTAGAACTGTTGGCAGACCGCATTGCGGTGATGAATCGCGGAGTTGTCGTTGAGCAGGGCGGCCGTGAACAGGTACTTCGCCGACCGGAGCACCCCTATACGCGCCGACTTCTCGCGGCAGCGCCGGTGCCCGACCCGATTGAACAGCGGCGACGGCGCGCGCAGCTGACGTCAGGCGTCGACGTCCCATAAGAAAAGCCTTTGGAGTTGTGCATTAGCACACTCCCGGCCGCATAACCGGTTGCCCTCAACCAGTACCACCCGCACCCAATCGCTGGCAGTCTTATAAGAATCATGCTTGATCTAAAACTCATCAATGCCCTGATCTTCACCATGGCGGACGGCGCGTCCCCTGCCTACGCTCTGGGGGTGCTTCACGGCAGGATCGTTGGCCTGGACCAGGACGTCCTCGACCTCCCAGCGCGCCGGACGCTGGATGGTGGCGGCGGCGTCGTCGTTCCCGGGTTTGGCGATGCGCACAACCACATGGCGTGGTTTGGACAGTCGCTGAGCGAGCTCGATCTCAGCGACTGCCGCACGCTGGAGGAACTGTATAGCGCCGTTGGGCGGTGCGCGGACGGGCTCGACGACGGCGCGTGGGTGATCGCTTCCGGCTACGACGACACGGTGCTCGGCGCGCATCCGCACCGGACGTCCCTGGATGCGGCGGCGCCCGGCCGTCCCGTCTGGCTCAAGCACAGGTCCGGGCACATGTGCACGGTCAACACCGAGGTGCTGCAGCGGGCAGGAGTGCTGGACGGTTCGGCGGAGACTCCCGAGGGCGGGAAGGTGGTCCACGACGACGACGGCCCCACCGGCACGCTCGAAGAGCAGGCGCAGAAGCTGGTCACCGAGCTCGTGGTCCCCTACCCCGTGGGCGTCCTCGCCGACGCCATTGCGGCAGCCAGTTCGGTGTATGCCTCCGAAGGGCTGACCCATGTGACGGAAGCGGGCATCGGGTCCGGGTGGATTGGGCGGAGCCCGGTGGAGCTTGCCGCGTACACACTGGCCCGCAGCCGCGGAGAACTGAAGACTAGGGTGCAGCTGATGGCGTCGAGCGACGCGCTGCACCCTGTGACGTCGCATGTGGAGGATGGCATCAGCTTTGGGCTGGACCTCGGGGTGTCGTCCGGTTTTGGCGATGACCACGTGCGGCTGGGTGCGATGAAGATCTTTGTGGACGGCTCGTTGATCGGACGCACCGCCGCGGTGACTGAACCGTTCTGCGACCATGGCCACCCCAGCGGCAGCTTTCAGCTGTCTGTGGAGGAGCTGACCCGTCGGATTGTCGAGGCGCACTGCTCGGGCTGGACCGTTGCTGCGCATGCGATCGGGGACAGCGCCGTCGACGTCGCACTCGACGCCTTTGAGGCAGCCCAGCTGGCACTCCCCCGGCCCGATGTCCGTCACCGCATAGAGCACGCCGGAATTGTCCGGCCGGATCAGGTGAACCGGTTTGCGTCGCTGGGTGTCACTCCGGTGCCGCAACTGCGGTTTCTGTACGAGATGGGCGACACCTTCGCGGACGCGCTTGGGCCTGACCGCGAGCCGTGGGTTTACCGGCACCGCACGTTCCTGGATTCCGGGGTGCGGGTGCCGGGCAGTTCGGACCGTCCGGTGGCTAATGGTGCCCCGATGCTGGGGATGCAGTCGATGGTGCAGCGGAGAACGTCGTCGGGCAGGGTCTTCGGTCCTGCCGAGTGCGTGGACGCGGAGACTGCGCTGCGCGCATACACGGTCGACGCCGCGTGGACGGCCGGCGATGAGAACCTGCGCGGCACACTGGAGGCGGGAAAGCTGGCCGACTTTGTGTTCCTGTCCGATCATCCGGCCGCGGTGTCCCCGGACGCGATCGGTGCGATCAGCGTGCTGGCGACAGTTGTTGACGGTGGCTGTGTCTTCGGCAAGGACTATTTCGATGCCCTTGAAACACCCGATCAATCCGTTTCACTCACCAAGGAAGTATGACCATGCAACCCCATGAGACAAGTTCGAAGGATGAGCCGGAAGTACCGGAGGTGAGCGGGGCAGATGCGGGCAAGATTGCACGCGCCGCCTTTGTGGGCACCGCGCTGGAATGGTACGACTATTTCCTCTTCGGCACCGCCGCGGCCATTGTGTTCAACCGGCTGTTCTTCACCGAACTCGACCCGACGGCGGCGACGCTGGCGGCGTTCGCGACCTTCGGCGTCGGCTTTGCTGCCCGGCCGATCGGCGCTGTGCTCTTCGGATACATCGGTGACCGGGTGGGCCGCAGACCGGCGTTGCTGATCACGATTGTGATGATCGGCTGTGCCACCGGGTTGATCGGTATCCTGCCGGACTTTGGCAGCATTGGCCTCGCCGCCCCGATCATGCTGGCCGTGCTGCGGCTGATGCAGGGACTGGCCGTTGGTGGTGAATGGGGCGGCGCCATGACCATTGCCGTGGAGCACGCGCCGATTGAGAAGCGCGGCAGGTATGCGGCGCTGGTCCAGGTGGGTTCGCCGATTGGCACACTGATGTCCTCGGGAGCATTTGCCCTGGTGCTGCTGCTGCCGTCGGAGCAGTTCGATGCGTGGGGCTGGCGGCTGCCGTTCCTGGGGGCATTCCCGCTGCTGCTCATTGCGCTGTACATCCGGTTGAAGGTGGAGGAGTCGCCGATCTTCCGCGAGCTGGTCAAGCTGGAGGAACGCGCAAAGATTCCGGCGCTCGATGTGTTTAAGCAGGCCTGGGGCCGACTGCTGGTTGCCATTGCCGCGGCGTTCCTCGGTGTTGGCGGGTTCTACATCATGACCACGTTTGTAATCAGCTACGGTGCTGACACGCTTGGCCTGGACCGCGGGCTGATGGTGAATGCAACGTTGGTAGCCGCCGTCGTGCAGATTTTTGTGGTGCTCGCGGTGGGTCGCGTGGCCGAGAAAGTCGGACCCGGACGCATGACGTTCTATGGTGGCCTGGCCACCGCTGTGGGGGCGTTCCCGCTGTTCTGGATGATCGATACCCGCAATCCGGCGGCGATCATCCTGGCGGTGACCATCGGTATTGCGCTGGTTTCGCTGGCCTATGCGGTCACGGGTGCGCTGCTCACCGAGCTGTTCCCGCCGAACCTGAGGTACAGCGGTGTGGCGCTTGGCTACAACCTGGCCGGCGCGTTGAGCGGTTTCCTGCCGTTGATCGCGGTGGCGCTGTTGGGTGTGTCCGACGGCGGATCGTGGACTGCTGCGCTGCTGCTGATTGTGGTGTCGCTGATTACGGCAGTCGGCGGGTTCTACGGCGAGCGCCTGCGGGTGAAGGACAAGGCGATTGTGCGGTAAGAGGCAGTCAAGACGCGATGTGGAGTACCGCGACTCCTCAAGCTCAAGGCTGCATTCGGGCTATCCGTACCGCAACCATCGCGGGGATGTCATCCGGCACGGAGGGAAACGCGTCCGAAGCCGATTGGATGGAAGCGCCAAGCCGCTCCAGGGTGGCCTTGACGGTTGCGCTGGCGAGTCGACGCGGTATCCCCCAGCTTGCGCCTTCTTCAGCGATGTCGTCGGCGAAGATCCTGTTCATGGTGGAGTTCCCGTTGACCCACAGGCCGGCCGAGTCTGTTTGCGGCAGAAAGTGCATGGTGGGTACCACATCGTACATGGGCGACACTGAGCACCCTACCGGGCCGAGCATGAGCGAGTAGTTTTTTGCGTGGGCGCCGGCGTTACCAACAGCAATGTTGACTGTGACCTGCCGCAGCAGTGTGAGCAACTGCACCCTCGGATCGTTGGAGTATCGGCTCACGGCGCCGGCGATCTTGTGGAGGGAGGGCCTGACCGCCCTGGAACCGTCGGAGTTCACCGCCGAGTCAGAAGCGTATTTTGCATGAGGAGGACTACCCAGCATCTGGCAGCCATCCTCCTGATGCAACCTGCGGACGCCGTCTTTGGTCCCGGTACGGTCAAACCGGGTCACCAGCAGGGCTGGAACATCTTCAGGGTTTCCCATCATTGACACTGCGGCTGCCGGCGTCGCGGCGCCGGCAAGCGTCATTGCCCAGGCCTCGGCTGCCGCCATGCCCTGGTATTCGGTTTTCTCGGGCTTGACCAGGTGCGTTGAAATGGCTCCCTGCAGGGGTAGTGCCCAGCCTTCTCCGACACGGGTCAGCAGCAATTTGGACTGGAATCCACCCAGTGAGCTGCGGACCTCCCCTGCATCCTGCACCGGCCACTGAGGCAGCCGGTCAAGCATTGACGCGAGCTCCTCATGCGACACCAACTGGAGGGATGCTTCCTGTTCTGGTGCAAACCCCGCGGGACCTACGGCGACGGCACCCGCGCATTCCCAGCCAATCTTCTCCAAGAGGAGGAAGTCGTCATGGGAGGGGACCCCGGCTGCCCGGGCAGCCGCAGCGCGCTGATCGCCTTCCGGAAGCAGACCGGAGAACCAGTTGCGGGTGAGCACAGAGTTGAAGGGCTCCGGGCCCACGGGCATTGAGCAGGAGAGAAGCGGCTCCGCCCAATGCTCTTTCACCGTGTCCGGCAGGTACTTAAAGGTCCCTTCGCCGGCACGATCGAGGCTGATCTGCCCAACCAGTTGCCCGTGCAACAGCACGTCAAGGGTTCTCCCGGTCGGGCTCATCGTCCACGCTCCTCGTCGCCACGCAACACTGGCGTCCCTTTGGGCGCCAGTGCAAAGAAGTCACCGAGTATGGACAGCGTCTTCAGCGCCGTCTCCAGAGACACCCCGCCCACACCATTCTCGAGTGCCGCCAGCGTAGGCCGGGATACACCGACCCATTCGGCAAGCTCTGCCTGGGTCATCTCCTGGTGACGACGCCGGGCACGTAGATAACGGCCAAAGTCGACTGGGTCATATCCTGACGTCCACACAGCTGACTACCTCCATATGTAAACTTTTCTTTACATTAGGGGTCCTCGAAGACAAATGTCAAGGATTCTTGACATTTGTACTGTGAGCTAGATATGGCAAAAATTGTTTACATCTGAGAGCCGGACCTATTGCCTCATGTCAATACCTCCGGGTAGGGGTTGTGATTCGGCACCCTTTGTATATAGGATTCAAGCAATTCCTATATTGAAGGGTTTTCACTGTTGCATTCCCATCAGACTTTTTCCGTCGCCGATCTGCTCCGTCTCGCCTCAGCCGTCCTTGAGGCCCGCGGCGTTTCGGCGGATGACGCGGATCTGACTGCACGTTCGCTTGTGCAGGCGGATCAGCGCGGCATCTTTTCCCATGGTTTGTTACGCCTGCCGTTGTATTCGGAAGCCCTGCGTCTTGGCGGGATCAATCCGACTCCGGCAATGACGTTCTCCTCCGGACGGGACGCGGTCGCTGTCCTCGATGCGGATGCAGCGCTTGGCCAGGTGGCCATGCAGGCCGCCGTCGATCGGATCGTTGAGACCGGTCGCGGGCACGGCATAGCCGCCGTCGCTGTCCACAACAGCAGCCATTACGGCGCGGGTGCCTTCTGGAGCGACCAGCTCGCCGCCGCAGGCTTCCTTTCGTTCATCACGTCATCAACCGGACCTGTGGTCGCACCGCACGGCGGCATCGCCAAGGTGTTGGGGACCAACCCGCTGACGCTTGGCGCTCCCAGCGCTGACGGATGGCCACTCACCGCGGACCTGGCGACCAGCAACGGCGCCTATGGCAAGCTCATCGCCGCGAGGAACGAAGGCCGGCAGCTCCCCGAGGGCTGGGCTGTCGACGCTGAGGGCAACCCAACCACGGATCCGGATGCAGCCGCTGCCGGCTCCATGATCCCCTTCGGCAATCACAAGGGCTCGGCTGTTGCTGTACTCCTTGAGGCCTTCACCTCTTCCCTGACGGACGCAACGTACGCATTCGAGACGGTCGATATCTGGTCCAATCCCGCATCCAGGATGAACAACGGGCACCTGATAGTGGGCATCGACACCGAGGCGTTCTCGGGCCGTGCCCACACCGAAGCCCGCGTGGCGGACCTTCAGCAGCGGGTGCGTGAATCCGGACCGGCAGGCAGGGAAGTACTGGCCCCGGGAGATCCGGAACGTATCCGGGAATCCGAAGCGGATTCGGACGTGCACCTGCCAGCCTCCACCGCAAACCAGTTGCGTCAACTCGCAGAAGAGCTCTCACTTCCATCGACCGTCTAACAAAAAACCCACCACCAACCGTTCACAACCGTATTCCCGGAAGGAATCCAGCAATGAAGCTCGAAAACTCCACCCTCACCCGCCGTCGTCGTACCTTCACAGCTCTCGGCCTCGCAGCAAGCGCCGCGCTCCTGCTCTCGGCGTGCAACGTCGGCACTCCAGTGGACCGCGATGAAGCCGGTCAGGCAGACACAGATGCCAAGACGCTGCGCCTTGCACACGTCTACGAAGCTGGCCACCCCGTCGAAGAGTGCGGCGTCACCACTCTGAAGGAAGAACTGGACGGAAGCGGGCTGCAGATCGAAAGCTTCCCCGCCGCGCAGCTGGGCAACGAGTCCGAGTCCCTGGAGCAGGTTGCTTCCGGTGCCCTCGACATGGCCATCGCCGGCCCCTCATTCCTCGGAGTATGGGAAGAGGACGCAGCAGTGCTGGACGGCGCCTACCTGTTCGAGGACGTGGAACACTTCATCGAGACCGTCGAGGGCGACACCATGACCAGCGTGTTCGACGCACTCTACGAAAGCTCCGACATCAAGGTCCTCTCCAGCTGGTACTACGGCACCCGCCACGTGACCGCCAATAAGGAGATCAGCACGTCCGAGGACTTCGCCGGCCTGAAGATCCGCACCCCCAACGCGCCGCTGTACCTCGCGAACATCGCGGCCATGGGCGGCACCGCCACTCCGATGGCACTCGACGAGGTCTACCTCGCCCTCCAGCAGGGCGTCATCGACGCGCAGGAGAACCCGATCCCCACCATCTCCACCGCTAAATTCAACGAGGTCCAGGACTACATCAACCTCACCGCCCACATGATCCAGGGCGTCCAGATCACCACCGGCCGCACCGTCTACGAAGGTCTCAGCGAAGAAGAGCGCAGCGCGCTTGAAGGCGCTATGGCTGCAGCAGCCGACGCCACCCGCGTATGCATCGAGGAGCAGGAACAGGGCATCCTGGAGGAATGGAAGTCCGGCGAGGGCATCCAGGTCAACGAGGACGTAGACCGTGAGTCCTTCGCTGCTGCTGCCGAAGAAGCCATGCTCAAGCAGCCTTGGGGTGAGCTGTACCAGGAAATCAAGGACGCCCGGTGAGTTCACACCCTTCCCGTGCCGAAGCACCAAACGAGAACAACGTCGCCACCGGCTCTCATGTCCCCGATGAACCCGACGATCCGGACTTCGCAGAACAGCACAGCCGGCTCTACCGGGGACTGGTCAACGTCGAACGGGGTGCCTCCTGCACCCTGCTGGTGGCGACACTAGGCCTGATCGTCCTCCAGGTTGTCAGCCGCTACGTGTTCAATTCGCCGTTCAGCTGGACAGAGGAACTGGCACGGTTTGCGCTGCTCTGGTTCACCTTTGTCTCCGCCGGTTTTGTGATGGCGCGCCGCATCCACATCGCGGTAGACCTGCTCGCCAGCAAGCTTGGGCGGGTCGGCACCATTGTCCTGGACACTTTCGCCCTCACCGCGGTGCTGGTGACGGCGGGAGTGATGTCCGTGGCCGGCGCCGAGTTCGCCATCGGCGCCAACCGGCTTTTGGCTCCAGCCACGAGCCTGCCTATGAGCGTCGTCTACAGCGCCGCAGTGACCGGGTTTGTGCTCATCTTCCTGCACGCCGCCCTGCACATCTACCTCAATATCCGCCATCCCGAGGTTGTTCCGGATGCCATGGAAAACCTCGAGCGGGAAGCGGTCTAGGACACCATATGACTCTCCTCATCATGCTCATTGCGCTGCTGGTGCTACTTGCCCTGCGCGTCCCTGTCTCCTTTGCGCTACTCATTCCCTCCGTCGCCTACGTCATCATGGATCCGACGGCGCGAATCGGCACCGCCGTGCAGCAGACCGTTTCCGGCGTGGACAGCTTCGCGATCCTCGCGGTGCCGATGTTCATCCTGCTCGGCAACCTTGCCAACGTCTCCGGAGTTACGGACAAGCTCTACGACGCCGCCGTGGCTGCCATCGGGCACCTGCGTGGCAGCCTCGGCTACGTGAATGTCGCCACCAGCTTCGGCTTCTCCTGGATGAGCGGCGCCGCGATTGCCGACGCAGCGGCCATGGGCCGGGTACAGGTGCCGGCCATGGTGGAACGCGGCTACAAGCGCGAATTTGCGCTCGGCGTCACCGGTGCCTCAAGCCTCATCGCGCCCATGATTCCGCCCAGCATTCCAGCCGTAATCTACGCGGTCACCGCAGGAGTCTCCGTGGGTGCACTGTTCATGGCCGGCATCGTGCCCGCCCTGGTGCTGGTCACCGCCCTGTGCTTCACCGTCTGGCTGCTCATGCGCAAGCGTGAGGACCTGCGCCTGCCGAAGTCATCGTGGAAGGTGCGCGGACGCACCACCCTTGCGGCGCTGCCCGCCATGGGATCCGCCGTCGTCATCCTCGGCGGAATCCTCAGCGGCATCTTCACGCCAACGGAGGCGAGCGGGATCGGCGTGATCTACATCTTCGTCCTCGCTCTCGTCTACCGGATGCTGTCCTGGCGGAAGATCTACCGGACACTGCTCACTACGGTTGAAACCTCCGGGTCCGTGCTCCTGATCGTTGCCGCGGCAGCGCTCTTCGGCTGGGTCCTGGCCCGTGAGCAGGCACCCCAGGTGGCTGCGAACCTGATCCTGGAAATCACCAACCAGCCGATCGTGTTCTTGATCCTGGTCAACATCCTGCTCCTCCTCGTGGGCTGCGTCCTGGAACCCACCGCTGCAATCCTGATCCTGGTACCGGTGCTGCTTCCCGTAGCGGAAACCTTCGGCATCGATCCCATCCACCTGGGCATCATGGTGATCTTCAACCTCCTGATCGGCCTGATCACTCCCCCGGTGGGACTGGTGCTCTTTGTGCTGTCGAGCGTGACCCGGGCGCCGGTACCCACCGTCATCAAGGGCATCCTTCCGTTTTTCGCCCCGATGGTCGTCACACTCCTGGTCATCACTTTCGTCCCTGCCCTCACGATCGGACTGCCCACGCTATTGGGCTTCCTTTAGACCTGACTGCCCGCACCAACTGAACAAGGAATACCTATGTCACGCATCGCTTCAGTGCACACCACCGATGTGCGCTTCCCCACCTCCCTGGACCTCTCCGGATCCGACGCCGTCAACGTCGATCCCGACTACTCCGCCGCGTACGTCGAAATAGCAACGGACGACGGCGAGCGCGGCTACGGCCTCGTCTTCACCTGCGGGCGGGGCAACGAACTCATCACCGCGGCGATGGACAGCTACGGCGAGCTGCTGGTCGGCCGCGACACCGATGAGCTGGTCAACAACCTTGGCGATGCTTCCAGCAGGCTGGTCCACGACTCCCAGATGCGCTGGCTCGGCCCTGAGAAGGGTGTCTCGCACATGGCCTGCGGCGGCCTGATCAACGCCCTCTGGGATGTTCGGGCCCGGCGCGAGAACAAGCCTTTGTGGCTCCTCCTGAGCGACATGCCGGTGGCGGAACTGGTGAGCGCCGTGGACTTCACGCACATCGGCAATGCCCTGACCCCGCAGGACGCCACGGACATCCTCCAGCGCGGCCAGGAAGGTAAGCAGGAACGCATCGCGGAGCTGCAGCAGAACGGCTACCCCGCCTACACCACCACCCCGGGCTGGCTGGGCTACAGCGACGAGAAGCTGGTGCGCCTGGCGAAGGAGGCCGTCGCGGACGGTTTCGGGATGATCAAACTCAAGGTTGCCGGCAGCATCGAGGACGACCGCCGTCGCCTCTCCCTGGCGCGCGAAGCGGTGGGACCCGATGTCCGCATTGCCATCGACGCCAACCAGCGCTGGGAGGAACAGGAGGCCATCGACTGGGTGAACCAGCTCCAGGACTTCAACCCGTACTGGATCGAGGAGCCCACCAGCACCGATGACATCCTCGCCCACGCGGCCATCCGCAAGGCTGTGCACCCGATCAAGGTGGCAACCGGTGAGGCCGTCCAAAGCCGCATCATCTTCAAGCAGCTGCTGCAGGCCGGGGCGATTGACATCATGCAGATCGACTCGACGCGGGTTGCCGGTGTCAATGAGAACATCGCCAACCTGCTCCTCGCGGCAAGGTTCAACACCCCGGTCTGCCCGCATGCCGGCGGCGTGGGCCTGTGCGAGCTGGTCCAGCATTTCTCATTCTTCGACTACGCAGCGATCACGGGGTCCATGGAGGATCGGGTTATTGAGTTCGTTGACCACCTCCACGAGCATTTCGCCGAGCCGGTGGTCGTCACGGGCGGACGCTACCAGGCACCGAAGCTTGCAGGGGTCGGCGCCGAGATGCTGAACGATTCCACCGCACGGTGGACGTTCCCCACAGGCGCCGGCTGGCAGGAACTGAACGCACGCTGACCACCCGAACCAACCCGGAAGGAGTCCCATGACTGCCGCTACCCTGACCATTGCAACGACCACTGACGAGGTGGAGGCGGCGGCCAAGAGCGCCCATGCTGCCTTCCTTTCCGCTGCCGGAACCGATCCGTCCACCCGCGCGGGCTGGCTGGACGCCGTCGCGCAGGCCCTGCGGGAGAATGCCGGGGAGCTGGTGCCGCTCGGCGTCGCTGACACCCACCTTGCGGAGGCGCGCCTGCAGGGGGAGCTAAAACGCTCGGCCTTCCAGCTCGAGCTCCTGGCCGGCGAGGTGCGCTCCGGCGTCGTCCTGGATGCGGTGATTGACCACACCGATCCCGACTGGGGTATGGGGCCGCGGCCGGATATCCGCCGCGTCAATGTGCCCCTCGGCGTCGTTGGTGTGTTCGGTGCCTCCAATTTTCCGTTCGCTTTCAGTGTGATGGGCGGTGACAGCGCGTCTGCCCTCGCTGCGGGCTGCGCCGTCCTGCACAAGATCCATCCCGGGCATAAGACCCTTGCGCTGCGCACGGCTGAGGTGGTGGTCGAGGCGCTGCGGAACGCCGGTGCGCCGGAGGGCCTGTTCGCCGTCGTCGACGGTCGCCCTGCGGCAGAGGCTATGGTGGACCACCCGCTGGTGAAGGCCATCGGGTTCACCGGGTCCACCGCCGGCGGCCGCGCCCTGTTCAACCGCGTGTCAGCCCGGCCGGAGCCCATCCCCTTCTACGGGGAACTCGGCAGCATCAACCCGGTCTTTGTCCTGCCGGAGGCCTGGTCCTCCCGGTCGGCGGACATCCTATCCGGCTACGCGGCGTCGTTCACGATGGGCATGGGACAGTTCTGCACCAAACCCGGCGTCCTGTTCATCCCGGACTCAGCCACAGAGGACCTGCTCCGCGGCGCTCTGGCTCCGGCACTGGAACAGGCACCGCTCGCGAAGCTGCTGACTCCGGGCCTCCGGAATTCGTTTGGCCAGGCGCGCGACGGGGTGGCCGGCTTCGACGGTGTCCGGGCCCTTGTGCCCGGGTCCGACGACGAGGCCCCGTCCCCCACCGTCCTGCTGACGGACGCGGCGGCCGTGCGGTCGAATCCGGAGATCCTGCGGCAGGAGATGTTCGGGCCGGCGACCGTAGTGGTCCGGTACAGCAGCCCCGCGGTCCTGCCGGAGCTGGCACAGGCGATGGAGGGCCAGCTCACCGCCACCATCCATGCGGACGATGCCGACGACGCCGGCGACCTGCTCCGGACCCTTACCGGCATCGCGGGCCGCGTGTTGTGGAACGGCTGGCCCACCGGGGTGACCGTCTCACATGCCCAGCAGCACGGCGGACCGTACCCGGCCACCACGGCGCCGGGAACGACGTCGGTCGGTACCGCCGCCGTCGGACGCTTCACGCGCCCGGTCGCTTACCAGGATGTACCCGACAGTGCGCTGAATCCGGCTCTGCAGGAGGCCAATCCGTGGGGTATCCGCCGGCGGGTGGACGGCCGGTTCGACGACGCGCCATCCGGATTCGGGGAGGCCGTACGATGAGCAGCGTACTTCCCGAAGATGCCGAGAGGGCTCTGCTCGTGGGGCGCCTCTGGGACCCGGTGACCGCCGGTCCGAGGCCTGTTCTGGTTGACGGTGACACCCTGGTGGACCTGTTCGGCTATGCCGCCACGTTGTCGGAGCTGCTCAACGAGGATGCCTCTGGCGCCCTGCTTGAGCAGGCCCGGGCGTCCGATGCGCAGCGCTGGGATCTAGCCGGCGTGGTCAGCACAACACCGGATGACGACGGCCTGCCCCATCTGCTGGCGCCGGTGGACCTGCAGGCTGTGAAGGCCTGCGGAGTCACCTTCGTCGACAGCATGATCGAACGCGTCATCGAGGAACGCTGCGCGGGCGATTCCACGCTCGCCGAGCAGATGCGCGCACAGGTGCTTGAGGCACTCGGGGGCACCCTTGCCGGTGTCCGCCCCGGATCACCGGAGGCGGCCCGCGTCAAGGAGGTTCTGGTCCGCGAAGGATTCTGGTCGCAGTACCTGGAGGTGGGGATCGGCCCGGATCCTGAAGTGTTCACCAAGGGCCCCGTCCTGTCCGCGGTGGGTACCGGGGCGCGCATCGGCATCCCGTCCTTCTCCTCCTGGAACAATCCGGAGCCGGAGCTGGTGCTCGTGGTGGACAACCGCGGCCGGATCCGTGGCTGCACCCTCGGCAACGACGTCAACCTCCGCGACGTCGAGGGCCGCAGCGCGCTGCTGCTCGGGATGGCCAAAGACAACAACGGGTCCACCGCAATAGGACCCTTTGTGAGATTGTTCAATGGTTCCTACACGCTCGACGACGCCCGGCAGGAGACCATCCAGCTCACGGTGCGCGGCTCCGACGGTTACATCCTGAGTGGAACCAACAGCGTCCAACGGCTGAGCCGCCCGTTCGAGGAACTTGTTGGAGCGGCGTATGGATCCCACCACCAGTATCCGGACGGCTTTGTCCTGTTCACGGGAACGCTTTTCGCGCCGAATGAGGACCGGGACACTCCCGGAATGGGGTTCACGCACAAGGGCGGCGACGTGGTGGAGATCGGCAGTGCCCGGCTGGGTACACTGACAAACATGGTGGCACCCACGGAGGACCTGGAGCCCTGGCGGTTTGGGATCGGCAGCCAGCTGCAGTACATCCTGGCGCACTCGCGCGCCAACACGCCCGCAGGCAGGGCAGGTGCCCGATGACTGAGACCACCATCCGGGATCTTGAACCCCGCGGCCGCTCGGGCGCTGACGTCTACGGGATTCTGCGCGCGAAGATCCTGGACCTGCAGCTGCCGCCGGATGGGAAGATCAACATCGACGCGCTTGCCCGCGAATTGGGTGTCTCCCAGACACCCATCCGCGAAGCCCTCAGCCAGCTCGAGGGTGACAGGCTCATTGTGAAGAGTCCGGGCAAGGGGTACCGCACCACGGCGCTCCTGGGTACCGCGGAACTGCGCGAGTTGTTTGAGTTCCGTCTGCTCGTTGAACCGTGGGCGGCTCGTGCGGCCGCGGTGAACCGTCTGGTCAACCCGGCGCGGATGCTCCAGGCGTCCCTGGAGGACTTCGAATCGGGCGCTGCACTGGACGGCGGCGTCAGGCACCAGCTGGTCGCCCACGACACTGTCTTCCACGACCGCATCCTCTCGGCCAGCAGCAATGAGTTTGCACTTCACGCCTACCGGGCGACGCACTGTCACCTGCACCTTTTCCGCCTCCACCCGGCGGACTATCAGGGAACCACCACCGTGGAGGAGCACCGCGAGATTGTGAACGCCATCGCTGCGTGCGACCCGGATGCAGCGGAGGAAAGCATGCACCGGCACCTCATCGGCGCCTACCACCGCTTCGCTGAGGCGTTTTCGCAGGAGGATTCAGGGCTGAGGGTTCCGCCTCCGGCCAAGCTCTGCTGATTTTCTACCCTTCCCGGACTGACAAGGACGTTGACGATGGATTCTTTTGCGGGCGTGCGCGCCCTGGTAACCGGCGGTGCCTCCGGGATCGGCGCCGCTGTGACCGCTGCCCTGACCGCACGTGGAGCGCGTGTAGCGGTGCTGGATCTGCGACCTGGGGGCCTGCCCGACGGCGTGGCCGGGTTCACCTGCGACATCGGCGATCGTGCGTCGGTTGACGACGCCGTTGCGGCGGCGGCCCGGGAACTGGGCGGGATTGACGTCGTCGTCAATAATGCGGGCGTCGGAGCGGCGGGAACCGTTGCCGATAATGACGACGACGAGTGGCTGCGCGTGCTCAATATCAACGTGGTGGGGATTGTCCGGGTATCCCGCGCCGCCCTGCCCTTCCTGCGGGAATCCGGGAGTCCGGCGATCGTGAATACGTCATCGATCGCGGCGACGCACGGCCTGCCGCAGCGCGCGCTGTACTCGGCTAGCAAAGGAGCCGTGGCGGCGCTGACGCGTGCCATGGCTGCGGACCACCTCCGCGAGGGCATCCGCGTGAATTGCGTCAACCCGGGCACGGCCGACACTCCGTGGGTGGCCAGACTGCTGGACGCGGCCGAGGACCCCGCGGCTGAACGCCAGGCGCTCGAGGCACGCCAGCC
>NZ_KI914979.1:38612-40660 GCF_000520595.1 Arthrobacter sp. H5
GTCGGTACTGTTCCTGGCGGATCCGGCCAACGGTTCCACGTCCGGTACGTCGCTGGCAGTGGACGGCGGCATGCACAGCCTGCTGCTGCGACCAGCCACCTGACCACATTCATTCACAGAACAAGACGGAGACTTGAGATGGAACTGATGCGACTTGGCCAGCCCGGCCGGGAAATCCCAGCGGTACGCCACGACGGCAACTATTACGACCTGCGCAGGGTAACCGCCGACATCACCGGTACGTTCCTGGGGGACGGCGGCATCAGGCAGGTTCGCGAGGCGTTGGTTGAAGGGCAGCTGCCTGTACTTGAGGACGCTGGATCGCTGCGGGTGGGCGCTCCGCTGACGGGCATCGGCGCCGTCGTCTGCATCGGCCAGAACTACGCGGCGCACGCCGCCGAAACCGGCGACCAGCCGCCGAAGGCACCCATTGTCTTCTTCAAGCATCCCAACACCGTTGTGGGCCCGAACGACGACGTCGTCATCCCGCCCGGCGCGCAGAAGGTGGACTGGGAGGTGGAGCTGGCCATCGTCATCGGCAAGCGGGCGTCCTACCTGTCCAGTGCCGAGGAGGCGCTGGAGTGTATTGCCGGGTTCACGATCAGCAATGATGTCTCCGAGCGCGACTACCAGATTGTGCACTCCGGCGGCCAGTGGTCCAAGGGCAAATGCGCACCGACCTTCAACCCGATGGGTCCGGCGCTGGTGCCGGCCGGGGACGTCGCGGACCCGCAGGCGCTGCGGCTGTACTCCAAGGTCAACGGGGAGTCACGGCAGGATTCGACCACGGCGGACATGGTGTTCAGCATTGCCGAGATCCTGCGGGACCTGTCCCAGTACATGGCGTTGGATCCGGGCGACGTGGTGAACACCGGCACCCCGCAGGGCGTTGCGCTCTCAGGAAGGTTCCCGTATCTCGCGGCCGGCGACACCATGACAATCGGCATCGAGGGCCTGGGCGAGCAGCAGCAGCTGGTGGTCGGCTCCTGAACTCAGCGGAAAGGCGGGGCCGGTCTATCTGCGCGTCGGTACTGTTCCTGGCGGATCCGGCCAACGGTTCCACGTCCGGTACGTCGCTGGCAGTGGACGGCGGCATGCACAGCCTGCTGCTGCGACCAGCCACCTGACCACATTCATTCACAGAACAAGACGGAGACTTGAGATGGAACTGATGCGACTTGGCCAGCCCGGCCGGGAAATCCCAGCGGTACGCCACGACGGCAACTATTACGACCTGCGCAGGGTAACCGCCGACATCACCGGTACGTTCCTGGGGGACGGCGGCATCAGGCAGGTTCGCGAGGCGTTGGTTGAAGGGCAGCTGCCTGTACTTGAGGACGCTGGATCGCTGCGGGTGGGCGCTCCGCTGACGGGCATCGGCGCCGTCGTCTGCATCGGCCAGAACTACGCGGCGCACGCCGCCGAAACCGGCGACCAGCCGCCGAAGGCACCCATTGTCTTCTTCAAGCATCCCAACACCGTTGTGGGCCCGAACGACGACGTCGTCATCCCGCCCGGCGCGCAGAAGGTGGACTGGGAGGTGGAGCTGGCCATCGTCATCGGCAAGCGGGCGTCCTACCTGTCCAGTGCCGAGGAGGCGCTGGAGTGTATTGCCGGGTTCACGATCAGCAATGATGTCTCCGAGCGCGACTACCAGATTGTGCACTCCGGCGGCCAGTGGTCCAAGGGCAAATGCGCACCGACCTTCAACCCGATGGGTCCGGCGCTGGTGCCGGCCGGGGACGTCGCGGACCCGCAGGCGCTGCGGCTGTACTCCAAGGTCAACGGGGAGTCACGGCAGGATTCGACCACGGCGGACATGGTGTTCAGCATTGCCGAGATCCTGCGGGACCTGTCCCAGTACATGGCGTTGGATCCGGGCGACGTGGTGAACACCGGCACCCCGCAGGGCGTTGCGCTCTCAGGAAGGTTCCCGTATCTCGCGGCCGGCGACACCATGACAATCGGCATCGAGGGCCTGGGCGAGCAGCAGCAGCTGGTGGTCGGCTCCTGAACTCAGCGGAAAGGCGGGGCCGGTCTATCTGCGT
>NZ_KI914979.1:40760-58708 GCF_000520595.1 Arthrobacter sp. H5
CTGAACTCAGCGGAAAGGCGGGGCCGGTCTATCTGCGTGACCGCCGGTCCCGCCACGCCCCGGTGGACCACAGCGCCCACAGCACAAGTACGGGCTGGAAGAACAGGCGGATGAGGCGGGCGCGGTCACTGTTCAGTCCAAAGGCGTCCACACCGTCAACGTACTGGGCGATGTTGCCGGGAAAAATTGCAATGAAGAACGCCGCGACAATCCAGCCGGTCAGCACCCGCCACCGCGGAAGGACAACCAGCGCGGCACCGAGGCACAGTTCGACGACGCCCGAGGCAACCACGACGACGTCGGTATTGACGGGCAGCCAGGCAGGCACCTGTGCGGCGAACTCGGCACGGGCAACGGTCAGGTGAGCGGTACCGGCGAGCAGGAGGAAGGCGCCCAACACCACGCGTGCGGCGGTTCGGAGGAAGGACGTGGGCGGGAGGGAATCGGAATCGGCCATCCGGCGTAGCCTAGCAGCGGTGACTGTGCCGGGTGAGCACCCGCTGTCCTCGGAGAAATCTCCGGGACCTTGTTTCCGGAACAATCACTCACAGGTCTGGTCTTCGCCCGCATCGATCGGGGTGAGCAGCTTCATTCCCTGCAGGGTTGACGCCTTATCGTCGAAGGTGGCTGTGTATTCGCATCCCCGCTCTTGACTATTGAGAGCTATCAGGGCATCTTGCTGAGCGGGCAGGCATCTCGCCCACCACTTTGCTGTCCATCGAGAAGGGCTCGCCCAAAGCCGCCATCGGAACGGTGTTTGAGGTCGCGGGCCTACTCGGCATTCCGTTGATCGGCGCCTCGGATCCTGGGGCCCGTCAATTGTTGGAGGAGCGGCTCGCCATCCTCCCTCAACGCGTATCCCAGCAGAAGAAGAATTTTGACGATGACTTCTAAAGTCTATGTCTGGGTATGGCTCCCCGAGGCCACAGAACCGATCTGATTCTGGCCAAGCATTACGGACATATTGGCAGGCTGGTGCAGGGACTAAGCAGGGCGCGGACCGGTTGGGCCGCGCCCTGCTTAGTATTGCCGAAGCATCAGTTGAAGACCGGCTCCCCCTCCCGGGTGAGCTTCCAGTTCTCCACAAAAAAGTCCGAGGGGTCGATGGTGCCCCGCGCAATCAGGTAGTCGATAAGTAACTGGCGGATCTCCGTAGTCTGATTCACCAGCACCGGAGCCGTGGCAATGTGCGGGAAGTTTCCGCCACCGGACTGCCGGTAGTTGTTTGTTGCCACAGCGAAGCGCTGGGCCGGGTCGATCAGTGCGTTGCTGTAGCTCAGGTTTGTGATGCGCTCACCCACCGGCTTGCTGATGTCAATGTCGTAGGCGACGCCGGACATCATGTCGTAGTTGTAGTCAGGCGTGCCTGCGGCGTTGGTCAGAGTCGCAGGATCAACCGGGGCGCCGGGCGCGGTCTGGTTGAAGTAGGTTGCCGAGTACTCCAGGTAGTCCTTGATCTGCGCGCCGGTCATCTCGACGCCGAAGAGCGTATTCGGGAAGACATACAGACCGGCCATGTCCCGAATGGTCACGGGGCCTTCCGGTATGACGGCGGCCCGGTTGAACGGCGCAACGATGGACAGGACCGGCAGATCGGCGTTCGGTGTGCCCTCCAGCGCCTGCTCCACGGCATCGGCCTGCACCTTGTTGACGAAGTCCATGACAGCGGTGTCGCGGTAACGCGACTCCGCTGCGGACATGGTCTCGGTAGCGCTGCCGATCGCGGTGTTCACGTAGTCGATCACGCTCTGGTGCTGGTCGGCGACCAGGGCGGAGATCTCCGGATCAGCGGGAACCGTGTTGGCGTTGAGCAGCTCCGAGTTGGCGGAGGTGACATCCCACTGTCCGCGGACCTTGGTCAGTTCAAAGTCCATGACGGACAGGCGCTGGCCCCAGTTCTTAGGCTCGGTGAGGAGCACCTGCTCGCCGGTCGCCTTATTGGTGACGAAGCGCTCGGGGATTTCGCGGTGCTCGTGGCCGGCGAGGATGGCATCGATACCGGGAACCTCCTCGGCGAGCAGGGTCGAGGCGTTCTCGACAGGCAGGTCGCCGCCGTAGGACGAGGTGCCCGACGGGCCGGAGTGAGAACTGACGACGACGACGTCGGCACCCGCCGCTTTCATCTCGGGAACGTACTTCTGGGCCTGCTCCACCATGTCCAGGAAGCGGAGTTCGCCCTCCACGTTGTTCTTGTCCCAGATAGCGCTGCCCGGCGTGGTGAGCCCGAGGATGCCAACCTTGATGGGCTTCTGGCCCTTGAGCTTGACTGTTTCGATGACGTAGGGGGTGAAGGCGTCCTCCCCCGTATCCCAGTCCTTCACGTTTCCGCCGAGGAGCGGGAAGTCCAACTGGCCTTCAAACGCGTCCAGCAGCGGCAGCCCGTAGTTGAATTCATGGTTGCCCACCGTGGTGGCGTCATAGTCCAGGGCGTTCATGGCGGCGGCCATCGGGTGTATCTCGCCGGTCTGGTCCACTGGCTCCACGTTGGCGAAGTAGTCGGTCAGCGCGGTGCCCTGAATGGTGTCCCCGTTGTCGATGAGGAGGGTTGACTCCTCTCCTCGATCAGCACGGACCTGCTTGACCAGGCTGGAGATCTTGGCGAGCCCAACATCGTTGGAGGCGGCGTCGTCGTACTCTGCGTTGGTGAAGTAATCCCAGTTCTCAATGTAACCGTGGAGGTCGCTGGTACCCATGACCGTGATGGTGGCCGTCTGATCCTTGGGGCCCGGTGTTCCGCCCGGTGCGGCGGTTGCTGCTGGCGCAACGCCGAGTGCTGCGACGCAGCTGACGGCGATCGCCGTGATGGCACGGCGGTGTCCCCTGATGAAAGTTTGTGACACGTGAAATCATCTCCCTGTAGTGATGCGGTGAGGACAGGCTACCCGTGACCGGTGACACTTTGGTGACGGCGACCCTGTTGCGGGGTTAACCAAGTCCCGCCAGGGAGCGCCCGCACCGCCGTCGTTGTAGATTACGCACATGCGCAACTGGCCGTGGGTGCTCCTGTTTCACGCACTTTTCCTGCAGCTCGCCGCCTACATTGTGCGACCGGCAGCCGCATACCGCGCCTTGGAATTGGGACTGGAGCCGGCGTTTCTGGGACTGATTGCGGCGAGCTTCGCTATTGTGCCGTTGTTCGTCGCCGTACTTGTGGGCAGGGCTACTGATGCGGGCAGGGAGCCCGTTGTCCTAGCCATCGGCGCTGTACTGATGGTCGCCGCCGGGATGGGCCTGTTCCTCTGGTCTTCGTCACTCGGATTGCTACTCTTCTGGAACGTGGTCCTCGGCCTGGGCCACCTGATGGGCGTGATTGGCCAGCAGAGCAGGGTGGCGCGGGGCAATCCAACCAAATTGGACTCCGCCTTTGGCCTCTATACCTTCGCCGGATCAGCCGGACAAGCGCTGGGACCGTTGTTCATCATTGCGTTTGGCGGCGACCAGATTGTGCCGGACACCCGGGCGCTCTTCGGAGCCTGCACCGTTTCCAGCGTGCTGATGCTCATCCTCACCGCCGTTCTGATCCGCCGCACGTCCGGCGATGGCCCGGCCGGGCCTGCACGGCCCGCCAGCCTCAAGCAAGCTATCGCGGGCACGGGACCGGAGGCGCGCCGCCAGTTGATGGGCGCCATGCTGGTGAGCATGATGGTCCTCGGCGCGGTGGACCTCATTGCCGTCTACCTTCCCGCCCTGGGTGTGGAGCGCGGGATTCCTGCTGCCGCCGTCGGGCTCCTGCTGACCGTGCGTGCTGTGACCACGATGGCCTCCAGGCTCTTTCTCGGCTCCATGGTCGCCAGGTTTGGGCGTGCGGAACTGATTGTCGCGTCCACGGCGTTGTCCGCGCTGAACGTGGGGTTGCTGGCCCTGCCGCTGCCTGTGCCGGCGATGGGTGCAGTACTGGCACTGGCCGGCGTCGCACTGGGCATTGGGCAACCACTCACCATGACAGTAATTTCGCTGGCCTCGCCTCCCGGCACCCGCGGAACCTGGCTGGCCCTGCGGCTAAGTGCCAACCGGTTTGGACAATCGGCCATCCCTGCCGGGGTGGGACTGGTAGCCGCTGCTGCCGGTGTGGGGGGCGTTTTCGCTGCGACGGCGGGCGGACTCGCACTGGTTGCTGCCGGATTTTGGCGGCAATTACGACGACGGCGGGGTTGAGACGCCCGCTTTCCCCACCGCGCGTTCGGTGCCGGTGTGAATCATTGTTCCCGAATCGATGCCCCATACGGTGTACAACGCGTTGGCCGGGCTGGTAGAACTAAGGCACCCGTGGAGTCAGGCATAACGCAAAGAACAGGGATGAATTCAATGACGATTTCAGGATCCAAAAGGTCACGGCAACCCCGATTAATGCGGTGGGGAGTGCCCTTGGCAGCTTCTCTGCTGGTGCTGACCGGCTGCGGCGGTGATTCCGGCGAAGGGGGCGGTTCGGCGGAGGAATACCCCAGCCAGGCCATCGAGATTATGGCTCCGGCCGATCCCGGCGGTGGATATGATCAGACCGCCCGTTCCATTGGGCGCTCCCTTGACGAGGGTGGGGTGGTCGAGACCGGCGCTGAGGTCTACAACGTGCCGGGTGCATCGGGAACGGCGGGGCTGACCCAGTTTGTTGGTGAGAATGCAGGGGATCCGCACCAGCTCATGGTGATCGGGAAGATTCTGGTCGGTGCAATTGAGCAGACCGATTCACAGGTCAATCTGGGAAACACCACCCCCATTGCGCGGCTGACAGCGGAGTATGACGCCATTGTGGTGCCGGCGGATTCCGAGTACGAGACGCTGGAGCAGCTCATGGATGCCTTTGAAGCTGACCCGGGCGGCGTTGCCTGGGGCGGCGGTTCAGTGGGTGGCGTTGATCAGATCCTTGTGGCGCAACTGGCGGACGCAGTGGGAATAGACCCGGCGGACATCAACTACATTCCATACTCCGGCGGCGGCGAGCTGACGCCGGCCATTTTGTCCGGCGACGTGACCGCTGCGGCATCAGGGCTCGCTGAATTCCAGGACCAGATCGACGCCGGCGAGATGCGACTTCTTGCGGTGTCCAGTGAGGAACCCATTGAAGGCGTAGACGCGCCCACCATCATTGAATCCGGGTATGAGGTCTCCATTGCCAACTGGCGAGGCCTTGTGGCTCCGCCGGAGATTTCCGACGAACAGCGCGATGCCGTGGTGGCGATGGTCGAGGAGATGCATGACACACCTGAATGGCAGGAGACCCTGGAGAGCAACAACTGGGACGACTTCCTGCTCACCGGCGAGGAGTTCAGCGCTTACATTGAGACGGAAACTGAAGACATTACCCAGACGCTGACGGACCTGGGAATCGTTGGGTGATGCCCAGTCCAGATTCCGGGCCTTCCGGGCTTCCTGACGGTTCGCCCGCTGAGTCACACGATGATTCGTCAGCTGGATCGGGGCATGCTTCGCCCGCGGTGATCAAGCCTGGGGCGGGGAAACTTGGGATTAAAATTGCCGCCGTCGTTATTTTGCTGGGTGCAGCGGTGGTGCTCTTCGACGCCGTCCGGGTCTCGATCAATGGCGGCTTTGGGCCGCAGCAGCCCGGCTTCTTTCCGATGATCGTGGGAATCGGGTTGGTGGGCTTCGGACTGGCCTTCCTGGTCCGGGCCACGCTGAAACCTGATCAGGCACTGTTTGAACAGGCGGCCGCAGAGCACACGGACACCCATTGGCGGACGCTGTGGACCGTGGTTGTTGCGCTGGTCATTTACGCAGCGCTGCTGGATCCGCTGGGCTACATCATTGCCACAACCGTGTTCTTTGTGGGGATCGCCTGGGTGGCGGGGAGCCGCAGGCTGATCCGGGATGTGATTATCGCGGTGCTGTTTTCCGCCGGCGTCTACTTTGGTTTTACGGAACTGCTGGGCGTGCGGCTGCCTGGCGGGCTACTCGAAACGGTGCTCTGATCCATGGACGTCTTCGCTGACCTGCTGGGCGGCTTCGCCAATGCGCTGGAACCGCAGTATCTGTTGTACGCGGCAATCGGCGTCACGATCGGCACCCTCGTGGGGGTGCTTCCTGGGATTGGGCCGGCGCTGGCTCTGGCCCTGCTGCTGCCGCTGACCTACGGTTTCGATCCCACCGGTGCGCTGATCATCTTCGCCGGTATCTACTACGGTTCCCTGTACGGCGGGGCGATCACGTCCATCCTGCTCAATACACCGGGCGAAGCCGGGTCCGTGGCGACAGCTATCGACGGCTATCCGATGGCGAAGGCCGGCCGTGCCGGGCCCGCGCTGGCCACCGCCGTCATGGGATCCTTCACCGCGGGCATCATTTCCACTCTGGGGCTGACCTTCCTGGCACCGTTGGTGGCCAATCTGGCCAAGAGTTTCCAGGCCACTGACTACTTTGCGTTGATGGTGCTGGCGTTTGTCAGTGTCACGGCACTGGTGGGCACCTCGATTATCCGCGGCATGGTGAGCCTCTTCGCAGGACTGTTTGTGGGCCTGGTGGGACTGGACTTTTTGACCGGGCAACAGCGCTTCACGTTCGGCTCGGCGCAGTTGCTGGGCGGGATTGACATCATCATTGTGGTGATCGGTCTCTTCGCAATAGGTGAGGCTTTGTATGGGTTGGCGCGGCTGCAGTACGCCAAGGAACAAGCGGTGGAGTTTTCCGGCCGGATCTGGCTGAATAAGGCGGAGCGGAAACGGGTCTGGAAACCGTGGATCCGCGGCGGATTCCTGGGCTTCTTCTTCGGATCCATGCCAACCGGTGGCTCCGAGGTTCCCACCTTCCTGAGTTACAACCTGGAGAAGCGGCTGTCCAAGCACAAGGAGGAGTTCGGCAAGGGCGCCATCGAGGGTGTGGCAGGGCCGGAGGCCGCAAACAATGCGTCTTTCTCCGGAGTACTGGTGCCGCTGCTCACCCTCGGCATTCCGACGTCCGCTACTGCTGCGATCATTCTGAGCGCCTTCCAGATCTACAACATCCAGCCCGGGCCGCAACTGTTTGAGAATTCGCCGGATCTGGTGTGGACACTGATTGCCAGCCTGTTCATCGGCAACATCATGCTGCTGGTGATCAACCTTCCGCTGGTGAAGGTGTGGATCAAAATTCTTTCCATCCCCAAAACGCTGCTGTATACGGGCATTCTGGTGTTCGGCATCCTGGGCGTCTACAGCCTCTCCGGCAGCATCACGGACATGATGATTGTGTGCGCGATAGGCGTTGCCGGCTTCTTCATGCGCGTGTACGACTTCCCGGTTGCACCCGCCGTCCTGGGCGCTATTCTTGGTCCGATGATGGAAACCCAGCTACGGCGTGCGCTCTCGATCAGCCAGAATGACTTTTCGGTTTTCTTCACGCGACCGCTGACGGTGGGGCTGCTGGTTGTGGCTCTCGCGGTGCTGGTGCTCCCGGCTGTGCTGCCGAAGCTGCTGCGCAAGGCAAAGCGGGCTGAACCGGCGGGGTGATGCGAGCGTCCAGGGGCCGAGCACCTCATCAACGCGGTGCAGGCTGTGCGGCCATCCGGCGAAGCTTAGCTGTATTGACCCAGCAGCGGGGTCTTGTCGGATGAGCAATCATTGCCCGGGAGGCCGTCGTGCCCGCTTGGCAAACGCGTCGACGGCGGCCAGCGCAGGCCGTGCCTCGTACCGGCGATTGCGTCGGCCCTCACCGCTGGGATGAAGTATTGCGTCACGGACCAACCGATCGATGCCGAGCTGAGCGTTCTGCGTGGTCACCCCCAGCTCCGATGCAACCGAGTTGGCGTCAATCACCGGCTGCTTCAGTAGGTATTCGATCGTGCGCCAGCCAGCGGAACCACGGCGTGCTGAAGTGGTTGCTCCGGCCCAGCTACGAAAGGCTTCCAGATCAACGATCAGCGCTCGGCCATTGGCCAATGCTGAAACGAACGCCCAGGAGAAAACATCGACTATCGGGGCGACGTTGCCTTTGCGGTAGGCAGTCAACGCGTCGAAGTAGCCAGCGGTGTTCTGGAGAAGTCCCGCGGAAACTGGAATGGTGACGTTCCGAGTGATGCCCAATCGGTGCAGCATCGAGTGAACTATTGCGCGTCCGGTTCGCCCGTTGCCGTCTGGGAATGGGTGAATCGTCTCGAACTGGGCGTGAGCAACGGCAATCTGCGGAAGTATGGGCATGTCGGCTCGGCCGGCGAACGATACGAAGTCGTTCATGAGTTGTGGGATGCGGTGGTGATGGGGTGGCACAAACGACGCGGGGTGAGGGCTGTTGGACATTCCGCCGCCAACCCAAACCTGCTGCTCGCGCCACTTGCCCGTGTACTCGGGATGGGTGTCTCCGAGAAGGGCATTCTGCATGGCGAGGACGGCTTCGCAGTCCAGTTTTACGGATAGCGCTATGGCAGCTTCCATTGCCCGGGTATTGGCGACGATGAGTCTGGCGTTGTGGCCAGCCTTGACGCCGAGTTCGGCCAGGGCGATGCTTTTCGGTTGGGCAGTTAGATGCTCAATCTCCGAACTTGATGCGCTCCCGCTGCGAAGAAGCATCGCAGCAAACGGGGCTGTCAGGCGACGTTAATCGGATAACCAATGGTAAGGAACAGGATTTTCTGCATATGGCGCACTCCGCAAGCCAGGTCACTTTCTTGGGGGCGGGATTCCAAACACTAATTTCTAAAGCCTTGTCGAACCCCGTCTTACACGGCAGCGACGCCGTCACCATCCGCCGCGCGTCGGAGTATGTCCCTTTCGTGCGTCGTCGGGCATTGTCATTTCGGCCCGTAGGCCGAGGAGGCGGATTGGACGGCCCGCTTCAATTCCGGCTGCGAGGCCCAAGGCACGCGCGAGGATCACGTCCCGGTCGAATGTTTCGGGAATTTTCTTTGCGTGGGTCTTGGTGAAGAACGGCGCGTACCGAACCTTGAGGGTCAGCCCAACCACGGGCCGTCCTTCGGCCACAACATCCTCCAGGACACGCGCTGTCAGCTCCCTCACGGCGTCGTCCACCTGGGCAGGCTCGGTCAGGTCGCGCTGAAAGGTGGTCTCCCGGCTATGCCCGCGGGCAACCCACGGGGTGTCGTCCACAACGCTGGCGCCGTCCCCGCGTCCGAGCTCCGCGTACCAGGGACCCATCTTGGGCCCGAACTCCGGGACCAGGTCTTGGGGGTCGGATCCGGCGAGCTCGGCGACGGTGTTGATGCCGAGTTTGGCGAGCCGGCCGGACACCTTGGTTCCGACGCCCCACAGGTCCTTGGTGGGCCGGCTGCCCATGACGTCGAGCCAGTTTCCGGCAGTGAGACGGAAGACGCCGGCTGGCTTGCCGAAACCGGTGGCAACCTTGGCTCGGACCAGGGTGTCGCCGATGCCCACGCTGCAATGCAGCTGCGTTCGCTCCAGGACAGCGGCCTGCACCTGTTGGGCGTAGGCTTCCGGATTCTCTGTCTCAATGCCTACAAAGGCCTCATCCCAACCCAGCACCTGCACGGTGGCGCCGGGCTGCACGCGCAGGGCAGCCATCACCGCTTCAGACGCCGCGAGGTAAGCCTCCTGATCGACCGGCAGGATCACAGCGTCGGGCACTTTCCGGGCGGCAATGCGTAAGGGCATTCCGGAACCCACGCCAAACGCCCTGGCTTCGTAGGATGCGGTCGACACCACAGCTCGTTCGGTGGGGTCGCCCCGACCGCCGACAATGATCGGCTTGCCAGCAAGCTCCGGCCGCCGGAGCACTTCGACTGCCGCGATGAACTGGTCGAGATCGACGTGCAGCACCCACCGGATTCCGCTCACGCCACCAGTCTGCCCTAAACATCCCTGGCAAGCACCGGATCTCCACCCGAGCTTGACCGCGGAGCCTGCGGCCTCCTGACCGGCTCACCCATTGCAGCCTGCTTCGCATGTCAGGCTTCTCGTAACCTCAGTGTGTCGAAACACATGGGATTCGAGACACAGAGGTTTCGAGACACCGAGTCGTATAAGAAGAAGGAACCGGCCGTCCGCAGGCGGATTGCTGGCAACGGATCCTCCACCTGCGGCCTCTCGGCAGTAGTTGGCTTCGATGAGTCATCGCGACTTCATTCTGAAGGACTGATCGGTTCCGATGCGGATCCAGTACTGCTCGTCCTAACCTCATGCCGTCTCGCCCGTATTCGCAGGACGGCAAGTACGACCCAAACTGCTGTTATCCCTGAACCTGCGACAACGAAGAATATGTTGATGCCCGTCCAGCCCTCCTCCTCTAGCCGCAACAGAGGTGGGAGGATCAAACAAACCCCCACGATGATTCCTATCCAAATCTGGAACGGGTGTGGGTAACGCCTACTCGGTAAATGCGGCATGCCCCTAGCTTGCCCCTTGGAGGGGTCTAAGCAGAAGGATGCTCAAGTGGAATTATCCGGTCCTGGTCCGGCAGCGATCCTTCACCGCACCCCATGGGAAGTGCGCGGTGAAGGATCGACTCCTAGTGGGTGAGCGTCGTGAGAGTGTCGGTGGATTCGGTTGCGCGTCGGAAATGGGTGCTCGTTATCGCGTCAGCGTGGATGCCCACTGGCAGCCATCGGACGAGGCCCAGGTCTGTGGCTTGTTCAAGCACTGCCTGTGCTGTGTCCCTGTGGAGCGAGCAGTGTCCGCGGGGATTTATTCGCCTTGACAGCAATATGTCGTAGGACCCGGGTGAACTAGGACGAGCGGCAACAAAATGTTCAGCTTTTGCGCCGCTAACGATCACGCCGATGCGATGCTCAGCCCATGGTTCTTTTGGTAGAGACTCGATGCTGGCCATGCGTATAGCTTTCCTCCACGCCAAGCGCATTCGACGAGGACTGATGCCGGATGAGGTGGAGGGTGGGTCAAGCGGCAGGAAGGAGACTGCTTCTGGGTGAATGAGCGCGGAAACGTATTCGATGGCAGTGTCGCAGAGGTCGGCCGCACCGGCTGCCATTCGGATGACCTTGAACCTTGAGGTGGCGCGCCGCCGCCCATCACCTCGCTGGTGGCGGCCCATCAGTAATCTCCCGGCTGCTGCGGGCCCCGCCGCCGGTATCGTTTCCGCCAATCTGTGAGGAAGTTCCCGGATAGAGCGGCTTGAGCCTCGTTCAATGCGTGGTCGTATGCTGATGCATCGAACGCGAACTGGCTCGCATTGGGGATTAGTGCGTCCGCCGTGGTGGCCTCGTCCTCATCGATCCAGCCGAATCGTTGCCACGTTACGGTGTCTTCGGTGCGGCTGATTTCTACTGCGAGAATCCCGTCCGATATGTCGAAGCAAGCGGGGCAACACAGCAGCTCGGCCGTCACTGGCTCGTGGCCTGGTCGGGGTCCTCGCAACTGGTCTATTTGTTGCTTTGCTTCGCGAGGTGAAGACCGGGAGAGTTGGGTGACGAAGTCCAGTGTCGGTATTTCGTGCTCCCACTCGGGCTGTTCCCAGTCCCGCACCCAGGAACGCACGGGCCGGCCGTCGATGACGATGTCCAACCGGTTACTCTCTCTTTGTTGATACCGACGCGTCTCGCGCCCAAAAGTCACCTCGACTAACTCCGGGTCCTGAGTCCGCAGCGACAGGATATTCCGAGAGCTCATTACTGCATCCTAAAGCTGCGCCGACTAAGTAAGGGCGAACCCACCGATCCCTCAGCGCGGGGGCCGGTTGAGGCTCTTTTCGTCCGTGTCCTTCTCATGCAGCTCGCGGAGCTGTGGAAGGTTAGAGCGGTGAACACCGCGCAGGAAGAAAATGACGGGAAGCTGAGCTTCCGCCAAACGATCGAGGACGCCGAACTCGAACCGGAAACGCTGTATAACGCAGCCAATGACCTCCGGCGGATCTCAAAAGCGGAAGCGATCGAGCTGCTCTATCAGCTGGCGATTGACGCAGGTGTTACCGACGCTCTACTAAATTACGGTTCCTTCCTGTGGGGCGAAGGCAAGCTCAAGCAGGCCATTCCTCTTCTCGAGCAGGCCTACGAGTCCGACGACCCGCATGCTGCCCTGACACTCGGACAGATTTACTTTGAACTCAACGATGCAAAGACAGCCATCACCTGGTTCGAACGAGCAGGTGATCATCCATACGTGCCGGTGCGCCTGTCCCGCGCGTACCGTACCCTCGGAGCCGAGAACACCGCACTGAGAATCCTGCTGGAGGCAAAAGAGAAGAACCCTGAAGCTGCCGTCGAGCTCGTACTGAGTGGAGAGCTGGAGGTTGACGAGTCGATTGAACTCCTCGAACGCCACTTGGGCGAGGGCCGCATCGACGTGCTCATCCCGCTATCGAACCTTTATGGGACAAAGGGCCGTGCCGCCGACGAAATCGAACTGCTCCGTCGAGCCGTCGCCGCCGGCGAACCGAACGCACTGCACAATCTCGGGCTAACGCTTTGGCAGGCAGGACACCGCCAGGCGGCCGGCCGCCATCATTCGACCCGGCCATCTACAAAGACCGCAACACCGTCGAACGCGGCTTCAACCGGCTCAAACACTGGCGCGGCATCGCCACCCGCTTCGACAAATATGCCACCACATTCCTCGGCGGCCTCCTACTCACCGCAACACTGACATTCCACCGAGTACACAATTAACAGACACGCCCTAAACGCCGACAAGAACCGGCATGTTTTCCAGCCCGTGCCCGCTAACCTTTCTCCCACCTGGAAGCATCAAAGCGGTACCGGAGGTATGAATCACCCTGGGAAACCCCGCGGAGGCCAGGGCAAATCAGTGCGTAGTTGAGGGCATTGGGGGCAGTCCCTTGTGTTTATGTGTCCAGTGATTGCTCAAGCCGCTTCGCTGCGGGACATCTAGAGGTGCCAAGTCAGGCCGTGGTTGCTGGCGATGGCGAGGACGCCGTACAGCATGATGGGGTAGTACGGGGGTTTAACTTATAGCGGCGTCGGCGTAGTGCCTGCCGCCCCGGATGAGTAGGCGATCAGGCAAGAAGTAGTGGCCGGATATTCCTGCAGTCAGCGTAGGTACTGCAACGTTCGTGGATAGGTCTCGGGGTCCATCGAGTCGCGCCTGTGCAACGATCCGCTTCCACTTAGGAGGCCAAATCGCCGATAACATCCCACTACGTCGGCCGGTGGATTTGTCCCCGTCGGTAGTGGTCGACGATGAGTAGATTTGACGATGAGTAGATTTACTGTCGCTTTATAGGGGAAACAGGGTAGATTGGTAGCTGTCAACAGGGAGCCAACAGATCATGAGTATCGCAACCACTACAGGAACAGCACACGCCCGGACAGCCAGACTCGGGATCCGTGAGATTGTCCGACGCTTGAATGCCGCCCTTGGTGCAACCCTCGTCGCCGCACTAGCTGGTAGCAAAGACCGCAAGATCAGCTACAAGTGGGCACAGCAAGACGGCCCCACCCCTAACCCATCCGCGGTGAAACGCCTTCAGTTCGCCTACGCCCAATGGATCCTTGTTTCCGAAGCAGAAGGTGAACATGTGGCACGTATGTGGTTCATCGGGGCTAACCCCTGGCTCGACCACGATTCACCCATCGATTCCATCCGCGGCGATAAGTACCGTGAAACGGCAACTGCAGCCGCCGCGATGGTCGACGACGGGTTCATCGGTTAATGCGGACCTGCGCTAAAACCGGTCTCGCCCTGGTGGACGGACCGGTCCCGGCGTCGCCGGTCCTGCTGCTGGAGGGGACGAGCTACGACCAGGACGGGCGGCCCGTCGAAGTGTTCTCGACCTGGCATCATCCCGATCATGTGGTGTTCGATATCGGCGTCGTGAAGGATCCCGGCACGCCACCGAGTACCGGCCATCGAGGGAACGACGGCGGCCCGGGCGGACTGTTTCGATCGACAACGCCCGCGCCACCCGGGGAAGCACCCGGATCTGCGGCCAGCCGCGCACGCCAGCTGGGAGCCGAGCTACTGCGCCTGGCTGACGACCTATCAAGCACCAACGGCCGATAACGCCGATTACTACGAGGAGACACATTGACACACGAACTGCGCACCTACACCGCTGCCCCGGGCAAGATGGACGCCCTGATTGAGCGGTTCCGTGAATCCACCATTGACCTCTTCACCGAGCACGGCATGACGAGCCTCGGTTACTGGACGCCGGTCGGCACGCCGGACGTCCTGATCTACCTCCTCAAGCACGAGGGGGATCCGAAGGCGAACTGGAAAGCCTTCGGCGCCGATCAGCGGTGGATTGACGCGAAATCGGCATCCGAAGCGGACGGGGTCCTGACGGCGAAGATCGAGTCTTTACTGCTCGAAGCGACCGACCTCCACCCCACCGCGGAGGCGAAATAACCACCACTGCTTGGCCCGTCGCTCACTCCTAGTCCCTCGGCGGGCTCCTGATTCCATGGAGGATGTGGTCCACGATCCGGCAAGGTCGGCTCCAGTGCGCCATGTCGGTTCGGGCGGTCGACCCGTTTCCGACGTGGCGGAATGCCCGTTGATACGACCGAGACCCGGGCGGGACAAATCCAGGCAGGATCTCAGGTTGCATACAAAATGCACCAAAATGGCCGCGATACCCTTGACGCGCCGGTCCACTTCTGAGAAGTTGTATACGTTACTTGTTCGATGAGTGGCACTTTTGATTCCCCACCATTCTGGAGGCTACGCCGTGACAGCTCCCCATGCTGCTCCTCCCGCCGACGGTCCTCTCGCCGGGCTCCGCGTGGTCGAGATGGGGCAACTCCTGGCAGGCCCGTTCTGTGGGCAGATGCTCGGAGACCTGGGCGCCGACGTCGTGAAGATCGAGGACCCGAAGAAGGGCGATCCGCTGCGACAGTGGGGCCGTCAACTTCCGCAGGGGCAGTCGCTGTGGTGGACGATCGTGGGCCGAAACAAGCGCTCGGTGACCCTCAACCTGCGGGAGCCCGAAGCCCAGGACCTGGCGCGGCAGATCATCGCCACCGCTGACATCGTCATTGAGAACTTTCGGCCCGGCACCATGGAACGGTGGGGCCTCGGATACGACGTCTTGCAGGAGCACAACCCCGGGCTGATCATGGTCCGGGTCTCCGGGTTCGGGCAGGATGGGCCGTACTCGCAGCGCGCCGGCTACGGCGCGATCGGTGAGGCGATGGGCGGGCTCCGCTATGTGGTGGGGGATCCCTCCACGCCGCCGTCGCGCGTCGGCATTTCGATCGGTGACACCCTGGCCGCCCTCTTCGCCGCCATCGGCGCCCTGGCCGCAATCCGTGAACGGGAGGTCAGCGGCCGCGGGCAGATCGTGGACTCCGCAATCTATGAGGCGGTGCTCGGGGTGATGGAATCCCTCGTCCCCGAGTGGCAGATCTCCGGTTACCAGCGTGAGCGCACGGGAGCCATTCTGCCCAACGTCGCCCCCAGTAACGTGTACCCCACCAAGGACGGCAAGTGGATCCTTATCGCGGCCAACCAGGACACCGTCTTCTCCCGGCTCGCGAAAGCCATCGGCCGGCCTGACCTTGCCGAGGACCCGCGGTACGCCACGCACGGCGCTCGCGGCGAGCGGCAGGCTGAGCTCGACGGAATCATTGCGGACTACACCTCGGCCTACGACGCCGAGGACCTCGAGTCCGCCCTTGAAGAGTCAGGGGTGCCCTCCGGGAAGATCTTCCGACCCGTCGATATGCTCGCCGACCCGCAGTACCAGGCCCGGGAGTCGATCACCAGTGTCGACCACCCCGTACTCGGCCCGGTCGCCATGCAGAATGTCTTTCCAAGATTGAGCCGCACCACCGGGACCGTGCGATGGCCGGGCCCGGAGCTGGGACAGCATACGGAGGAGGTCCTCGCGGAGATCGGCGTCGACCCCGCCGCTCTGGCGGCCTTGCGTGGGCGGAATGTCACATGAGCATCCCCCAGCTTCCATCCGCCATCCGGCTCGTGGAGGTAGGCCTGCGCGACGGACTGCAGTCGGTGCCGGAAACGCTGCCCACCGGGAACAAGGTCGAGCTCATCCACATGCTCATCGAGGCAGGGGTGCGGGAGATTGAAGCGGTCTCCTTCGCCCACCCGAAAGTCCTCCCCCAACTGGCCGACGCGGCCGACGTCATGGCAGATGTGCCGCGCGTCCCCGGAGTCCGGTACCGCGGACTGGCACCGAATTTCCGCGGCGCCGAGCGTGCAGTGGACTGCGGCCTCGACGAGCTCGTCATCGTCGTTTCAGCTGATGAGGAAGTGAGCCTCCGCAACCAGGGGCTCACGGTCGACGAGATCCTCGCGGATCTTGCCCGAATCGGTGCGCTCGCCCAGGCTTCGGATCTACGGCTTGTCGTCGCTGTTGCCTGCGCGTTCTTCGCTCCGGCGCGTGGACCGGTGACCGGGGCGGAACGCCTCCGGGTCGTCGACGCAGCCGTGGACGCGGGCGCCGCCGGCATCTACCTGGCGGCAACCTCCGGAGAGGAGCATCCCGGAGAGATGTACGACGGCGTCTCCGAGGTACGCCGTCTCCACCCGCACCTCGATGTCGGGGCGCACCTGCACAACCGCAACGGATTCGCGCCGGCGAACGCACTGGCGTGCATGATGGCCGGCGTTACGTGGCTTGAGGGATCATTCGCAGGTCTGGGCGGCGACCTCTGGTTTCCGGGTGACCCTTCAGTACTCGGCAATGCCGCCCTAGAGGACATCATCCACCTGTGCGATGGGCTCGGCATCGACACTGGCATCGACCTCACGAAGTACATGGCAGTGTCGGAACGCATCGTCGAACTCACCGGACGGCCGTCGGCGTCGTTCGTTTCCCGCGGCGGAACACGGAACGACCTCGCCGCCGCCCGTTGGCCCACGACCGCCTGACCGCGACTCCGGAAAGAGGGATACGGTAAACGCCATGGAGACTCACCCCCCGCTTCCCCGCGACCGCGAGCTGGACGAAGGTACATACGCCCAGGTGCGGGCCCTCATCACTTCCGGCGAACTCGCCGCGGGGTCCTGGCTTCGGGAAAAGACATTGGCTGAACGGATCGGCGTCAGCCGCACCCCGATCCGGGAGGCGCTCAACCGGCTCTCCGCCGAAGGCATGGTGGAGATCAGCCGCAACAAGGGCGCACAGGTGGTGTCGTTCACGCCCGACGACGTCGCGGGGCTCTACGACGTCCGTGCAGGCTTCGAACCGCATGCGGCCTTGCTGGCGGTACCTCGATTGACGGATCAGGACGTGGACCGCCTCGCCGAATTGGCTGCTGCCATGGAGGAAGCGGTCCGATCCGGCCAACTGGACTCCCTGAGCGCACTCAACAGCGCGTTCCACGGCCTTTTTGTCGATCGATGTGGCAACCGGCACTTCGCGACAGCGCTCCAGACCCTCATGCGACCGGCCGTCGTAGCCCATACCTTTCGGAAGTACAGCCCCGAAGCACTGAACCGGAGCATGCTCCACCACGCCGAACTTGTTGCCGCCGCCCGTGCAAGGGACGGCGAGTGGGCCGAAGCGATCATGCGCACCCACATTCTTGCGGCACGCAACGCTGCGGGAGCGCGTCATGACCGACATTGATCCCGTCCATGTCGGCCGTGACGCGATATTCGCCGACATCAGTGAACTCACCGGCATGCCGTTTCCGAACCTGCTGTACAGGCGGCTCGGCGAGGACCCACGCCGCCTCCGAGACTGCTGGGAGCGTGTTCGGCCCGGGCTGGCCCGAATCGGGCCCCGAGCGCTACGACGCCTGATGTTCGATGACAGCAACCTCGCCGGCACAGGCACGTCCGCCGACTCGAGGTCGGACGTCGGCGGACTCATCGCGCCTCCTGTGCCCGGAAGCTCGCCCATCGACGCCGAGCAGGCCGCAACGCTCCGGCGGCTCCTCAGTGTTTACGATTCCGGGAACTCCTGCAATGCCGTCGTGGTCGCCCTGCTCCTGGAGGGCGCGTCCGGCGACTCGTCCTCCCCGCTGCTGTCCACGGCGGAGCTCCCGGAGGGTGGCTCACCGACGGGAATAGATGCGGCTCAGCTTCCGCCGATGCTCGAGGTGAAGGACATGGACACCGTGGCGAGGGAGTCGGTGCTCCGGCTGGCCCGGTTGATCGAACCGGGAG
>NZ_KI914979.1:58808-73251 GCF_000520595.1 Arthrobacter sp. H5
ATCGAACCGGGAGGACGGGCCGTACCGAGCCTCTTCCGCCATGTCGGCCATGACCCGGGCCTGCTCGGGTGGATCGAGACGGCCGTGACCGAGGCAGCGGCATCCGGCGCTTTGGACCGGTGCGAGCGCTCGGTGAGAGCCACCGCCACCTGGTCTGCCTCGCACTGGCCCGAGCCGGTACAACCGCTCGACGATGACCGCGATCGCAAGCTCCTCGAACCGTTCAGGATCATGATCCCGCGAATGCTCGCCACCTCCGCGGTGCTGCGTGTGGCGCTGCGAAGTCAGCTACCGTAACGCCGCGTGATCCGTTTCTCGCCCCATCTCAGCGCGAATCCAGGGATGACCGCGAGGATGGCGATGAAGACCACCTGTCCGGCGATGTGATCCACTCTGACGTTCGCCACGTTGGACACCAGCTCCCGTCCCAGGCCGCTTTGCGCAGAGAACATCTCGGCAAGGATGAGGCCCAACAGGGTGAGTCCGAAGGCAATGCGGACGGCGGTGACGATCGACGGAAGCAGTGCGGGGATCAGTATCAGCCGCAGCCGGGTGTACCAGGGCAGCACGAGGACATCGGCGAGCTTGAGGAAATTCTTGTCCATTGAGCGGGTCGCGGCCATGACGAGCAGTGCAATGGGAAACACCCCGTGGAAGAAGGCGAAGGTCAGGCGGCTGGCGTCTCCGATGCCGAGGAACAGCAGGAACACCGGATACAGGGTGACCTTGGGAATGCTGTACAGCGCGAAGAGGGGGGTTTCGAAGACCGCGGACCAGAATGAGGACAGGCCGAGGGCGAAGCCGACGAGTGTCCCCACGACGACGGCGAGCGACCACCCCGCGAGGAGCAGTGTCACGGTGGACACGATGCTCTGCCGGAATCCAGGTTCGGACAGGTCCTCACCGAGCCGGGCGAGCGACTGCAACGGACCGGGGAACACCACGCTGTCGACGATCGCCGCAAGAATGGCCCAACCGATGAGGATGATCGCGGGCAGGATGAGTATCCAGCCGAGCGACACGAGGAGTCCGCGCGATCTGCTGATGGGGGTGCGCGGGGCCGCGGCGGTCGAGAGGCTCATGAGAGGACTCGCTTCGATTGTGGCCGGAGGGCTGCCGCGAATGCGAAGTTCAACCCGAGGGCGAGGACAAAGACCAGGAGCACCCCGGCGTACATGTCGGTGATCGCGAAATCGTTGTAGGCATTGGAAATGAAGTGCCCAAGCCCGCTGGTCGAGAGGACGAATTCACTTGCCAGCACCATGATGAGGCTGTAGGACAGAGCGAGCCGCAGACCCACGCTGATCTGCGGTAGGGCTGCCGGCAGCAACACCTTGAAGGTGCGCTGGATCGGGTCCAGTTGCAGCACCGCCGCAAGCCGGAGGACGGACCGGGGGATGCCGTCGAGACCGTCGACTGTGGAGCTGATCATGGCGACGACGGCGAACAGTGTGGCCAGCAGCACGATCGGAACGAACCCGATGCCGAGGAGTGCCACGAGCAAGGGATACAGGGCAAACGTGGGAATGGCGTAGTAGGTGGCCAGCCAGGGATCGAGTGTTTTCCGCGCCCAGTCGAACCGCCAGACGAGGAGCCCGATCAGGACACCCGAGACGACGGCGAAGATGAACGCCACGAGGATGGACAGCAGGGATGGCGCCAGGTCCTGGCTGAGAAATTCAGCATCGATCAGCAAACCTAAAGCCCGCACCACCATCGCGCTCAGCGGAACGAGGGAAAACGAGTCCACCAGGCCGAGCCTTGGTGCCAGTTCCAGAAAAAGGACGGTCAGGAGGGCGCCGATGATGGTCCAGCCGCGCACCGTGAGGCCGAGCCGACGTTCACGAACGGTTTTCGGTTTGTCGCTGCTCTCCACAGTGCTGGACGGCTCGGTCGTCACCCGTTCAGTGCTCACGGCCGCGGGCCCTGCTCGGCCATGGCTCGCTGGGCCTCACTCTTGAGGACCGTCCAGATCTGCTCTACCAGCGCAGTCGCCACTGGAGACCCAATCATGGTGGGATCCCGGTCTGGCGGCAGGTCCACGTTGAGGTCAAGGAGGATCTTTCCAGGCCGGGCTCCCATGACGAGGACGCGGTCAGAGAGGAGGGCTGCTTCCTGGATGCTGTGGGTGACGAAGAGGACAGTGGCACCGCCCTGCCGAACCACATTGAGCAGTTCCAGTCCAAGCACCACACGGGTCTGTTCGTCGAGGGCACCGAAGGGCTCGTCCGCGAGGATCAGGTCGGGATTGGTACTGAGCACGCGCGCGATTGCGACGCGCTGCCGCATCCCCCCGGAAAGCTGGTGGGGATAGTGGTTGACGAAGTGTGAGAGGCCCACGCGCTGGAGTACCTCGCGGGCGATCTCGCGGCGTTCCTTTGCTGGGACCTTCTGGGTTTCGAGCGCGAAGGCCGCGTTGTCCAGGACAGTGCGCCACGGCAATACTGCCGCTTCCTGGAAGATCACGCCGGTTTCCCGGCGCGGCCCCGTACTGGGGCTTCCATCGATGAGGACCTGCCCGCCGTTCCCCTTGTTCAGGCCCGCGATGATGTCCAGCAGTGTGGACTTCCCACAACCGCTGGGACCCACAAGTGTGGTGAAGGTACCCGGCTCGAGCACCTGATTCGTGGGACCCAGCGCCTGGACATCCCCATACACGCGGTCGACGTCCTGGAGCTCTACTTTCGCACCCATACATTCCCCTTGGAATTCAGTTCTGCTGTCGGAACCGGTGATACGCGATGACCCTCATCGAGGGTCATCGCGTCATACCGAGGCTACGGAATCGTGCCCTTCTCACCCTCGGGAAGGAACTCGTCGGTGAGCAGTTCGTCCCAGTTGACCTCGTCGAGATCGTCCGTATAGGCGAGAGCCTTCTCGGCTGCCTCGAGTGCCTCGGGATTGTAGGCAACGCCCCAGTGATCCGCGGCGAGGGCATCGTCGAGGATGCCCTGAGCGGCGTCGACCTCGAGGTCGGCGAGCCCTGCCCAGAACTCCGCGGCCTCCTCTGGATTGTCGGTGATCCACTGGACAGCATCCGAGTACCCCTGAAGGACGGCCTTGGCGGTTTCGGGATTCTCTTCGGCGTAGTCGCGGCTGCTGATGATCATCGTCTGCTGATATAACGGGACTACGTCGGAGCTGCTGCCGACCACCTTCAGAGTATCGGCGTTCTCGATCGCTACTCTCGGTGAGGCGTACGTCAGGTCGACTTCCCCGGCCTCCAGCAAAGCGATACCCGCTCCTGTCCCGCCGGTTGCCGTGCGGTCGATCGCCGTGGGATCGAGTCCTGCGCCTTCGGGTGTCAGGAAGCTCATGGCCTCGGTGACTGATCCCGGATTGGTGAAGCCCCAGATGGCATCGGCCGTGTCTTCCAGACTCTCGATATCGGAATTAGGCAGCGTCACCCAGGAGACATCGGCAACCGACTGGATCCCACCACCGATCACCCGGACCGGCGCTCCCTCGTTGAATCCGGAGACGATGGCACCCGTAGCCACTTCGCCGAAGGGTAGCTGGCCCGAGACGACGTTCTGCAGCGTGGTTCCGCCGCCTTCCGAGGGAATGATCTCCTCGACCTGAACGCCGGCGTCCTCGAAGAAACCCTGCTCCCGGGCTACTTCCCACGGAAGTCCGTACAGATCTTCAGGATGTGTCACCGATACGGTGACACTGGGAATTTCCCCTTCGGCGGTTTCTTCTCCTCCGCCACATGCGGCAAGTGGAAGGACCACCAACGCTGCCAGCCCTGTCCGGTAGATGGATCGCGATCGCATTGGTCCTCCAAGTGACGTCAATGTCAGTATCTAATGATGTATACAACGTGACAGAAATAACGCTTTGCGTCAAGCATTTTTACCCATTCGCGTAGGCGAGGTAACAAAATCGCATACAATTTGACCTGAGGCGGCTGCGAAATACCCAGGCTAGTGCCCGTCTTCGTCGGTGAGCTCCCCGCGGCGGATTGGTCTCGGCCATGCGGGTGTAGGCGTCGCTGATGTAATCCTCCAGCTTGGAACGCGCGATGCGCCATTGCCCGCGACCACCGATCTGGATTGCCGGTAAATCCCCCGACTTGAGCAGTACACGGACCTGGCTCTCACTAACTGTGAGCTCCTGGGCGACGTCGGGGATGGTCATGAAGCGCGGGTGCTGATTGAACGTGGGGCCGGGGGGAACTGCACCACACAGTTTCCGACCCCCCGATTTAGTCTTGTTTTCCGGCTCTCCTGACTCATCCGTGGGTGTTTTGAGCGACTCCCACGAGCCGCACGCCCTGGGACGGGTCCTGGGCCTGGACCGGGCGCCGGAGGTCAAAACCATCCGCCGCCGGATCGGGCAGCTGGCCGCCACCGGCAAGGCCGCCGGATTGCTGGCGTCCATGGGGGCACTGAAAATCCAGGCCGGCAGGGACCAGGACCTGGCCGCGGTACTCTACGTCGACGGGCACGTACGCGCTTACCAGGGCACCCGGAAAATCAGCATCAGTGGCCACCGCGGGCGCTGTCGTGAACCTAACCTGCAGGTCTATTGTTGGCGCCATGAGCACAACTGATACCTCCGCGCGAATTGGCGGGGGGAGCATCTTGATGATATTGGGTGGCCTGCTCACGGCCGCCTTCTGGCTGATCTTCACGACGGTGCATGGCCCGACTTCATTAAACGAGGACCGCGCAGTTCTGGGCGGCTCGATGCTGTTCTGGGGCATGTTGCTCGGCGGTATTTCGAATCTGCTGATCGCGGCGGGGCTGGTCGTGCTCTCATCGCGTCTGGCGCTGACAATCGGCCGACTAGCACGGGTTGGATACGTTCTGCTACTGATCGGGCTTATCGTTCCAGCGCTCATCGACCTGAGTATCCAGGCCCTGGGACCGCCGTTCTTTCTTCCTGTCGCCGCGACCGGGCTGGCCCTGCTCGCGTTCGGAGCCCGGCATAACCCACGCGTTAGCAGGCCGAGCCGCCTTCTATTGCTGTTCATTGGAGTTCTCCTCGCGATCGCCTTCGCGTGGGCTGTGCTGCCGAGCCCTCTCACGGACCCGATCGGCGGCTACAGAATCTACGGCGTATTAGCTCACCTCGGGCCGGGCATCGGCTGGGCACTCTTCGGCATCAGCGCGTGCGAGCACGCGCGGGAGGTCCTTTCCTAAAGAGGAACGCGCTGATCGGACTGGCCCGGTTTGCGGCGTCGCTGAATGCGCGAATCGGCCGGTTGTGGCAAGCGGTCGCGGCAGCGGCCCAGGGCGATGACGAGGCCGCACCTCGCACGACGGCGCGTGGCTGGTCAGCGTCTCCACCAAGTCCGCCAGCGCGTCCACCCCACGCGAACTGCACTCCCCCGTAGCCGCCGTTGGTGACCAAAACGTCGGTCTTGGGCAGCAGCCCGTCGTCGGGAGGTAGGAGGAGACACGGACGTCTGCCGGTGCTGACGATGACCAGGACGTCATCGTTCGCGAGGCCGTCGATGGTGGGGCGGACGAGGTCGTTGAAGTCGCGGTTCGCGACGGTGCCCTGGGGTGACGTGGACTACGGGGCGGCCGGCGTCGAGCTCGTGCCATCATTCCGGCAGGGCGACCGGCGATGGCTGCCTGGACCGGCACAGGCCACTGCAGGCGTTAGGGCGGGGACTGGAGTGCGGGAGGGTTGAGGACTGACACTCGAATTTGGCTCATGTCGGATCCGTTTTCAACGACATGGTGACCCGGAAGCAACCAACTCGTGCACATTCAACACAACACTGATGGGTTTTTGCTAATAAACCTATCAATCGTGTTGGCGGGGGAACGAAGTGATGACTTTTGGCCGGCCGCCGGTCTTCGTCAGGTTTAGGTCCATCGATACCTCGTAACGACACCGCTGCCAAGCACCTCAGTGAGGCTGCATCATGCATGGCGAACACTCCTGGTGGCGGCGCGCTCATAGTAGGAGTTGCCGACGACAGGACCCTCGTCGGGACAGCAATCGAAGCCGAGTGGCTGCGCATGCGAATCTACGAATTGACGCAGCGTCGGCTCACCACCGACATTTATGAGCATACGGTCCAAGGGACAGGCCTTCTCGTTATTCGCATACCCGAAGCGCTAGAACCGATCCGCTTCAACAACCGAATCAAATGGCGCGTCGCCGATAACTGTGTTGAGATCGATGCGGCCACTTGGCACCAGCGACGCATGATCAGGCTTCAGTTCGATTGGTCTGCTCAGGACTCTCAGGTCCCCGTGGAGAAGGCACGGCCAACGGCTGTTGAGATTGCACGCGATTTCCTGCTGGCATCTAATGAAGACGCAGCACAGGACCTAGCTCGGGCATCGACCCAGAACTTTCTCAAGCGCCTGAACGTAGTAACGAACGAGGGGACACTCACCAACGCTGGGGCCTTGGCTTTCGTGGGACGGGATGCGCCCGCGATCGACTACATCAGAAGAGACTTCGCCGGCTCCGACAGCACGGCGAGACTGCGCGCCGGTGGCAGATCCATTCTTGAGGAGCTTTCCGGCGTGATGACAATGGTGAGCGCGCATAACAGCGTCCGTCATATCTCATCAGAGCTTTCCATAGGACAAGTCCGCGACCTCCCCCCGCTGGCAATTCGTGAAGCTATCGTCAACGGACTTGTGCATCGGGAGTGGGGTTCGATGGAACCGACCGTTGTCGAACATGTTGGACAACAGCTCACCGTCACATCGCCAGGAGGATTTGTTGGCGGGGTGACGCCCGAAAACATCATTACGCACCCCTCGAGCAGTCGAAATAAATCGCTTGCCGAACTGTTTGCCTCGCTCCGTATCGCAGAACGCGAGGGGATCGGCGTAGACCGAATAATTCGAGAGATGCTCCGGCTCGGCCACGCGCTGCCCGAGATTCAGGAGATCTCTGGCCCTTATGTCCGGACGGCGCTGCTGGGTCAGTCTATTGATCTCCCTTGGCTTCAATGCCTGAACAGGCTCGAGCCGCGGAGCGCATCAACTAACTTGAACTTTTTGCTGATCCTCGACTATCTAACAACCGACCGCTGGATTGACGAGTCATCGGCCATGCGTCTGCTTCAAGTGGGCAGGGGTGAAGCCTTGGCGACACTAGAGCAGTTGGATTCGGTCTCGCTGAGGGGCGCAGCGGTTGTTACCCGCGTGCAGGGTGTCCCTTCGGACGCCAACGGTGCCTGGGCACTCGCTGGCAATCTAGTGGAAGCCCTTACAAGTGCAGGAAGTGCCAAGGCGCCCGCAACGACGCCGGACAGTAAGCGCGGAACAGCGTTGTCATGGGCATCGCACCGTGGACGGATCAGCAGCACCGAACTGGCGTCGATAGTTGGTGGCCATCCAAACAACGCCGGGCGCGTTCTGAGAGCATTGGAGTCGGACGGCCTGCTGAGTCCAGGCCGCGCCAACCGCAATGGAGCCGGATTCTTTTATAGGATTTCAGACGAAACACGCGCAAACCCTTGAGTGTCTTCACTGACGATTCTCTGACATTGCCAAGACCATCCACCGCCTTCACACATCATGGAACTGTTGGCTCCGCCATCGCTTCCACCAGGTCCGCCAGCGCATCCACCCCGCGCGACGCTCTAATCGCCTCACCGATCCGTCCCGCCGCCTCGCGGTAGGAGTTGTCGGCGAGCACCGCGCGCACGGCCTTGGCGACGTCGTCGGACTTGGCTCGGTTGGTGCGCAGATTGATACCGGTACCCGACCACGCGACGCGGGCGCAGACTTCGACCTTCTCCTCGGTCTGACCGGCGACCACCAGCGGGACACCGTGGCGCAGCGCGAACTGCACTCCCCCGTAACCGCCGTTGGTGACCAGGACGTCGGTTTTGGGTAGCAGCTCGTCGTACGGGAGGTAGGAGCAGACGCGGACGTTGGCCGGCAGCGGTCCGGTCAGGGTCGATTCGGGGCGGCCGCCGGTGCTGACGACGACGAGAACGTCATCGTTGGCGAGGCCGTCGATGGTGGGGCGGACGAGGTCGTTGAAGTCGCGGTTCGCGACGGTGCCCTGAGTGACGTGGACGACGGGACGGACGGCATCGAGCTCGTGCCACCACTCCGGCAGGACCACCTCGCTCGCGTCCTTGCCACCGCCCTGGGAAACCGGCCCGACGAAGTGGACGGTATCGGGGAGGTCCGAGCGCGGGTACTTGAACTCGGGGACGGTGAACTGCGCGATGGAATCGGCACGCCGGGGCCAGTCCGTGAAAAGCCCGGGGAACGCCTTGCCGGTTGCTTCGACCGCGACCGAATCGGCGTACTTCTGCACCGGACCAAAGACCACTTTTTCGGTCAGAGCCGCCATCACGCGGTTCCTCACCAGCCCGACGGCGCCCGGCTTGGGTTGGATGCCGAGCCCGTAGGGCGCGGTGTCGCGGCTGGTGAGGCTGAGCGGCACAATGCCGCAATTGACGACGGCGGGACGGTCCGCGCGCGGAAGGTTCAACAGAAGTGCCGCGCCCATGAAGAGGGACTCGGCGAGGACCGCGTCAGTGGGGACATCGGCGATGGCAGCCTGGACGGCGTCGTACTGGGCTTTGCCTGGGCGCATGAAGATGTGGGTGAGGTCGTACCGGATGCCTTTGGGGCCTTTCAGTCCGACGCGGCCGGGGAAGGCTTCGTCCATGGCGCTGTCGTCGAAGTCGGCTTCGGGCGGCAACGGAAGAAATTTGGCTCCGGTGGCGGTGACGCGGTCGGCATAGCGCTGGCCGGTGAGGAAGCGGACGGTATGGCCGCGGTGCACCAGGCCGGCGGCGACCGCGAGCATTGGGGTGACGTGGCCAACGAGGGGGCTGGAACAGACGAGTACCGATGCCATGACGTGCTCCTGGGAAAGTTTTGATTGTGTTGCATCAGTTTTCATTACTGTGGCACAGTAGTCAATATGGCAGCGAAAGTTTCTAGTCCGCGGCAGTATCGGTCGGCTCTTCGGGAGGAGCAGGCGCTCCTAACGCGGCAGCGTGTGCTCGAGGCGGCCGGGCGCTGCTTCGCCGAGAAGGGATTCGCGACGACGACGCTCGGCACCATCGCGGAAGCGGCAGGCGTGTCCGTGGAGACGGTGCAGATTCACGGGCCGAAGAAGAAGCTGCTGTTGGGTGCGCTGGAGTCGAGCTCGGCCGGTGTGCCCGACGTCCAGTCGATCCTGGAGGTGCCGGAAGCGCAAGCCATGATGGAGGAACCGGATGCCCGGGCGGCGCTCATCGGGCTAGCACGTTTCGCGGCGTCGTTGAATGCGCGGATCGGCCGGCTGTGGCAGGCGGTCGCAGCGGCTGCCCAGGGGGACGCGGATATTGCTGCCGCTCACGCAGGTCTGCAGTCGCGAATCCGGGCGGACTTTATGAAGGTGGCGGAAGCGCAGGTCGCTAAGGGCGGTGCACGGACCGATGTCTCGACGGAGGAGCTGGCCGCGACGCTGTGGGTGCTGACGTCGCCGTATCAGTACGAGCTACTCGTTACTGACACCGGGTGGTCGGAGAAACGGTACCGGGCGTGGCTGGAGCGTATGGTGGTTCAAGCCGTGCTCTCGTAGCCATCGCTCAGCCAACAGACGAAGCAGCCGGTCAGCTCGGTCACCACCACTGGTGCCGGCACCCTTGGTTTTGGCAGGCCCACTTAGGCACTCCGTACTCAACCTTGCCGGTCGCCGGATACACACGCGCCTGATGGTCGATGCAGCAACCCGCGAAATATGTCTCGGGCGACTCTTCGTACGCATCCGGGCCAACCATCCCGTAAGCGATCGGCCAAGCGTCGCCGCCGCAGATCGGGCACTTCTTGAGCCGCTTCTGCCGCGGCCTCTTCTCTGCTGATTCCATCCGCACACCATACGATTCGGGACCGACATTTCGTGATGGTGAGGAGCCTCCTGTGAACTTACTTCGCGCCCAACGGCCCTTTCGACGAATCGACAGATCCAAGTGTCTGCTTTCACACCCGGCTTGCCAAGCAGCATTCCGAAGTACTCCCAGGTCACCGCGCCGAGTCCATGTACGGATTTGTAGGCGCGTTTCTGCACCGTGTTCTGCGCATCCAAATTTTCAGCATTTGTCACGCCCACTTGGCTAAGATTGTGCGCTGCCTCTTTGATCGCCGATACCTTTGAACGGCCGCTAATCATCTGATCGTTCAGCAGTTCCTGCAGTTTGCTCTCATCCATCTCAACGAGCCGGGTGAGGTCGTTCAGGTCGGCATCGCCTGCGCCCTGACGGTTCACGTATCGGCTAACCGCGCCTCTCACGCCATTGTGTTCGGATCCATAATTTGCCTGTATGGAGAGAACAGCGTCTATGAGGGCCAACTCAATTTTGTCTTCCCGGCCACCTGGCCACGGCTTCCATTCCTCCCGTGGCATTTCACTACTCAGTTGCTCAAGCACTTTTTCCAGGTCGTTCTCTGTCATGTCATCCCCCATCGTTGTTCGTGCCGCCTCATCGAAAACAACCAGATCGAAAAGGCCAGATCGGGCCGGGAAGAAGCGTGCCACCGAATCCGGGCTCACCAGGACACAGGGCATAATCCGTGTGATCAGCTCGCCGTAGGTTTCCAGCAGCGGGCGCACGCGCAGTCCGCCGGACTTGTAGTTCAGCTGGCGTTGTAGCAGACCCATCTGGCCGGCTTTGGAGTCGGCGTTGAACGTCCGCGATTTCAACACCTCGTCCGGGAGCGCGGTCCTCAGCTCGTCACGGACATCTCGGGAGCGAGCCGTGAACCGCCCGATCATCTTCTCGTGACTCCGTGGTTCAAAGCTGTCCAGACCGGACGCCGACGCACGCTCGCGCTGTGAGGCAATAGCGAGTCCGCGTTCAAACCCCCGCGCGGCGTCGTCAGCGTCAATGCGTCCGAGCTTAAGCTGCTCGCGCGCCTGCCCGAGCCCTTCCCGCCGCAACGGCTCCAGCTGGTCGACAAACGCGAGCCAGCGTCGCAGGGATGGCGCATTGGAGCGTTCGACGTCGCGTCCGCGCCCGGTCTCTTCCCACCGGCGGAGGAACCGCTCGCCACCGAGCCAGTCAGTCAGCCCTTGCTCGGTCACCTTGGCGGCGGACAGCAGGTCCCGTACGGCCCGGGCAAGTGCGGCGACGACGACGACCGTTGCTTGGTCCACGGCCGGTTTGCTGCGAAAGAACGCCCGCATCCCCGGGAGGAAATCCTCGGCGGATTGGCTCGGTCCTACCTTGATGAGTGAGGACGCCCATGCCAACCACTGGACCTGTCGCCCGAGATACTCCTGGCCTTGCGCGGTAAAGGGGTTCCAGGATTCCGGAAGCTCGATGCCCGGAATGGAGGTTGCTCCGGAGGCAAACCCGCGCACCGCGCCCTGGACTGCGATCAGTGCACCGGTGAGCTCCGGTACGGCCTTCGGTTTTACCTCCGCCCCGGGACGGATGTGCGAAGCGAACTGATCCCGCACCGCAAGGAGCCGCTTCTTCCGGCCGAAGAAACTTGACTCAGCCGCGGCCACGGCCTGCGCATGAAGGTCAGCAATCGGAAGGTCAAGGATTTCAGGGACAACCCTGTCGAGGCCCGGGTGGGACGCGGCAAGGAAGGCGCCCACCTGGGTGTGGAGGTCGCGGGTGGCGTTCGCCCATCGTTCGGTGGCCGCTTCGTCGAGTACCTCAATGTCGACATTACGCGCGGGCAGCAGAGCGGCGAACTTTTCGAGATCGACAGCGGTACGGGCAGCCATCAGGACCGTAAGGAGCGTTTCCGACGACGGCAGCTGGGCGAGCGCCGCCTGCAGTCGTTGCGCGGCGTCGACAACGGCGGCCGCATCGGCCTCGTCGAGGGGCGCATCGATGAACCCCCAGGGATGGCGATCGCCCGGGCTGGCGGGCTCGGCGACGTCGGGCAGTTCCGAGAGCACTGTCCGAAGCTGTTGCAGCCGGTCAAACGACACCGTCTCGGCAAACGATTCCGAAACGTAGAGCGGTCGGACGTCGTCGCCAATGGCCAGCTCCTGAGTCCGCGCGGTGTAGAGCGAGAGCTCGGCGCCGTTCTCCTCGTGGAGCCGGGTAGCGTAGCGCACCAGGCCACGTCGCGCGTTGTTGAGTTCGCCGAGCGCTGCCTCCAGACCCTGACGGTCCGGATAGGCTACATGGTCGAGAGCCTGGCGGATCTGGTCGCGAACAGCGGCGGGCTTGCTGCCCTTGTCGTGGAGGTCCAGGGAGAAGACGCCCATTCCCACCTCGTCCAGTCGCTTCTGGACGACGTCGAGAGCCGCCCGCTTCTCTGCCACGAACAGCACCCGCTTGCCCTCCGCGATGGCACGTGTGAGCAGGTTGGTGATGGTCTGGGACTTTCCCGTGCCGGGAGGCCCTTCCAAGACGAAGGTCTTCTCCGCGACCGCTTCGGCAATGGCCTGCAGCTGGGACGAGTCCGCGGGGATAGGAACCTTTGTCGCGAGCAGGTCGAGGTCATCGGCGGAGGCGTTCTCCACCGGATCGGTGAACGGTTCTGTGGGTGAGTGGACCAGATGGTGGACGAGTGGGTTCGTGCATAGCTCCGCCCAGTGTTCGTCGAGGTCCTTCCACAGCCTGAACTTGGCAAATTGAAGGATGGACAGGTCAACCGTCGGTTCAACCCGGAACGGGAGACCCTTCTCTGCGACGGCCAGGCGAACTGCTTCGAAGGCGGCGTGCAGGTCAATGCCAGCGTCGTCCTCTACGGGCTGGGAGAGCCCGGGAATTTCCAAACCGAGCGAAAGCCGAAGTTTCTCCAGCAAGCAATAATTGGGTGTAGATGTACCGGCATCGTCGAGGCTGATTTGGTAGGGGCCCTGTTTAGAGGTGGGCCGCAACCGCACGGGTACGAGGACCAGCGGCGACCGCAGCTCCCTGTTGTCGAGCTGCCACACGAGGGTGCCGAGAGCGAGGTAGAGGTTGTTGGCTCCGGTTTCTTCGATGAGGGTCTTCGCCTTATAGGCAAGGTTGCGCATGCGGCTCTGATAGGCGTCACCAGTGACGTCTGCGAACACCGTCTGATCTCTGACGAGAAGTTCAGCGAGGTCGCTCTGCGGAAGGTCACGGCCAAAGCGGACGCCACGTTCTGCTTGCATTGCGGACACCGCATCCGAGGGCATCAACACGACGTCCTTGCCGTGGTTGATCATGTCCTCGAAATGGCCGACCTGCTCGTCGGGGACTGCGAGCGGGAACCGTGCGGTCTTGGTGAAGTTGATGAGCCGGTTGCGGAGGCTAAGGTCTAGCAGTGTGTTCTTCCACTGGCTGATACGGGTGGGCGCCTCCGGACGCTGTGCACGGCGCCGCTCCCCCGGTTCCCGAGACGGTACAGGAACCGGAACCTCGCGACGGGGCGGGGCATATTCGATGACGGTCACCTTGCCGGCGTCATCGGTGAAGCGGACGGGAATCGGGCGGATGCCGGAGTGCCTGGCCGCGTAGATGTCCACTGCTCCGAGCACTTCACCCATGTCCCCAGTGAGCCAGCGGGCATACGGTCGGTTGTGCAGTTCCTGCATGCTGTGGCGGTCGGTGTCGGTGAGCATCGTGGTTTCGATGAGCCGGATGCGTTCGAGGTCAATGGCGTTGACCAACGACGTCGGGTCTTCCACCGCAGGGGTCTTGAAGTTCGCTTCATCCCTCCAGTAGCCGAGGAAGATGTGCCCGTGAACCAACCAAAGGTTCACCTGCAGTCCCGCGAATTCCATCGCGGCGGCGAGGACGACGACGGTGTCCAGGCAGGTGCCGAAGCGGCCGTTGAGCACTTCGTCAGCATTTCGGACGCGCTGTGCATGCTGACCCCAGGAGGCCGGTGGTTCGCTGTAGCGGATTCCGCGGTTTTGCATGGCTTCGGCGAGTGCCTGGGCGATCTGATCTGCGCGTTCCGGACCTGCCTGGTAACCCTGAAGCGAGCCGCTGCCAGTTGAATCCTTAAGCAGGTCCGACGCTTCAGAGCAGAGCGATGCGATGGCCGGGTGATTCGGCTGGACGAACGCGGCCAGGGATTCCAGCGTCAGCAGTCCGGAGTAATGACGCCAGTGGTGGGCCGCGAGCAGCTCGATAGGTGCCGAATGTTCGGCGAGCGTCTGGCCGTCAACCTCGAGCGTCGCGTGGATCACGCCGTGCTGTCGCTCCTGAAGCTGAAGCAGCGTGGAGGGATCGGCTTGGAGGTCAGGTTCCGCAATGACGGCGGTCTGGCTCGGTGGTACATCAAGATAATGCTCCGACGGTTGTGTCAGGAGGCCCGATTCGCCGGTCACGCTCAGTTTGAGGACCGCTCCCCTGATTTCTGGGCCTGCGTTGGTGATGGTGAGCCGGCTGATGATGCGCTGCCCGTTGTAGGCCATTACGTAGCTCAGTTCGGTTGCGGAGTCGAAAGTCAGGGCGACGGTCGCGTAGGTTGTGGGTGCGGGCGGCGTAGCTTGAGGTGTTCCCGGAGCCTGAGACGTATTGCCCTGTGGCTCGGCTCCGTTCGGTTCGGTAATTGGGGCTTGGCTGGTGCCT
>NZ_KI914979.1:73351-74627 GCF_000520595.1 Arthrobacter sp. H5
CTCAGTGAGAAGGGACCGCGTCTGCTCTGCGGCACCCTCGGCGCCGACAGCGTGCAGGAGCCGGAAGGAGGTGTCGAGATAGCGCTGGACGTCGTCGACGGTGAAGGGCTCGTTGTGTGCCCACAGGTTCCGCACCTGACGCATCTCGCTTGCGTAGGCGCGGCACTCGGGCGAGAGGTTGAAGGGGTAGCCGAGCCCGCCGAGGCGTTCAGTGAGCATGCGCAACTGCACCTGCGGATCGTTGCTTTTGTAGAGCTTGGATTGCTTGTGCTGGAGGTCGTCCTTGTGCTCCAAGATGCGCGTCCGATGAACTCGCGGTTTGATAGCCCCATAACGTTCCCCATATCCCCAAGGTGCCGATTGTCACACCGTTCAAGACAGCGTAGTACGTGGTGGTGACAGTTCGCGGCTGTCCCTCCCGCGTTACGGGGCTGAGGAGCTACTTCGGGCACCTTCAGTACAGGCTCCACTGTTGCTCGCGGAACTCAAGCAGTTCCTCCCAGGAACCTACAAGTTGCTTGGCAAGGTATAGGTCTTTGAGTGTCGCTCCTTCACTGTCACCGCTCAATTCGCCCAGCAGTACTTGCATCGGTAATTGGGGCTTGGCTGGTGCCTTGCTCTGACGAGCCGCTCTTAAACTCAGTGAGAAGGGACCGCGTCTGCTCTGCGGCACCCTCGGCGCCGACAGCGTGCAGGAGCCGGAAGGAGGTGTCGAGATAGCGCTGGACGTCGTCGACGGTGAAGGGCTCGTTGTGTGCCCACAGGTTCCGCACCTGACGCATCTCGCTTGCGTAGGCGCGGCACTCGGGCGAGAGGTTGAAGGGGTAGCCGAGCCCGCCGAGGCGTTCAGTGAGCATGCGCAACTGCACCTGCGGATCGTTGCTTTTGTAGAGCTTGGATTGCTTGTGCTGGAGGTCGTCCTTGTGCTCCAAGATGCGCGTCCGATGAACTCGCGGTTTGATAGCCCCATAACGTTCCCCATATCCCCAAGGTGCCGATTGTCACACCGTTCAAGACAGCGTAGTACGTGGTGGTGACAGTTCGCGGCTGTCCCTCCCGCGTTACGGGGCTGAGGAGCTACTTCGGGCACCTTCAGTACAGGCTCCACTGTTGCTCGCGGAACTCAAGCAGTTCCTCCCAGGAACCTACAAGTTGCTTGGCAAGGTATAGGTCTTTGAGTGTCGCTCCTTCACTGTCACCGCTCAATTCGCCCAGCAGTACTTGCATGTTTATACGAATCTGCTCACCCGCCTGCCTAACAACGAACGGCGGGAGG
>NZ_KI914979.1:74727-82146 GCF_000520595.1 Arthrobacter sp. H5
CCCCGCCTGCCTAACAACGAACGGCGGGAGGTAATCCGGCCAGCGCATGTGGTCGAGGTCGAATCGCATCCCGTAGTCCTCCTCCTCCACGGTTGAGGAGAAGTCAGCACTCACCCACGGACTCTCTTCAACCCAGTCGTAAGGACAGCGCTCATGCAGATCCTCATGCCCTAGATCGTCGCCATACCCTTCGTCAACTACGTGCGCGTATTCAGGGCACTTGCCAAACGCTTGGACATACCTCGCCAGCCAAGAAAGCCTCTGGCCAAGGTCATCTTCTGGCCTAGCATTCCTGAATCCAGGCCCCTTGACACCAGCGAGCATTGCACCGGAAATGTCAATCGGATCGCCAGGGACTGCGGCGGCAAGCTCTCGGAAAAGCTCGACTTGATTTCCAGCGACGCCGCCTATAGGCAGCAACGCCAACGCGAGCAACTCCACCGCGAGCAGCGATACTTCCCGCCCACGCCCTTTCAGCGCCTCAGCAAAGTTCAACTCAAAGCAATGACTCTGCTGGCCCTCCCATACGGCACCCGCTAGATCATAGCCGGCGCTGTCCGACCACGTCTCCGTTTCTCCGTCGAACCCAGAAACTGTGGCATACGTGTTGCTGTAGACAATTAGCGATGCCAGCTCTGCGATATCCTGAGACGCTTTTACTTCATTCACTGCTGCTCCTCATGCCGGTAACCCTTGCCTCGCTGCTCGGAGTTGATCTGAACTCCAAGCGTCATAAGCCGCTCGCGCGAGACGATCAATCCGCTTCAATAGATCTTCCGGTGATTGTGCAATGTCGATGGGGAACTCGACAACCGAAATGTCAGTGTTCCGCATCCTCCTTTCTCGCGACTGGCCGGGGCCCGCATAGATCAGCCAGGCTCGCGGAACTTCCAGCGCCGTACAGTACGCAAGCATCTGGTAGTGGTCCGCGTTGGGGTAAGCACCAGAGGGCAATGCGGCCTTGTACTTGGCATCGAATACCAACGCCGGTCGCCCTGCTACAGAATGCACGATGTCCACGTACATTTGGACTCGATCACGAGGACGTTGCGGCTCAAACTCGTCCATAAACGCGTCGTACTGCCCCACGGTTTCCCCAGAGAATTGGTCCAGCGCCTCCCGCAACGCCGTGGTCAGAAAATCCTCAAAGACGGTGGCCATGTTGACTACAAATGAAGCGACGGAATAGCGCCCCGCTCCCGCTTCAGCTGACATATTTCGCAGAATAATTTCGGACAGACGAAGTGCGGGCACATACCGCTCGTTGATCCTAGATTCAGTCCACGACGGTAGCGGCGCCCCGAAACGCAGCGGCGACACGCCATCGAGTTTTGAATCGAGATGCGCCAGCCGCCATCGAATGGCTTCGGAAAGCCTCGGAACCTGCATCATCAAGCGGATGGCTGCCCTTAGTATCCGGTTTTCCGGAATATCCGCCGTGAAGTCATCGAATGAAACCTCTAGCGGTATCAACATTCCCGGTCGACGTGACATTTGATCCCCAACGCGTATCCGTCCGCGAACGGTCCTCAGCGCCTCTTCCACATGGACATACCCGCATAAAGCACCCCGTTCCAATGCGCGCTCTCCCTGTCGAGCCAACGACTGTCCCAGCGCCGCGAATAGGTCCGCGTCTTCGACTCCCTGAACGTCATCCGGCCGGAAACCTGGGGTGCTCGCGTACCCGAGCAGAAACAAAAGCCGGCTCAGCCCAACCTTCTGCTTCGGCTTCACTTCCACCAAGAGGTCTGCAACTTGAACGGCACCCACTTTGCCGGCGGGAGTAACCAGCATGCGGTTGTTGTGAGCGGGCGCGACGGCGACAAGCCCCGTCTCGCGTAGCGTCGCGGCCTCTTCAGAAGTAATCTCAACGAGTTCGCCTGCGAATTGCAGTTCGTCGAGGACAATCGTGCGGACCATTAGAGTTGTGAGCCAGCCGGCGGAAAACCCGAATCCCCGTTTGTTTCCCCCTCGTATTTGCCCGGTCCGCGGTTCGCTGCCGGGTTCTCACCTTCCGCTGGCGGTTCAGCGGCAAATGCCAAATCCACCGGTCCGGTTTCCGGAGCGGACTTGCGGAGCATTGCCTTGAGTCCAAATTTCTCGCGAACCTTATCCCGGTTAAGCCGCCCGTAGTACTGCTCCTCCAGAAGCGGAATAAGCTCGTACCTCCAGATCTCTTCCAGCCCCTGGTCAGTCTCGGCATGAGGTTTCATAAAGTAGGAGGGACCGATCATTAGATCTCGGTTACCAGCTTCCAACGATATTTCCCTGTTCAGCGCGTTGAGAAGGTTCGCTCTCAGCCGAGGCTTGCTATTGGCGTCGAGAAATCGTTCAAGCATCCCGGAAATCATGCCCTCCTGAGGATGGAGTTCCACAAAGGCAAACCGACGGCGGATAGCAGCGTCCACCATGGCAATCGAGCGGTCTGACGTATTCATCGTCCCGATGATGAATAGATTCGGCGGAAGCACAAAAGTCTTCTCCGGGTTGTACTGCAGATTGATTCCCTGATCCCGGTATTCAAGGAGGAAGTACAGCTCACCGAAGATCTTGGCCAGGTTGCCTCGGTTCATCTCATCGATGATCAGGAAGTACGGCTTGTCCCGATTCCCATCCAGCGATGCCTCGGCCGCAATCCGGCGCAGCGGACCGGGCTCCAGGCTGAATCCCACCGAGTCTCCGTTGGTTTGAGCCGGCCGATACCCCTCGAAGAAGTCCTCGTAGGCGTAAGACGGATGGAACTGAACAGTCTTGACGTGATCTCCGTGCTCTTCACCGGCAAGGTAGCGCGCAATCTTCCCGGCCAGATATGTCTTGCCCGTCCCGGGGGGACCATAGAACACGATCTGTTGCCGTGTCTGCAGCAGCCGCACTACCTCCTGCAGGCTCTCGATATCGACATGGAGCCTCCCCGCCAACTCGGCCGAGGCTGAGCGAAGTTGAGGTACGACGGCGGGTTGCGGCTTGGTGGCCGGCTCCTCCTCAGTGCCTGGCTCAGTGGGATCTTCCTCCGAGTACCAGTCGCTGATGGCAGATAGCCCGTCGGTGAGATCCACAACGGATCCCTGCTCCTCCAACAGACGCGGTAACGGGGCGGTCAAATCAGCGTTGCTGATCGGTGCCTTGCGCCAAGCCACGCTCCGCCGCAGCCTCGACGTCTCGTCACCGGCGTATTCAGCTGCGCCGGTCACTACGCCCAAGTGAAGCCTGTCCTCAAACTGGGTGAGGACAAAATCGTCGACCTTCATTTGGCTGAGGAAGCGGTAGTACTCGTGTGCGCGAGCTTTACGTTCGGAGTAGTCGATGTGTTGGTAACCCGTGTTCACGGCAGCTTGGATCTCGTCAAAGCTGGCGCCGGGAGCCGGGGATCCAAGGTGTTGAGCGCGGGTCGACACGAAGCCGTTCGTCAGCCACATGTCGAGCATCGCTACCCCTGCCTGACTCTGTCGCACGAGCCATGCCCGCTGTCCTACGTCCTCGCCGGGCGTCTGCCATTCGCTGAGATAGGGCTCAAGGTACCATTCGACGTAGTCGCCAGAATCGCCTCGTTGCGCTTGTTGGATGGCGTGAAGATCCTTAGCGATATCCGTCTCCGATTCGCCGCTCGGTCCGCCAATGATTGGAGCGAAGGCGTTGCGAATACGGATACGGTGATCCTTCTTCACGACGGGTTGGAGGTATCCAGGCCATGCGAGGTACTCGATGCTGTAGCGGATTGTGGGCCAATCGCTCTCCACGGCCTGGGTCATCCTGATGAAGTTCCATGGATCGGCGAGGGCGGCCTCGATCAGGCTCATGGGCTGATCAACGACGTGTTGAACGAAGCGCGTAAGCCAAGCGATGTGGTCGGCGACCTGAATGTTGAAACCGACCCCACCGTTAAACGACCCTGTCGCTTCAAGCCCATACTCGAGCTCAGGGGTGAGCTTTACGGGCTCGCCAGGCACCCACGAAAGGACCTTCTCGATGCGGGCGATCTTCGTTGGCGGGGTGACGTTGGCCAGTGGCACCACCTGCAGATAGAGGAGCTCAGCGGCCAGGAGTACGGTGGCACGACTGGCACCCGCTAGCTGGCGCTCAAGCTTAGCCATGAAGCTTCCCGGACCAACGTCTGTCCGTGCGCTGCGACTACCCAGATCCGCCGCCGCCTCAACGGTCCAGGTGGTGGTGCTGTTATCCAATGCGGACGGTTCGCCCCGCAGACCCGCTCCGAGGATGAGCCATGCCGCAGTCTCGACGTCGGGCGCCTTGCTGAATCCTCGCAGTTGGCCCGCTTCAGCGCTTTGTGCTGTCACCTTATCTCCTCGCCAGACCCGGAAGGCCTTCGCATCTTCGTCGTCCCAAGTGGAATCTGGATCGATGTTGAGGACAGTCCACATGAGTCCTTGCGCATCCAAACGGTTCCGTAGTTGGATTCCGTATTCGGGCGCTAGACGCAGCAATTCATCCATGCTCTGAAGGAAGACAGCGTAACGCTCCGAGGGCGGCCCATTGATCCCGCGATCCGCCCAGCCGACAAGTTTGAGGAAATCCTTCGCGGTCTGGGGTTTGTAGGGTGGGTACCTGAGCGGGTCGCGAGCGAGAAGTAGAACGGAAGCAAACATAGTTATTGCGCCGTAATGGATACGTTCTTCATCCGCTGATCGCAACCGATCCCCGAAGGCGCTCGCTGCCCCTGGATCGGGTTCGCCTATCCAAAACACCTCAACCGCTGACCTCAGGAGGTCCGGTTTAGTTCGTGCCATAGCGGTCAGACGCATCTTGAACCACTGATCGATGAGATTAGAAGAACCAACATCCTTCACCAAGGCTTCTGGCCACCCAGGCTCATCTGTGAGGAAGACCTTCCTGGTCTTGGTGAGACGTTCCGCCAGCGCGAGCTTGTAAAAGTACTCTTCATTGTCCAGGTCGACGGTCTGCGCGAAGTGAGCGGCGAACTCCATGAACTGGTTCCACTGAGCCTTGCTCATGTGCTTGCCTCCCTAGCAGGATGCCGCGGACCTTGCCCAGGCGGCGGGCTGAGTTTGGAAGTGAAAGGGATGCCGGCGTCTATGGCTCCCTGCATGGCGTCGTAAACCTCGAGAATAAGTCGCTTAGTTCGATACTCACCGTAGGCAGCTTCATCCTTGCGTTTCACGATCGGGAACGTGTCCATGATGTAGTCGACGTCCGCTCGGCCGCATCCGTACAGAAGAAAGAGGGCGCTGTCGAGCTCGGTCTTAAGAATCTCGCGTCTCTCACCATCCCATATGAATGGTTCTCCCATATCGCCCAAATCTCGCGCGAAATCTCTCATATCGTCTGCGCAGTACTGCAACTCACTTGCTCGGACTGCAATCCATTCCGCCGCGATCTCATCTCGTGACCATGGTGCTATATCAAAGATGTTTGTGGGAAGCACCGGCAACTGTTTCATTGTGAAGTACTTCAAGTGCGTCCCCCCTACTTTTTGGCGGGCTACAAAGTCGCACACGAAACTTGACATGCTGGCTTCCAGCGTCTGCGCCATTTTTGCGCCCTTGACTGGAAACATCAGTAAGTTCCCGTCGGGGGCGGCGGCAAGCGGGAATATTGCCGATACGATCGTTCGCATGTTGGTGGAGTTCGTTATGTCGCGCCAGCCCATGAGCCACCGCCTTGCCCATCGCCCATCCAGCTGGGCGGCCACGTCTTGCTCCCGCAACCAGTATCTTGGGCAGACAACCAACTCAGGATCGGCTTTTTCCCCTTGCGTGAGTTCTCTAGCTTGAGAACCATCGTAAGTCGCCCACCGATGGTCGAATTGGTGGATCATTTTCGCTTCATATAGGGGCAACATGCTCTCTGTCTGACCGTCTATCAGCCGCTTGAACACGTTGCCGTGAAGAGTCCACCCGTCGTTCTCCAGTGACTCTCGTGTACGAAACAGATCTGAGTCAGAAGTGATATTGAATAGTCCCTGCATAAACGAGACGCCCCACGGGTTCCCATTGACCGGGTCGTTCTCATTGATCAGGACCGGCACACGGCGATAGATGCCGAGAGTGATCTCGGCTTCGCGCCGCGAACGAAAAATCGGGAGTGTTCCCGTATTGGGGTTGATGAGCTTGATCTCATCGGGGCTGAGCGCGAACTTAGTCGCGTCGATATCCGCAGGGTCGTGGAGGAAAAAAGCGAACGAGGCCACCTCGGATTTCGACAATCGGCCCGCCATTGTGAGTAGACAGAATTTGAACCGTGAGTCCACATCCTGAAACAGCGGTGCGCGGTTCTCGAAGTCATAAAGGGCAGCGATGGTGCTTGTCTCGACCAGGTCTTTAAAGAAGTACTGGGTTGTGTGATCCGTTGCGATACCCGTAGGAACGATGATCCCTGTGCGTCCCCGCGGGTGCGTCATCGAACGAAACAGCTCGGCAAAAATCGGATCTGTCTTGACGCGACCCCGTGCTGTGAACCGGTACCGCCCAGACATCGCCGCGAAGTGTCTGATTCCATCCAACTCGCGTTTTCGCTGTCGATATTTCTTGTCCAGAATCGGGTCCGTCATTGCGAGCTGTGTGATGAGCTTCTTCCGTGTCGCGCCGGCCGCCTTCGCGATCTCCGGATTATGCGCGGCGAAAAACTCTTGCTCCTTCAGCTCGATATGTTCCCATGGCGGGTTGCCCAGCATGCAGGAGAATCCGCCCGGCCACCCTTCGGCACCGTTCTCTCCGGCGCCGGGATCACCGAAGACCTCGGGGAATTCCAGATGCCAGTGGAAGAAGCGATACTCCCGGGACAAGTCCCGTACCTTCGTGACCGTCTCCGCGAAGCCCGCGGATTCGCCCGAGTCACCGAGCTGTCTCACCACTGACGACGTTGGCGGTTCCGGCTCGCCGGTCCTCAGCGGCCAGACAAAAGCAGCACACCATGCGTCGGCATGCAGGCGCTTCTGTTCCATCTCGGTGGAGTGATCAAACGCCTCGTACGCCTTAGCTCGTATCCGTGCGTCCTCGACGCTCGCCACGGGCTGGACTAATTCCTGGCGACGGTCAATCAGCTGCGCCACGCTAGCCGTGGGCGCACCGAAGCTGAACGCTTCCTGTCCCCGCCGCTCCACCTTGTTTCGCTTCTTGACTTCAGCCGAAACCTTCTTGTCATCGCCCTCGATGACGCCGAACGCTTCGTCGGGGACACCATTCGCCAACAGTGCCGGCGTGGTTCCGAGCAGGCTGTTGCCGATCTTGATGCGGGCATCGAGGAACCCAAGCGGCTTTCCGGGTTCCATGGCTTCAAGCCATAGCGATACCTTCGCCAGTTCTGCGGCAAGGTCATTCATATCGACGCCGTAGACGCAGCGTTCGACCACGTCGTGAAGAGCATGCTGAATCTGCGCTGCAGTTGGCTCGTCCTCCTCGGCGCGCACTTCGGCGAGGCGCCGCGCGATGCGGCGGGCCGCCG
>NZ_KI914979.1:82246-84922 GCF_000520595.1 Arthrobacter sp. H5
CCAAAAAGCCACCGGACCCAGAGGCTGGATCACACACTGTGATCCCAAGCAGACGAGCCGCGCGGTCCGCTGCGTCGGCCCCACCGTCGACAGCTTCGTTCAACAGCGGGTCCAGTGTTGTATCAAGCAGGGCAGACACAAGCCGCGGTGGAGTGTAGTAGGAGCCCGTGGTCTTGCGCTCGTTCCCGGACAGTCGGACCAACTCGAAGGTCCGGCTTTCAGTATCAATACGCGGGATAAGTTCCAACAGCGACTCGTAGACCGAGCCCAGTTCCTCGGCGCCGAGGTGCCGATAGTCGACCGGTTGGAGCCTCTCGGTTCTGCCGACGACCCAGCTCAACTTGCGTATGGCCGCGAGGTAGTCACGATTCGCCAGTTCCGCGCCGAGCAGCAGATCCGGATTCGGCTGGCTGTCAACCTGGGCAGCGCGGCTGTCCGGGTCAAACAGCCCGCCCAATGCGGGCAGCCCGACGGCATCCAGTCCGTTCCCACCGAGAGCGTTGAAGACGATCTTCTGCGTCCGCCATAAGTCGGGATGCGGGCCTCCGTCGCGGTTGCGCACCATCTTGCGAAGTCGTTGGGTAGAAAAGTAGGTCGCGTATCGCTCTTGAGCAGCCGTGGACGCGTCCGGCGAAAGCAGCGCTCCCCGATCCTCCACGACGAAACAGAACAGGAGCCGATAAGCGGTGCGCAAGAGTGCCTTGTGGAACTCTCGCTGGCTCAGCTCTCCACTGTGCAGTGCATCCACCAACCAGCCGTTATCCGGATGACGGAGGAAACCAGTACCCAGATGCATCAACGCCTTCTCGACCCCCAGCCCGAGTTTGTCGAGCGCCCGGGCGCCTGCGTCAATAGACTCACTCCGCCACGATTCGAGCCAACAGTCCGCCTGCGACGCATCCGGACCACCACGTTTAGCTAATCGAGACTGGTGCGCGAGTTGCCACAGAACTTGAAACTCGGGGTAGAGATCGGAGTCGAAAATGGTGTCAAGGTCGAATTCGATGTATGCAGATCCGGCAAGTGCCGTGGAGTCGCGCAGCAGACGCAGTTTGAGCCCGTTGCTCAATATCGCCCACAGGTGCTCCTCCTCCCTATTGAGGAACTCCTGCACCATAGCCTGGGGAGCTCGGGAAGCTCCCTCCACCCCGGGGTTACGGCGGTCCAGGTCCACTCCAGGACCCATCAGGTGAATGGGTACCGCTTCCCATCGATGAGAAATGGGGTACGCCGCGTCACCTACGTGGAAGCCGCCATTAGTTACCGGGACCTGCCCATAACCGAACTCCCGAAGCATCACCAGCAACCACTTCTGGCGAGCATCACCAGTACCCGGACCTCTGCCGTCTGGGCGCTTTTTGGCGTCGAGTTCACGCCAGGCTTGCCACGCGGATTTCAGATACATCCAGGAGCGGGAGGCCGCGTCGCGTACCGTCTCCGTTCCGATGAGGTGATACGTAGCGGGCTGGAGGCTCTTGGGGTCGCTCACTTGCCCGGATTGGACGCGCCCCAGAAGGGACGGCGGTACAACGCCGCCGACGACGGAGATCGCTTGGAATGCTGTGCTCATGACGCCGCTCCCATCGGAGTGTAAACGTAAACGCCGAGGATGTCGGCAGGCAGGTTAGGTTCTACGGCAAGGCCTCGGATCCCGAGCTGTCCCGCACGGTCCCCTCGGGCCGAGATTCGTACCTCACGGTGCGCGTCACGTATTTCCTCGGCGACGGTAGTCGCCTTCTGATTTAGAGCGTCTTGGAGCAGGGGAATTGCCTTCAAGATATTGTCCATCTTTTCAGTGACATCGCCGACGTTGCCTCCGGGTCTGGACGCTAGAAGTGTCTCTACCGCTGCCTCGTCCAACCACACAGGATTTGTCGGGCTTCCCTGGAACGCGAGGACACGCGCTTCCTCTGCCATATCGGTCCGATCACCAAGCCGGGCGGGGAGGACCAACTTAGTTCGGAAGCGTATCAAGAGCGCCACGGTGAGAGCGTCGACGTCGTTGGTTCGAATGAAACCACAGCGGCGGGCGGGGCGCTCTTTACCGTCGAGCTGCTCGTCAAGGGCGGAGTTGAGCACATACTGGGCTGCCGCTGTGACCATCGGGTCGGTCCGGACCAGCACCGCTGTGTTGTGCGGCGCCGGAAAATCACGGACGAACTGCACGGATGACCGGCCGCCAAGAGCGTTACGGATGCCCGGTGCAGCCGTGGCTAGCTCTGCGACCAATCCGACCGGCGTCGCCTGAGTGTGGGCTCCGGTTTCTTCCAGTGCAGCAAGAATGAAGTTCTCCACATCCGCCGGGTCGCCAAGGCTGCGCCTGGCGGCGTCGACCACCTTCTGCACTTCCTCGGGCCGCACGGCATTCTGGGCAAAGCGTGACCGACTGGCGCGTTCCTGTTCTGCACTGCTGCGCCACTCGGTTTCCAGTTGCTCGGCCTCCGTGGTGAGAGAAAACAGCTCCATCTGGTCCCCCTGCTTGCCACGCATCAGAATGCCCTCCAGCAAAGCAGCCAGAACCTGATCGCTTTTCGGCGGTACAGGCACGCTGATACCCAAGTCCCTCCGGATGCTCTCATGCTTTCGCAACAGAACGTCGAGAACAATTCCATCAATCCCGTTGTCATCTCCGTAGATGGTCACGGCTCGGACGGTGTCCGAAGTCTGACCGAATCG
>NZ_KI914979.1:85022-101161 GCF_000520595.1 Arthrobacter sp. H5
CCATGCCAGGTCATAGTGGACGACGGCCTGGAATCCGTCCTGGAGATTGACGCCCTCCGAAAGGCAGTCGGTTGCGACCAACACCTTGGGCGTGTTCCCGGCCTGCTCTGCCTGGTTAGCCACGCGGGCAGCGCGTTCCTCTGCGGGTAGTTCACCGGTCACCACCTCGACCAGGAACTTGTTCCGTCCGGCCGCGCGTAGAAAGTCAGCCACATAGTGTGCCGTGGGAATGAACCGGCAGAAGATGATCGGTTGAAAGCCTTCTGCGATCAGTTTCTGCACCCGTTTCTGCAGCAACTGAAGTTTTGCGTCGGTCGCTGGTTCCGCTACGAGCTCAGTAGCGGTTTTCCAGAAAGAGTTCAGGCGACGCTTGACTGTCTCGGACTCCTCAATCGCTTCCAGGCGGGAACCGGGGACGACGTCGATGGCTTCACCGCCGTCGTCTTCCATCTGATCCATCACAACGGCCATGCCCCGTTTCTCGGCTGCAGCATCTGTTTCCGCTTCCTCGGTAGCGGCACGGGTTTTCAGCGTTGCGGCCGCTGCTGCAGGCGAGGAGGCCATGGCACGCAACAAAGAGAGAGCTGACCACCAGCGTATGCGTTGATCCAGCTTTGTGCCGGTGGTGTCTTGAACGCGTCCGCGCACGTAATCGAGAACTGCGTCGAAGAACGCGCGGTGCTCCGGAGACAGCTTGTAGGGCAGCTCTATGGTCTCGCGGTCGTTTGGGAACTTTGTGTCCGATTGGAGGTAGCTACGGATGTCAACGCGCCGACGCTGGACCATGTGGTCGGCCAGGTGGCGACGACCCGACTCGTTTGCAAGGTCAGCGGTTCTGAGACTGGAGTCGAGCAACCCGATGAGGTTGCGGAAGGCGGCATCGTTTCCGCTGTGGGGGGTTGCTGTCACAAGAATGAGGTGCCGGCTTTCGTCGTCGGCCAGTCCCCTCACCAGCTCGTAACGCTGGGTCCTGCCGGAGCTGCCCTTGCCGGTGTCATCAGCGGTGACTCCATGGGCCTCATCGATGATGATGAGATCGGGGGCAGTACGCAAGAAGTCGTGCCGCTTCGACTCGGACTTAATGAAGTCGGTTGAGACGATGGTGTGCTTGAAGTGCTCGAAGATTGAGCTGTCGTAGCCTGCCGCCTTTTGGAGCTTCCTCGCCGTGCCGGGTAGCACCAGCTGCGCTTCGATGCCGAACTTCGCGGACAGCTCCTGCCGCCATTGCTCAGCAAGACTAGGCGGGCAGAGAACCGTCAGCCCTTTCGCATCGCCTTGCGCAAGAAGTTCCGCGGCAACCAACCCGGCTTCAATCGTCTTACCGATACCGACGTCGTCCGCAATCAGGAGCCGTACCGTTTCCTGGCGGAGCGCCAGGAGTAGGGGGACCAGCTGGTAAGGGCGAGGGGATACATTCAGCCCGGCAAGGGAGCGGAACGGACCGCCGCTTGAACGGAACCCTATCCTGAGTGCGTCCCGTAGCAGACGGGCGCTACGGTCATCGCCCAGATCGGTGGCAGAGGGCAGGCCAAAGGACGCGGACCGGACCTCCTCGATTGCGGGAATGACACCTGCGATGTCTTCATCCGTGCCGCCGATAGGCCTGAGGACGAGGAACTCTTGATCGCTCTCGGGAAGGACCACCCATTCCCGACCGCGCGCAGAAACCAAAGAACCAACGGCGAAAGTAGTTTCCGATGCAGTAATACTCACGTGGATACTCCAAATACGTTCGGGTGATGGGAAATGAATTCTTCGAGATCATCAGCGGAGGTCGCGGTGATCACGTTCCAACTGCTGAACGTTAGCGCCAGCGCGTCAATGGGTGGTCTTGACTCGTCCTCCACAATTACAGCGGTTGGCAGTGACACTTTGCTCGTGAATGTGAAGTCGACGATGTTCCCCGCTATGGTTGGGCCGACGTCGTCGGGGAGGTTGTAGCCGCCGCGTGTCAGCCGTCTCAGGAGGTCCTCTGCACGCGGGCTGACAGGTTGCTTGCCGCTGGCTACGGGGATGGGGTGCAGTGGCTTCGGGGCCGTCTTAGGTTTTGTCGTTGCTTCTGCGATCTGCTTGAGCAAGTCGATCACCAGACGCCGGTCGATGGCTTCGTGGAAGCGCTGATTACCGTACGAGAGCAGACAGCGGTAACAGCCACGCACACAGGAGGTGTCGTCGTCTTCGCCGGTGGCAGGGTTCACGTGAACAATTTCAAGCGCTTTAGCGGCCACCTTGGCCATGGCGTCGGGTTCGCTTTGGAGGCGCCGGAGAACGCCGGCTCCACCTTCTGCGGCTTCGATGAACAGGAGACGGCCACGGTTATCTGCGTCGTTCAGGCGTTCGCTTGCCAGTTCTGAGTCCTCGAGCTGGAAGACGGCCTCGATTCCCCGCTCGATGGCGTACTGCATAGTGGTCGCCGCTTCTTCACTGACTTCCTCTGCCCACCTAACGATCGCGATGTTGCGCCTGTCCTCCACGAACGGGGTGATCATCTGCTTCTTCTTTGACTGCTCCACGGTGGTGTCATCAACGTCGCCGCCACCTCCCGACTCTTCGGTTGCGCGTTTTTCAGAGAGCCATTCGCCGGTGATCAGATCTAGCCAGAAACCGTGTTTGTCTTGGTTCGCACGGTTTCGCCGCCCCAGGTTAGTTACCCGGACCGTCGATCCGTCCCCGTATCGGACTTCGCCGAGGAGGTCCCCATCGTTGAATATGCCTGCGTCCACACGCCCCGGTTTCCTGCCGTGAGGGGCGAAACGGTAGGTGGTGACGAGCTCAAAGCCCTGGCGGTTTCGTTCTTCTTCGTCAGCGCTGATGCGTTCACGGCGGCGGGTTATCACGGATTGGAGCTGCATCAGGTTGGACCAGCTGCCGCCTAGGGGCTTGTTGCAGGACTCGCAGACGTCGATGCCCGGTTTACGCTCGTGCAGATAGCCGCAGGCTTCACAGACGCGGGCTTCGGTCAAGACCACATCCCCCGCTCCGCTTCCATCGGAGTCGCGGGGAAGGCTGACGCGTTTCACTTGATATCTGGCGCCCTCGTGATAAATGAGTGCGTCCGGGCCGAACTCGCTGATCGCTAGAAAGCGCGAGCGCTGTAGCCAGGTGCTGTTGTTATCTCGTCCCTTGCGGATTCCCGGGATAAAGGCTGCCAACGGCAACCGGGGGAAAGAGTAGCCAGGCAAGAACCCCTCTGACGCCAGATAACGGAGCGTATAGAAGTCCGACTGACCGCGGGAATCACTGTCATTTAGCAAAATTTCCAGGCGCTGGCTAGCTTCACGGTGGCGATTGTTGGCTTCATCCCGCTGCTTTGAGGTGACCGAGTGATCCTGGCTCGCTTTGTGTGCCGCATCCTGCTCGGCCAGCGCATTACGGTACAGAAGTCGCCATCGATCGCACGCTTCGTTGAGAGCATCAAGAGCATTGTCGATGACCTGGGCCGCCCAGTCCGCGCTCCACCAGGTGGTATCGGCGAGCTCATACTGAATCGAGGCGAGCAGCGATCTGGCGGAGGCTTTAGCGCGTTGCGCGGCTGACGGATCCTCAAGGAACGAGCGGATTTGCTGTTGGATTGGGTACGTCTTGTCCTCGAGCTTCAAGAGTCCGCTTAGCGACTTCCCCAAACCGTGGCTTGTGGCCGATAGAGCCTCGGCGAGCCAGATGGCATGAACATGTGAACGGATGAGGTCTTCATTCGCGAAATCCAAACGGGGCGGCTGGACCTGTCCCGCCACCATCAGATTGGAACGGTCGAAGTAATAACTGTCATGCGCGCTTCCCGTGGCGCAGTAGGTGATCACCAGCGCGGGTTGCCCCGAGCGGCCAGCGCGGCCACTGCGCTGTGCATAGTTGGCGGGCGTCGGGGGAACGTTACGCATAGCGACGGCGTTGAGGCTCGCAATGTCTACGCCCAATTCCATGGTGGGAGAACAAAACAGCAACGGTAGGTCAGCCCTACGGAATGCCTGTTCCCGCTTTTCACGATCGTCTGCACGGACCTGAGCGGTATGTTCTGCAGCCTTCAGCCCGGCTAACTGACTTCCGGTTTCGAGGTAAAGGTCCTTGAAAAATTTTATGACCCTCGGCTTCTGGTCAGCATGGTAGCTGCGGCGCAGTAGATCGGGCGCACCGTAGTCCCCGGCGCCTCTTTCGAGGACCATCGTGGACAGTTTGAGCCGGTAACCCGAAAGCTTGCCTTCGACGACTTCAGCAATGAGGCCTGTCTTGTGCAAAATATCGAACAGGGATGCAATGACTTCATTCGTCTCGGCCATCGATAGCTTTCCAGCCGACGAAGCTGTCCGAGCAAGCCACCTTCCGAACGTGCCATGAGCGGTGACAGGCAGGATGTTGCGGAAAGAAGCGCTTTTCTTGGGCTCGGTCGATACCAGCCCAACATCGGGGTCGGGTTCCCTCTCTGGCAAAGCCCAGATACCCGTAAGGTACTCGCGGCTGCGACTTTTCACCTTGTTAAGCCAGTCGACCGTGAGCTCTTCTGCATCGATCGCTAGTACGCGGCGGAACTCGTCCAACAGAACCGTGATGACCTCTTCGCGCTTACCGGAATCCATCGCACGGAGTACGTAGTGTGCAGCCTCCCAACGCGCATCCTGCTCCGCGAGACGCCGTGCGTTCGGATACTGGACTTTCAGAAGGCCTGTCTGTTCAAGGTTAGGTAGAGTGATGCGCCATCCTCGTTGAAGGTCGCGAAGGGCCCGGTAGGTGACGACGTCGTGGAGCGCGCGCCTGGTCGGACGAGGATCGAGAGGGTCATCGATCTGGGCATAGTCTCCCCACTCAAGCTTGAGCGTATTGACAATAGCTGTGCCAAGATCGGCCGCTTCAAGGCCCTCCTCTCCGGCCGCGGCGACGGCCTGATAGACGGCCGCACGGAGCTGCGCCACTTGAACAAAGTCGTTGAGGTGGCCCGCTTGGAGAGAAGCGTCCTGACGGTTATCTACGAAGGTCAGGAGTTTTTTCGCTTCTGGGGCGAGATCTTTACCTATGTCCGACTTCAACAACTGGACGAGCCTAGTAGCGATGACTGTCATCGCACTGCTGCGGCCTTCCTGATCGAGCGTGACCAATTTGGAAAACTCTCCACTGCGTGCGGATTCGTAAGTCACCTGGCAGTTCAAGCAAAATCCGAGGCTGCGCGGTATCCATGCGGCGAGCTGCCCGTCTTCACTTGTCGATCCGTTGTCCAAGGCCGCTTCACCGCTCAGCCCCACCCGATAACGCTGTGGCAGTCGCTTGCGCTTTGACTCGATTATTGGATGACCCGTCTCGGCGTTTGTAAGCCAAGACGCTGGTAGGCGACCAGACTCGACCGCCTGATCAGGCCACTCCTGTTCGGTGGAGATGAAGAGGTAACCATCTACCCCCCGATCTTCCCCGCCGTCGTCCTGCAGCTTCAACTCATGGCGAGCGACAAAACGAGACCCTTCCGCCGTTTCCACTAAGCGAGCCATAAGGTATTCCTGCCCGCACTCCCGGCAAAAAGCTAAGGGATATAGTCGCTTTTCTTGCTCACCAGTGGTCAGCTGGAAGTCCGTTTCGATCAGACGGGAAGCTTCTGATTCGATCGTTGTGTAGACGGAACCACCCTTAGAAATGAACTGATGAAGCCTGAACGCGAAAAGCGGGCGCCCTGTCTGCGACTTGGCTCGTGAGCCTGCTAACAGAGTGGCGCGGATTGCCGTTGCACAAGCTTTTGGGTCCTGGCCGGTTTTCTCCGCTAATGCTTCGGCCGCTCCAGTGACCGTCTTGGGCGAGCTCCGGATAAGACGAGTGGACCCCGCTTCAGTAGTCAGGCCGAAGGTATCCTCGATCCAAGAGGCCAGGGGGTCCGAGCGGAGGGAAGCATATCCGCCGCTGATCGTCGCGCTGCTGAACTCTGCATCACCCCGCTCCAACACCGCGGATTTGAGTTCCTCAGCTGTCTGATCTCTTACCGTGGTGGCTCGGACGAGCGACTCCGTAACCACATGGTCTGGCTTCACATCGGTCCCGAAGATCCGCGAGGCTACTTCGGCGATGTCTCGCTGCTGCTCCGCCATAGTCCCGCCGGAAGACATAGTGGCGGATGTTCCAACGCATTGGAGTGTCTTTTGAGCGTGACATGCGTCCCGAACACGACGGACGAGCAAAGCGACGTCAGCACCCTGCCTGCCCCGGTATGTGTGAAGTTCATCGAGGACGAGGAAGTTCAATCCGGACGCGGCTCTTATGAGTGACTGCCGTTCCTCAGGACGGGTGAGGACATATTCGAGCATTACATAATTGGTCAGAATAATATCCGGTGGATCCTTGAGGATTGACTCGCGCTCTTCGCCCTTTTCCTGGCCTGTGTAACGCTTGAACGTGACCGGTGAGTGCCCGCCGAATCCAAACTCAAGGAACTTGGTGAGCTCTTCCATTTGGCTATTGGCGAGCGCGTTCATCGGATAGACGATGATGGCCTTGATGCCCTTGCCGCTGCCCTCTCGGAGCACGCGGTCCACGATGGGAACTATGTAGGAGAGCGACTTTCCCGATCCTGTGCCAGTCGTAAGGACGTAGGAGTGCCCACCAGCCGCTATGGAGACGGCATCCGCCTGATGTTTATGGAGAGTGAACGAGCCGCTTCCACGGTCCTCAATGTCTTTCTTGGGTCGGAAAATTTCCCGGCACCGCTCGTGTAGAATGCCGCGATCGACTAGGTCATCGACGCTTCCACCACTCTGGAAGGAAGGATTGAGAGAAAGCCAAGGATCTGGCCATTGGCGTCCTTGGTCCGCGAGTTCGCTGACGGTCTTCCGAATGCGATCGTCCTGTATGTCGACGAAGCCCTCGGTAAACGACCTGTAGCCTTCGATCAAACTATTTCGAATTCCAAACGCGTCCATGCGCTATCCCCCAACTTTTGTAGTACCCGATCCACTCTATGCTGGCTGGCGCCTCAAATGGACTAATGAAGTTCCTGCAAGATCAGCCGCGTCTACTTTCAGGTTGTCCCACTCAGGAGGAACCTCGTTCACCCTCGACCTTACGAGCGAACCATCCAACCACTCAGCGTCTTGGCGGTTCAGGCAAAAACTTCAATAATCCGGGCGTTAAAACGTCTCGTTAGCTCATGGTGCGGCTGCTTTACGCCCGGCGTGGTGATTCTCTGGGAATGGCTCTTCGAGGCTGGGCCAGCTGAGGTCGATAATCTTCCGATCGGATCGAATCGGAGTTTTCTCGCGTTCTCGGAGAATGTACTCTGACACTTGATCAGCAACTCTAGTAGAGTCGGCCAATTTTCTTTTCTAGTCGGGGCCAAGGTTTACGCTAAGCCCATGTCTATTTCTGTGAGTGAAGTTCTTACCTCCAGCGGGCTTAAGCATTCAGGTGTAGTCGGATGGGGCCGCGAGGTCCCCTTGGACGTTGCTGGTGTTTATGTAGTCAGCTCATCTCCCGATTCGCACGATTCCGTTGGCCCTATTAGTCACTACACGCCCGATACACGGGCGTTCGCTGAGCTTCGGCGCGTCTGCCCGTTCGTGACAATGGACGGTAACCCGCCAACCGATGAAGAGTTGGCTAACAGGATTGGACGTTTTTGGATACCGGACGCAGCTATCCTCTATATTGGCCTCGCGGGAACGTCCGTGCGCAAGAGGATGAACCAGTACTACCGCACGTCCATAGGGCAACGCGCCCCTCACGCGGGCGGCTGGTGGTTGAAAACCATGGCTAATCTCAACGATCTCTTTGTGCACTTCGCGCCGGCGGATGAGCCCAAGATCGCTGAGGCAATGATGTTGAGACGCTTTGCGGAAGCTGTTCCAAGTGCCGCGCGCCACGAGATCCACGATTCGGAACGCATCGCTCCGTTCGCGAACGTCGACGTGCAGCAGGGTTTGCGGAAGCGCCATGGGCTGTCCGGTTACAAGGTCGGGAGCGGAAGCGCCGCCAAAACAATAAGCGGACTAAAGAGTGCTGTTCAGCAAACGGATCCCACCCCCATTGATGTCAAAGCGCCGTCAACCTCTATTGGCGATGTTCCAATGGGAATCCGGGTTCAGTCGCAAATGATCACTGATAGCGACCGCACAAGGAGTAATCTGCGAATCCCTGCCCGATCTAAATTCGCTTTTCCTGCCGAGAACTGCGTGTTGACCGTTCACTATAACGGTCAGGCACTTGAGTGCCCCTGGCGGGTGAATGGTTCCCGATCGGGCACTATCGGAATCGGTCGAAGCATTATGAAAGGACTCGGCAGCCCCAATCAGCCGCTGTGGCTCGAGGTCGATGGCGCCTCTGTCACTATCGATGCCTAAAAGCTGACGCGACGCTCTTGATGTCTACGGGAAGATCCACATTGGCCAATCGGGGATCTGAGTTCCCGAAGGGCACCTTGAGTCGAGCTACGACGACTCGGTTAGAAGGATGAGTTCAGCCACAACATGCTCCCGGAGATTCATTGGTACGGATTCTAGTTCCATCATGAGCTCTTCCGCGGCTGCTTGCACCATTCGACGTTCTACGCGACTGAGACTATCTCCTGAGCCTTCCCCACGAGATGGGCGTTCGATTACCCGCTTCGATCGGGCAAGCGAACCCGACAGTTCGTTCCCCTCACCATCATTTTCGGGACTCCCCTCCAGTTTCGGTTCTGATTGCTGCTCATCATCGACCAGGGTCGGCGTTCCGCCGAGCACTTCCGGCAGGCTGCCGGCTGGGTAGAGCACATCCAAGCGTGTAGTGGTTCGCGTGAGTGCGATGTAGAGAAGGCGGGCACCGTAAAGTTCGTCCAAAATTTCCTGAGGATCCACGACGATGACCGAATCGAATTCCAAGCCCTTGGCGTCGGCAGGCCGGACCAAATTGATCGACTGGCTCAGCTCACCGCTCGTGGATTCTCCCCAAGAAATCTCCTCGGCGCGGAAACGCTCCTGAAGGTCTGGCCAGCGATTCTCTGCAGCAATCACACCGACGAAGCGCCCCCGTCCGCTGTGATGACCCACTAGATTCACCAGCTCGTCTGCGAGTTCGTCCGGCTCGACTCCCGAAAATTTCGGAAAAGCGCCTACGCTACGAACGATGTGCGGTGCACGGATCCCCGGTGCAGCCATTTCTAAGACTGGCCGTGCAATGTCAAACACTTCGGATGGCACTCGGTAGCCATGCTCTAGATTGACCACCTCGCTGGGCAAAGACGATTTTAGGCCGTCCTGCAGTCGCTCCCACGAATCGACGGCGTGAGCCCCCGTGGACTGCGCAATGTCACCAACCACCGTGAAAGAACCGTTCCTGGACCGGCGGCGGATCGCCATGATCTGCATGTCAGAGAGGTCTTGTGCTTCGTCAATGACGATATGACCGTACAGGTCTGGAGCTGACCGAATGATCTCAGTCGCTTCGTCCAGCAAAGCAAGGTCCGCGCTCGTCCAGGGCTCGTCTCCGACCTTGTCTGCCATAGGGCGATGAAGCAGTTCAACTTCGGAAGCGCTCAGGATGTCGCGCCCCGCACGCAGCAGCCGCTCCTTCGAGCCAAATAGCTCCCTCAGAAACTGCTGTGGTGACAAACGGGGCCAAATTCGCTCGATGACCCCATCGAATGAGTCCCTATCGAACATGTCAGGCGTTGCCTGCATTCCTCGCGCGCTGAGTTGCGGTGCGCTCAATTCGAGGAATGCCTCGCGCATCTTGCTCCGACCGTCGTTGTAGGCTTCGCCCTTGAGCCTGTTCATATGGGACCGGATGGATTCAGCCGCCAGTTCGACATGTGAGTTGGTATTGCGGCGCCGGATTCGCACAGGCTGTTCCGGCTCGCGCAGTCGATCGTAGACGGCGTTGTAGAGAAGATCTGCCATCCTCGCAGAACCTTTCAACCCAGATAACGCATCAGATTCCGTCCCGCGAGCGCCGATTCCATCTGCAAGCATGTCCGTGAGCGCTTTGTGCGCGACATTTTGGTCACCCAGCGCGGGGAGGACTTTCCGGATGTATCGAGTGAAAGTAGGATTCGGACCGACGATTAGGACGTCTTCCGGAATCAGATCGTCCTGGTGGTTGAAGAGGAGCCAGGATACTCGATGAAGCGCAACCGCGGTTTTCCCGGTACCTGGACCACCCTGGACGATAAGCAGCTGATCCTTTGGTGCACGCACTATTTTGTCTTGCGCGGCTTGGATTGTCTGCACGATGTCTGCCATCTCCCCATTGCGGGCACTCTGCAAAGAATCAAGCAGCTCATCGGACAGGAAATGCTGGTTATCAAGCTCCGCCACTGCGGCGGCAATATCGGCGAAGACGGCATCATTGAAATGCCTTAGCCTGTTGGCTTCAACATCAAAGGTTCGTTTCTTGACCAATCCGCAAGGATTCTGAGGGGTGGCTCGGTTAAAGGCTGCCGCTACCTCGGTCTGCCAAGGGATGACGAGCAAATTGCGAGCATCATCGTAGATCGGCGTCTTGCCGATGTAGTAAGTCTCGCCGTCATCAAGGTCCATACGGCCAAACGCGACGTTCTCGTTCGGATCGAAGGCGCGCTTATCCGCGGATCGTTTGAAGGCGCGCCGCTCTGCAGGACTTACGCCTGACCATTTGTCCGGTTTCCAACCGGCGGCGGAAAGCTCCCGTGCCGCGACGGCGCTATCGAAATACTTTTGCTCACTCTTCAGCTCGGCCTCAGCCAACGCCACATCCCCCATTGTTTTCCTCCAGACAAGCACGACTTTGTGCGTTCCTTATGGAAGATACCCTGAATGCCCGACATTCTTGTGATCTGGCTATCTGCAATATGGGGTCCGCCCCTTTGGACAGCAACTCAAAAATGATGAGCGCTATGGCCTTCTCGTGCCAAGTGCGTGATATGAAAAGGCATGAGCACCTCACACGTATTTGTCACGATGGGCGATCTCAAGAACATCGCCTGCGACGCCTGGCTGCTAACCACGGACCACCGCCCACCCGTTGCTCCGACCTGACTTGGCTCATCGGTGTGCTGATTCCCTAGGGGTATGGCTGTGACCTGCGGTGATGTCTACGCTTTGAGTGTTTTTCACGCACTAAGCGATGGGTGTTTTAGTCTTCGAGGGTGACGTTTATCAGACGGGTGAGGACAGCTTCCGGGGCGACGGCCGTGCAAATTGCGGAATACGCTGGCGGGCGTCAACGGATCGTGGAGCATGTTGGTTCGGCACATACCGAAGCGGAGTTGGGCCTGTTGCTGGCGCGAGCCCGTGAACTGTTGGAATCACCGTCCCAGGCGGTGCTGGATCTGGGGATCGAACCGTCCCCACGGGTGGCCGGGATGGTCTCGCCGCCGGAGGCGCCGGTCTTGTTCCAGCGCCCTCGTAAGCGAGAGTCCGTTCGTGATGGTCCTGCCCGGGTGGTGGGAACCGAGAGCCGGCTGCTTTTCGACGCGCTGCAGCAGGTGTTCACCGGGCTGGGATTCGGCACGGTCGGTGACGAGGTATTTCAGGACCTGGTTTTGGCCCGGATCGTGGAGCCGACGTCCTTGCTGGATTCAGGGCGGGTGCTGCGGGACATGGGAAGGACCCCGGTCAGTTACGCGACCATGAAACGGTCCCTGGCCAAAGTCTCCGCCGGTGATTACCGCTCGAAGATCGCCGAAGCGTGTTTCGGGCACGCCGCCACCAACGGGGACGTGTCCCTGGTGTTGTATGACGTGACCACCTTGTATTTCGAGGCCGAGAAGGAAGATGACCTGCGCAAGGTCGGGTATTCCAAGGAGCGCCGGGTGGATCCCCAGGTCGTTGTGGGCCTGCTCGTGGACCGGGGCGGGTTCCCGCTGGAGATTGGCTGCTTTGAGGGCAACAAAGCAGAGACCGCCACGATCGTCCCGATCATCCGCCAGTTCCAGGCCCGACATGGGCTCGCGGACATGGTCGTCGTCGCCGACGCCGGGATGCTCTCGGCCAGCAACCTGACCGCGCTGGACGAGGCAGGGCTACGGTTCATCGTCGGATCCCGACAGACCAAAGCCCCCGCGGATTTGGAGGGTCATTTTCGGTGGAACGGGGACGCGTTCGAGGACGGCCAGGTCATCGACACCATCACACCCCGCCACGGTGGCAGCAGACGCGATCCCCGCAAGCGGGCCGAGCCGGTCTGGGACCCGGAAAACCATGCGAAGGACTGGCGCGCGGTCTGGGCATACTCCCGGAAACGCGCGGTCCGTGATGAACGGACCCTCACGCTGCAGGAGAACCGGGCGAAAGCGATCATCGACGGCGACAAGCAGGCCAAAAGCGTCAGGTTCGTCAAGACCACGAGCTCGGGCCGGTCCCTCGATGACAAAGCCCTCGCACGGGCCCGACGGCTCGCCGGATTGAAGGGTTACGTCACGAATATTCCCGCGCCGATCATGCCCGCTAGGGAAGTCATCTCCTCGTATCACGACCTCTGGCACGTGGAGCAGTCGTTCCGGATGAGTAAAACAGACCTACGGGCCAGGCCCATGTTCCACCGCCAGCGCGACGCGATCGAGGCACACCTGACCATTGTCTTCACCGCGCTGGCTGTTGCACGCAGGGCCCAGCAGCTCACCGGCCTCGCGATCGGGAACATCACCAAACAGCTCCGGCCGCTTCGATCCGCGACCATCGCGATCAACGGCACCCAGCAGACCTTCCCACCCGACATCCCCGCCGAAAAGCAGGCCATCCTCGACGCGCTCCAACACCCCAAACCCACGCACTAAGCAAATGAGCCAAGTCAGGCCCGAAGTGGACGGACACTCTGCCGGGCCTCGCAGAGGCGGCAGCGCCAGAACGGGCCGCTCCGTTCTACCGGGACAGGGAACTCGCATTCCCTCTGACAGGTTGGCCGCTCGACCGGCCCCTGCCCGTCCTCACTGCCGTCCCGATGTACGGCATCACGAAAGCCCAGCAGATCATTCCTGCCCTCACCCAGTTCATCCAAACTGCTGCAGCTGCCGCGCAGGACCGCCGGGAAAGAGCCGCCGAATCGGACCCCGCCAAAGCACCGTCCAACCGACCTGTCCCACTCCTCGCGATTCCGCTCTTTGGCACCGGAGGCGGCGGGGCTGGTCTGATCCGCGGTGAAGTTATCAGTACCCTGTTGCAAGTGTCCCTGGACGTCGCCACGCGGGAGGGCGTCGACGTCGTACTTGTCCTTCGGGATCCGAAAGACTTCGCCCTCGCCCAACAACTGAGGAAACGTGACCCCGGATCCTGGCGTCGCGTGTTGAGCCCCGTTCTCCGGGAGCACGCCAAAGCGCTCGCGGAGCGTGCACGCGCCAACCAATTGGTCCCGTTCATGGGTGCAGGCGTGAGCGTCAGCGCAGGCGCTCCCACCTGGTCTGAACTGATCGCGCGGCTTGCGGCGCGAGTCGGACTCAACCGGTACGAGCTCGCCAATCTAAAGAAGCGCAATGTGCTGGACCAAGCCAGCATTCTGCGAACCATATTCGATCAATCTGGGCTCTCCCTCAACGCGGCCATCGTCAATGAGGTGGCGCTGGACCGCTACGGCCTTGCGCCGGCGTTGCTTGCAAGTCTCCCCTGCAAACAGGCCATTACCCTGAATTACGACGACCTATTCGAGAGAGCCTCTCACGACGCTGGCATGCCCGCAGCCGTCATCCCCAACGATCCATCAGCGCAGCGAAGCCGCTGGCTGCTCAAACTTCACGGCTCGGTGACTCATCCGGAGACCATAGTCCTCACCCGGGAGGACTACCTCGGATTCAACACGACGCGCTCCGCACTGTCCGCGTTGGTGAAAGCCAACCTGATTACCCATCATCTGCTTTTCGTGGGTTTCGGACTCGCCGATGATCATTTCCACGAGATAGTTCACGACGTTCGGCGGGCATTTCCGGAGCTTTCGGCCGATAACCACGATGTTGCTACCGCACTCACCCTGTCTAGAGATCCGCTCGACGAGTATGCGTGGAAGGACAAGCTCACGCTTCTTCCCATGAGTGACGGAGCGGAGGTACCTGACGCCGCCCGGACGCTGGAGATTTTCCTGGACATGCTCCTGGCGCACGCGGTTGACAGCCACTCCTACCTGCTGGCTCCCGGTTATCGCGAGGTCCTTACGACTGAGGAGGACGCAGTCAGAACCAAGGTACTGGAGCTGGGGAGCAGCCTCTCGCCAGCGGAGCGAGCAAGCAGTGGCGGGACGCGGGTTCTGGATATGCTCAGGGAGTTGGGTGCGGACCTCGACGAAGTGCAGGGCGCATCAGCGGGAAAACAGGGTCGGCCTCGCGAATAGCCGAGACGGCCTGCCGCGTCCACCATCGGACATATCTCGCGTGGCCTCCAGCTGGGGTTCCATGAGCCGCCGGAAGGTATCGCGCATCAGTTCCTGCCCCGCGATCACCTCGTGGAAGGCCCGCAACTGGCGGAGGGTGAACGGTTCGGCGAGCAGGCCTCCCGGGTCCGGGTGCTCCGCATAGGCCGCACGCACCCACTCGAGGGCCTTGGCCAGGATGATCGGGTGGTCGAACGGAAGGTTGGGCTGGCCCGTCAGCTTCTCCACCGGAGCCAGCCGCACGCCGTCGTGCTCAAGCGCTTCGGCTAGCTGTGCCTCAGGCACCACATCCACATGCGCAACGGACAATACCCACCCGCGCGGGTCCCGGGCGGGATCATCGAATACGTACAGCTGCCTCGGCGCGTGCCCGGTGACGCCCGCTTTGTCCCGCAGCGAGCGCAGCACGGCATCGGCCAGCCTCTCTCCCGGATGCAGGAACGTTCCGGGCAGCGTCCAGCCGTTCTTGGCGAAAGCGCTGGTCACCAACAGCACAGACAGTCGTCCGTCCGAGACGGTGAGAACTGCAGTGTCCACCGCCACGGAAGGGCGCGGGTACTGCTCAAGGGACGTGCCGGCGTCGTTCTGCCCGGACTGCAAGAGGGCCATGCGACATTGCGACATGCCGAGCTCGAACTTCTCAGCAGATTCCTCCGGTCGGTTGCCCGGACCTGTCGGTAGCGAAGCTTCTTGGCGTCTGGCAAACTCGCTTTATGTCTGACCTCAAGCTCTTCAGAGTATCCAGCGGCGGAGCGTCTGAACTGCTCTCCCGAGCCGTCATTCTTGAGAAGCATCTACAGCAACTGATAGAGCGCAACATGGAGGCAATGTTCGGCGTCCGGTTCCTCGTCAGTGAGCAATCGACGGGCAAGGTACACCGTGGACGAATCGATTCACTCGGGTTGGACGAGAACAACTCTCCCGTAATCTTCGAGTACAAACGGAGCACCAACGAGAACGTCATCAACCAGGGTCTTTTCTACCTCGACTGGCTGGTGGATCACCGGGGAGATTTCGAGAAGATTGTCGCAGCCCGCTTCGGCCAGGAAGCCGCGGCACAGGTCGAATGGGAATCGCCGCGCTTGATCTGTGTTGCCAATGACTTCACCCGCTACGACGAGTACGCAGTTCGTCAGATTGACCGCAATGTCGAGCTGGTACGGTATCGCGAATTCGAAGGCGATCTCATCTCCATCGAACTGGTCACCAGCACCTCGACAAACTCGACGCCAACTTCCACACTCCTGCGAACCGGCAAGACAGGCGAGGGCGGGTCCAACCGAGGAAGTACGGTAGCCGATTTACTGAAGCGGTCCTCCCCGGAACTGCGAAAGCTGTACGAAAAATTTGAGTCCTTTACGATGTCTCTCGGCGATGACATCGTAAAGAACGAACGCAACAACTACTTCGCATTCCGCCGAATAAAGAACTTCGCGTGTGTAGAAGCTCATCCAAGCAGCGGGAATTTGCTCATCTACCTAAAGGTCGATCCGTCGACAGTCGAGTTGACCGAAGGTTTCTCGCGAGATGTACGGAACATCGGGCATTTCGGCACCGGCGACCTCGAACTTAGGGTCAATACCGTTCAGTTAAGGGTGCGGGCGGTATTGTTGGGGTATGTCTCGTTCTGGTTGGAGAAAACCTGCGTCTGATCGTCGGTTGTCGGATTTAGTGTCGGTGGGTCTGTTGACGCGGGTGTTCCCTGCGGGCGTCGTCGATGAGGTGATCGCTGCGGCTGGGCGCACGGAGGTTCGGAATCGGGCGTTGCCGGCTCGGGTGATGGCGTACTTCTCGATCGGGATGGCATTGCATTCCGAGGGCTCGTATGAGGACGTTTTCGAACAGCTGACGGACGGGTTGTCGTG
>NZ_AZSC01000372.1 GCF_000520595.1 Arthrobacter sp. H5
CGCCGCGATCGCCGCCGATGTGGGGATGCATATTGATACCGTGCGCAAATGGCGTCACCGGTTCTACCATCACCGGCTGGAAGGGTTGGCAGATCTGCCCCGTACGGGCCGCCCGCCGACGTTCACTGCGGTGCAGGTGGCCGAGGTCAAACAGTTGGCGTGCACCTTGCCGGCTGAGACGCAGATACCGCTGTCGCGGTGGTCCAGCCTGGAGTTGGCCACCGAAGCCACCCGCCGCGGTATCGCCGCCTCAATGTTGGCCTCGTCGGTGCGCCGTTGGTTGAACGCTGATGCGATCAAACCCTGGGTCCTGGATCTTTCCCCGTGACCCCGACTTCGCTGTCAAGACCGCCCGGGTACTGGACCTCTACGCCCGCACCTGGGAAGGCCAACCCTTGGGCGATGACGAGTACGTGATCAGCGCAGATGAAAAATCCCAACTGCAAGCCCTGCACCGCAGGCACCCCGGACTACCACCAGCACCCGGGCGTACCCGCAGGGTGGAGTTCGAGTACCGCCGCGGCGGGACCTTGGCCTACATGGCCGCCTACGACGTCCACCACGCCCGTGTGATGGGCACCATCGCCCCTAAAACGGGGATCGAACCCTTCACCGAACTCGTCAGCAAAGTGATGACCACCGAGCCCTACGCCTCAGCGAAACGGGTGTTCTGGGTGGTCGACAACGGCTCCTCCCACAACGGGTGGCGCTCCATCCAACGGATGACACACGCCTGGCCCACCGCCACCCTCGTACATCTACCGGTGCACGCGTCCTGGCTCAACCAGGTAGAGATCTACTTCTCCATCCTGCAACGCAAAGCCATCAGCCCCACCGACTTCGCGAACCTCGCCGACCTCGCCACACGGATCCTGGCCTTCCAAGACCGCTACAACGCCACCGCGAGCCCGTTCGACTGGCGCTACAGCCGTATCGACCTCAACGCATTCCTCCGCCGAATCGACCAGCACAACGACCAAGCAGTCTGACCCCCGACGAACTTGCAGACATGCCCACTAGCGGGTGTCGGGGAGTCCTACTGGTGGACCTGGTCCGCCATTGCAATTTCAGGCCTC
>NZ_AZSC01000373.1 GCF_000520595.1 Arthrobacter sp. H5
CAGCCAACTCGTCGGCGGCCAGGACTTCAACAATGATGGCCGGACCGACCTCATCGGCCGCAAAACCGACGGAACCCTCTGGTTCTACGCCGGCACCGGAACCGGAACCGTCACCGGAGCCACAAAAATCGGCTCCTCCGGCTGGACTACTTTCGACCTCCTCATCGGAGCCGGAGACCACACAGGCGACGGACGGGCCGACCTCCTCACCCGCAAACCCGACGGAACCCTCTGGCTCTACGCCGGCACCGGAACCGTCAACGGCACCACCAGCAGCGTCCAGCCCGGACGGCAAATCTCCACCGGATGGGCAGGCTACGCCGATCTCGTCAGCGCAAGCGACTTCAACAAGGACGGCCGGGCCGACCTCGCCGGATTCAAATCCGACTCATCTCTCTGGTACTTCGCCGGCAGCGGCGCCACAGACCCCGGCTACAAACCCGCCGCCCGCATCGCAGCCACCGGCTGGCAGGACTACACCGCAGTCCTCTCCCCCGGAGACTTCAACCGCGACGGCACCAAAGACCTCATCGGCCGCAAAAAAGATGGAACCCTCTGGTTCTTCAACGGCAACGGCAAAAGCGGCTACGGCACAGCCCTGCAAATCGGAACCAGCGGCTGGAACGTCTACACCCAGGTCCTGGCACCCGGAGACTTCAACAACGACGGCAAACCCGACCTCCTCGCCCGCCACACCAACGGAACCCTCTGGTTCTACGCCGGCACCGGCACCATCAACACCACTAACGAAGGCTACAAACCCGCCAAAAGAATCGGCAACGGGGGCTGGCAGAACTTCGAACAAATCATCACCCCCGGCGACTACAACAGCGACGGAAAACCCGACCTCCTCGGCCGCAAAACCGACGGAACCCTCTGGTTCTGGCCCGGCACCGGCACCATCAACACAACCAACGAAGGCTACGGCCGCGCCCTGAAAATCGGCACCAGCGGCTGGCAAAACTTCGACCACGTCATCACCCCCGGCGACTTCAACGGCGACAAACGCAACGAC
>NZ_AZSC01000374.1 GCF_000520595.1 Arthrobacter sp. H5
CTAGTCCGAAAATGAGGCGGGTTAGGCGCTTAGGTGGGCATGGTGACGCTTCCGGCCGGTGGCCGGTCACGTGACTGGTTGGGCGGGGTCAGGCGGCTGTTGCCGGGGTGAGGGTGACGTTGTAGCCGAGGGCTTCGAGCTGGCGGATATGGCCGCGCTTCCTGGTGTCCGGATTGGTCCGCCGGGTGTAGTGGTCGGGGCCGAGGTCGTGGAAGCGGGTGTCGGGGTTGGCCAGTAGATGCCAAATGATCACGAGGATGGAACGGCCGACGGCGACGATGGCCCGTTTCTTTCCCCGCCGCCTGGCGAGTCTGCGGTAGCGTTCGCCGAGGAAGGTGTTGGTCCTGCCCACGCCCACGGCGGCTTCCCCGAGGGTCCGGGCGAGGTAGCGGTTGCCGTGTCCGGTGGAGCCGTTGCCCTTGGTCCTCCCAGCGGAGGATTTGATGCCAGGTGAGAACTTCGCCCAGGAGGCCAGGTGTCCTGCGGTGTGAAACCGGGACATATCAGTGCCGATCTCGGCCACAATGGTAGCGGCGGCGACCGGGCCGATGCCGGGGATTTCATCCAGGCGTGCCGCCGCTTCCGCGAAAGGGGCCAGCGCCACCTCGATCTGCGCGTCGACCGCAGCGATATCTGCGTTGATGCGATCGACGCGTTCGAGCATGGTGGCCAGCAGGAACCGGTGGTGGTCATCGAAGTGGCCAGTGAAGGCTTCCTCGAGGGCGCCGATCTTGGTGCGCATGCGGGCCCGTGCCATTTGCGCCAAGACTTTTGGGTTCCGTTCCCCATTGATCAGCGCGGCCATCATCGCCCGGCCGGAGACCCCGAAAATGTCCGAGGCGACAACGGA
>NZ_AZSC01000375.1 GCF_000520595.1 Arthrobacter sp. H5
GGTGCCCGGGATGGCGGACTACATCCGACGCCAGCACAACGACCACTAGGAGAGACCCGACCTGCAGGAGAACAGGAAAGGAAGAATATGAGCGCACCGAACCGTAAAGGTACGTCTGGGAGCTATACCGAGGGCATCCTTTTATTCTCGGTGATGGGGCTGGCCGCGGCTCTGCTGGGCAGGGCGTGGGTGTCCGTTCACTGGGGCTCAACGTTGGCCGGTATCAGTGCACCGCCGACCCACCCGATAGAGCTCGGTACGACTCTGGGAGCCCGGGCACGGACTGGTCACCGGCCAGGGAAACGAGCACTACCAGGCGGGTGATCCTGGCAGTCGGGCCTACACCTCGTCCGGTCTTCCCGGAGCCGAATGGTAGGTTGCGGGACCTGTTGTCACGGACCCGGGCGACGCCGCCGTCGAACTTGGCGCGGTTCGTTCGCTTTCGACGCCAACGACATGTGGCGAGCAGTTTTTGGGAGTCCGACCTAATACGAAAATAAAGGTGACTACGCTGCGGTGGGCGGGATGAGGGTG
>NZ_AZSC01000376.1 GCF_000520595.1 Arthrobacter sp. H5
CCGGCGTCCCTGGCCAACCCCATGACCGGAACCAACCCGGCCGTCGACACGAGGTTCGGCTCGTCGAAGGAAACTGACACCGCGGATCGATTGTGGGAAACTTGCATCTGCGAGATGCCCTTCAACTCGGCGAAAATTTGCTCTGAACAAGCTCAATTCTCCCCGAAAAGACGGGCATCTCGTGTTTAAAACGCCGAGAGTAATCCCAACTTTATCGGTGGATCAAAGCTAAGCGCCGATCCACCGGCGTGGATCGGGTCGGTGACGGCGGTTTAAACAGAGAATGCCTGTCGGGTCAGGGAAAATTGTCCCTACCACAGACGCGTCAGTCATCGCGTTCAGCGCAGATCTCGTCGACCCCGGCCGTCAGCTGGTTTGCGCCGCTGGTTTCGAGCACCTCGAGTCAGCGAAAAATAGCGGTCTCCAACACGCGTCGCCCAACCCCTGAGGCCAGTAGCTAAGAGCAAGTCCGCCGTATCGGAATTTGTCAAGGTGAATGAGGCCAGTGGGAATTAGGCTGCTGCTTTT
>NZ_KI914980.1:0-6068 GCF_000520595.1 Arthrobacter sp. H5
GACGGCGGCTCACTCGACTCGGACCTCGGTCTCGGCCTGGGTGTTGACGCAAACGTCGATGCCAACGTGGACAGCACTGTTGACAGCAATGTCGACGGCGACAACAACGGCAGCCTCACCTCGGACCTGGGCCTCGGCCTGGGTGTTGACGCCAACGTGGACAGCAATGTCGATGGAAACGTCGACGATGACAACCACTACAGCGACAACAACGGCAGCCTCACCTCAGACCTCGGCCTGGGGCTTGGATTGAGCCTGATGCTCGACAGCGTTCTGGATATCTCCAGCGACAATGACGAGCACAACGATGACGAGATTCTCACCGGACTGTTCTGCTAGCCAGAACGCGTTGAGAAGAGGGATGCCGCCTGAGTGATCAGGCGGCATCCCCTCGTTCGCCTCGGCTCCCTGGGGAAATAAACCGGCCCGGCCGGACGCTGCTAAGAACATGACTAAACCTCTTGCAGTCACAGGTTCAACCGGATATGTCGGGGGCGCAGTTGCGCACGCGCTTGCCAACGACGGTTACGACCTGACCCTCCCCGTCCGCGACGTTGGGCGCGCGCCTCAGCTGAAGGGCGCGCGGGCGGCAGAGTTCAGCTACTCGGACAGCGTGCCTCGATAGCGGTCCTGGAAGGCTCGGAAACCCTTTTCATGGTCTCCGCCGGCGAAGCGGTGGACCGCGTTCAACAACATTTCAACTTCATTGACGCTGCCAGGGAAGCCGGCATTCAACACGTTGTCTACACGTCCTTCTTCGGGGCCGCAGCTGACTCGGTTTTCACTCTGGGCCGGGATCACTGGGCAACAGAGCAGCATCTCCGGCAATCCGGGATGGACTTCACCATCCTTCGGGACAACTTCTACATCGACATCCTGCCGCAGCTCGCGGGCAACGACGGCGTAATCCGCGGCCCAGCCGGCAATGGCGGCGTGTCCGCTGTGGCACGGGACGACGTGGCCCGCTCCGCCGTCGTCGTACTCCGGAATCCCGCCGCCCACATCGGCAGAACCTATGATCTCACCGGCCCGGAAGTGCTCACGCTTGCCGAGGCCGCCGCCGTCATCAGCACGGCTACCGGGCGCAGTGTCCGCTACCAGCCCGAAACCAGCGACGAAGCCTACGCATCCCGCGCTCACTTTGGCGCACCGCGTTGGCAGTTGGACGCCTGGGTGAGCACGTACAGCGCTATTGCCACAGGGAATCTTTCAGGAACGACGACGGCGGTCCATGACCTCACAGGGCGGCCGCCGTTGAGCCTGGCCGATTTTCTCAAAAACTAGCCCACTGAAGTGCTTGACCGTGTCTGGGTGCAGTTGTAATCTGTTAATCAATTAATTGGTTGATAAACAAAAAGGTTGATCAAAGTGGACCCGACGGATGATGATCTCGACAAGGCCTTCATGGCCCTCGCGGACCCCGCACGGCGACAGATTATCGTCCGGCTCAGCCGTGGTCCGGCCACGGTGAATGACCTTGCGCAACCCTTCGACATTTCCAAACAAGCTGTGTCGAAGCATATTCAGGTGCTTGAGCACGCCGGACTGGTCACCCGCACACGTGACGCCCAGCGCCGGCCCGTGTACCTGAATCCCCAGAGGCTTGAAGCGCTCACCGCATGGATCGACCAGTATCGATTGGTCCACGAGAGCCAGTTCCGCAGCCTCGATGAAGTACTAAAATCCCAATCCGCCGCACGCGGCAAGCATTGAAAGGATCCATCATGAGTAACGCATTGAAAGTCACAGTTCCCGACGGCGCGCCCTTCATCGATTTTGAGCGCGAGTTCGACTACTCCGTGGCCGATGTGTTCAGGGCCCACAAGGAACCGGAACTCGTTGCCCAATGGCTCGGTCCGAGGGGATTGACCATGGACATCGACCATTACGATTTCCGCACCGGCGGATCGTATCGCTACACACATTCGCGCGGCGACGAGTCGTACGGCTTTTCCGGGGTCTTCCACACCGTCCGCGAGAACGAGTTTGCCGTCCAGACTTTCGAGTTTGACGGCTACCCGGATGTTGTCAGCATCGAGTTCCTCACCTTCGAGGACCTTGGCAATGGCCGCACCAGGCTCCGCGCCCATTCCGTGTATCCGACGTTGGAGGCACGCGACGGCATGGCACAGTCCGGAATGGAGGATGGCATGTCTGAGGGCTACGAACGGCTCGAGGAACTCCTCTCTTCCGTCCGATCACACTAACCAGAACGACGACGGTGCGCATCCGGGTGCGCACCGTCGTCGTCCGGTGATCCGCCGTCCCCTAGGCTCGACGTATGCGCAAGGACTTCAGCAGAGACCACACTTCACCGTCCGGCTTCTACCGCCTGCTCACGGCAACCGTGGTTCCGCGGCCCATCGCCTGGGTGTCCTCACGATCCGCCGAGGGGGTCGACAACTTGGCACCACACTCGTTCTACACGGTGGCGTCAGTCCGGCCGCCGATCATCCAGTTCACCTCAGTTGGCGAGAAGGATACTCTGCGCAATATCCAAGCCACCGGCGAGTTCACGGTGAACCTCGCGACCGAGGACCTGTTTGAGCAGGTCAACGCGACTGGCACGGCTTTCGATGCGGACGTCAGCGAGTACGACGCCGCTGGCCTGACGCGGGAGCCGAGCCTCACCATCGCTGCACCAAGGGTGAAGGAATCCCCCGCGGCCCTTGAGTGCAGGCTCCACCACATACTCCCGATGGGTGACTGCACCCTGGTGTTCGGCGAGGTGATGCACGCGGCCATCTCCGAAGAAGTTTTGGACGGAACACATCCCCGCATCGATCTCTTGAAGCCGCTGTCCCGTCTGGGCCGGGACGAATGGGGTACGGCCGGCCAAATCCGCACCATCAAACGCATCCGGGTTGACGAATGGCCGGGGCACTTCCGTGGTTGAGTGGACCTAATCCTGCACCTTCTGCGGAGCCTCCCTACAAAACGGCCCATTCTGGCGGAGTCTGGCTGGGACAAAAGGCCACACGAAGGCCTGGAAAGTGCGGGATTGGGTCCGGGCACCGAAGAACGGTAGATTCCCTCCAAGCGCCTGCAGCGACGTCACGAGAAAACGTTTTCATTGACGTGTGGCGGATCACATACTATTCTCGACAAGAACCATCGAGAAAGCGTTTTCTCATCACGACGAAGACACGGCGTCGGCACAGGTCTACAGAAGGTTTGGATATGGACGTTCGGCTTCACACGAATTGCAGGGTTCGCCGCTGCAACCTCGCGCCGGCAAACCGCTGGAAGGGGTGGGCGAATGTCAGCGCTAGGTGAAATGTCCCGCCTCAAGCGGGCGCCACGGACGGCTATGAGGAAGTTGACTGATGCTGAGAAGAAAGAGGAGCGCGCCATTCCGGATGACACCACCTGGACGTGGGAAGACTATTACCGGATCTCCGCCGAAATCAGTGAAAACCTGGGAGAGGTGAAGGGTACCGACTACGGCGCACTGGACGCCGACCTTCGGATCTGGCTTCGCCAGAACGGCGAGACCCTCTATAACCAGGAAGGCGGCGTCGGGTACACGCCGGAAACCGTAACGGCCTGGTTTGAACACCTCCTCAACGTCCGTGACACTGGCGGAGGAGCCAGCCCGGCACAGTTCACCGAAGCTGCGGCCGGCACCTTCGAGACGGAAAACTTCCCCACCAACCAGACCGCCATGGGTTGGTACTGGTCCAACCAGCTCGGCGCCCTGCGCTCCGCCACCGGAGATGACATCCGGATGCTCCGCGTCCCATCCAGCACCGGCAACGCCGCCGACAACGGTATGTACTACAAGGCGTCCATGTACTGGTCCATCTCCAGCCAGTCAAATAACCAGGAAGAGGCTGCAGCATTTGTGAGCTACCTGGCCAACGATCCCGAGGCAGCCAAGAAGATGCTGGTGGACCGTGGAGTACCGGCCAACCCGGAGATGGCCGAGGCCGTCCAGCCGGAGCTGGATGAATCGGACCAGTCCGTGGTGGCGTTCCTTGAGGACATCGCCCCCAACGTTGCAGATTCCCCCATGCCATCCCCGGTGGGAGCCGGCACAGTTCAGGAAACCATTGTCCGTTACGTGTCGGAGCTGATGTTTGACAACGTCACACCGGAGTAGGCAGCCGAACAAATGACAACCGAGATTGAAGGCATGATCAGCGCAGGCTGATCGTTCGCTGATCAAAGTGCCCCGAAGCTGTCCACCGCTTCGGGGCACTTGTCCACTTACGGCGGAACACGGCCGCCACCACGAAGAAAGTGACACGATGCTCAACTCCGCTACCCATGCCCCAGGGAACGCTGCGCAGAACGTCCCGGGCGCAGCCATTCCGCGGCTCGCGTTGGTGGGGGTGCACGGGTACGGTGCCAGCCACCTTGAGAACATCGCCCGGCTGGAAATGGGTCATGCGGCTGAACTGGTTGCCGTGGCCGACCCCAATCCGCCATCCCCAGGTGTACTTGGCGGATTGGTGCAGATTTTTGAAGATCTTGACCAGTTGCTCTCTGCGGGTGTGTCACCCGACGTCGTCGTCATCGCCGCCCCCATCCAGGCGCACGCGCCGCTGGCACTGGCCGCACTGGCCGCCGGCGCGGATGTATATCTGGAGAAACCACCTGTCGCGTCGATGGCGCAGTTCAATGAACTCCTCCTCGCTGCCGAAGCCGCAGGTGCCGCCGTTCAAACAGGCTTCCAAAGTGCCGCCGTTCAAACAGGCTTCCAAAGTATGGGATCTGCGGCGCTGAACCGCATCGAATCGCTCATCGACTCCGTCCGGATCGGATCGGTGCAGGGGATCAGCGCAGCGGGGACCTGGACGCGGACCCGCGGCTACTTCAAGCGTTCCCGGTGGGCCGGAAAACGGACCTTGAACGGCGTCGAGGTGGTGGACGGCGTCACCACCAATCCGCTGTCCCACGCCGTCGCAACAGCGCTCGCGATAGCCGGTGCGCGAACCGCCGCCGACGTCGCCTCCGTGGAAACGGACCTTTACCGGGCCCACGAGATCGAGTGTGACGATACGTCGACCATCCGCGTCCGTACCGCGTCGGGCACGGTGGTCACCTGCGCACTGACCCTCTGCAGCCCCGACCAGACCCCGCCGAGCATCACTATCCACGGCACGAGCGGTTCAGCAGTGCTGTACTACACCACCGACAAGCTGATAACGACGACGGCGGATGGAGACGTGACCGAGCATTTTGACCGCGCCGACCTACTCGAAAACCTGCTGGAACATCGTGCGTCGGGGGCACCGCTGATCAGTTCACTCAAGGATTCGGGCGCTTTCATGAGGATCATGGAGGCGGTCCGCACCGCGGAGCCGCCGCAGCTCATCCCATCGGAGCACATCCAGTGGATCGGCCAAGGCGACGACGCACATCCGGTGATCGCGGGAATTTCGGAACTGGTGCGCCGGGCGGGGAAGTCACAGGCAACCTTCAGTGAACTCGGGGCACCATGGGCGCGCACCCTGCCTGCCGTCAACCGGTTCCAGCTCGGCGACCGGGAGGTGGCACGGTACCTGGACGGCACCCACGTCATGCCCACGTCCTCTCCGCGACCCTACCTGCATCCTGTCTCGACTCTCGCCGGGACCGTAGTGAGCGACCATCTACCCTTGGACCACGTGTGGCATCTTGGCGCAGGCGTGGCAATCCAGGATGTCAATGGCGTCAATTTCTGGGGCGGGCGAACGTACCGGCGTGAAGCGGAAGCGTACGTTTGGCGTGACGATCACGGGCGCATCCAACGGACGTGTGCGGTACAGTCCGCGGATTCGCTGGAGGAAACTCTCAGCTGGAACGGGCCGGACGGCGCCACGCTGCTGCATGAGGCACGCCGCTGGCGCTGGCAGAAAGTGGCAGACGCAGTGTGGTCACTGACCTTGGAATTTGCACTCAGTCCGGCAGCGGATAAACCGGTCAGCCTGGGCAGCCCCGGTTCCAACGGGCGGACGGGCGGTGGTTACGGAGGGTTCTTCTGGCGCCTTCCCTCGTGCACCGCCGTCGATATGCGCACCTCTGACCGGTCCGGAGAAGATGCAGTGCACGGCAGCAACGCCCCGTGGCTTTCCTGGCGGGCC
>NZ_KI914980.1:6168-7268 GCF_000520595.1 Arthrobacter sp. H5
GGCCACCCTTGTATTCCTTGCCCCACCGGAGGCGCCGGATCCATGGTTTGTTCGATCCTCCGGATACCCGGGTGTGGGGCAGTCCCTGGCTTGGGAAGAGGCAGTCACGATCACGCGTGGCACGCCGCTGATCCGCACCGTCACCGTGTTCATTGCCGACGGCCGGCTGGACGATGCCGCAATCCTTCGACTGACAAGTGGAGAATACTGATGAACACGTCAGCAGTTGACATCGCCTCGGACGCCGTAAGCCGCGATCAGCAGGAGGAACGAACCGTAAAGCGCGCGCGTGTGCTGGCCATCCTCGACGAGCTTGGCCGCGACTCTGTGCTTCTCACCTCCCATACGGTACTGACCTGGTATCTCGGTGGGAGCCGCATCCACATCAGCCTCGCCAGCGACCCGGTGGCGGCGCTGCTGGTGGACCGGCAGGGCGATCATTTGGTGACCTACAACAATGAGGCCGACCGCCTCATGCGTGAGGAGCTCCCGGCGGACCTCACTGTGCATCCGATTCCCTGGTACGGCACACTGCACGACGCCGGCAGTTCACTGGGGCGGTCGGCACCGCTTGCGGAATCCGGGATCGCCCGTCAGCTTCGCAATGCGCGCCAATCCCTGCTGCCGGTGGAGCTTGGTCGGTATGAACAGCTCAACCGGGACGTTGCGAGCGCGCTCACGGACGTTCTGTCCGCTGCTCGCCCGGAAACAACCGAACGCGATGTGGCGGCGGCCCTCGCATCACGGATGATCACCATGGGCGCCGACCCGCTGGTGCTGTTGTGCAACGGCGCCAGCCGGTCCGCGTTCAGGCACCCGCTCCCCACACCGGCCCCGCTGGGGCGCCGGGCGATGGCTGTGGTGTGTGCACGCCGGGACGGAATGGTCGCCAATGTCACCCGTTGGGTCCGCTTTGACGGCTCCACTGTTGTGGAACGTGACGCCGAGGCGCGGATCGCCGAGGTGGAAGCCGATATCTTTGCGGCGACAGTTCCGGGGGCCCGGCTTAATGAGGTTTTTCGGACTATCCAGCAGGCATACCCGAGGTACGGGTTTGGCCCTAACCAGTGGCGGCTGCACCATCAGGGCGGGCCGGCCGG
>NZ_KI914980.1:7368-51142 GCF_000520595.1 Arthrobacter sp. H5
AGGGCGGGCCGGCCGGATACGCCGGCCGCGACCCGCGCGTCACCGCTGCCACGGACAACGAAGTGGTCCTTGGCCAGGCTTTCACCTGGAACCCGTCCGCTGCGGGAGTGAAGATCGAAGACACTGTTCTCTTGACCGAAAGCGGCCTTCGCGTACTGAGCGTTGATGAGCGATGGCCAACGGTGACGGTAGGGGGTCTGGAACGGCCGGTGACCCTGCAGCCATAGGAACTCAACCAACGCACGCGGGTCGCATTGGACTGGTAGTTTGTAATTGAGAATCATTCTCATATACATTGGCTGTTGTGTCTATTACCATTGTCAGCTCCCTTGATGTTTTCTGCCGCCAGCAGGCGTGTAAGGCCCTCGCCGCAGACCTGCCCAACGCCGTCGTCGTCCTCCATGACCTGCTGGAGGACGGACTGGTGATCCGCCGCATCTTCTCCGACGGCCAAGTGGCCGAGCGCCACGAAAGCACACTGGAACACGGATGTTTGAGCTGCACGGTGCGCCTGGATGTGGTCCCCACGGTGGACCGGCTGCTTGCGCGCGGCGAGCAGAACATCATCGTGGGGCTGCCGCCGGCCGTCTTATCCGAAACCGCTGTCCTGGCCTTACATAAGGGCCTGACGCGTCAGTTCACGATCGATTCCGTGGTCCTGGCCTGCGCCCCGGACGTTGCGGAAGACCAGATCTGGGATCATCACACCCTTTTCGAATCCGGCTACACCCCCACACCGCAGGATGACCGTACCGCCGGCGAGTTCCTCATCGGCGAGCTGTCCTTCAATGACACGGTGCTGCTCTCCGACCCGGACCTGATCCCCGTGGATCCTGACATCCGTTCCCGGGGTGCGCAATTGATCCATGAGTTGGCCCCACATGCAAAAATCGGTGAAACGGGTAGTTCCTTCCGTCTGGGCCACCACAATTACGCACAGGCATCGGCCCGCACCGCACCGGGGTCGGTCCAGGTTGCCAAAGCATCCTCGATGCCGCCATTCTCCACCGTGGTGCAGCGGGCCGAGCGGCCGCTCCACCCGGAGCGGTTCCGCCGCGCTCTGGGAACACTGGCGCAGGGCTGCTGCTGGCTGCGCGGCCAAGTATGGATCGCGGCCGCCCCGGAACGCTGTATTGCTATACGCGGCATCGGGCCACGGGTCTGGTTGGAAAACACAGGTCCGTGGATTACGGATTCCCCGACGGTCAGCGATAGCGCGGAAGTCCGCCATAAGTGGGATCCGGTTTTCGGCGACCGCGGCACCATCCTTGCGGCCACCGGTGAAGGGATGGACGCCACCGAAATCCAGCGGCTGCTGGCATCCTGCGAGCTCACTGACGCCGAAATGATGGCCGGAAAAGCGTCCTTCCAGGACCCTTTCAATCTCAGCTCATCCCACTAATAACCAAATCAGGAGAACACCATGAAAGTACGCAATTCACTGGCTGCATTGAAGAAGGTGCCTGGCGCCCAGATTGTCCGCCGCCGCGGGCGCACCTTTGTGATCAACAAGAAAAATCCACGCATGAAGGCGCGCCAAGGCTAAGCGAAAACTGCAATCCAGCTGGGGCCAGCAGGGAAACCTGCCGGCCTCAGCTTTGGTGCAGTATCGACGGCGGCTTTCCCAAGCCGACGATGGCGGAAATCAACGGGGCGGGAACATCAGTGTCGGGACGGTCCAAGCTCAATGGCCCTCCGTCGACAATCCACTTCCGCAGAGCCTCGCTGCGTTCAGGGCCTTCGATACTTCCTAACCAGACGCTGCGGCCGGTATCTTTGCTGTGGCCCTGACGGTGCGCTACGGCGGCCACTGATCCGAATGCGCACGGTCCAAGACAGTCCGCGCTGATGAGAACCGCACCCGCAGAATCCCTTGCCGCGCGCCTGAACCCCTCGACGCTGCTCTCGTTCCCCGCCATCCGCCGCAGGGCAGAGCAGCGTTGGCCCACGCAGAGGGCAAGGATAGGGCCACCGGGATCAGTCCTCGCCGGTTTTGGATCTGTTTTCCTCGGGTTGGCCTTCTTTGTCATTACTGCACCTTTCCGACGCCCACCAATGTGGTGGCATCAAGTCCTGACAATGACACCGGTGACGGGCGTCTCGGCCGTTGCGCGCCAGCCCGGACGCGCTACGGCAGCGCCAGCACCCCGTCCACACGCCGTGGAATTCCCAGCGGGTTGCCGTCCCTCAGCGCCGGGTGCAGCAGTTCCTGCGGAGCGTCCTGGTAAGCCACTGGACGCTGGAAACGCCGCACCGCCGTCGCCCCCACCGACGTAAACAAGGACGTGGTCGCGGGCCACGGACCGCCGTGCTGCTGCGCCCAGTTGACCGCCACACCGGTGGGCCAGCCGTTGAACAATACCCGTCCGGCCAGTTCAGACAACTGATCCACCAGACCGGAGACGTCCTCGCCCGGCTGGGCATGAACAGTAGCCGTCAAATTTCCCGGCAGGACGCCGAGTGCACGCTCAAGCTCAGCGCGGTCACGATACTCAATGAGCAGCGTCGTGGGCCCGAAGCACTCCTCCAGCAAAGCGTCCGGGTGTTCAAGAACCGTCTCCGCAGTGGTCGACAGAACCACCGCAGCAGCACCGTCGGCTGTTGCATACTGGTCCACGGTTCCACCAACGACGGCTACCCCGGCCTGCGCTGCAAGGTCCTGCAGGCCCTTGGGATACGCGTCGGAAATGCGGTCGGTAAGCATCGGCGCGCCGGGTTTGGTATTCGCGATCGCCGCAACCTCACCCGCAAACCCGGTTCCCGCAGGGACAAACACCAGCCCCGGCTTGGTGCAGAACTGACCAGCGCCCAGGGTGAATGAGGCAGCCAGCCCCTCAGCAAGCTCGGCTGCCCTCGTCGAGAGTGCACCTTCGGTGATCACCACCGGGTTGAGGCTGCCCAGTTCACCGTAGAAAGGAATGGGATCGGGGCGTGACACTGCCAGGTCAAAAAGCGCCCGCCCGCCGGGAATGGACCCGGTGAAGCCGACTGCCTTGACCGCGGGATCCTGCACAAGTGCGGTACCGTTTTCGCGTCCGCTCACCAGCGCAAAGATACCCTCGGGTGCGCCGGCATCCGTCAGAGCCTGCGTGACAATTTCCGCGGTCCGGATCGACAATTGCAGATGCCCCGAGTGCGCCTTCACAATCACCGGGCATCCCACCGCGAGCGCCGACGCCGTGTCTCCGCCCGCCACGGAAAACGCGAACGGGAAGTTCGACGCCGAGAACACGGCCACCGGTCCCACCGGCTTGAGTACGCGGCGCAGGTCGGGCGCGGGAGGCGTGGCGGACGGAACCGAGTGATCGATGACCGCCTCAAGATACGATCCCTCGGTGATCACACGGGCGAATAGCCGCAGCTGGCCCGTGGTCCGGGCAACCTCGCCTTTCAGGCGTACCGGGCCAAGGCGCGTTTCAGCGTCGGCCAGTTCCACCAGTTCATCGACGTGGGCATCCAACGCATCGGCGACGGCGGCGAGCCAGCCTGCCCGTTCAACATCCGACGACGCCGCCCCCGCCTTCGCCGCATTCGCTGCGGCACGGGTTACGGCAGTCAGGTCAACGCGGTCCTGAAGATTTGTGGTCATGATGTCTCCTCTGTGGTGGTCTGGTGCAGCCGGGCAGTCAGGGTGCCGCGGGCGCCGTCGTCGTGCTCTGTTGTGGAGTGAAGGACATGCCGAGGCCCGGTTGGCCTGTTACCGAGAGCCGACCGCTGCGGATCGAGATGGGCGAAGGGCCGGCAAGGATACCGAGCTGCTCAAACGATGCATCCTCCACGTCTTCCACCCATACAGTCTCCGCGAGGGTTGCGGCAAGCTGACCGGACAGTTCCGGCAACAGGTGCGGGGCAACCGCCACACTGTGGGTGCGCGCAAGCTCCACGATCCGGCGGAACGGAGTAATTCCTCCAACCCGCACGATGTTCGGCTGAATAATGTCAACGGCATCCGCCTCGATGAAGTCTCGGAACCGGTAGATGGTGTGCACATTTTCGCCAAGGGCAATGGGAACCGGCGAGTGCCTGCGGAGGCGTTTGTATGCTGACAGGTCGTCGGCGCGAAGAGGTTCTTCCAACCACTCCAGGCCGTATTCCGCCAGTTGATCCAGGGCGCGCAGTGTGGTGGGCAGATCCCAGCGCTGGTTGGCGTCGATCATGAGCTCCCGGTGCGGGCCCAGGATGGTGCGGACGGCCTCCACGCGCTCTATGTCCTCCGTGATGTCGGGTTTACCCACCTTGATCTTCACCGCGGTTTTGCCCTCGGCCACCCAGCGCTCCGTCTGCGCGATGAGATCATCGAGGCTGTAGTGCAGATTCACGCCGGAACCGTAAACGGGAACTGATTGCTGGCGCTGTCCCAACAGCCCGGTCACGGAGGTCTGCGCCTGCCGGGCCAGCAGGTCCCACAGGGCAAGGTCGACGCCGGCTATCGCGATGGTGGTCAGCCCGCCTCCCCCGGCCTCGTGCAACCGGAGCCACAGTTTGTCCCATACCACTTCCGGCGTCGCTTCAAGGCCGAGGATGAATGGAGCGATGTCGTCCTCAAGCAGTGCCTGCACGGCCGTGGGCCCGATGGTGGGGGTCCAGGAGAAGCCGTGGCCGATCCCGCCGTCGTCGGTCTGGATTTCCGTGGCGATAACGTGGTTCTCGGGGACGTCCACGCCCCAGTTGCGGCGCAGCTTCGCGGTCAGCAGGCGGGTCTGCAGGCCAATGATCTTCGCCGTCATCGGTCAGCCAGTTCGTGTCCCGCCGCGAGTATGGATTTGAGCTCCACCAACTGGGCTTCCGTGGGATCAACCAAAGGTGGGCGCACCGAGCCCACGGCCAGGCCGCCCAACCGGAGCCCTGCCTTGATCAATGAGACACCGAAGCCTGGTGTCTGGTCGCGGAGCCGGACCAGAGGCGCGTAGAACCCGCGGAGCAGTTCGTGGCGCAGTTCCTCGTTCCCCTCGACATAGGCACGGTAGTAGGAGTTTGCGATCTCGGGTGCCATGGCGAAAGCCGCAGAGGAATAGAGCGGGATACCGAGTCCGCGGTAGGCCCCCTGGGTGAGTTCCGCAGTGAGCAGTCCGTTGAAAAACTGGAAATCGGTACGACCGGTGGCGGCGACAGCGCTCACGATTTCCTGCGCCAGTCCGACGTCGCCCACTCCGTCCTTGAAACCGATCACCTTCGGGTTGGCGGCAAGCCGCGCAACGGCCTCGGCGGTGAAAGTGGCATTGGCCCGGTGGTAGATGATGACGGGCAGGCTGCTCGCGGCGGCAATCGCTTCGACGTACGCCACCAGCCCGTCGATTGGGCCCTTCACCAGGTAGGGCGGCAGCACCAGAAGGGCGTCCGCGCCCGCCTCCTCGGCCGCCCGCGCCGCGGCAAGCGCGTGGCCCAGCGGACCGCCGGCACCCGCGACCACCGGCACCCTGCCGGCCACCACTTCGACGGCGGTGCTCACCACGATCCGGATTTCGTCAATGCTCAGGGCGTGGAACTCGCCGGTCCCGCAGGCGGGGAAGACCCCACCGGGCCCGTATGCCATCCGGGAGTCGATGTGTTCCCGCAACCTATCCGTATCCACGGCGTCTGACTCGGTGAAAGGCGTGACGGGAAAGAACAGCACTCCATCAAATTTCATCTGATTACCTTGCTTTCTGTGCCAGCAGGCCGGCGTCTTCGGGAACGGCGCCCGGGAGTTCCGTGCGCCAGCTTCTCTTCGGTTCCCACCCCAGCAGGCGCCGGGCCTTGTCGATCGAAAAAACCGGGCTGGTTCCGGTCAGCCCCGCAGCCAGCACGCCGGTGAAGGGAATGAATCGCGGCAACAGTTCGGCTACAGGGTCTATTGACAGTGAATCCGCTGCGCCTACAAAGAACGTCTCGGCATTGGGGATCAGGTGCATGCGCTGTAGCAGCACCTCCAGGAAGTCCGCCACATCCCGCGCGTCCACATAGTTGAACAGCGCCGGCGCCGACAACGCAGGGTCATCGAGCCTCTGCTGAACGGTGTGGCCCTGCTGGGTGGGCGCGCCATCCCACTCTTCCGGCGAGATCACGTAGCAGGGGCGGAAGGCAGCGTAACGGATCCGCTCACCCTGTGCAGCGGCGAACATACGCATAGTCTCTTCAGCGATCAGCTTCGACAGCGCGTAGGCATTCCATGGTTTGGGCGGCGTGTTTTCATCCAGTGGAAGGCCGTCCGGCAGCCAGCCGGCGGGCGAACCATAGCCCAGCACCGTGGGACTGCTGGCGGTGATGATGCGGCCCACGCCGAGCTCCGTTGCGGCCCCGATGACGGTGTAGGCCAGACGCGTGTTGGTGCTGAGGATGACCTGCTCGGGTGCGCTGAAGGGGATGGCGATCGCAGCGAGGTGGATGACGGCGTCGGGCTGGTGGAACGCGATCACGCGGCGCGCCTCGCCGTCCGCCAGCAGGTCGACCGCTTCCTGCGAGACGCCCTGTGCCAATCCGCTGTCCGGCACCCGCTGGCGATCGACGGAAACCACCGCGTAACCTGCCTCCGCGAGCCCGGCGACGACGCTGCGGCCAAGCCGGCCGGAACCTCCGGTGACCAGGACTTTTGTGCCTGCTGACTCAGCCACGGTGCAGTTCCGTTCCAAGGTCAAGGTCGCTGATCCGCACCGCGAGCGATGCCTCCAACGACGCATTGCCCGCAATCCCCACAGCCACGGCGCGGATACCGTCCAGATAGCCGGAAGGCCGTCCCAGGGGATCTTCTCCCGGCCCATTGAACAGGTCGGACAGCAGCAATGAGTCACCGCCGCCGTGCCCGCCCTCTCCGTTCACGATGGGCACTTCAACCGCCTGCTCCCAGTGCCGCTGGAGCACCAGGCGTTCGCCGTTACTGCGCACTGTGTCCTCCTCCTGGATCGGCGTGGCACTCGGGTCCACCACCGTTTTCTGGTCTGTGCTGGTGGCTACGGCGGCGCGTTCCACTACCTCCAGCTCAACCCTTCCTTCAGTGCCATTGACCGCAACCCGGTATCCCTCCCAGGGACTGTGGGCGTTCAGTGAATAGCTCAGGGTTGGTCCGCCCTGGTAGTCCACCACCAGTGCGAGGTTGTCTTCGATGGTGATGCCCTCGGAGAAGACGTCCTTGTCCCGCACATAGCCGTCGTGGTGTTCGTTCTGGTAATACAGCGCGTTGAGCCGGTCATCGTCACGGAGGTCCAGAACAAAGGGGCCGCTCCCGCCGTCGTCGTTGGTTCCCCGCTCTGGACGCTTCCCCAGGCCGCGCACGGCGGCGTTCCGGTCGCCATAGAACCGCAGCCCGCCGGACGCGTAGACACGCTCGGGAACGTCTGCGATCCACCAATTCACCAGGTCAAAGTGGTGCGAGGCCTTATGGATCAGCAGCCCGCCCGAATTCTCTTTGTCCCGGTGCCAGCGACGGAAGTAGTCCGCGCCGTGGACAGTGTCCAGCATCCAGCTGAAATCCACAGAAGTCACCGTGCCGATGGCGCCGCTCTGGATGATTTCCTTGAGCGCGCTGTTGCGCGGGGAATAGCGATAGTTGAAGGTTACGACGACGTCGCGTCCGGTACGCTCCATCGCCTGGCAAATACGGCGGCACCCTTCGGCGTTGATGGTCAAAGGCTTCTCGACGACGACGTCGGCTCCGGCCTCCAGCGCCTCAACAATGTAGTCCGCGTGCGTGAAGTCCGGCGTGGTGACAATGACGCGTTGGATAGCGTTGTCCTGGATGAAGGCGGTGAGATCCTTGGGCTGGAAGGACGCGAGTTGCACTCCTGCTGACAACTCCTGCGCGAGCTCCTGGTAATACTGGACTCTGCCCGGGTTCACATCACTGATTCCCAGCAGTTCGGCGGTATCCGAGTGGGCGCCGAGGATTGCGCGAAGGTACATTTCCGATCGCGCACCGGTGCCAATCAAAGCCATCCGGGCCCGTGGGGATTGGCCTGAACCCCCGGCCGCCTGCTCCTTCGCATCGGTTGTCCGGACGTTAGCGGCGGTGGTCATGACGGCTCCTTTGCGACGGCGGAACCCGTGTTCCAGACGCCTATGGGATGAAGGAGTGAGAAAACGTTTTCTGAAAACGTTATGCTTTCTATCAAGACACCGGCCATCAAGTCAACCATCAGGAGTCAGACACATGGGCAGGAAAGCCGCGAACCGACGCATAGGGATTACGGATGTGGCCCAGCACGCGGGTGTATCGCTTGCCACCGTGTCCCGCGTGATGAACGGCAACCTCTCAGTGGATCCGGACATCGCCGCCCGGGTACGGGCCGCCGCCACCGAATTGAACTACCACCCCGACGCCGTGGGCCGCAGCCTTGCGCTGGGCAAGACGGACACCATTGGCGTTGTTGTGCCGGACCTGGCCAACCCCACGTTTCAGGCCATGCTTCGGGGCGTGAGCCGGGCGGCAGCGCAGGACGGCTACCGCGTGCTCATAGCGGATTCCTCGGAGGTTTCCAGTGAGGAAGCAATCCTGGCCGGCGAAGCCCGCCGCCGGTGTGACGGCATTGTCCTGTGCGCGCCACGCATGGTTGACGCCGAACTCGACGCACTGATTCCCTCGCTGCACCCGATGGTTCTGATCAACCGCAACACCGAAGCGCCCGGGACCCCCAGCCTTCTCGTGGATTACGGCCAGGGCATCCAGGCGCTGGCCGTCCACCTCACCGGGCTGGGGCATAGCCGGATCGCCTTTCTCTCCGGCCCTCCGCGAAGCGCATCCAACGGCCTCCGCCTGCAGGGCCTGGAGAAGTTCCGCGCCAACCACCCCGGCATCGAGCTGACCGTCCTGCCGGGGGGATCCAGCTTTGAGGCCGGACACGAATCCGTCGACGGGATACTCGCCAGCGGAGCCACCGGCGTCCTCGCGTTCAACGACCTGGTGGCCATGGGCCTGCTCAGCGGATTGCATGAAAGGGGAGTACGTGTGCCGCAGGACATCTCCGTCACAGGTTTTGATGACATCCCCTTCGCCGAATACACCACACCCCCGCTGACCACGGCAGCCGTTCCCATCACCGAAGTCGGCGAGCAGGCGTGGCACCGGATGCGGGACCTGCTCGGAGACGGCGCATCAGAGAACCTTCGGACAACCTTCCAGCCCGACCTGCAGCAGCGCGGAAGTTCGGGCCCCGCGCCGGCCTGATTTATTGCGCGAGTGCCGGTCCGCAGGATTTATTGCGCGAGTGCCGGTCGGCAGGTGAGCATGGGCCCCGGCATGGGGTTTGGCCCGGACCCAATCCTGCACTTTCTGGCGGAGCCCTCCCCAAACAGCTCCCTACCGCCCAGGCACCTCGTCGACGCGCTAAGTACCAGTCGCCGCACCAGAAACCCGCCGCAGCACTATAAATACCTGGTGCGGGGGCGGATTTTACGTGCGTTCACCCATTTCAGATGCGGGCAACGCCGGCCCGGGAGCGGACACACAATCGGCCAGACGGAGCAGCCGCAATCGGAGGCGAAACAGGCGGCCCCGTTCAGGATGCGGGCGAAGACACGGCGTCAAAAGGCGGCGATCTCAGTGCATCGGCTCCTCCACCGCGACTATCCCGCCCCTGCCGTGGAATTACCGTGGACCCAACGCTTACAGCGCCTTCGCGGCCCCAAGCACTTTGGTCAGTGAATCTTTCGCGTCGCCGAACAGCAGCGTGGTTTTGGGATCGTAGAGCAGCTCGTTTTCGATGCCGGCAAAACCGGGCCGCATGGACCGCTTGAGGAACACCACCTGACCGGCATCGCCCACCTCGAGGATGGGCATCCCGTAAATCGGCGAACCGGGAGAGGTCTTTGCCGCCGGATTCACCACGTCATTGGCCCCCACCACCAGTGCCACATCCATGTTCTTGAATTCGGGATTGATCTCGGCCATTTCCTTCAAAGACTCGTACGGCACATTGGCCTCGGCAAGCAGCACATTCATGTGCCCGGGCATGCGGCCCGCCACCGGGTGAATCGCATAGGACACCTCAACCCCGCGTGCCTCCAGCACTGATGCAAGCTCGGCGATGGTGTGCTGCCCCTGCGATACGGCGAGGCCATACCCCGGCACAATCACCACGCGTTGCGCATACCCAAGCAGCACCGCGACGTCTTCTGCCCCGGAGGAACGGACCGGGCGGTCGCTCACCTCAGTGGATCCCGCCGTCGAACCTCCCTTGAACGCGCCGAACATGATGCCGCCCACACCGCGGCCCATAGCCGTTGCCATGGCTCGCGTCAGGATGGTACCGCTGGCGCCAACCAATGTACCGGCCACAAGCAGCAGCACGTTGTCCAGCACAATGCCGGACGCCGCGACGGCAAGGCCGGTAAACGCGTTCAGCAGCGAGATCACGATCGGCACGTCCGCACCACCCACCGGCAGCACCAGAAGAACGCCCGCAACCAGTCCCAGGAGAAGCAGTGCCACAGCCCAGCCAATACTTCCAGTGGCAATGACAAAGCCGCCCGCAGCCAGAACCGCCAGCACCACACCCGACATGGCCCAGCGCATCCCGGGGAACAGGACAGGCCGGGTGGTCATGAGTTCCTGCAGTTTGGCTACCGTCACCGCCGAGCCTGCGAAGGAAACCGCACCCACAACCATGGTGAAGACGACGGCGGCGCGCACCCAGGCGTCGTCGTTATGGCCCAACTCCAGCAACGCAACCAGCGCGGCCGCGCCGCCGCCCACCCCGTTGAACAGGGCCACCAGCTGTGGCATTTGTGTCATCTGCACGCGGCGCGCGATCGGTGCAGCGACGGCGGAGCCCACCGCGATGGCGATGAGGATCGCCGGAATGTTGTCGAGCCTGGCGGAGAGGAAAACCGTAACGACGGCGACCAGCGCGCCCGCCGCGCCGATCAAGTTTCCGCGGCGCGCAGTGCGCGGTGAGCTGAGGCCCTTGAGTGCAAGGATGAAGCAGACCGCAACTATCAGGTAGAGGATGGCCGTCCATCCGGCGGGCAGGATGCTCACTTGGCGTCCTCCTTCGCCGGCGCCTTCCGGCCGTGGAACATGTGCAGCATCCGGTCAGTCACCACAAAGCCGCCCACCAGATTGGCGGTGGCAAGTACGACGGCGAGCAGCGCCAGTCCCAGCTCCCACGGCACCGAGGTCTGCCCTGCGACCAGAATGGCGCCGATCAGGATGATGCCGTGGATCGCGTTGGCGCCGGACATCAGCGGGGTGTGCAGGGTGCTGGTGACCTTCGAGACAACCTCGAAACCAACGAAAATGGCGAGAACCACTACCGTCAACAGTTCCATCAGGATTCCTCCTTCAGTGCAAGCGCCGTGGGTTCATGGAGCACCTGTCCCCGATGGGTCAGGCAGGCGGCGGCAATGACTTCGTCGTCGAAATCGGGGTCCACTATCCCCTCTGAGGTCATCAGGGCCAGCAGGTTGGCCACGTTCTTGGCGTATAGACGGGAGGCGTCGGCGGGCATGGCAGATGCGGCGTTCTTCATACCGACCAGGGTGATGTATCCGTCTTTTGCAGGAACGGCGGTAGCCTCCCCCGCGATCACCCCTTCCACGTTTCCACCGGATTCTGCCGCGAGGTCAATCACTACGGACCCCGCCTTCATGCCCATAACCATCTCCTGAGTGACCAGAAGCGGCGCTGGCCTTCCCGGCACTGCAGCCGTGGTGATGAGGATGTCGGCCTGCGCCACGTGGGGTGCCAGTGCCTCGCGCTGCCGTTCCGCGCGGTCTTCACTCAACTCCCGTGCATACCCGCCGGCGCCCTCAATCGCGTCGAGGTTCAGGTCAATGAAGGTGCCGCCCATGGAGGCAACCTCGTCCGCGGAGGCGGGGCGGACGTCGTACGCTGACACCCTGGCGCCCAGCCGCTTGGCTGTACCGATGGCCTGCAACCCGGCCACCCCGGCGCCGAGCACCAGCACCCGGGCGGGTGGGATGGTGCCCGCCGCGGTCATGTAGAGCGGGAAGAACCGTGGAAACCTTGTGGCCGCTTCGAGCACCGCCCGGTAGCCGGCCACCAGCGACTGTGATGACAGCGCGTCCATAGACTGCGCCCGTGAAATGCGCGGCACCAATTCGAGGGCAAAGGAGGTGACCCGGGCCTCCGCCAGCGCCCTGACGGTTTCCAGCTCCGCCGCCGGGGACGCCAGGCCAATGGTGACGGCGCCCGGCCTCAGTTCCTTAGCCTGCCGGGGAGTCAGTGGGGATACATGGCAGAGAACGTCTGCGGCGGTCAAGACCGGTACGACGACGGCGCCTGCCTCCACATACGAGGCATCCGAATAGCCGGCCGGGATTCCGGCTCCGGCTTCGACCTCCACGTCCAGTCCAAGATCCTTGAGCTGCTTCACCGTCTCCGGCGTCGCCGCCACACGGCGTTCCCCCTCGCGGCGTTCCCGCCCCACACCAACCAACACGTGCAATCCCCTTTCCAGGCAGCGGGCACCGTCGCCCACAGTTCAGGCGTAGCACCTCTTCGTGACTGTAGCCGTGAAACACGCCGGTGAGCGGTGCTCATAGATCCGACGTCCACTAGCCCCGATCGCACGCAAATCAATGCACGTACAGGTCCCGCTCAGGCGCTGCCGTTAGACTGGACTAATCTTCGGGGATTTGGGGCCCCTCCGCGACTGGGAAGTCGGTTCTCGACTTCAGGGATTCTTTATGAGCATTGCCACACCCACCCGCAGCGTGCGCGTTGCCAAGCCTAACGACGTCGTCGCCTCCTACGCGACCCTGCTCAAGCAGGTGCGTAAGGAAGGTTTGATGACCCGCCGTCGTCGATTCTATATTTCTGTGTTCGCTGTGCTGGTGCTCGCTATGGGCGCCGCCTGGACCGGCTTCGCCCTCCTCGGCGATACCTGGTTCCAGCTGCTGATTGCAGGCGCACTGGGGCTGGTCTTCACGCAGGTAGCTTTCCTCGCACACGAGGCGTCACACCGGCAGATCTTCAAGACCCGCGGCGCCAACGACTGGTCCGGCCGCGTACTCGCGGCCGGTGTTGTTGGCATCAGCTACCAGTGGTGGATGAACAAGCACTCACGCCACCACAACGAACCCAATGTCAAGGGCAAAGACCCGGACCTTGAGATCGACACCATTTCCTTCATTGAAGAGGACGCCGCCAAGGCCAAGGGCCTCCAAGCCTGGATCACCCGCCGCCAGGGGTACCTGTTCTTTCCGTTGCTTGCCTTCGAGGGGCTAAACCTGCACGCCAAATCCATCGCCACACTGTTTCGCCCCGGCGGGGTTAGCGGTCGCTGGGTTGAGTTGGCACTGCTGGCCATGCGGTTCGGTGCCTACTTAGGCATTCTGTTCTGGTTCCTGCCCATCGGCATGGCGTTCGCATTCCTCGGAGTGCAACTGGCCGTGTTCGGCATCTACATGGGCGCATCCTTTGCACCCAACCACAAGGGCATGCCGATCATTCCCGAAAACAGCAAACTGGACTTCTTCCAGAAACAAGTCCTCACCTCCCGCAACATCCGCGGGGGAAACTTCATCAACAACGCCTTCGGCGGACTGAACTTCCAGATCGAGCACCACCTCTTCCCGGATATGCCCCGCCCACACCTACGCCGGGCCGCCGTCATAGTCCGCGAACACTGCGAACGCCTCAAAGTTCCGTATCACGAGGTCGGCGTCGCCGCGTCCTACGGAGCCGTGGTTTCCTACCTGAACAGGGTTGGCCTCGCCGCCCGCGATCCGTTCGACTGCCCCATGGTCAACCGGTATCGGCGCCGCTAGGCACCTTACTTTAGTCAGCGCAAGACGGCGGCCCTCACCTTTCGGTGGGGGCCGCCGTCGTTGTTGTGGGGTTTCGGCTCCTACCACTGTCAGAGCAACCCGCCGTGGACACTGAGTCCATTCGTAATGCGCTGCAGGCGTTTTCGCGCGAAGGCATAGCGCGCCACGCGGCGTCGCTCGGAAATCATCTCAGCACGCACCAGCTGGCAGACCTATTAGCGGACGTTCTGTCTGCCATTGAAGAATCCCCGGTGCCACGCCATGAGTGGCCCTCCATGACGGAACTCCTGGGGGATGATCTGCTTGAGAAGCTGCTGGGAGTCTCCGGTTCGTCGATGCACCGATACCGTGGTGGGGCGCGGGCAACTCCGGACCATATTGCGGGCCGGTTGCACGTCGTTACCCTCATCGTTGCTGACCTGGCCGGAAGCTACAACGATTTCGGTATCCGCAGGTGGTGGGAGGAGCAGAACGGCTTTGGCCGACCATTCTCCCCTTGAAGTGTTGCGGGGGGGCTGGAGCCCTGACAGCGAAGGAGCACAACAGGTTAGGGCCTTGGCCGCATCCTTGCTCGCACCCTTGGCCGCATGATCGCCTTCCGACATAGCGACCGCCGCTCTCCTTTCGTCTGGGAAGACGCCGCTCAACCAATCGCACGATGGCAACGCGGCTTCGCACTACAGGGGCGTCTGCCCTGCGTGCCCGCTCGGCAGCCCTGCTGCCGGGCGCAGCAAGGGGGTGGCGGGTTGACCACGGCAGACCACCTGCAGAGGTGCTTCCGATGGTGCGGCCGCTGTGATCCAGGGGCGGTAACCTAAGTGGTCGGACCGTTCCGTGCACCGAAGGGCAGGTAAAGGTTCGGACAACGGCGCTATAGTGCCGATCACCCCCTGAAGAAAGGTAATCCGCTTGCTGGTGCTCCACGCGTTCTGCTCGCTAGACCATGGCCTCGGATTGTGGGCCGAAGACTCCGAGAAGACAGTAACGAGCCACAACGAGGCGCTGAAAACAGCCCGACCGCATCCATTCGCGGCCTCGGCTGACGTCATCGCGGAAATGCAGGCAGGCTCACCTGGCAGCACCACGTTGCTGCTGCCTTCCCTGCGACGCTCCCCGCTGGACTCTCCTGAACTTGTGCGGATCACGCCGAGGGCGCCGACGTCTACCGGCCCATCCCTGCTGCCGTGGACGGTGCCCGTCGTGTGGGCCCGGCCCACGGCGTTCGTCACATTCGGGGTATCGGATCCGACACCTCTGGCGTCAATGCTGTTCCCCGAGCGATTCGAGGACGAGTCGCCGGACGAGGAGGCGCTGATACGCGACGTACGCCTTGCACCTTCCGTGCGTTTCCTTGGGGAGTTGGCGCGCTTTGCCGACGAACTCGCCGAACGGGGCCGTGTTCTTCCGTGGATCAATTGGGTTTCCGACAGCGCCTCGGTGTCTGAGACGACCGCAGGACCAGAAGCGGCCGAAGAGTCCGCCGTCGCCGAGGCGCGCTGGCGGTCGGTGCTGCGTGGCCCCGACGCTCTCACATTCGGCGAGCTTATTGCGGCGACGCCAGCTGCGTTCAGGGCCGCACCGGGCTCTGAAGACGCCGGTGAATTGATTGCATCAACCCTCGATTCCCTCACCGACGCCGCGGTCCGGCGCCGCCTGCCATCCGGTCTCGCGATGCTGCCTCCCCGCCGGGGGCGCAAGCCCCTGCAGCCGCGTGCTGCAGAAGCTTGGCTTGAGGCACTGCACGCTGAGGACGCGCGCATCCGGGTCCCCGAGCCAGCGCTTGCAAAGCTGGAACAGGCGCTGACGCCTTGGATTGAGCACACGCGGGAAGCGAACACACCCGCCCGCGCAACCTTCCGGCTCCGGGACACACTCGGCACGGAGCCTGCCTGCGGGGAAGTCCCCGCAGAGCCGGGTGAACCCGATGACGCATCAATCACTGGGATCCCTCTGGAGTTGCCACAGTGGCGGCTGGAATTCCTGCTGCAGTCCTCCGCGGACCCCAGTCTGATTGTGCCTGCGGAACAAGTTTGGCGTGACGATGGGGCACTGACTCGTTGGCTTGGCCGCCCGCAGGAGGTGCTGCTTGCTGAACTGGGCAAGGCTGTGCGTGTCTATCCCGCACTGGAAGCCGGCCTGCGGCAATCGCGCCCCACAGCCCTGGAACTTGACCCCACCGCGGCATTTACCTTCCTGCGCGATGTGGCGCCCGCCCTCGACGAGGCAGGCTTCGGGGTGCTGCTGCCCTCATGGTGGGACCGCCGGGCGAAACTCGGCCTCAAACTCTCCGCATCCACTCCAATGGAGGACGGCACCGGCGGGCCGTCTGCCTTTGGCCGCGACCAACTGTGCGACTTCGAATGGAGCCTCGCCGTGGGAGACCACACCCTCACCGAAGCCGAAATCGCAGCATTGGCCGAGGCGAAGGCTCCCCTGGTTCGGTTGCGCGGCCAGTGGGTGACTGTCAACACCGAACAATTGCGCCGCGGTATCGCTTTCCTTCAGCAGGAGGGTGCGGGGCAGGGCACGGTGGCGGATGTACTGCGCCTGGCCGCCACTCACCCCGATGATTCGGACCTGCCGCTGGAGGTCGCGGGGGTTGCCGCCGAGGGCTGGCTGGGTGCGCTCCTGGATGGATCGGCTGACTCGGGCATCCGGCCGATCGCCGTGCCGGACGGCTTCCGGGCAACACTGCGCCCGTACCAGGAGCGCGGTCTGGGGTGGCTGCACTTCCTTGGCGCTCTCGGCGTTGGCGCCTGCCTGGCCGACGACATGGGACTCGGCAAGACCATTCAGCTGCTCGCGCTCGAGGCTGTGCACCGGCAGGATAATCCCGACGCCGGCCCCACACTGTTGGTCTGCCCGATGTCATTGATCGGCAACTGGGAGGCGGAGGCCGCCAAGTTTGCCCCCGGGTTGCGGCTGGCTGTGCACCACGGCGCCGACCGGCTGCGCGGCCCGGACTTCGACGCAGCCCTGAACGGCATCGACGTCCTGATTACCACCTACACAACCCTGACCCGGGATCTGGAGCAATTCGAGGCCATTACCTGGAACCGCATTGTGCTCGATGAGGCGCAGGCAGTGAAGAACCGGCTCTCCCGCGCGGCGAAGGCCGTCAAGGCCCTCACCGCTGCCCATCGGATCGCTCTCACCGGCACCCCGGTGGAGAATCGGCTCGGCGAGATGTTCTCGATCATGGACTTCCTGAACCCGGGGATGCTGGGGTCAGCGGAGCTGTTCCGGACCCGTTATGCAATCCCGATCGAACGGCACGGCGACGAAACCGCGGCTGCGAGGATGCGCGCTATCACCAGGCCCTACCTCCTGCGACGTGTGAAGACCGATCCTGCGATCATCGACGATCTGCCGGAGAAGATCGAGATCAAGCAGTACTACACGCTCACAAACGAACAGGCGTCGCTGTACCAGTCTGTGGTTGACGACATGATGGTCAAGATCGAAGAGTCCGACGGAATTGCGCGCCGCGGGAATGTGCTGGCCGCGATGGCGAAACTCAAGCAGATCTGCAACCATCCAGCCCAGCTGCTGCATGATCGCTCGCCCATCGGCCAGCGCAGCGGCAAGGTGATCCGGTTGGAGGAAATCCTGGATGAGATCCTTGCGGAGGGCGACAAGGTATTGTGCTTCACCCAATACACCGAGTTCGCCGAAATGCTGCTGCCACACCTCGCGGCACGCTTTGACACCGATGTCGCCTATCTTCATGGCGGCACCACCCGGCAGAACCGCACGGAGATGGTCCGCCGCTTCCAGTCCGACGGCGGACCGCCGATCTTCCTGCTCTCGCTCAAGGCCGGGGGAACGGGGCTTAACCTGACGGCCGCCAACCACGTGATCCACCTGGATCGCTGGTGGAATCCTGCAGTGGAGAATCAGGCCACAGACCGGGCCTTTCGCATCGGGCAAAAGCAGCGTGTGCAGGTGCGCAAGTTCATCTGCAGGGGCACGCTCGAGGAGCGCATCGATGCCATGATTGAGGAGAAAACTGCGCTGGCGAACATGGTGGTTGGCGACGGCGAGGGGTGGCTTACCGAACTGTCCACCGCCAGCCTGCGTGACCTGTTCGCGTTATCCAAGGAGGCTGTTAGTGACTAAGCGACGCTACGAGTCACCGTTCTTCCCGCCGTCCACGCCGCTGACTGTCGAAGGTGGTGTCAAGGCCCGAAGTATGCGTGGCGCCATCGGCACAAGCTGGTGGTCAGGACGGTTCATCGAAGTCCTCGAGAGTCTTGGAGTGGGTGGCCGGCTGCAGCGCGGCCGCAACTACGCCCGCCGTGGGCAAGTGATCTCACTCGATATTGATGCCGGCACGGTTCTCGCGAGCGTTCAGGGTTCACGCGCAAAGCCCTACCGGGTACGCATTGGGATGGCCGCGTTCGGCAAGGCAGAGTGGGCTTCCGTTGAGGAGGCGCTTGCCGGCAACGCCTGGTACGCCGCATCCCTCCTGGCGGGAGAAATGCCCGCAGATATCGAAGACGTCTTCACCGCGGTTGGTCTGTCGCTGTTCCCGCGAAGTGCAAGTGAGTTGAGCCTGGACTGCTCCTGCCCCGACTGGGAAGTGCCGTGCAAGCATCTGGCTGCGGTTTTCTATCTGCTGGCCGAGGAATTCGACGAAGACCCGTTCCGCATTCTCGCTTGGCGTGGACGTGAACGTGAAGATCTGCTGGGTCGGATGCACGAAGCAGATTCCGGTGGCAGGCAGGAGGGACAAGCGGGTGCCCCGCTCACAGAAGTCCTGGACACCTTCTATGTCTGCCCCGCCCCCATCCCAGGGCAACGACGCCATATGGGCGGATCACTGCTGGTGGATCAGGTCCCCCCGGTGGACGTCATGGTCCGGTCACAACCACTTGTCGAAGTATTGCGTCCGGTCTATGCGGCGCTACGAGCATCCGCCGAACCCCTGGAGTCTTCTTACACCAGGCGTTCCTCCGGATAATCGCGCAGTCAGGTCGACGTCGATGACCGGCATGGCAACCAGACCCTCATGGCGCCGGGGGCGCGGTTGCCCCAGTCCGCAAAAGGTATCGCCGTCACCGTGAGGGCAGCGGACGACGACGGCGGCTCGGCAGTAAATCTCCGGTACAGCTCTGTTTCGGGTTGGCTTGAGTAGCACTCGATCTCCAGCAGCACCCGTGAATCGGCGGCAGCCCCGGGTTGCACACGCGGCGCAACACTCGCATCAACCACCAGGTCATCGACGGCCGCACCGGGAGGTAGGTCGACCTGCTCGATGCAATAGAGGACGGGTCCGTGTTCCAACGCGAGGCATCCCCGGACCGCGTCCACGCTGGGGTGGGCGCTGGTCCAGCGTGGCGTCAAATCCAGTCGCAGGCTCCACCGCGCATTGTCCTCGAGTGGTACGCGGAGGTAGCCATCGGCGTCCCGTTGCGCGCCGTAGTCGTTCCCGTCGCGCGTGAGAACCGTTGTTTCGGACCATCCGGGGATGCGCAGCGCAAGTTGGGTGCCGGGCACCACCCTGCCGCGAACGGCGAGCTCGATGGTGCCATCGGCAGGATAGTCGGTGCGGACCTCAAGCACACCGTCGCCCAGATGCGCAGGAAGATCGATGTCAGCGTCGGCGCACTGGTGGAGCTGGAGCTCAGATTCAGTTGATGACGCCACATAGGCGGAGAGCTGTGCCACCACTCGGGCGATGTTCGGCGGGCAGCACGCACACGCGTACCAGGGTGTGCGCTCCCGGGCGCGTTCTCCTCGGAGTAGCGGTCCGGGCGCAACTGGAGTGGATTCGAATAAAAGAAGCGGGTGCCGGTCGCATCCACCGAAGCAGCAAGCGCGTTGTGGATCTCGCGTTCAATGACATCTGCATATACGGCGCCGCCAGACGCGAGCTGCATGCGCCAAGTCCACTGCAGGTCGGCGATCGTGGCGCAGGTCTCGGCATACGCGCGGTCCGACGGCAGCTCATAGTCATCGCCAAATGCCTCATCGCGGTGCCGTGAGCCGAACGCACCCGAGATGTACATTTTGCGCTCATGCGCGCTGGACCACTGGGCCCTCATAGCGTTAAGCAGCGCGTCTTCACCGGTCTCCAGATAGACGTCCGTAACCCCGGCATTGAGATAGAACTGCCGGACGGCGTGGCCCACTGCGGAGGTTGCCTCCCTGACGGGCGCATGATCCTGGAAGTAGCGGGCGCCAAAGCTACCGGCCTTCAGCAGTCCCTTTCCGCGCAGGTCGATCATCCGCTGGGCAAGCTGCAGATGGCGTTGTTCGCCGGTGTGCCGGTACAACTCGACAAGGGCGGTCTCGATTTCAGGATGGCCGCAGATGCCCTCCTCGCCGGCGGAGCCGAACCGGCGTTCCACCAGATCCACGAAGCGGCGGGCAAGCTTCAGCAGGTCATCCCGGCCGGCTGCACGGTCCAACGCCACGGCGGCCTGCACCATGTGCCCCAGCACGTACAGCTCGTGCGTCCATTCCAGCTCAGCGAACTTCTTGTCCGGATGTACGCCCTGGGTCCAGGTCATGACGTATCCCGTGTTGTCCTGGACCCTTACCAATCAGGTCAATAACCTCGTCCAGCCAGTTGTCAAAACGGGTGGTGCCCGAGCGTGCAATCTCCCAGGCCACGGCCTCGATCGTTTTGTAGAGATCCGAATCGGCGAAGACGAAGCCACGGTGCGGTGCACCGGATTCGCCGATGATTCGGCGGAAGTTATCCAGCACACCGGACACCTCGAGCTGCTCCATGCAGTGTGGGATGGTTGCTTCCGCGTTACGATTTTGCCACTCGCCCAACCGACCCTCGCTGCGCAGACGCACGCTCCTCACATCCAGCGGACGGCTGGTGGAGTAGGCCGCTTTAGGCCAGGCAGGGGTAGCGGGTCCAGAGAGCGGGATGGGTTCTTTCAACACAGGCTCCTTTCGCTCGAACGTGGAAACGATCCCGCGCCTGCGCGCCGCCGTCGTCGTCGTTCCTCCTGCTTTAGGCGTTCCAGAGGCCGTAGGAGTCAGCAAGCGAGGAGATCTTCTGAGCACGGGCAAGCCGGGGCAGGTACGAGCCGTCTCCCACCACTGCACCGGAGGCATGCGCCTCCAACAGCTCATGGGCCCACTGGATCTCAGACAGGCTCGGCGAAAGCCCAATGTTGATGGTGTCCGTGGCGTCCGGCAGCAGGCACAGTTTGCCCGTCATGCCCATCGACGCGGTGACCTTGCACGCTTCGAGAAGTTCGTCGCCCAACGCCCCGACGGTGGGGCCATCAATCGGGCCCGGCAATTGCCCCACCCTCGACGCGACCACCAGTTTGGAGCGGGCATAGGCCAATGCCATCGGAGCATCGGAGGCGCCGGTGTCACGGCGGAAATCACCCACGCCGAACGCCAGACGGAAGGTGCCCGGCGCACTGGCGATCGCCGTCGCATTTTCAATTCCGAGCGCCGACTCGATCAGCGCCAACACCGGGGTTCCGGCCTGAAGCCGCATTGCGGTGTGTGTGACCTGCTCGGGTTTCTCGGTCATAGCGAGCATGACGCCGCGCAGCCCGGGTGCTTTGGAGAGAGCGGCCAGGTCATCGGCCCAGTAGTCGGTTTCGATGCCGTTGACGCGGACCCAGGCCGTCATGCCATTGGAGAGTGCTTCGACCACGCGCTCGCGGGCCTCCTGCTTGCCCTCGGCGGGAACGGCGTCCTCCATATCGAACACCACGGAGTCTGCCTCGGATGTCAGCGCAGGCACAAAGTTGGCTTCCGACGCAGCAGAGGCCAGCAGCCAGGAGCGGGAAAGTTTCGCGGGGAGCGCGGCTGCGCGGCTGTTTCTCAGGGTGGCCATAAGTAGAACCTTACTGAACGGCCGTCGTCGTTATCCACCGCGTGACCGGGCGCATCCGTGAACACTACGAACTAAACCCCTCACGCAAGACGCGTTTCCGGCCGAACAGCGCCGATTGTGCGCGGTAATGTGGTTTGACCGGCACCATGTCCGAACTTAGACTTTTCATAATGCAATATTTAGATTCCGTTATATGAAAATGGAGCACGATTGTGACTGAGAAATTGACCCCCGGAGATACCCCCACGGCCTTCAATCTCCCCGATGCTTACGGCCAGCCCGTCAGCCTGGCGGAGTTCCGTGGCCGCAATGCCGTGATCTACTTCTACCCCAAGGCAGAGACTCCGGGGTGCACCACCGAGGCCTGCGACTTCCGCGACAATCTGGCGTCGCTGCAGGGTGCCGGCTACAGCGTCATCGGGATTTCCCCCGATACCCCGGAAGAGCTTGCATCCTTTAGCAGCAATCATGGACTGGCTTACCCGTTGCTCTCCGACGCCGACAATGCGATTGCAACTGCGTGGGGCGCCTACGGGGAGAAGCAGGTCAACGGCTCCACGGTTACGGGCGTCATCCGCTCGACGGTGGTGGTGGATCCAGCCGGGAAGGTTCAACTGGCTGAGTACGGCGTAAATGCCAAGGGCCATGTCGCGCGGCTCCGCGAGGAACTCGGCGTCGCGTAACCCTCTTGCATCGACTCTCCCCAAATGGACGTTCTAAGCACGTTTTCTGCTCTGAGAAGGTCCGTTTGGGGAGAGTCGATGTGTAGTTACGCGGCGCCGCGGCGGATCAGGCGGCCCGTCGGCTTTTCCAGGTCCAGCACCTCACCGCGCAGGTAGGTTGAACGCACCACGCCGGAGAGCGCCTTGCCGGCGTACGGCGAGATCGGGTTCTTGTGGTGAAGCTTGGCGACGTCCACCACAAAGGTGTCGTCGGCGGCGAAAATCGAGAAGTCGGCGTCGTACCCAAGCGCCAGCTGCCCTTTGCGCTGCAGGCGAGCCAGTGCGGCCGGCCGCGCGGACATCCACTCCACAACCTGCTCCAGCGGAATGTCACGCTTCCTGGCCTCGGACCAAATCAGGGATAATCCAAGTTGCAGTGAGGAGACACCGCCCCACGCCACCCCAAAGTCGCCGTTCTCCAGGTCCTTCAGGTCCAGGGTCGACGGCGAATGGTCCGACACGATGCAGTCGATGATCCCATCCTGCAGCCCCTGCCACAGCAGTTCCCGGTTGGATGCCTCACGGATGGGCGGGCAGCACTTGAACGCCGTCGCGCCGTTGGGGATCTCCTCCGACAGCAGCGTCAAGTAATGCGGACAGGTCTCCACGGTGAGGTGAACCCCGTCGCGCTTGGCTGACGCGATCATCGGCAACGCGTCCGACGACGACAAGTGCAGTATGTGCGCACGCGTACCCGTCCAGCGTGCCCGTTCAATGACCTCGGCGATCGCCACGTTCTCGGCGCCGCGGGGCCGGGAGGCAAGGAACCGTGAGTACTGGTCTCCCTCCGCCGACGGCGCACGGTCAATGGACCGGGAATCCTCAGCATGGACGATCATCAGCGAGTCGAAGGTCTTCAGCTCCGCCATGTCGTCCTCCATCTCATCGGCTTCGAGATGCGGGAACTCATCCACGCCCGAGTGCAGCAGGAAACACTTGAACCCGAACACGCCTTCATCGTGCAACGGCCTAAGATCGGCCTTGTTCCCCGGGATGGCGCCGCCCCAGAACCCCACATCCACAAATGCCTGCGTTTCAGCAGCCGCACGCTTCTGCGCCAGCGCATCCACGTTGACCGTCGGCGGAATGCTGTTCAGCGGCATATCGATGATCGTAGTCACTCCCCCGGCTGCGGCCGCCTTCGTCGCTGAGGCAAAGCCCTCCCACTCGGTGCGTCCCGGCTCATTGACGTGCACATGGGAATCCACCAGCCCAGGAATCAATGTCTCATCCGGCGCCAGCTCAATGATCTGTGCACCGTCCAGCCCATTGCCGAGCGGCTCCATTGCCACGATGACGCCGTCGCGGACGCCGATTTCGCGCGAAGCGATTCCCGCCGTCGTCATGATCCGCTCGCCGCGGATTACCAGGTCAAATGTCTGCTCACTCATTACTTTCCTCCACTCAATCCAACGCTCAGACCCACTCCAATGTGGGCGGCGATCTGTTGTCCAACCTGTCCCAGCAGCACGCCTGCATTGGCGATGCACTTGTCCACGTCCGGCTCCAGGTCCGTCAGTGCGTAGGTTATTTCGAAGCCGGCGGCCGCCAGCTGAGCCGCGCTCAGCACTGTCCGCCCGCACACCACAATCACCGGCACACCGGCGGCTGCCGCGGCCTGCGCCACCCCCAGCGGCGTCTTGCCGCCAAGGCTTTGTTCGTCGAGACTGCCCTCACCGGTGATCACCATGTCGGCGCCGCGCAGCTTCTCAGCTAGGCCGGTCAGTTCAAGCACGACGTCGATACCCGGGCGCCGCTGCGCGTTCAGCACCGCGAGGGCTGCGTATCCAACACCACCGGCAGCGCCGGATCCAGGAGCCGAAGCCATCGACTCGGCCCGTGGTCCGGTCTCCTTGGCCAAAACCCCCACAAACCGGGCAAGCGCAGTATCCAGTTCCGCGACGTCGTCGGGCGTTGCCCCCTTCTGCGGCCCGAAGACCGCAGCGGCGCCGCTGGCACCCAGAAGAGGATTGTCGACGTCGGACGCGAGCGTAAAGGAAGCCGTCGCCAGCCGCGGATCCAGTCCCGAGAGATCAATCCAGGCGAGCTGGGCAAGAGCTGCACCACCGTGCGGAAGCTCCCTGCCGTTGTCGTCAAGCAATGCCGCACCCAATCCGGCAAGCATGCCCGCGCCGCCGTCGGTATTGGCGCTGCCCCCAACCCCGAGCATAATGTCGGTGCACCCGCGGTCCAGTGCAAACCGGATGAGCTGGCCCGTGCCCAGGCTCGTGGCATCGCGGGCGGCCGGCCGGCCACCTGGAAGAACCGCCAGCCCCGAGGCGAGCGCCATCTCAATGACAGCCTGCGATCCGCGGATTGCGATCGGTGCCTCAAGCTGATCACCGGTGGGCCCGGCAACCGAGGTGACGTGGATGGCGAATCCGGCGGCGACGGCGGCATCGAGGGTTCCCTCGCCGCCGTCGGCCACCGGCGCCTTGTCAATGGTCAGCCCGCCGTTGATGCTCAACAGACCGGTTTCCAGATGAGCAGCAACTTCCGGTGCGGAGAGCGAACCCTTGAACTTGTCGGGTGCTATGACAATGCGCATGAACTTATTAGACCAGCAGAGAGATCGCGGTGGGGGCGTCGTCGGCTGATTCGGCCAGGTCTTCGAACTCGTTGATCGCGTCGATGCCGGCTGCACCCATCGAGATGTTGGTAACCCGCTCCAGGATCACTTCAACCACCACAGGAACCCGGTATTCCTGCATGAGGGCGCGGGCCTTCTCGAAGGCGTCCTGCAGGTCATCGGCCTCGCGGACGCGGATGGCCTTGCAGCCCAGCCCTTCGGCAACCTTGATGTGGTCCACGCCGTAGCCGTCCAGCTCTGGTGCGTTCACGTTCTCGAAGGCCAGCGACACGTGGTAATCCATCTCGAACCCGCGCTGCGCCTGACGGATCAGGCCCAGGTACGAGTTGTTCACCACCACATGGATGTACGGCAGCTGGAACTGCGCGCCCACGGCGAGCTCTTCAATCATGAACTGGAAATCATAGTCACCGGAGAGTGCGACGACGGTCGAAGTAGGATCCGCCTGAACGGCGCCCAGGGCTGCGGGCAGGGTCCAGCCCAACGGCCCGGCCTGACCGCAGTTGATCCAGTTGCGCGGCTCGTACACGTGCAGGAACTGTGCGCCGGCAATCTGCGACAGGCCAATGGTGGACACGTAGCGGGTGTCCCGGCCAAAGGCCCGATTCATCTCCTGGTACACACGCTGCGGCTTCACCGGAACGTGGTCAAAGTTGGTCTTGCGCTGCATGGTGGACTTCCGCTGCGCGCAGTCCTTCACCCAGGCATTCCAGTCCGGCAGGCCCTGGGTTTGCTGGCGTTCACGCGCAATCTCAACCAGCCCGCTCAGGGCTACACCGGCGTCGGACACTATCCCGAAGTCCGGCGCGAACACACGGCCAATCTGGGTGGGCTCAATGTCGATATGGATGAACTTGCGGCCCTTGGTGTACACATCCAGGGCGCCGGTGTGGCGGTTAGCCCAGCGGTTGCCGATGCCAATGACGACGTCGGATTCCAGCATGGTCGCGTTGCCGTAGCGGTGCGAGGTCTGCAATCCAACCATCCCGGCCATCAGCTCGTGGTCATCCGGGATGGATCCCCAGCCCATCAGTGTGGGAATCACGGGGATGTTCAGCAGTTCAGCCAGCTCAACCAACTGATCGGACGCGTTCGCGTTGATGATGCCGCCGCCGGCGATGATTACAGGACGCTCGGCTGCGATGAGCATGTCCAGCGCCTTTTCCAACTGCCTGCGCGTGGCCGCCGGCTTGTGGACCTGCAGCGGCTCATAGGTATCGGGATCGAACTCGATCATGGTCTGCTGCACGTCAATCGGCAGGTCGATGAGCACGGGCCCGGGGCGTCCGGTGCGCATTTCGTGGAACGCTTTCTGGAACGTGCCTGGCACCTGGCCGGCTTCCATCACGGTGACGGCCATCTTGGTGACGGGCGCGGCGATCGAGGCGATGTCCACCGCCTGGAAGTCTTCCTTGTGCAGCTTGGCCACGGGAGCCTGGCCGGTGATGCAGAGGATGGGGATCGAATCCGCCCAGGCTGAGTAGAGCCCGGTGATCATGTCCGTGCCGGCGGGGCCGGACGTACCGATACAGATACCGATGTTGCCCTCCTTGGCCCGGGTGAACCCCTCGGCCATGTGAGAGGCACCCTCAACGTGGCGGGCCAGAATGTGGTGGATGCCGCCGTGGGTCCGCATCGCGGAGTAAAAGGGATTGATGGCTGCTCCGGGCAGGCCGAACGCCGTGGTGGCGCCCTCCTTCTCCAGGATGGCAACGGCTGCGTCAACAGCGCGCATTTTAGGCATGATGTTTTCCTTTGAAAGTCTGTTTATTTGCCGGACAGCTGGTTGATCAGCTTGAAGAGGCCGGAGTGGTCCAGTCCGCCATCACCCGTGTTGACGAGTGAGGCAACCAACTGCGCGACGACGGCACCCAGTGGGGTGGCGACGCCAGCTTCGCGTGCGGCTGAGGTGACAATGCCGAGGTCTTTGTGGTGGAGAGCTAGTCGGAAGCCGGGGTCGAAGTTGCGGTCGAGCATCTTCTGACCCTTCTGGTCGAGCACCTTGGAGCCGGCGAGTCCGCCGCCAAGGACCTTGAGGGCGGCGTCGGTGTCCACGCCGTAGGCCTCAAGGAAGACGATTGCTTCGGACAGGACGCCGATGTTGACGGCGACAATCAGCTGGTTGGCGGCCTTGACGGTCTGGCCAGAGCCGGAAGGGCCCACGAGGACAACTGTTTTGCCCACGACGTTGAGAATTTCCTCGGCTGCTTCGAAGTCTTCCTTTGTTCCGCCGACCATGATCGAGAGGACGCCGTCGATCGCGCCCTGCTCGCCGCCGGATACGGGTGCGTCGAGCGGCCTGATGCCCGCTTCAAGCGCCTGAGTGGCGAGCTCCGCGGCCACGTCCGGGCGGATGCTGCTGGCGTCGATCCACAAAGTACCCTTTTTCGCGTGGGCGAAAACGCCGTCGTCCCCGCGCACCACACCCTCAACGTCCGGCGAGTCGGGCACCATGGTGATGACGACGTCGGCATCCTTGACTGCGTCGGCGATGCTGGCGGCTGCTTTACCGCCTTCCGCAGCGAGCTTGTCCATTTTGTCTTTGCTGCGGTTGAAGCCGGTGACGGCGTGGCCGGCCTTGACCAGGTTGATAGCCATGGGCAGGCCCATGATCCCGAGTCCGATGACTGCAACGTTTGTCATTGTGCTGTTCCTTAGGTTAATTTGTCATCGAGTGAGCAGAAATAACCGTTTTCCATCAGAAAAGGCGTCATTTCTGCACACTCGATGGGGTGAGTGGTGCTTAGCGGCCAGCTGGCTGGCGGATGGCCCAGGCGAATGCTTCCTCGCGAGCGGTCTTGTATTCGAGGCCAACTGGACCGTCGTAGCCGAGTTCGCGGCTGCGGGCGATCCAGTCACCGAGGGGCAACTCGCCGCTGCCGGGGGCTCCGCGGCCTGGTGCGTCGGCGATCTGGATGTGGCCAAAGTCCTTGGCATGGTTCTCGATAACGCTTGGGACGTCGTCGCCGTTGACCGCCAGGTGATAGAAATCCGCGAGCAGCTTGATGTTGCTTTTCCCTGTTTTCTGGATGACGTTCAGCGCATCCTGGGCTGTCTTCAATGGATACTTTTCCGCGCCGCTGACGGGTTCCAGAAGGACAGTTCCTTGTATTGGAGCAACGGCTTCCGCGGCGAGAACCAGGTTTTCGACGGCGACGGCGTCCTGGTCCGCTGCGCTGACGCCTTCAATCCGGTTGCCGTACAGCGCGTTGAAGGCCTTGCAGCCCAGGCGTTCCCCGATGCCGGCTACCACGGGGATGTTGGCCCGGAACTCATCGCTGCGTTCCGGCCAGGACACCAAACCGCGGTCCCCGCCGGGCATGTCGCCGGCGTTGAAGTTGAGACCGGTGAGCTGGACACCGGCGTCGGTGATGGCTTTCTCGAACTCGGCGATCTCAGCTTCCGTCGGCGTTGAGGTGGCGAAGGGCCACCAAAACTCGACGGCGTCAAAGCCCGCCTTCTTCGCTGCGGCCGGGCGTTCCAACAGGGGCAGTTCGGTGAGGAGTATGGAGCAGTTCACGGTGTACGTCATTGTGGTTCTCGGCTTCCGTTTATGATTCCGTATTGTGGAAGTAAGTTTCTGTCTAATGAAATAGTAGGGGAAGGGTGTGGTGGCCGTCAACCGTCCTCGGCACAGAAAATGCCCGGAGGTTCAGGTTCGCCGGTTCGAAACGTCGGGCCTGCAACTCCGGGCAGTTTCTGGGGAGTGCTACGCAGCCCGTCAGGCAGCAAGCCGGCCATCGGCCCTGCGCAGCGCAGCGAGGATGCGTCCCTTGAGACCCGCCTCGTCGAAGAGGTCCTTCCATTCGATGCGGATAAACGTCTAGCCTTCCTCCGTCAGGGCCTTTTTACGCCTCCGCTCCTGAAAGAGCACCTCGTCGGTTGGCGCGTAATAGAAGTACTTGGTTCTCCCGTCAAACTCGAGCGCTACCCGGGGAACCGTCAAGATGCGCGCGTGGATTTCTTCTTTCTGTTCCGGCCAGGCGAAATCCAGGCGGTGTGCGCCATGCCGGGTGGACACTGCCCACTGCTGCACGGGCATAGGCAGACGCATTGACCGTATGACATTGAGCGCAAGAGTTTCTCCCGGCGACTCGGAAAGTGCGCTCGCGTTCGCAACGACCTTCCGGGCACGATGAACACCCTTGTGCCCGGTCAGGCTGCTGATGATTTTCAGCATGACCGACCTGTCTGCTCCGGTCCACAACGCATGCTCAGCAATGACCAGCGCTTGCTTGTGCGGCATGATTCTGGCGCAATCCACCACAGTCCTTTCCACGCTCGTGACCCGAAGCCCGGCTTTGCGGATCACCTCGAAAGGCTGCAAGAGCGCGCTGTAATTCCGCACATGCCCTGCGTTGCTGGAGTCGGAAACGTTCGACACGGAGGTGATGTGAACGAGGGAGTCAACCTCCCACAGATGGAGCTTGTGCACACGGGCCGCCGAAGTGTGGCTGTAGGTCCTGTCCCACACCCCGCGGGCCGCCGTCGAGTGCCTGTGTGCGTACAGCATATGTGGCGCTTTAGCCTCTGCGGAGAGCTTGTTCCAATACTTGCTATGGAAATAGCATCCCCTGCGCAGCCGAATGAGCTGTCCCGACCTGACCAGCGACTGGATGTTTCTGTCGGTGAGTCCGCGGTCTTTTAAAGTGGCTGTGAGCCACAGGATCTTACGATCCGTGAGCCAGGCAGGCGAGGTCATCACTCAAGTGTGTGGCGCCGTCGTGCGTTGTAGTGGGAAAGATGCGCTATGTGGATAACCCGCCCGGAAGAGGATGGAACAGACACTGCCGCGGAGCGCAGACTCGACGTTCCGAAACACCAGCCCTGCGTGTCAGGGCAGTTTTCTGTACAGGGGGCCAGCCGGACCATGTAGTCAGGGTACAATTAGAGATGCAATGTAGCCACAAATTGGAGCTGTTGTGAGCATAGGAATCAGGGAACTGAAGGACCACCTCAGTCGGCACATTGCCGAGGCGAGAGATGGAAAGTCGATCACCATCACTGAACACGGCAAGCCCGTAGCCCGGCTAGTGCCTCTTGAGGGCGAAGGGACACTGGACAAGCTGATCGCTGAAGGCGCCGTCACACCGTCAAGCAAACCAAAGCGGAAGGCCGGGGAGCCGTTGGATGTTGGAGCCTCGATCAGCGACCTCATATCCACACAACGAGGATGATCGTCTACTGGGACTCGTCAGCATTTGTCCCGCTTTTGGTCAAGGAACCCGGGTCGGCCGCAAGTCGAAGACTCTGGGATGTTTCAGATACCCCCGTGTCGACCAGACTCCTGTTCGTTGAGACCGCAGCAGCACTGCATCAAGCGCACCGGCTTCAGCGAATTACATCCGATCAGCTGCGTTCCGTACTTGTTGAGCTGGAATCATACTGGGACAGCTTTGCCGTTATCGCCCTCGATGACTCGCTCATGCGGCACGCGTCGGACCTTGCTGGAATGCACTCACTGAGAGGCTACGACGCCGTCCACTGCGCGGCCGGCCTGTCGGTGGGCGGTGACCCGAACGCCGTGGCAGCCTCCGACGACACCAAGCTGCTGTCCGCTTGGCAGTCCTCCGGCGTGAAGACCTTCACAACGCGGCCGGCATAGAGATGCCGTCCGCGCCGCCAGTTACGGCTGCATAAATTCCGAGACCGTGACCGGCCCTCAAGCACCAGCCGGACAGCCCCGGAAAGTGCCCCAGGCAAGCTGCCCGTCAGAGCGGACCCCGCTGGCACATCCGCACCTTCACCGCGATGGAGGCCGCAGTCTATGTGCGGCCGGGCGCAGTGCTTCCATGGGGCACGGTCTCTGATCGGCCTGAGTACAACTGGGCCTCGGAGATGAACTTCAATGCCTTCGCCGCAGAGGAGGGCCAACGCAGCATTGTGCGGGTTCCCTCACCCGACGGCAGCGTTAAGGCGTTTGAGGTGACCGTTCGCGGCGGCGAGGCGCACGCCGTCGTCGTCTCCTGATCCGCGCTTTCACACAAACTGCCCTTGATTGCAGGCCCGCCGTTTTAAACAGCAGGCCTGCAATCAAGGGCAGTTTCCAGGCGAGCCAGACCGCTAGCCGCGGGCGCCCAGCAGGTGCTCCATAGCCAGCTGGTTCAGCCGGACAAAAGCGAATGAACGCTCACCCGCGGCATTGGCGTCGAAGTCCTCGAACGCAGAAGTGTCCGCCAGCAGATCCGCGGTTGTCTCACCTGCAGCCAACGTGGGCTCGCCGAGTTCGATGACGCCGGACACCTTGAGTGCCTCCTGCACCTCTGCATCGGCCCGGAAGGCGAGCGCGCGTTCCTTGAGCAGCAGGTACATGGACATGTTCGCCTTGGCCGATTCCCACACTCCGTCATACCCGTCGGTGCGTGAGGGCTTGTAGTCGAAGTGGCGGGGGCCGTCATACTTTGGGCCACCGTTGGGAAATCCGTTCTCCAGCAGGTCCACCGTAAAGAACGCGCTGGTCAGATCCCCGTGACCAAACACGAGGTCCTGGTCATACTTGATGGACTTCTGTCCGTTGAGGTCAATGTGGAAGAGCTTTCCTGCCCACAGTGCCTGCGCAATCCCGTGGTTGAAGTTGAGTCCGGCCATCTGCTCGTGACCGGTTTCAGGGTTGACGCCAACAATGTCTCCGTGCTCAAGCTCGGCGATGAAGGCAAGTGCATGGCCCACGGTCGGAAGGAAGATGTCTCCGCGCGGCTCGTTGGGCTTGGGCTCCAATGCCAGGCGAAGGCCGTAACCCTTGTCCTTGATGTAGGCGGCTGCTGTGTCCACGCCCTCCTTCATCCGGTCCAGCGCCGCGGCGAAATCCTTGGAGCCGTCATACTCAGCACCTTCGCGCCCGCCCCACATGACAAAGGTCTCGGCACCGAGCTCGGCGGCAAGATCGATGTTGGCCAGCACTTTCCGCAGCGCGTACCGCCGGATAGAGCGGTCATTGCTGGTGAAGCCGCCGTCTTTGAAGACCGGGTGGCTGAACAGGTTGGTGGTGACCATGGGTACTTTCAACCCGGTGGCATCCAGTGCTTTCCCGAAGTCGGTCAGGATGGTTTTGCGCTCCTGCGCGCTGGCATCGAAGGGAATCAGGTCATTGTCGTGAAACGTGATGCCGTAGGCGCCGATCCCGCTGAGCTGATGCACTGCTTCTACCGGGTCGAGCGGTGACCTGGTGGCCACGCCAAAGGGATCGTTTCCGGTCCAGCCTACGGTCCAGAGACCAAACGTGAAGCGGTCGGACGCTGTGGGTGTGAGTGTCATGGTGTGCTCCGCACTGAGTCAAAAATAATATGTTTGCGTCAACAACATATAGCGATAAACCCACGAGAGTCAATCCCCTGAAGTCAGGAAATGCAGGGAAATGGTATGTTGTTTCTGAAAACTTATACACCGATCCGACGAGCCCAGAGGGGGTCCGCATGAACCGTCCGGACCGGGCAAGCGGATCGGAAAGCCTCCGCAGGAGCAATCTCTCCACGCTCCTGACAGCCCTACACAGGACCGGTCCGCAGACCAGAGCCCACCTCACCAGGCTGACCGGACTGACCCGGTCCACCATCGGCGCCCTCGTCGCGGAACTCACTGCACTGGACCTTGCCTACGAAACCGAAGCTCCCGAGGCCGGACGGGTGGGACGGCCCAGCCCCCTGGTCCACGCGAACGAGCAGGTGACCGCCATTGCGGTGAACCCCGACGTCGACGCGGTCACAGTGGCTTTGGTGGGACTGGGCGGCCAAGTGAAGCGGAAGGTGCGCTACGACGCTGTGAATGTTCCCTCCGTGGCGGAAGCGGTAAACATCACCAAGGCGATTGTCGAGGGAATGCAGACGGAGGCCAACCGCCCAAGCCTGATTGCCGGCGTCGGGCTTGCCATCCCAGGCCTGGTGCGCACCCTGGATGGCCACGTCCTGACTGCCCCACACCTGAAGTGGAGTGATGAGCCGGTGGCATCCCGCTTCGCCAAAGCGCTGGGGATGGACGTCAAAGCCGCCAATGATGCCTCACTCGGGTCTTTGGCCGAGAGTACCTACGGGGCTGCAAGCGATGCCTTCCATGCGATCTACCTGAACGGAAGCGCGAGCGGAATTGGTGGGGGCGTGGTTGCGGCAGGGCTTCCGCTGCGCGGGGCATCCGGATATGCCGGCGAGCTTGGTCACGTGCTGGTCAACAGTGTGGGCTCGCCCTGCTACTGCGGGCGCACCGGCTGCCTCGAAACCGAAGTCAGCCTGGAGCGGTTGCAGGAAGCATTGGATGTGGGACGTGCCAGTCCCGACGAGCTCGAGCGGGCTTTATCGGGGAACTTATCTCTTGCAGCGCGCAAGGAGGTGGAGCGGCAACTCGATTTCCTCGCGGTGGCGGCCAGTGACCTCATCAACGTTTTCAACCCGGAAGTGATAGTTCTGGGCGGCTTCCTCGGTCTGCTGTTTGACGCTGCGCCGGAGCGGCTGCTGGGCGCCGTGCGGGAGCAACCTATCGGAGGGTTGGGCCGGGAGGTCCGGATCGAGCGTGCTGCCCTCGGGGCGGATCTGGTCCTCATCGGAGCCGCAGAGCTGGCGTTCGCCGACCTGCTGGCCAATCCTCACCGCATCGCCCTTCCCGGGTGAAGATCTACCGAGGAAAATTCGAGCTTAGCCGGGTACCCGGTCCGCAAGAGAGCGGGCCCGTATCAGCAGAACCGCAGACGGAGTGACCTTGCCGTTCAAGTAGGTAGACAGGCGTGACGGTGAACTTCCCAGCCGCCGGGCAAACTCTGAGCGCTTCAACCCGCTGGCAGCGAAATATCGGCGCAGCTCTGCAGCCACCGCATCCTTTTCCGCTTGTTCGGATCGCCCGACAGCCTCACCGGCGAGGCGGCTGAACAGGTTCGCAATTGCATTGTCCTCCAGTGCTTCGACTACTTCGGCAAGCTCCGCCGCGACCTTACCCCGCGGATCACCATCCAGGGCGCGGGAGACGCGTCGCCAATGCTCGATGTTTCCACGCTCGAGGGCGGTAAGCAGGCCTTCGAAACCCCATTGCTCTACCGGCGCCTCCGGGGACATGTCCAGGTTCCTGAACTTCAGCACCAATTGCTACTCCTCTCCCCGAACCATACGGACGGCGAGATCCTGGCAGACCTGTACGGTCTTGGACCAGTCCTGCCACTTCGCGGTCAGCACAAATTGAATCGTCTCAATAATCAACTCGGGCTCAGCCGGACCTCTTGAGAGGATTCCTCGGGCTAGCGTTTGTGTAATAGTGTGATCTGGAATGCTTTCCTCTCGCGGGCCTCAGGTGGGTTACAACGATGCAAAGGATGTGCCCATGCCGCAGTTCGATCTACCGCTGACCTCCCTCGAACGTTACCTTCCGGAGCGAGTAGAGCCAGCGGACTTCGACTCCTTCTGGAAGAGGACGCTCTCCGAGGCTGCGTCCTTCGAGTTGGATGCCCGCTTCGATGAGATAACCGCCGGGTACACCGAACTGGTCACGGAGGATGTCACTTTTGCGGGCTACGGCGGCCACCCCATCAAAGCCTGGATGCTCCGTCCCCGCTCTGCCACCGGGCCGCTTCCCACAGTGGTCACCTACATCGGTTACGGCGGCGGCCGCAGCCTGCTCGGTGAGTGGACCGCCCTCCCGAGCGCCGGCGTCGCGCACTTTGTCATGGATCTCCGCGGCCAGGGTGCCGGCCACCGCAGCGGGGACACCCCGGATCCGGGCGTGGGTGGGCCGCACTTTGGCGGACACCTGACCCTCGGCATCGATTCCCCCGAGACGTATTACTACCGACGGTTATTCACCGACGCCGTGCGTGCGGTGCAGACCGCGCAGGCACACCCATTCGTGGACCCCGCCCGGCTGATGCTCTCCGGCGGCAGCCAGGGCGGCGGTATTGCCCTTGCCGCTGCCGCACTCAGTCCCACCGTCCTTGACCAGCCGCCCCTGGCCGCAATCATCGATGTGCCGTTCCTGTCCCATGTCCGGCGGGCGACGGAAATAGTCAACACCGCCCCGTATGCGGAACTGGTGCGTTACCTTGGTGTCCAACGCGGCCGTGAAGACGAGACATTCCGGACGTTGGGCTACTTCGACGGCACCAACTTCGCGCCGCGCTGTACCATGCCGGCGCTGTTCTCAGTGGGACTGCTCGACGACGTGTGCCCGCCGTCCTGCGTCTACGCCGCATACAACCACTATGCCGGCCCCAAGGAAATGAACGTCTTTCCCTACAACGGGCATGAAAACGGCGGGGCGGCCCAGCAAGCGGAGCATCTCCGCTTCATGCGCCAGGTTTTTGGACAGGCTTAGCGCTTCTTCGGGACAGGCTTAGCCTCAATACCGTTCAGTTAGGGTGCGGGCGTCGTCGATGAGGTGATCGCTGCGGCTGGGCGCACGGAGGTTCGGAATCGGGCGTTGCCGGCTGGGGTGATGGCGTACTTCTCGATCGGGATGGCATTGCATTCCGAGGGCTCGTATGAGGACGTTTTCGAACAGCTGACGGACGGGTTGTCGTGGTCTTCGGGATGGGCGGAAGAGTGGTCTCCGCCGTCGAAGTCGGCGATTTTCCAGGCCAGGGCCCGGCTCGGGTTCGAGCCCGTGCGGGACCTGTTTCAGCGGGTGGTCCGGCCCTTGGCCGGGCCGGACACGCCGGGGTCCTGGTTGGCAGGCAGGCGTCTGGTCGCGGTCGACGGGACGGTCCTGGATTTGGCCGACACGCCGGCGAATGAGGAGTTCTTTGGCCGGCCGGGCTCGAGCCGTGGTGAGAAGTCCGCGTTCCCGCAGGCCCGCGTGGTCGCGTTGGCGGAGTGCGGCACTCACGCGGTCCTGGATGCTGAGGCCGGCCCCAGCCGAACGTCCGAGGTTCAGATGGCCCGGGATCTGGTCGTTCGCCTGAAGCCGGGGATGCTCGTGCTCAACGACCGCGGCTTCTACGGGTTCCACCTCTGGAAGCAGGCCGCAGGCACCGGCGCGGACCTGCTCTGGAGGGTGAAGTCGAATCTCCGGCCGAAGTACCTGGAGACCCTCAAGGACGGCTCCTGGCTGGCGCGGATCGTGCCAACGTCCGGGCCGAACCGCCAGAGCACCGAGCCCCTGCTTGTGCGGGTGATCGATTACACGATCGATGACGGCCGTGGCAACCCGGAGCAGTACCGGCTGCTGACGACGATCCTCGATCCGGACGTCGCCAGCGCCGTCGACCTCGCGGCCGTTTATGGCGAACGGTGGGAGATCGAGAACACTTTTGACGAGCTGAAAACCCACCAGCGCGGGCCCCGGGCCGTGCTGCGGTCCAAATCCCCCGACCTCGTCCAGCAGGAGATCTGGGGACATCTCTGCTGCCATTACGCGATCCGCACCCTGATGGCCGACACGGCCGCCCATGCCGGCCGCGACCCGGACCGGGTTTCCTTCATCGCGGCCCTCCGCATCGCCCGCCGATCAACCGCGCAGGGCGCTTTTTCCCCCTCAACACCCTGACCGGGCAGAGACTGCCTGGCGTCAAGCGATCCGCAGGCTGGCCAATCGTCTCAATCCCGCCCGCCGAAAGCGGTCAAACCCGCGCGTGGTCAAACGCAAGGTCCTCAAATGGGCGGCGAAACGCGCGCACCACACCAATTGGCCGCAACCGCGACACGACCCACACATCCAAATTCAAACACTTAACTGAACGGTATTGAACTTAGGGTCACACCGTCAGCACCGTGGGATGCGGTCGAGGCTCTAACAAACCGTTCATACCAGAACAGTTAGTGGCTTCGCAGGATGCGTCGATGTTCCTGTCTCTGCAGCCGCCGGTTTCCCAGCCTCCGTCTCTCGAAATTGTCGGAGGCAGCGGGTAGAACTGATCTCGAGGGCACCAACCGGCGAAAGAGCAGCTGTGGACAATTACACCGAGTTCATCCAGCGGCTCGACGCGGCCTCCAGTAAACTCGAACGTCGGCGCCAGGCCCTGAATAACAGTCTCGAGCTCGTGAACTGGCTGTATCAGAAGCATCACACCGGTCTCCGCGAATGGGAACAGCGCAGGAACCGGCTTGACGGATTGCTCGCAGGCCACACCGGAACAGCAGGGTCCTACAAGTCACTCAGCGACCTGCAGGACATCGCACGGAACATGGAATCGATGTTCCGAAAGCGCACCGAACGAATCGGCGAACGACTGGCCGTAGTCCGACATCGCTACGACGAGATCGACCGATCCCAGCGCGATCTCGACCGAAGCAAACTCAAGCTCGAATCATCGCGCAGGCTCAGCGCCGACAGGGAAAATCTCCGCAAGGCCATGACCGACCTCGCCGGCACCCCGGACGCTTCCCTCGGCGAAGCCAGTGACCCGGATCTGCGCAGCGAACTCAATGACGCTCGCGAGGCGATCGCTCTCGCGGAAGCGCTCCTCGAAGTAAAGGGAGACTGACCATGCACTCAAGCCAACCGGAACAGAAGCTCCTCGTATCCTTCACCTCCGAACAGTGGAACGGTCGCCCCGCCAAAGGCGGGTGCAGCATGCTCATCGGAGGCGTCATTGCCGGCTACATCCTGGCCGTGATTCTCATGATTTTCATTCCGCCGCTGCGAGGCGGCGTGCCCGCGACCGTGTTCGCCATCATCATCGGCGTCCTGATCACTTGGGCCGGCGTTGGCGGGGAAGCGTCGAAGCAAAAGGCCTTCTTCCGCGACCTGCTCGACTCGCTCAACGGCACCATTCTCGGCGTCACCGGAAACTCCAGTGACCAGTTGACCGCGTCCAGCCTGCGCGCACTGATCGAAGGCGGACGAACACGCCCGCTGCTCGTCAACGGCGTCCCGGGGCTGGAACTGCGCGCGCAGCGAACGAAAACGGCTGCACCCAGGAAAACCGTTCAGGTGAAGGGAAAACCGGCGCAGCACCAACCGGAACCGATCGTGACCACCAGAATCTTCATCGTGATGACACCGCCGGATCTTGGCATTTCGAGCTTCGATCGTCTTCTCGAAGCCGGAGGGTAGCCGTCGACTCCCGATGAGTACCTACACCGATTGCACCGGCACCGACGTCTGCTCCCCGACCCTCGCACGCCCGGACCCCCAGGACCCCAGCGCGGCCCGCACATCGGCACGCCGCTCCGACGTCACAGCAACACGGTACGCATCCTCAACAACGTCATCGATCAGCACCCGCTGACCCGACGAAGCCGACTGCACTGCCGCCTCCACCATCGCCAGGCTCAACACATTCGAGTGCACCTCCCCCGACGGGACATCACCGGACCGCAACGCCGAAACAAACTCGGCAAGAGCCCCCCCGATCTCCTCCTCATGCGACACGGGCGCAGCAGAAGAAACGCCAGACGAAAGTTCCGCAGCAGGCACCCCCGCACCATCCCAGGCCGCCGACCCGCCCGCACCGTTCACCCGCCACGACCCGTTCCACGACGTCTCCAACCCATCAGCACACCAGCTGCCCGTATACACATACCGGGCACCGCCGCTCAGCTGGAACACCGCGGTGGCGGCAGCAGCGCCGTCGTACCAACTCCAGGACGGATTGAATTCCTCGCAATACACCGACACCGGATCCTGATCCAGCAGAAACCGGACCGCATCAAACTGGTGGATCGCCATATCCACCAGCAGCACATGCGCCATCTCCTCCCGGAATCCACCAAAATGCGGCGCCTTGAAGAACTCTGTCGTCACCACACCGATGTCGCCCAACTCAGCAGTCAGCGCCTTCAGCTGCGTCAGCCCGTGAAAGTACCTCCGCGACTGGCTGATCATCAGCAACTGCCCACTCACCTCCGCCGCAGCAGCCAGCGACAACCCCTCCGCCACGGTGGGCGCCACCGGCTTCTCACACAACACCGGCAACCCGGCGAACATCGCCTCAACATTCACCGGATGATGCGCCGCCGGCACCGTCACATTAACGACGGCGTGCGCACCGGTCGCCGCCGCCACCTCCGACACAGAGGTGCCCAGCGCGACGGACAGACCGAACTCCTCCACCGCAGCCCGAGCGGCACCCAGGTTCAGGTCAACGATGCCGACCAGTTCGACGTCGTCGTTCGCCTGCAGCGTCCGGATCCACGCCTTGCCCATGCCCCCGGCACCCACCTGCACCACCCGCAGCGGCCCGGCAGTCTCAACAGTCTTGAAAGAGATCAATTGCTCATCGCTCCCTGGTAACCGTGACCGGTGTAGAAGTCCTCGGCCTCGTAGCGCAACAGCACCGGATCGGTGCGCTCCGGCCGCAGTGTCTTCGCCCACTCCACCCCGTTGGCGATCACCCGGCGCACATCCTTGTGGTGGTAGACCGGGTATTCCTGGTCCCCCGGACTGAAGAAGAAGATCTTTCCGAACCCGCGCTTGAACGTGCAGCCACTGCGGAACACCTCACCGCCGCTGAACGTGCTGAGGAACACCAGCGCATCCGGCGCCGGAATGTCGAAGAACTCCCCGTACATCTCCTGCTCCGGGATGATGAACGGGTGCGGCACGCCCTGCGCAATCGGGTGGCTCGGGTTCACCGTCCACACAATCTCCCGGTCCCGCTCGGACCGCCACCGCAGCGTGCACGAGGTGCCCATCAGCTTCCCGAAAATCTTGGACCAATGGCCCGAGTGCAGCACCAGCAGCCCCATCCCCGCCAGCACATGCCGGTGGACGCGCTCAACGACGCTATCCGCCACCTCCCCATGCGCGGCATGGCCCCACCACACCAGCACGTCAGTGTTCCGCAGCACGTCCTCGGTGAGTCCATGTTCGGGCTCGTCGAGGGTGGTGGTGCTTACCTGCACGCGCTGGCCCAGGTTCTCCTCGATCCCCTCGCGGATGGTGTTGTGCATGCCGTCGGGGTAGATCGCGGCAACCTCGGGCTGTTCCTTCTCGTGCCGGTTCTCGCCCCAGACGAGGACCCGCAGCGGTTGGGTGTTGTTCATGGTGTCTTCCTAACTTTCGGGAGAAGCATTATTTGACGGCCCCGCCGGTTGCGCCGGCCGCAATGTATTTCTGGGCCAGGATCAACAGCGCGATCGCCGGCACGGAGGACAGGACAGCGGTCGCCATGACAGCGCTCCAGTTGGACACCTGCGTGCCAAGGTACTGGTAGATGCCCAGCGTCACCGGCCGGATCTCCTCGGTGGTGGTGAGCGTCAGCGCAAACAGGAAGTCGCTCCAGGAAAACAGGAACGCGAACAGGCCCGCGGTGATCAGCGAGTTCCGGCTGATCGGCAGCACAATCGACACGAACGCCCGCACCAGCCCGGCACCGTCCACCCTCGCCGCCTCCACAATCGAGGTGGGAATCCCGATCATGAACGCCCGCATAATGAGGATGACAAACGGAATGGCATGCGTGGAATCGGCGAGGATCAGCCCGGGAATGCTGTTGAGCAGCCCCAAGTCGTTGTACGCCGCGTACAGCGCATTCGCGATCACAATCCCCGGAATCATCTGCGAAATCAGGATCGCCAGCAGCGCGATGTTCACCCAGCGGAACCGGAACTGCGCCAGCGCGTACGCTGCCGGTGCCGCCACTGCGAGACTGAACACTACGGTGCCGAGCGAGACGATCAGGCTGGTCACCAGGTTGGGTCCCTGCTCCGCGATTGCCCGGGCGTACCCGTCGAAACTCGGATTCCACGGGAAGAAACTGGCGGTCAGTGTATTGCCCGAGGGCTGCAGCGACGCATTCACCATCCAGTAGACGGGGAACAGCATCACGGCCAGGAACACAACGCCCAGCGCCGTGTAACCGGCGGAGCGGGTGCGTTGCCTGCCCGCGTTGCGTTGTGCCGGGACGGGTACGACGGCGGTTTCCACAGTAGTCACGGCTGTCCCCTTACTCGTCGACTGCACGCCGGTTGGCGCGGAGGTAGATGACGGCGAACACGAGCGAAATCAGGATCAGGATGTTGCTGAACGCCGCACCCACCCCAAACTCGAAGTTCACAAACGATTCCTGGTAGGACCGGATCGACAGCGTCTGCGTGGCATTCGCCGGCCCGCCATTGGTCAGGCCCAGGATGATGTCCAGCACCTTGATGGTCTAGACGACGCCGAGCACCAGCACCACGCTGATCACCGGCTTCAGGTTGGGCAGAGTAATGTTCCAGAACGCCTTCCAGCCGGTTGCGCCATCCAGCGCCCCCGCCTCATACAGCTCCTCCGGGATGTCCTGCAGACCTCCGTAGAGGATGGTCACGTTGAACGGAATGCCCACCCAGATATTCACCATGACGACGGCGATCAGCGCCACCGCAGGGCTGGTCAGCCACGGCACCGGCTCCACTCCGAAGGTGCCCAGAAACTGGTTCAGGATGCCGGAATCCTGCTCAAGAATTGACCGCCAGGTGGCGCTCGAGACAATCAGCGGCAGCAGCCACGGCAACAGCAGCATCGCGCGCAGGAAGTTGCTCAGCGGGAAGCGCCGCTTGAAGAAGCAAGCGAGCGCCAGCCCGATGATGAACTGCCCGGCGATCGAGCCGATCGTGAACAGCGCGGTGTTGGTCATGGACGGCCAGAACAGGTTGCTGTTCAGCACCGTCTCGTAGTTCGCGAACCCAACCCACGGTGCTTCACCGGTGAAGAAGGTCTTGGTGGTGTACTCCTGCAGGCTCATGGTGATGTTCTTGACCACCGGGTAGCCGAAGAACAGCAGGAGGTAGAGCGCCGCCGGCGCCACGAACAGCAGGCGCGTTACCGCCTCGCGGGAGAACCGTCGTCGTGCGCGGGGCGGGGCCTCGGCGGAGGAGGCTACCGCCGTCATCGTCGGTGCGGTGTCCTTGTGTGCGGTGTCCGTCTGTGCCATTCGAGCTGTCCTTTCCGGCGTCGTTTCAGGAGACACGGTGCGTATGGCTCACGCTTCCGCTATCCCGCCGATGCCTGCTCGAAGGCTTCCTCCGGGGTGGCCTTGCCGGTCAGCGCTAGCTGGATGGCGTTGTAGATGACGGTGGCAGCTTCGGGCCACGCCTCACCCAGCTGGCCGGTGCGCGACCGGGCGTTTGCCACCTGCTCCGTGAAAGACTCCATTTCCGGCACGAGGGTGACGTATTCCTCTGCGAGCACGGTCTTGGTGGGGACCGTGTAGCGGGCTTCGGCGAGCGCCAACTGGTTTTCGTCGTTGCTCATGCACTCGACAAACTCGGCGGCCTTGGCCTGCTTTGCGTCGTCGCCGGTTACCGGAACGGTCCAGACCTCACCGCCCAGCGGGGCGACCGATGTTTGGCCCTCCTCATTGACCGGAATCTGCACCGAGCCCCACTTCACGTCGGGGTTCTCCTGCAGGGCTGGGATCTGCCACGGTCCGTTGACCATCATGGCTGCTTTGCCCGCAACGAACTGGTCCTTCACATCGGCCTGCGACCAGTTGATGACGGCATCGGAGGCGGATCCGCTGCTGACCAGGCCTTGCCAGAGTGCGAGCGCCTCGGCCGTTTCGGGGCTGGTGAGATCGGTTTCGTCACCGCCGTTGGACCACATGAACGGCAGGAACTGCCAGCTGCCCTCGTAGGTGGCGATGCCGGAGAACGCGATGCCGTATTGGTCGCCGCTGGTGAGCTGCTCGGCTGCCGATGTCAGCTCGTCCCAGGTCTGCGGTGGTTCGATGCCGGCTTCCTCGAGCAGGGTGGTGTTGTAGAAGATGCCGAGGGTGTTTGCGGTCGGCGCGAGGCCGTAGACCTCGCCCTCGTAGGTGGCAGCCTCCAGCATGCCCTGCGCAAAACCGGAGGTATCGACGTCGTACTGGCTCAGCGGTGAGAGGCCACCGGTCGCTGCGATCTCCTGTACGTCGGGGTTGTCGAGCATCAGGACGTCGGGCAGGGTCTGTGACGACGCGCGCTGCAGCACCTTCTGGATGAGATCCTTACCCGGTACGGTCTCGCGTTCAACGGTGACTTCCAGCTCGGTGGCGCAGCGGTCGATCGCTTCTTGGATGAGCGTCTGGTCGGGTTCGTTGTTGTAGTAGTCGACCACGGTGAGGGTGTCGACGTCGCCGCTTGAACCCGCGCTGCCGCCGCCCCCGCCGCATGCGGAGAGGGTGAGCGGTGCGATGGCGGCCATGGCGGCGATGGTGGTCAGCCGGCGGGTTGTCTTCATGGAGGGCTCCTTTGCCTTACGGGGGTGTTGGGTTCAAGCTCACGGTAAAACGCTTAACTATCTGGTCTGTGAACGAGTGTGGCCGTTCACAATCCGTCTTGTCAAGGAATAATTTAAACGCTTTACTGGAGGAGGTGACTGGAGCTATGTTCGTGGCTCCAGCGCCTTCCCGACCCCAAAGGATGGTTTCTGTGGCCACCATGCAGGACGTTGCGCGCCACGCCAACGTGTCGATTGCCACGGTGTCCTTCACCATCAACAACACCAAGCCGGTCTCCCCCGCCACGCGGGCCAAGGTCGAGGCAGCGATGCAGGAGCTCGGATTCCGGCGCAACGTAGTCGGGCGTGCACTGGCCAGTAAGCGGACGCGCATTATCGCCCTGCTGTTTCCCGCGTTGCAGCACTCCTTCAGCGGAACGGTGGTGCAGTTTTTCACCAGTGCAGCGGCTGCGGCCAGGGAATTGGGCTACAATCTGGTGCTCTGGCCGCTCAGCAACGACGCCGGGCAGACGACTGAACTCACGTCCAGCGGGCTGGTGGACGGGGTGGTCCTGATGGAGGTCCAGTTCGACGACCCGCGTGTGGAGGAGCTGCTGGTTTCCGGGACACCGTTTGCCCTGATTGGACGCACCCGGGATCCCAGCTCGTTGACGTACGTTGACATCAACTTCGAGGAGACCCTGGCGGCGGCGGTACGGCACCTCACCACTTTGGGACATTCCCGGATCACACTGCTCGATGACGCCGTGGGGAGCCGCGATCTCGAGGGATTCGGTCCGGTCGGGCGATCACGGGACAGTTTCGGCGCCGAGATGCGCAGGCAAGGTCTGGAGCCGACGTCGTTCACGTGCGAGGCGACCCCCGCGGCCGGCAAGGCGGCCGCCACCCGAC
>NZ_KI914980.1:51242-55794 GCF_000520595.1 Arthrobacter sp. H5
GGCAAGGCGGCCGCCACCCGACTGCTACGAGACTTTCCGGAGACCACCGCCGTCATCATTCAGAATGAATTGGCGGCCACGGGATTTGTGAACGGACTGCGTCACGCCGGGATCGAGATTCCGCGCCACCTGTCGGTGCTGTCGGTTGGATCGTCTGCCGAGATGGCCGCTATGGCCGACCCCGAGCTCACCGTCATGTCCTCCCCCAGTACCGAGCTTGGCCGGATGGGCGTGGAGGCGCTGATTGACCAGCTTGAGGGCCGCGCGTCGGAGCTGCGGCAGGAACTGGTGATGTGCACGCTGGAGGGCGGAAAGTCGACCGGGCCGGCGGCGGCGTCTCGTTAGCGAGCTCGCCTAGAGAAGGCGATCGCGCCAAGCGAATGCCCTTCCTGACCCCACGATGCAAGCCCTATCCCGCGTCCACCAAACGCCGACGGTTCTTCAGTTCCTTCACCCAGCTCTTGATCTCAGCGTCTGAGAAAGGCACAGCTCCCTCACGAAGGTCATCCATCATGCTTCGTGTTGCGTTCAAGGCAACCTCGACGACGCGCTCGGCGACCCGTTGCGGCAGTCCCGCTTCTCCCATCCAGCCCAGCAGATGCTTGCGGGAGATACCCGTTCGTTTCCCGTCGACCGGCAACGCGAGTGTCCTGTCTCCGTAGGCCACAGTTGACGGAATGTCATAAATCGGCGCGATCGCAGTACGGCCGTGCGCGTCCTGCAGCAGGGAAACGTTTTTCGCGTGGAGGTCGCCATTTCCTGTGAGCCAGGCGAAGACCATCTGCAGCGCCAGGTTCCGCAGTGCCGGAAGAGGAGCATCACAGAGACCAACCAGCTCTTCGCATACCCGTTCATACGGCACATCGTATTTCGCGGCCGGATGAAGCCCCAGCACTTGGGTTGCATCCTCAACCGCCAGCCGGCGAAGTGTGCCCTGTTCACCAGTCTCCCGATCGAACCGCTCCACCAATAGCCCCGGACGCCCGGTGACATCGTGCACCAGGCGCACGGCGCTAGCGGGAATTTTCAGTCGCCGCGCGTACCTGTACATAAGAAACTCGTTCTCAACCATATACCGGTACTCGGGTGGATCGAGCTTGAGAATGAAGCGCCTTCCCGCAGCTTCCACCGGCAGGGAAATCATTCCGGTCGAGAGCTTGTCCTGAACACCAGCCAACGCATTTTGATCAATGCCGCTCTGTTCCATCACCTCATCGAAGTCAACCGGAGCCTTGGGATCCAGTACGACGGCGGCAGCAACCTCCGCGGCCACGGCACCCTTTGGGACGATCTGCACATCGCCCACCGGGTCGCCACCCACTGCAAGGAGCAGCGACAGTTCATCATCGATCGACGTTTTCACGGCCCTGCGCAGCATTGACAAGCGGCGCCCTTCAGGCAACAAGCCGGCGAAATAAGGTGGTACAGCACCACTGGCCATCACCACAGCGTCAGACGACAGCGGAAGCGATGCCGCCAAGGCCGGACCGCCCGTCAAGAGGTATTCCCGCAAGTAACTGAACCGTGTCCCGCTCTCAAACCGTTCCAGCCGTGCAGCGAGCATGCCTCGCTTGTACACATCGGCCTGCCGTTGATCCTTGGCATTCTCGAACGACTTCACCGTTTCTTGAGCCCTGACATCTCGGTGACCGCTGGGACGTCCGACTCACGATGCCTGCCTGTGACCGCGAGATCGAGACCGAGTGTACGAAGAACAGCCAAAAGCGACTCGAGCCGGATAGTTGACTTCCCACGCTCAACGGAACGGACGAAGCGTTCTGAAACGCCGGAAAGGTCGGCCAGATCAGCTTGGGTAAGATGCTCGGCTACGCGTCGGGCACGCACGCTTTCCGCAAGCGCTTGTTCGAAAGCCATTACCCCTCCACTCTCTCAGACAGGCACGATCGTGCCGTTTTTCCATTGTGTCGTTATTGGGTGACGCAAACAAGGGCAACGATGCAAGAATCGGCATGATTGTTCCGGTTTATGCTCCTGCCGGTATCTTTGGATGGTGGTTCCGGCGCAAACGGGGTCAAGCGGCACGATCGAACCGATTCATCCTGCGGCGGCTGGCCGAGGAACGAACCTCCGACCAGACAGCAACAAGAACCTGCCCGGCCTGCGATCTGCGGTGGATCAGGGCAGCCATCGCGCGGAAATTCACTCGAATAGTCCATGCACTTACCAGCGGAGGAGCAGCGGAAGCCATTGAGCTAACGATACCGAGTGCCGGCGGAACGTCACTGCTCGGTGCGTCGGCTCATCTCAGCCCGCAGTCACAACCTCAACCCCCGCAGCCTTCAACCCACGCGCAATATCGGCCGGCGGCGTCTGGTCCGTCACCAGCATGTCCACCTCACTGAACGGCACCAGCCGGGACAGCGCCGATCGCTTCATCTTCCCGTGCGTCGCCACCACAACCACACGCTCCGCAGCGTTCATCAGGGCAAGCTTCGTGGACCGCTCGAAATCCCGATCGATGTAGAACGCATCATCATGGATGCCGCTCACCCCAATGAACGCCGTCCGTGCCCGGATCCCCTCCGCAGCCGTAATGGTCATCGGACCAATAAAAGCCTGGCTGTCAATCAGCAGCTCACCGCCCAAACAAATGGTGCGGGCAGAGGTCAGCTGCAGACACCGTTGGATAGTCGGCGCGGAGTGGGTGATGAGTGTGCCTGAGAATGATGCCGGAAGTTGGCTCACAATCTGGAAGGCCGTTGTCCCGGCGTCAAGAATGATTGCATCACGCGGTTCAATCAAAGACAGGCATGCTTGAGCAACCCGAAGCTTGGCATCGGAATCCTCACGCGCACGCGCAGCGAAGTCGGCATTATGACCGCCCGCCACCAAACTGACTCCCCCATGAACAACCCGGACAAGCCCGCGCTTCGAGAGCAGGTTGGTGTCCCGCCGAACCGTCATATCGGAAACCGCGAGGGCCTGCGCAAGATCGGCGGTGGAAACGAAGCCCCTCCTGTCCAACTCGTCGAGGATGCTCCGCTGGCGGATGGTCAGCGGGGATTCCGCCTCTTGGCTGGTCATCGGCTCTCCTCCATTGGTTGATCGACTCAGTTGCATCTAAATGTATGTTGAAAAATCAACACACCACTAGCGAGCCACCCGCGAGTCGACCGGCTGAAGATCGATAGCACGGCCTTCCACGATGGACCTCTCCGCTGCCAGACCCATCAGAACCGACGTGATTCCATCCGCGACAGTTACCTCAACCGGCCCCTCGCCCAGAATCGCCCGCCGGAAGCCAAGGTGCTCGTAGTAGGTGGAACCATGGTGTGCGCCGGCGGCCAAAACCGCTTCGTCAACCGGGACATCATGGGCAACGGGCCCAATGGGCGACCGCGGGCTGAACTCCACCCGCGCTTCAATCTGATCACCCGGGGTCCAGTGGCCGGCGGCAACCGGAATGAGGCACTCAATCTTCGCTTCATCACCAACAATGGAGATCCGCTCCTGGAATTTCGATCCCTCCGCAAACATGGACAGTTCCAGCATCGCCCGGCGTCCGCTCCGAAAGTCAACCGTCACGTAGGCGTTGTCCACCATGTCCGGGGTACCAGCCTCATACTGCTCATCGAAATGGTTCACGTCGTGGGCACCGCTGGCATAGATCCGCGTCGGCTCATCCTGCAGAATCACCCGCATCAGGTCGAAGAAGTGGCAGCACTTCTCAACCAGCGTCCCTCCGGTTCGTTCAGTAAAACGGTTCCAGGAACCGACCTTATGCAGGAACGGAAACCTGTGTTCCGTAATCGACAACATGACAACCTTGCCCAGCTTGCCGGAGTGCGCCGCATCGATAATCTCCTGCACCGGGGGCATGTAGCGGTACTCCATCGCCACCCAGACCGGAGCGCCATAGTCGGCAGCCAGCCGCTCGAGTTCCCGCGCATCCTCTTCGGTGGTGCAGACAGGCTTCTCGACGAGGATCGGCAGCGCGAGCCCGCTGGCGAAAATGTCCTTCAGGATCCCGTGATGGGTGTCATTGGGGCTGGCAATGACCAAAGCGTCAACGATGCCCGCGCTCAAGAGGTCATGATGGTCAGCGAACAGCTCAACCTCGTGCCCAATTTCGGCCCTGGTCTGCTCCAGGGATGAGGACTCCGGGTCAGAGACGGCAGTGATGCGGGACCCAGGTACAAGCGCGAGGTTCCGCACGTGCTCCCTGGCCATATGTCCGGCACCAATCAGGCCGTACCGGATGGTTGTTTCGCTGGAATCTGTGGCTGTCGCCGATGACATGGACGCTTCCTTCTGTAGTGCGACGAATTCTTGAGAGTGCCTTCTCGAGTGTAACTATACAGATTCTGTTGCTATTCGAACAGTGCTTGTGTATATTTCATCAAACAGTGCTCTACAACACAGCGGGTGAACATGTTTCAAGGACACGACAACAACACGCTCCTCTTCGTGGGATGCGCCACGCTCGACTCCATCGCCGTAGTCTCCGACTACCCTGCCGCAGACAGCCGGACCGTCGCTGACGATGTTGTCACCGCTGGCGGGGGTCCCGCCGCCACAGCAGCCGTGGCGG
>NZ_KI914980.1:55894-62548 GCF_000520595.1 Arthrobacter sp. H5
CCGCCACAGCAGCCGTGGCGGCCGCACGGCTGGGAGCAACGACAGCCTTCGCCGGCGTCGTTGGGCTGGATGATGAGGGCGACAGAATCATCGCCGGCCTTCAGGCCGAGGGTGTCGACACCACCGCCGTCGTCCGGAACCCGCATCAGGCGAGCGGTGTCAGCGTGATCGTGGTGAGCACACGAAGCCAGAGCCGCGCCATCGTCACCCGGCCCGGCCCGCCGGTTTCGCTACCGGCCACGGGACCGTTCCGAGACGCTCTCGAGTCCGCTTCCTGGGTGCACGTGGATCACTGGGGCTGGCAGTCCGTCGCAGGGATCCCGGGCCTGAAACTCAGCGTGGACGCCGGCAACCCCATCGACGGATTCACCCCGGCGGACACAGACCTTTACGTCCCCACGATCGAGCGCCTCACAGCCGAGTACGGACAGGGGCCCAGCGAGCCGGAGCTTCTGCAGCGGGCAATCAACGACGGCGCCAGGACGGTCGTGGCGACCGACGGCGCCAACGGATCGTGGGTACACGACGGCACCGGCGAAGCCGTCCACATCCCCGCCCACCGGGCAAATATTGTCTCCACCCTGGGAGCGGGCGACGTCTTCCATGGCGCGCTGCTCGCCGCCGTCGCCGCAAACTACAACCTCGAGGACGCAGCAACCTTCGCCGGTCGCATAGCAGCCGCCTCCTGCGAAGGGCTCGATGGGCGCTCAGCCATCCCCCACGACCAAATTCTCCACCGATCCAACCTCCCCACCCCCACCAGCAACTGAAAGGCACCACGACATGCCGAACTTTGACCTCTCACCCCTCCAACGGCCGTCCGGCGCCTTCGCCATGCTTGCGGTGGATCAGCGCGAAGCGATGCGGAACATGTTCGCAGAACACCAGGACGAACCCGTCACCGATGACAACCTGCGCTCCTTCAAGCTGGAGGCAACACGTGTCCTGTCCCCCTACGCATCGGGCGTGCTGATCGACAAGCAGTTTGCCCTGGACGCCGCAATCGGGGCCGGCGTGGTCGCAGAGGGATGCGGTTTGATCGCCTCCGCCGACCACTTCGAACCAGCGCACGGGGAACTCGTCGGCGAAGTCAGCATCGATCGCACCGTAGACCCCCACAAGTACGCGGCACTCGGCGCGAAGGCCATGAAACTTCTGGTCCTCTACCGCCCTGACGAACCGGCAGAACAACGCATCGCCATGGTCAAGGAATTCGTGGCGCTCTGCCACTCCGCCGGACTCATCAGCATCATCGAGCCCCTCTCCCGCAAGCCGATCTCTGGCGAAGACTTCGACTGGAACGCGGGCATCCTCGCCGCCGCACACGAGCTCGGCTCCCTCGGCGCCGACCTCTACAAAGCGGAGGTGCCCTTCCGCGGCCAGGCATCGGAAGACGACGTCCGCGCCGCCTGCGCAGACATCACCCGGGCCGTCGACGGCCCGTGGGTAGTGCTCTCATCCGGAGTCCCTGAAGATATTTTCCCGACGGCGGTGCGCTGGGCCTGCCTCGAAGGAGCCAGCGGATTCCTCGCCGGCCGCGCCGTCTGGGCATCCTGTATCGGCTCCCCCAACGTCTCCGAATCACTGGCAACCAGTGCTGTCGACCGCCTCACCGCGCTATGCGACGTCGTCGATAATATTGTTGCCGCAGTGGAGCCGGTGCGATGAACCCGGCCGCTACCCGCCCCAGAGTCCTGCTGATCTCGACCGCCCGCCCCACCTTTGTGGTCGGCGTCGCCAAGGAATTCGCAGCCAGCGCCCGCACGCTCATCGAATCCCTTGGTGCCGACGTCATCGGCCCGCAAGACCTGGTGATGACTCCCGAGGATATCGACGCGGCGCTTCCCTTCCTCAAGGAGGAGGTGGACCTCGTTGTCAATCTCTGCGCCAGCTTTTCCGATGCATCCCCCGCCCTGGCACTCTATGAAGGGCTGAACCGGCCGGTTCTGCTGTGGTCAGTCCGTGAACCCGGCCCTGTGGGCGACCGCCTCTGGCTCAACTCCCTGTGCGGCTCCAACCTCTACGCGCACGCGCTGGTTCGGGCCGGCTCGCAGGTCCGGCTGCTGTACGGCAACCCGGACGAGCAGCACGTCGCGGCCTACCTTGCCCGGGGAATTGCCGGAGACCTCCCCGTTGGCGAACTGCTGGAACCGACCCAGCGTGAACGGGTTGACGAAGCACCGGTGCGATCGGCCCTCGAGACAATGCGCGGCCGGACCCTTGGGCTGGTGTCCGAAGCCCCAGCCGGATTCACCCCCAGCCAGTTCGACCCCGACATTCTGGACAGCCTTTTCGGGCTGCGGGTCGATCACCTGAGTATCGACGAGATGTTCTCCCGAATCGACGACGTCCAGCCCGACCATTGCTCCACCGAGCAGGCCGCAGCGCGAAGCGCCCAGCCCAGCCTCGGCGCGCTCGATCCGGAACACCTCACCAAGTCCGCGGCCACCACCGTGGCCATGCGCGAATGGGGAACAGCTAAGGATCTGTCCGCGATGGCCATCCGCTGCTGGCCGGAATTCCCCACCCAGCGCGGATTCTGCCCCTGCTCATCCCTCTCCCGCATCGCAGACGAGGGCACGCCCACCGCCTGCGAGCGCGACGTCTACGGCGCCGTGACCATGCTGCTGATGCAGACGCTCGGCTCCGGGCTGACCTACCTCGTGGACACCGTGGACCTGAACACAGAGAACAACAGCGTGCGGCTCTGGCACTGCGGATCCGCCGCTACCGCCCTCGCAGCCGATCCGGACGAGGCAACCCAGTTTGTGCACTGCAACCGCAAGATTGGAGTCGCCGGCAACTTCCCGCTGAAGACCGGTCCGGTGGTGATGGCCCGGCTCACCGAAAACAACACCGAAAACGGGCCGGACGGCCTCCGGCTGCTGATCGCAGCAGGCGAGTCCATCCCCGCCGTCAACCACTTCCAGGGCAACACCGCTGAAGTGAAGCTCGACGTCGACGCCCAGTCCTTCGTGAACTCACTTGTTGTTGGAGGCTTCCCACACCACACGGTACTGGCGTGGAAGGACATCCGTCCCCAACTACGCACAGCCGCAGACATTCTCGGCATCCCCGTCACCGAATGGTGACGGCCCACTCTCAACAGGCACCACTAACAGGCAACCAGCAGAACTCAAAGAGGAGATCACCGTGAGTCACGTAACGCGCAGGCAGGCACTTGGACTATTCGGAGCTTTGGGCATGGGAGCGGCCGTCGCTTCATGTTCCGGACCTGGGGGTGCGCCGGCAGGGCCAGCCACCGGCGTCGCGGCACCAGCTACCGGAGAGATCACCGGTGAAGTGTCATTCGCTCACTGGCGCGGCGAGGACAAAGAGGTTTTCGATGAACTGATCAAGAAGTTCGTCGCAGCCAATCCGGACGTCACCGCCACCCAGAACATTTCGACGTCGAACGACTACAACGCGCAGGGCCTGCAGAAGCTGAGGGGCGCCGCGATCGGTGACGCCTTCGCATCCTTCCGCGGTTCACAGTTCTCCAACTTCACTGAAGCCGGGCTGTACACAGACCTCACCGGCAGCACAGCGGCCTCCCAGTACGGGACCGAGCTGTTGGCCGCCGGTAAGTCCGGCGACCTTCAACTCGGTCTCCCATATCAGGTGGTGTTCCCCATGCCGCTGATTAACCTCGACATCTTTGACCGGGCAGGAGCAGATACCGCACCGAAGGACTGGGACGGCTTCCTCGGCACCTGCGAAGCTCTGATGTCTGCGGGAGTGACTCCGATTTCGTGGCCCGGCGGCGACGTTGGCAACGGTGGCCAGCTCTTCAACTGCATGATCGTCAATGTGGCACCGGCCGAGGATATGTGCGCGCAGATCGAGCAGGGCACGCTGAAGTGCACCGACGACTGGTTCATCGGAATGCTCGAGCAGTACCAGCAGCTCATCCCGTTCATCCAACCCAACTCCACCGGAACAGCGGTGGAACCGGCTCAGAACCTTTTCACGCAGGGCGAAGCGGCAATGCTGGCCACAGGGTCCTACCACCTCGCGGCGGTCCGCGGCCTTGGCGCGGAGTTCCCCATGGAGCTGATCTTCCCCAACACGTCAACCAGCGGCACCCCAAAGTTCGAAGGCGTGTACAACGCAACCTTCATCCTCGGCGTCAATTCGGGAAGCGACAATCAGCCTGCGGCGATGGAATGGGTCAATTTCCTCTCCGATCCGGAAAACGCGGGCTACTACGCAAACGAAACCGCACAGCACGTGGCAGTTGCCGACGTTGAGTACACCAACGAAGACCTCCAGAAGCTCAGCCCCTGGTTGACCAGGAATACCGCCCTGGCGCCGCGCTTCCAGTTCAACAACCTCGACGTTCGTAACGCAGTGGAGGCGAGCGCGACGGCGGTCATCGCAGGAACAAGCCCGGAGCAGGCGGCGGCCGAAGCACAGCAGATAGTAGATGAACGAGTATGAGCGTCAGCATCGGAGGCACCAAGCCGGCTACCCCGGCCGGGGGCAAAGCCGAGCATCCGCCGGGGAAGAAGCGGAAGTCGCCCACACGGGTCAGCCCGGCACTCTACCTGTTCCCGCTGCCAGCCATAGCGGTCACCCTGGTCTTCCTCGTCATGCCCACGCTGCAGGCGTTCCAGTACGCGTTGACGGACTGGAACGGATTCTCGGCGTCGTTCAACTACGTGGGCCTGGACAACTTCATCCGCGCCTTCACCGGTGACTCACTGTTCACCAACGCGCTGGCAAACAACTTGAAGTTCATGCTGGTTGTGGTGATCTTCCAGACGGCCCTTTCGCTGGTCCTCGCGATGATGCTTACCCGCAACTCCCGCGGGAGCGTCCTGCTCCGGGCGTTGTTCTTCTTCCCGACCATCCTCTCCTCGGTCTCCGTCGCCTTCATCTGGAAGTTCATCTACGATCCGAATTTTGGTCTGGCAAACTCGACGCTCGACGCCGTTGGGCTCGGTGCCCTGCAAAGCTCCTATCTGGGGAACGACACGCAGGCGCTCTACTGGGTGGCTGTGACGCAGGTGTGGTTTCATGCCGGCCAGATGATGGTGGTGTACGTGGCGGGGCTTCAGGGGATACCGCGCGAGCTGTACGAGGCCGCGGAGATTGACGGCGCAGGCAAGTGGCAGCAGTTCAAGTCCATCACCTGGCCACTGGTGGCGCCGGCGACAGCAATCGTGGTCGCCTACACCACCATTCAGTCCTTCAAGGCATTCGACCTGATTCTGGGTATCGCAGGGAACCCGCCAAAGGCTTCCCTCGACATCCTTTCCACCCGAATTTACAGCTCTTTCGCCAACGCTGAGTTTGGCTACGCCGCCGCGCAATCGATCATCTTCATGGCGTTGATCGCCCTGGTGACGTGGTTGCAGCGGCGAGTGCTCCGGCTAACCCAGAAACAGGAGTAACGGCATGCTTACCTCCCTTACCCGCCGCGGTTTCCTCGCCGTCTACGCGATCATCATCATCGTCCCGCTCACCATCGTGATTTTCGGCAGTTTCAAGTCAACACAGGAACTGTTCGATGGTCCGTTCAGCTTCCCGCAGTCACTGGCACCGGACGCCTACACCGAAGTACTCGGCGGCCAGAACCTGGGACAGTCCTTCATGAACAGCGCCATAGTGACGGCCTGCTCGGTGCCCATCACCTTGTTCCTGGCGAGCCTGGCCGGGTACGCGGTAGCAAGGATCCGCGGTTTCTGGTCCTGGGCGATCTTCGGTTTCCTGGTACTCGGAATGGCCATCCCCGCCCAAGCCAACATGGTTCCGCTGTACGTGCTGTTCCAGCGGATAGGACTGCTGGACACCCTGCTTGGGCTGGTTCTGGCGAATATTGTGTCCACACTTCCCATTGCCGTGTTTATCCTCGGCGGCTTCATGCGCACACTCCCGCGCGAGCTCTATGAGGCATCTTCGATCGATGGAACAGGTCCGTGGAAGACGTACTCAACAATCGCGATGCCCCTGTCGGCGCCGTCGTTGGCTGCCGCCGGAATTTTCCTCTTTGTCATTCATTGGAATGAGCTGCTGTACCCGCTGCTCTTCATTCAGTCGCCCGAAAACCGCACTCTTCCGTTGGCGCTGCTGAGCTTCCAGGGCGAATTCCAGACGGACTACCCGCTGCTGTTCGCCGGCGTCATCATGGCGTCGCTGCCGGTGGTGGTGGCCTACATCTTCCTGCAACGGTACTTCGTCGCGGGTATCACGGCTGGGGCAAGCAAGGGATGACCCTGGACATCGCAACCCGTTGGGATCAGCAGCTTCAATCACTCCAGCAGCTGGCACGCCGCCTCGGCGTCGACACCATGGTGCTCAAGGATCCGCTGAATCTCTCGTGGTTCACCGGAGCCCGCTGGCACGTGCCGCAGACGCTCAACCTGTCCTGTTTCGACGTCGTCGTCGAGGGTCTGCGGGGTGGATCACCGGGCGTGCGGGTGGTCACCAACACCATCGAGGCACCACGCCTCCGCGATACGGAGCTGGCTGGCACGGACGCCGTGTTCGACGTCGTCGGCTGGGCCGAGGACAGGGCGGCCAGGCTGCCGAAAGGTCCTACCGTCGCGGCCGACCACCCGCTGGATGGCTGCGTTGACGCAGCGGCTGAACTTGCTGCGCTCCGAAGGGTCCTCAATACCGACCAACGACGCCGGCTTGCCAACGTAAGTG
>NZ_KI914980.1:62648-71390 GCF_000520595.1 Arthrobacter sp. H5
AAGTGCCGACGTCGCCCGAATCACCGGCCGGGTTGCAGCAGCGGCCCGCCCTGCTCAGTCGGAGAACCATGTCGCTGGAAAGCTGGTGGCGGCGCTTCTCGACGAAGGCATTGAATGCGTTGCCCTCTTTGTCGGCTCCGACAGCCGCATCGCTGAACACCGGCACCCGCTGGCCACCAACAAGATCATCGAACAACGGGTCATGATTGCCTGTTGCGGCCGTCGGAACGGCATGGTTGCCAGCGTCACCCGCATGGCGGCGTTCACGCCGCTCAGGGCAGAAGCCCAGCACTATCAGTCCCTGCTTGAAGTGGAGAGCCGGTTCCTGGACCACAGCCAACCGGGCGCCAACCTGGGCGAGGTCTTCAACCAAGGCGCCGCCGCCTATGCCGACAACGGCTTCGACCCAGACGAATGGCACCGCCACCACCAGGGAGGACTCACCGGCTATAACCCACGCGAACTCATTGCCCATGGTGCCACCGACCTCACCCTTGCCGACGGCATGGCACTTGCCTGGAACCCGTCCGGTATGGGTTTCAAGGTGGAGGACACCATTCTGGTGACCGACGGAGGACCAACCCTGCTCGCCACCGATGATCAGTGGCCATCCCTTACCGTAGGCGGCCGACGCCGGCCCGCCGTCCTGGAACTCTGACAGCCAAGGAGAAAACATGAATCTCAAGGAAGCGCGACACCTCATCAACGGAGAGTGGCACGCGGGTGACTCGACCAAAGACGTCACGGACCCCGGCAACGAGACCGTAGTCGGGCAAGTTGCCTGGGGCAGCCGGGACGACGCCGTCCGGGCCGCTGACGCTGCGGCGTCCGCCTTTGCGTCCTGGTCCGAATCAACCGTCCGCACCCGGTCCGACCTCCTGCGGAATGCGTCCGAGCTTCTCGCCGAGCGCAAGGACGAGGTTGCTGGCGTGCTTGCCCTGGAGGCGGGCAAACGGCTCCCCGAGGCCCAGGGCGAAGTGCAGTTCTCCATTGAGTACTTCCGCTGGTTCGCCGAAGAAGTTCGGAGGTCCGGTGGGTCAGTCAGCCCGTCCGAGGCGCCGGGCCGGCGTCATCTGACGTCCCGCAGGCCCATCGGGGTGGCGCTCAGCCTCACACCCTGGAACTTCCCGGTCTCCATCCAGGCACGCAAGCTCGCAGCGATGCTCGCTGCGGGATGCTCCGTGGTGGGACGGGTCAGCGAGAAGGCCCCTCTTGCTGCCACCGGGCTCTTCGAGGTGCTCGTCGATGCAGGCTTCCCTGCCGGCGTTGTCAATCTTGTCCACGGTCCTTCGCGCGAAATCACAGCTGCGCTCATTGAACACCCAGCCGTGCGGGCGGTCAGCTTCACGGGGTCCACCGGGGTAGGCAGGCAAATCATGGCGCAGGCGTCCAACCGGGTTGTCCGGCCGCTGCTCGAGCTGGGCGGGAACGCACCGTTCGTGGTCTTCGAGGACGCCGATCTTGAGGCGGCGGTTGAGGGTGCCGTGATCGGCCGCCTGCGTAACACGGGTCAGTCGTGCGTTGCTGCCAACCGTTTCCTGGTCCAGGAGAGCATCGCCGACGAGTTTGCCACACGGCTCGGCCACCGGTTCGATGAGATGAGCATCGGACACGGGGCGCCCGGAGAGAGTTCCCCGGTCCCGGATCTGGGCCCAATGATCGATAGGGAACGCGTCTCGTCAGTGCAAATGCTCATCGATGACGCCCTGGAGCGAGGGGCCGAACTCGTGACCCAACGAACCGGGGTGCCGGACAAAGGTGCGTTCCTGGCACCAGCGCTGTTGCGCAACGTGCCAGCCGACGCGCCGCTGGTACAGGAGGAGGTCTTTGGGCCAGCCGCCGGCGTCGTCACGTTCAAGGATGAGGCCGAAGCGCTGGCGATGGCCAACGCAACTGAGATGGGCCTCGCAGCCTACCTGTGGACTGAGAATCCCCGCCGGTCCTGGAACTTCGCCGAGAAACTGGAGGCGGGGATCGTGGGAATCAATGATCCGGTGCCATCCGTCGCCTTTGCTCCGATGGGAGGAATGAAACAGTCGGGCCTGGGCCGCGAAGGCGGCGAACTCGGCATGGAAGAGTTTGAGGAGGTTCAGTACATCGCCTGGCGGCCGTAGGTGATTGTTCCAGCCCTCGTGCTGCTGGCAGTTCTTGTTGGCGCCGGTATGCAGCGGGTAACCGGGATGGGATTCGCCCTGGTAGCCGCCCCCTTTCTGGTGCTGCTCCTCGGACCGGTCGAGGGTGTGATCCTTGTCAATGTGTGCGGGGCAGTCACTGCCGCGGCGATCATTCCGAGAGTCTTCAGAGACGTTGACTGGCGGCGGTACAGGTTCCTTGCAGCCGCGGCGCTGCTGGGCATTGTTCCCGCCGCCATGATCGTCAGGGTGATTCCGGCGCCCGTACTGGAAATCAGCATTGGAGCATTGCTGGCCGGCGGTCTCACCGTCTCGTTGTGCCTACGCTCAGCTGTACTGTCGCCGCGGCGGCGTTACCTGACCGCCGCAGGTGCAATGAGCGGGTTCATGAATACCGCTGCCGGGGTTGGAGGGCCGGCCGTCAGCATCTACTCTCTGGCAACACGATGGCCGCACCGTTCCTTTGCAGCCACCATGCAACCGTACTTTTTCACCATCGGCTGCCTGGCTCTTGTGTTCAAGGCGCTTGCCGGAGGTGCGGTCCCCGAACTCCCGTGGGGCATGTGGCTGGCGGTGGCACTCACCTGTCTGGCGGGGATCGTCATTGGCGACGTGCTGGCGAAACACATCAGCATCCGGACAGCGCAGTTGCTGCTGATTGCCGTGGCCTATCTGGGCGCCGCCACCACAATTGCCCGCGGGGTGCACGGACTGCTTACGTAGCGGACAGCGCATGTGTTCCCTGGATTCCGTAACAATGGGGTGTGGACTTTGACCAAAACACGCAGGAAGAAGCCAAACTGCCGAGTGACGAGCAAGTCATCGCTCAACCAACACTCCCGTGGCCGGAAAATGCAGGCATGGTGGAAGCTCTGAAACCAGCGCGCACATCGGCTGGATCGAATTCCGTTGCCGTGTTGCGCGAACTCGAAGAACTACGTATCGACAACACTCGGCTGCGGAAAATTCTTGAACTCAGCGACGAGGAGGCAAGTGCCGCCCGACGGGATCAGACGGCACTGCCGCCGAGGCCCACCGGTCCAGTGACGAGGGACTCCCCGCCGGAAGACAAGGTTCACTTCTTCCAAGATCTATTTCATGCCCGCACCGACATCTATGCTCTGCGATGGGAAAACGCCCGCGAGGGCCGCGCGGGCTGGGTTCCCGCGGTCACCGGTGGCTGGCGCAAAGGCATGAATCGAGAGTCAGCGCCCTATCTCCCGCTCACTGCCGCAGTGCTGGCCGACCACCTTACCGGACGGCAGCACATTGGCCTTTACCCGCTCACTTCAGATGACAGGTGCTGGTGGATTGCAGCGGACTTCGACGGCGCAGCGGCAATGCTCGACGCTCTTGCCTATGTTAAAGCCGCCCGATACCGCGGCATTCCCGCAGCTTTGGAGATCTCCCAGTCCGGGCGCGGCGCCCACGTCTGGATTTTCTTCGCCAACGCCCTGGGTGCATCTCTTGCCCGCGAACTGGCCGCCGGGATCCTCCACGAGGCGATGAATCTGCGGGGAAGCATGAGCCTTACGAGCTACGATCGCTTATTCCCCTCGCAGGATACTCACAGCGGCAAAGGTGTTGGAAACCTCATTGCCGCCCCATTGAACGGAAAGCGACGACAGCACGGCACGACACTTTTCCTCGACACCTCAACGCTCGAGCCATACGAGGACCAGTGGGCGTACTTGTCCAGCTTGGACCGTTTGACGCCGGCGGCAGCCTCTCGGCATTTGCGGCAACTGCCGTCCGTCCGGACTGGCCACGAAGTCCGTCGCCTCGAACTTCCTCAGTCCTCAAAAATTGTGCCCCGCCCAGCACTCATCGTCCACGTGGACTTTGCCGCCCGCATCACGGTCAAGGCTTCGGACCTTGGGCCTTCCATGATCACCGCGGTCAAACACGCGGCATCCATGCCGAACCCCGCGTTTCAAGAACGCCAGCGTCAGCGCCGTTCAACGTGGAATCTTCCCCGTTTCCTGTGCAGCTACGACGAAACACTCGAAGGGGATCTCGTCCTGCCTCGAGGTCTTCTTCCCCTGCTTGAGGAACTGGTTGTCTCGGCCGGGAGTAAACTGCGGGTCAAAGACCTGCGAACCACCGGTACACAACAGAATCTTGCCTGCTCAGCTACGCTCCGCGTCGACCAGCAAGCGGCCGTGAAGGACCTCATCGCTGCCGATAATGGGATTCTGGTTGCGCCGCCTGGAACCGGGAAGACCGTTATGGCATGCGCGCTCATGGCGCTGCGCGGCATCTCAACCCTGATCCTTGTCGACCGCAAGGCGCTCGCTGACCAATGGCGCGCCCGTGTGGAGGAGTTGATGGGTGAAAAGTGCGGACAAATTGGCGGCGGACGTTCGAAGACCACCGGCCGGATCGATGTCGCACTGCTTCCCACGCTCGCCCGGCGGACCAATGTCGCGGAGCTGGCCGCTGGCTATGGCCAGATCATCGCCGACGAATGCCACCACGTGCCAGCCGCCGCATTCACCGATGTAATGAATCAGATTCCGGCCCATTATTGGCTCGGCCTCACGGCGACCCCGTATAGGCGCGACCGGCTGGACGAATTGATGTACCACCAGCTCGGCCAGGTCATTCACACGATGGAACCAACCGAACCAGGCCAGCTTCCAGCAGAGGCCGGGGATATCCCAGGCCCAGAGTTGGCGCTCAAGGTGCATTCGACGTCGTACTTTTATGACGGTGACGCCGAGCCCTCGGATCCGGGCGGCATGGCGCGAATCTACCAACACCTCATCGCGGACGACGCCCGATTGGAGCAGATCGTAGGCGACGTGCTGGAAGCCCACAGGAATCATGCGAAGATCCTCCTGCTAACTACGTGGAAGAAGCACTTGGATCGTTTCGCGGAAAGGTTCGCCAAAGCTGGTGTAGAGCCCGTCTTGCTGTCAGGGTCACTGAAGACAAAGCAACGGAAGGCCGCCGTCGATCTCATTAATGCAACTGATCCGGCGAATGGTCTCCTGGTGCTTGGCACCGGTTCCTACATCGGCGAAGGATTCGACTGCCCTCAACTGGACGCCTTGTTCCTGGCAGCCCCGATCTCGTTCAAAGGACGCCTGGTGCAGTATGCGGGCAGAATAGTACGTCCCCACCCGGGCAAGAGTCAGGCAATCGTGCATGATTACCACGACAGTCTCACACCGGTCCTCGCGTCGTCGTTGGCCAAGCGGGCGCCCGGGTACGTGGCGCTGGGATTCGACGACCCGCGGCGCATGACTCTTCGCCGTGCTCGTTGAACGTTTGTATACGAATCCATGCGCCGGCATCGCCGTCGTCGTGCCGGCGTTCCTCAATCGGAGAATAGACGCGGTGCTGATCGCCAGTTGTCGTTTTCGCCTTGTCCACCCACTCACCCAAGACGTACAATATTATGTACGTTAGGAGAAATTGATGAAGACAATGACCTACTCGGAATCGCGGGCGAATTACGCAGCCACACTTGACTCGGTACTCGACGACCGCGAAGAGATTGTTATCACCCGGGCTGGCAAGGACCCTGTGGTCATCGTCTCGCTGGACGATTACCAGTCCTTGAAGGAGGCCGCTTATCTTCTGCGAAGTCCTGAAAATGCACGCCGGCTGCTTGGTGCAATAGAGAACCTCGAACACGGCGAGGGTGTTGCGCACGAGCTCCACGAATGAGGCTGCTCTGGGACGAATCATCATGGGAAGACTACCTCTGGTGGCAAACAGAAGACCGCAAGATCCTCAAGCGAATCAATAGTCTGCTCAGCGATGTCCAGCGCAACGGCAATGAGGGCATCGGGAAACCCGAGTCCTTGAAGCACGGGTTCCAGGGGTACTGGTCCCGGCGGATCAACGACGAACACCGGCTCGTCTACAAGGTAGTCGGCGACGAGACCCGGATCGCCCAGTGCCGCTACCACTACAGCCGGTAGATGAGTGGAATCCACCGTCTCGCTAGCTCAATAATGATAACTAAACTAGCCTCTATCGTTGATAATGGTCACTTTACTGACCGTATGGCCTAGACTTAATTGTGGCGACAAAAAGAACCTCGATGAAAACCCAACGAGCTGCAGCCACCATTGGGGGCCAACTCCTCACGTGGCGAAAGCTTCTCGGTCTCACCGCACAGCAGGTCGCCGACCGTGCTCAGATCAGTCGCACCACACTCCGCAAACTCGAACAAGGCGACCTTGGCGTGGGATTCGGCGTATTCCTGGATGTTGCGCGCGTCCTTGGAATGAGCGAAACCCTCAGCACAGCGTTGGATCCCTACGAAACTGACTTCGGGCGTGCACGTGCTGACCAGCAACTACCGCAGAGAGTACGCCGTTGAGCGGGCCTGTTGAGGTCGATCTGGAGCTAGCGTCCGGACTGGTCCACGCGGGAACCGCCTACTTTGATGTTCGGCCCCGCAGGACAGGCACCACGTTCGCCTACAATCTTGAGTACCTCGCCCTGCGGCAGGCGTACGCCGTCGACCCCGGATTGCCTCTGGAAAATGGGAGCCAGCATATCTCCGGGATCCCTAGAGCGTTTCGGGATGCCAGTCCCGACCGCTGGGGACGCCGCATCATCGCGCGGAGGAGAACCGCCGAAGCGGCCGACAGAAGCGGCGCAGCGCGATCGCTCACGGACCGCGACTTCCTTCTCGGAGTTTCCGATCTCACCCGTCAGGGCGCACTGCGTTTCCGGATCGGAAGCGGACCCATCTGGATCCGGGCACCCTTGTCCCCGCGCTGGTATCTCTTCCCACCCTTCTGGCCTACGCCCGCAAGGTGGATCGGGGGCAGGACAATCTGACTGCTCTCAAAACTCTTCTCGCGGCTGGAACGGGAAGCCTCGGTGGAGCACGGCCAAAGGCCGCGATCATGAATGGTGAACGGATGGCGATCGCCAAGTTCCCGCATGAGGGCGATGACTGGAATGTCATTGGATGGGAAGGAGTCACCCTCGAACTGGCTGCCCTCGCCGGCATCAACGTCCCAAAGCATCGGCTGGAAGCGATCACCGGCGCCCCCGTTCTCATCCTCGAGCGCTTCGACCGCCACGGCGAACACCACCTCGGCTATGCGTCCGCCATGACAATGCTGCAGGAGTCCGAGGGAGCCCATGCGGACTACTTCGACCTGCTGGACGTGATCGATGAACAGTCGGACAATCCACGGGCTGACCGGGCGGAGCTATTCCGCCGCATTGCTTTCAATATCGTCGTCAACAACACGGACGACCACCTGCGCAATCATGGATTCCTTCGCGAGGGCAGCGGCTGGCGCCTCGCTCCGGCCTTCGATGTGAACCCCTCTCCCGGGTTCGCGGACGAACGCGTCACAGCTGTGGACGGAGCGGTCACCCGGGATGCCGCCATGAACAGGCTGATGAAATCCTCCGGCAACTTTGTCGACGACGACAAGCGGGACGAGATCCTGGCGCGCATCTCCGACGCTGTCTCAGGCTGGAGGAGCGTTGCCAGGACGGCCGGAATCAGCGCGTCAGATCAAAAACTCTTCGCCCCGCTGTTCGATAGCCGCCCCGACAGTTATCCGCTCCTCTGAACCACCGAGTGGAAACCGTCAGCGCGCGACGGGCATCCAGATCCGCATGGTGGACGGTCCGCGGTTGGCCCACGAGTAGTAGGGCACCAGCGGCGTGAGCTTTGGCTCTGAAACAGTGACCACGGTGGACGCGTCCTCCTGGTAGGGCCACTCCATCTCGGGTTGGATCCTGACCTTCGCCGGGACCAGCACACGGCCATTCTCGATCACCGGCGGGCCGTCCACGACAACCTCGGCCGCACCCACGTCAGCACCAAGGTCCACAGACTCCAGGCAGTAGACAACCGGGCCACATTCAACGGCGACCTGCCCACGCAGCGCGTCGATCTCCGGGTGTGGCCATGTCCAGCGCGGCTGAAGCGGAAGCTCCAGCTCCACGACGGTCCCTGCCGCTAAGGCCTCCTCGATCCGTGCGTAGCCGGGACCGGCCTTCCGGACCGAGTCACCCAAACGGACCGTGGTGCCGTCGGCCCATCCGGGGATACGCAGGGACAGCGCCCAGGGGCGGTCCGGCGCCTCGGTGACGGTGATACGGACGGTTCCTTCCGACGGATAGTCCGTCTCGATCTCCAGCTCGACAGCACTGCCGTCCGGCAGGCTGGTCCGGATACGCGACGGCGCATACTGGTGGATCTGCACCCCGGATTCATCGACCGTCGCCATGTAGGCGCCGAGCGAGGACAGCGTCCGCGCCACGTTGGTCGGGCAACAGGAAACAGCGAACCACGGCGCCCGCAAACTTGAAGCCGCGCGGGGACTGGGAGCATCCGAGTTGGGCTCGGTTCCCGCCTGGCGCTGGTGGAGGGTGTTCGTGTAGAAGAACGCCTTACCGTCCTCGGCCGGCGACGCGCTCACCACGTTGTACAGCACACGTTCCACAAGGTCGGCATGCTGCGACTGGCCGGTGCTCAGCAGAAGTCGCTGCGCCGTCTGGACTGCCGCCACTCCCGCACAGGTCTCGGAGTAGGCACGGTCGGAGGGCAGTTCGAAGTCATCGCCGAAGGACTCACCCTCATGGTGTGCGCCCATCCCGCCGGTAAGGTACGTGCGGCGGG
>NZ_KI914980.1:71490-81371 GCF_000520595.1 Arthrobacter sp. H5
CCCGCCGGTAAGGTACGTGCGGCGGGCCACCGTCCGTCCCAGCTGCCGCTCCACCGCCTCGTGCAATTCCTGGTCCCCGATTTCGGTGGCCACGTCGATGGCGCCGGAAGCCAGGTACAGGGCGCGAACGGCGTGACCACGCAACACACCTGCGTCTCGGACCGGAACGTCGTCCTGGAAGTAGGCCTGCCCGAACTCGATCTCGCCGAGGAGCCCGCGGCCCCGCCGGTCAATGAAGATCCGCGCCTGGTCAATGTACCGCCGCTCGCCGGTGTGGCGGCCCAGCTCCACCAGGGCCGTCTCGATTTCCGGATGCCCCTCGACTTTCTCCAGGCCGCCGGGCCCGAAGACCTCGCAGACGTGGTCGGCGGCACGGACGGCGATCTCGACGAAGGCGTCATCGCCGCGGGTGCGTGCCCGGGCGACACCGGCCTGGATGAGGTGGCCGAAACAGTACAGCTCATGGCCCCACTCGAAATTCGAGTACCGCGGCTCCTGACCCGGCCGACCGAACATGGTGTTCAGGTACCCGTCATCTTCCTGAACCGGTGCAATGCGTGAGGTCAGCGCGATGAAACGCTCCTCCAGCTGTGGGTTCCCGGTTCGGCCGATCTCCCAGGCCATCGCTTCCATGAGCTTGTACACGTCGGAATCGGAGAACTCCCTGCCCTGCCGATCCTTCGGGAGCCGGCCCTCTATCGCGGCGTCGAAGTTGCCGATCCATCCCACCTGCTCCATCCACCGCTCTGCGTGATCAATGACGGCGTTGGCGTTGAGCTGTTGCATCCGGCCCCAGAATCCGCCGGTGATATCGACGTCGCACAACCCAACCGGTTGGAGCCGGCCGGAGGACGGGACGATAGGCCGGCCGAGCATGTTTTGGGCGACAGGAGTGGAGGAAGCCATAGCAGCACTTTCTTTCAGTCGGGGGTAACCGGTCATTTGACGGCGCCGACGGTGAGGCCGTCGCGCAGGAGACGGTAGGTGATCGAGTAGACGATCAGGACGGGGATGGAGGTGAGCACGGCCAGGGCCATCAGACCGGGCCAGTCGATCCCGAACGCGGAGACCTGCTGGGCCAGGAGCGCACTCAGGGGATAGGTTCCGGGCGAGAGGAAGAAGTTCACTGCATACAGGAACTCGCCCCACGCCAACAGGAAAACCAGCGTGCCGGTGGTCGCGACGCCGTTGCGGGCCACCGGAAGTACCACGGAGGCAAAGGTGCGGAATGCCGGGGCCCCATCGATCGCAGCCGCTTCTTCGAGCTGGTGCGGCACCGCGCGGAAGAAAGGCCGTAGGAGAATGATCGCGAACGGCGTCAGCAGAGCGGTGTCGGCGAGGATCACACCGAGGACACTGTCCAGCAGCCCCCAGTCACCGAACAGCTGGAACAGGGGAATCACGTTGGCCGTCTGCGGCAACATCTGCAGGGCGATGAGCAGTCCCAGTCCGATGGACACCGGCAGCCCCCGTGTACGGGCGAGACCGTACCCGGCCGGAATGGCGATACACAGAGTGAGCACGGTAGTGCCACCCGCGATGATTACTGACTGGCCCAGCGCCGAGAAGAGGGCGCCGTTGAGGGCGTCAGCATAGGAGGTGATCTGCGGTTCGAAGATCAACGCAGTTTCGGCGCCGAAAACGTCCGAAGAGTCCTTCAGCGAAGTGAGGAGGATCCACAGCAACGGGACACCGTAGAGCAGGGTCAGCAGGACTTTCACGGCGATGTTGACCGGTCCGGCAGCGGTATTCATTCTGATTCCTCCCGATGGATGCTGCGGGCGTAGAGCACAGCCAGGACGAGGACCACTAGAACGGCAACGACGGACGTCGACGCGCCAAGGCCGAACTGGAAGCGGCTGAACGCCTGGAGATAGCCGAGGAACGGCAGTGTGTTGGTGGCGTCGCCCGGACCACCGAAGGTCATGACGTAGATGAAGTCGAAGCTGCGGAACCCGTAGACGATCGTGAGGACCAGGAGTACCAGCATGGTTGGGCGCACCGACGGGATCATGATGTGACGCACTTCCTGCCACCGGCTGGCGCCGTCCAACGCTACTGCTTCAAAAACTTCAGGTTCGATGTTGAGCAGGGCCGCCCGGAACACCAGCGCGTTGAAGGGGATGACGGCCCAGGAGTTTACAAAGGCCACAGCGCCGAGCGCCCAATACTGGTCGTATAGGAACGGCAGGGCCGTCTCGGTGACACCCGTGGCGCGAGCGATGGTATTGACCAGACCGTCATCTGCAAGAAGGAACTTCCACACACTCCCGTTGACCACAGGCGGCAGCGCCCAGGCGAACACCATGACCGCCAGCAGCGCGTTGGACCAGTGTCCGCGTGTGCGCAGGGCAATTGCAGCCAATAATCCCATCACCATGCCGACAACGGTCACCACCACCACGAACAAAGCTGTCCGCGTCAGGGCTGCGCCCGTGACACCTGACTCGAACCCTGCGACGTAGTTCGCCAGGCCCACAAAGGGCCAGGCGCCGTTCAAGGTGGCGGAGGTGACGTCGCTGAAACTCATCCGCACCAGCTGCAACAACGGAAACAGCGAAAATGCTGCCAGGAAAATCAGTGCAGGAATCGTGAAAGCGTACCGGCTTCGCCGTCGCGGGCGCCGCTTGGCCTTGCTCTTGTCAGTCCGGGCTGTCCCATCTGGCTGTTTCGGCCGAGGGCGCGCTGGGAGAGGGTGCGTGGTCATGAATTGTCCGTCTCGTTGTTGCCGTGGGCACCCGATGGTGATGGCGCCCACGACACTGTGCTGGTTACTGGCCGATCAGGGACTGCAATTTCTCGACTATTCCGGCGGCCGCTTCTTCCGGACTCTGCTGCCCACCAACCGCAGCGCTCCAGGCCTGTCCCATCGAGGTCTGCACATCAGCAACCGATTCGACGGGAATCACGGAATCCGGGTAATTCGCTCCCAGCTCGGCCAGCGTGGCCGAGAAAGGCGCGAGCAGCGGGTTGTCGACCACAGCCGGGTCCTGAGCGGCGTCCTCACGGGCCGGGATGGATCCGACCTTCTCCACCGCGAGCAGCTGGCCCTCGGCGTCCAGGTACGTTTCCGTCAGGTACTCCCATGCAAGGGTCGGGCTGTCAGCGGAGGCTCCGATGCCAATTCCCTCCCCACCGAGATACACCTTGCCCGACTCCCCGAGCGGCAACGGAACAACGCCGTACTCGAAGTTGGCGTCGGCTTCGGCCGCACCCATCTGCCAATTTCCGTTCTCCGCAAAGGCGACCCCGCCAGCGGTGAACTGCTGGAACGGAACGGTCTGGTCCCAGGTGGTCGCCTCTTTGGAGAGGTAGCCTTCCTCCACCCAGCTGTTTGCCATAGCCAAACCCGCGGCGAGATCGTCCGCATTCGGATCCGAGTAGTCGAAACCCTGGCTGGTCAGCCACGGGTAGGCCTGCCATTCACCCTGCGACTGGGGCAAGGCAGAAAGAGTAATCCCTTCATGGCCCGCATCCTTGGCCGCCGCCATGGCAGCTTCAAGCTCCTCGATGGTAGTAGGGGGCTCGACGCCAATTTCCTTCAGGATGTCTGCGTTGTACCAGAGTCCCAGGAGGTTGACGTAGCCCTGAACCGCCAGCATCTCCTCCTCGGTACCGTGGAGGACCGAATCCGGGAACTGATCAGCGTCCGCGAAGGAGCTCCACTGCTCGTCGAGCGGCGCCAGTGCGCCGGCTTGGGACAGTACGCCCCACTCAGCGCCGTTGAAGACGACGACGTCCGGCCCCGTCTGCGCTCCGGCAGCGGACACCACTTTCGAATTCATCTGGTCATACGGCACGTAGACGTTCTCCACGGTGACGCCTTCGTTCGTCGCTTCGAACTTCTTGGCATATTCGTCCATGAGGGCGACCTGGTTGTCCGCGCTGAAGTAGTGCCAGACGGTGACCGTCTGGTCCTCTCCGCCCTCCTCTGCCGATTCCCCGCCGGCGCCGCCGCAGGCACTGAGAGCCAAGGTGGCGGCGAGCGCGGCGCCGACAGCGGTCACGCGCCGGTGATGGCGCAAGATTCGAGTCGAATGCATGACTGTTTCCCTTCATAATCCGCTTCAAAGGCGGGGTCTGATCAACGTTGAGCAGCAGAAGTCGAAAGTTTTCGAAATCGATTTCTACCGTACCGGCGATTGAATGAGACGTCAATCACGTAAAGTGATTACGAAACCCAGCTCGAAAAGGAGGCCACGGTGACTGAGCCAGAGTTGGCACGTGCCAAATCGGTGACTTTACGCGATGTCGCGCGGGTGGCCGGGGTCTCCGTTCCGACCGCTTCCAAGGCGCTCAACGGACGGGAAGGGGTGCGTGCGGCGACTCGGCAGGCGGTGCTTGCTACTGCCGAGCGCCTCGCTTTCCACCCCAACACAACCGCCCGTGCGTTGAAGAACGGCCGCTCCGGAACCTGGGGTCTGATCACCGACGACCTCGAGGGCCGTTTTTCCATCCCGATCCTCATGGGGGCAGAAGATACTGCCGGGGCGGGAAAGATGTCCGTATTCCTCTGCGACGCCCGCGGGGACGTGATCCGGGAGAAGCATCATCTGCAGTCGCTGCTGGGGCGCCAGGTTGATGGGCTCATCATTGTCGGTAGCCGCACCGACGCACGAGCATCGCTGGGCGAGCTGCCCGTGCCCGCTATTTACGTCTACGCACCGTCGGACGCGCACACCGACCTCTCAATCGTCCCGGACAACTTGGGCGGTGGAAGACTTGCGGCGCAGCATCTCCTGGACCTGGGCCGGAAGCGCATTGCGCATATCGCGGGAGACCGAAGTTACGATGCCGCGCGTGCTCGTGTCACAGGAGTTGACGAGGTGCTTACTGCCCACAATATGGAACTGATGGGTGGACAAGCTTTCTACGGCGTCTGGTCAGAAGCATGGGGGCGCAATGCCACACGAAGGCTGGTCGAGTCCTCACCCGACCTCGATGCGGTAGTGTGCGGCAGCGACCAGATTGCCCGGGGTGTGCTCGACGCCCTCAAAGACCTTAACCTGCGTGTCCCGGAGGACGTTGCCGTTGTCAGTTTTGATAACTGGGAAGTCTTTGCCACCGGAGCCGTACCTGGCTTGACGAGCGTGGATATGAACTTCGAAGCCATGGGACGAATGGCCGGGGAGAAACTGTTCGCCGCTATGGGCGGAGAGGAGCAACAGGGCACAATCATCCAGCCTTGTCGCCTGGTAGTCCGGGGCTCCACCTGTCCCTGACCGGGCGAGGCCCACACGCTTACTCAGCTCAGTGAAGTCATTCCTCGCCGCTCAAGGAGTTCATCGAGACGACAGTAGATGTCGGTGGCGTCCTCTACCGGCATCAGACAAGGCCCTCCGTGTCCCTCTGGAGCCTGGCCTCAGGCCGGGCTGGAAGACAGTGGCGACGAGGACGAGCACAAGGCCAGCCATCACGGGCCCGATGGTGAAGTCACCCCAGGATCCCGATCTGGTTCAGCGCCGCCTTCATAAGTCCCCCATGGTTTGTCGATAGTCGATGACAACGAATATCGACTATCTAGGGCAGCTCATCTTTTCCGGTCAAGGGCCTGCCGAAACGCCCTATGCCGCCGGCTGCGGAACACCCGTCAGCGGAACAGGGCTCGGCCGGGCCGCACGGCTCTCAACCGGCACCGATACTCCCGACGCCGCCGACCGCAGCAGCGACTCCATGACCTCCAGCACATGGTAAGCCAGGTCGCCGTTGGCCCGGTGCTGTTCCCCGGCAGGAGTATCCGCCATGTCCGCGAGCCCATAGCCGCGGCCGGCGTCCCGATACCCGGCGCTGACGGGCAGAACCTTCCAGCCCGCGTCTCGCTCGGCCAGCGTGCAGATCTCGACGTCGCCGGCGAACACGTTGGGATCGGGCACAATCAGGCTGGCGTTCTCACCGTGGATCTCGATGTTGGGCGAGCGGGTCCCCACGGCGTCGAAGCTCATGACCAGTGTGGACAGCGCCCCGGACTGGTGCACCAGCACACCCGTGACGTGCGTGTCCGTGGTGACGGGAACGCTTTCGCCCGCGCGGGGTCCGGAACCGACCGTCCGCGACGTACGGGTGTGGCTGGCCACACCGATCACCGACACCACCGGGCCCAGCAGCGTCACCAGCGCCGTCACGTAGTACGGCCCCATATCCAGCAGCGGGCCACCGCCCGGCACATAGTAGAAATCGGGGTTGGGGTGCCAGCGTTCGTGGCCGGGGGTGACCATGGTGGCGGTGGCCGAGATCGGCACACCGATCAGGCCGTCGTCGATCGCCTTGCGCGCGGTCTGGATGCCGGTGCCCAGCACCGTGTCGGGAGCACACCCGACCCGGACTCCCGCGGCACGGGCCGCCTCGAGCACCTGCTTGGCCTCCTCAGTCGTCGCGGCGAGCGGCTTCTCCCCGTAGACATGCTTGCCTGCGTCGATCGCCCGCAGCGCCACCTCGGCGTGTGCGGCCGGGATGGTCAGGTTGAGGACGGCGTCGACGTCGACGCCGGCAAGCAGTTCATCCACGCTCAACGCACGCACACCCGGTTGGGAGTCTGCAACCGCCTGCGCCCGCAAAGGATCCAGGTCCGCGACCGCGACGAGGTTCACCGACTCGAGCTGCGGGAAGGTCTTCAGGTACTGCGCAATGATCGCTCCGCAGCCAATGATGCCGATGTTCAGCGGCTTGCCCACAGCATGCCCCTTTCGATGATGGTTCGTACGTTCGGGTCGTCGAGAATTTCCACCCGGTGCCCGGGAGTGCTGACGAAGATGCGGCCCTTGCCCCAGTCACGGGTCCAGATCGCGGGCGAGGTGACCGGACGGTGCCACGGATCCCATTCGCGCACCGCCTGCGTGGTGGTGGCAAGGACGTCGATGTAGTCATCCGCGAGCACCCAGTATTGCTCGGTGACCAGATCGAAGTCCCCGATCCCCTGGGTAATCGGATGATCGGCGGCCTCCGGCACCATGTTCACCCGGTATGGAACGTAGTTGTCGGCCTGCTCGCCAATGCAATCGTCCGGGTGCTTGCCCGGGTGGCAGGCGAACTGGCCGCCAATCAGGTGCAGGTAGTCGGACTCGTTGCGGTAGGAGTCGGCGATGCCGCCGTGCCAGCCGGCCATGCCGGTTCCGGCTTCGATGGCGGACCGCAGGCCGGCGAACTCGTCCTTCTCGATGGTGTTCATCGTGTTGCACTGCACAATGAGGTCCACGGTGGCCATGTAGTCGGGGTCGGCGTAGATCTTCGGCGATTCCTCGACGCGGACGTTGTAGCCGTTCTCCCGCAGGAAGGGGATGAAGCGCTCGGTTGCTTCAACGGGCTGGTGCCCGTCCCAGCCGCCGCGCACTATCAGGGCATTTTTGCTCGTCATTTCTTGTCTTTCTGTTGGAAGGTGTTGGCGGCTTAGCGCCCGGCCGAGAATGCGGCGTCGAACGCTGCAGCGGAGGGTGCAATCTCACCCAGTTGGCGAACCAGGGCGAGCGCCTGCGGTGCGCCGATCAGGCGGTCCATGCCGGCGTCCTCCCACTCGACGCTGACCGGGCCGCCGTAGCCGATGGAGTTGAGCATTCGGAAGATCGGTTCCCACTGCACGTCCCCGTGCCCGGCGGTGACAAAGTCCCAGCCGCGCCGCGGATCACCCCACGGCAGGTGCGATCCCAGCCGGCCGTTGCGGCCGTTCAGGTGCCGCGCCGACTCCTTGACATGCACATGGAAAATCCGGTCCGCGAAGTCCTGCAGGAACATCACCGGGTCCAGGTCCTGCCAGATGAAGTGCGAGGGATCGAAGTTGAGCCCGAAGTTCTCCCGGCCCGCCATGATGTCGAGCGTCCGGCGAGCGCTCCAGTAGTCGTAGGCGATTTCCGACGGGTGCACTTCCAGCGCGAACCGCACTCCGGCGTCGTCGAACGCATCCATAATGGGATTCCAGCGGTCCGCGAAATCCTGGTAACCGGCCTCAACCATTGAGTCCGGTACGGGCGGGAACATGGCCACGCACTTCCAGATCGAGGATCCCGTGAAGCCGGTCACCGTCCCGGCACCCAGCCGGGCGGCGGCGTGCGCGGTGGCCTTCATGACGTCGGCAGCACGACGGCGGACATCCTCCGCTTCCCCGTCTCCCCACACCCGGTCGGGCAGGATGCCGCGGTGACGTTCGTCGATCGGGTCATCGCACACGGCCTGCCCGGTCAGGTGGTTGGCGATCGCGTGGACCGTCAGGTTGTTCCGCTCGAGGATGTCGAGGCGGTCGCGGAGGTAGGCGTCGTCGTCGATCACTCGTTCGGGATCGAGGTGGTCGCCCCAGCAGGCGATCTCCAGTCCGTCGAAGCCCCACTGGCCCGCGAGGCGTGCAACCTCCTCAAACGGCAGGTCCGCCCACTGTCCGGTGAACAGGGTAACTGGACGCATTCGGTTCTCCCTTTCAATCATGACGTGGCCTGGACCGGGTGCCAGCGCGATTCGGCGGCCGCACTCTGCTCCACCGCGGCCAACACCCGCTGGACCTGCAGTGCGTCAGTGAATGACGGCGACGGCTGGGATCCGTCGGCCAGCGCCGTCACCAGCTCCACCACCTGGTGTGTGAACCCATGCTCGTAGCCGAGGCCGTGGCCCGCTGGCCACCAGTGCCCGGTGTACGGGTGGTCGGGTTCGGTGACCTGGATGCGCCGGAAGCCGGAAGTGCGGCTGTCCGTGCTGCCGTCGTAGTACTCCAGGACGTTCATGTCCTCGAAGTCGAAGGCCACCGAACCGGTGGAGCCGTTGATCTCGAGGCGGATGGCGTTTTTGCGGCCGAGGGCAAAGCGGGTGGCTTCGAAGACTCCGATGGCACCGCCGTCGAACCGTGCGGTGAACGCGGCTGCGTCGTCGACCGTGACCGGGCCGCGCTCCCCCGAGGCATCCCCGTGACCGCCGAGGCCCACCATGTCGCCGCCGACGGGCCGCTCCGTCACGAACGTTTCCATCAGCGCCGAGACCCCCGCGATGGACGAGCCGGTGATCCACTGAGCGGCATCGATGATGTGCGCGCCGATGTCGCCAAGCGCACCAGAGCCAGCCTTTTCCTTGTCCATCCGCCAGGTCAGCGGAGTGTTCTCATCGGAGAGCCAGTCCTGCAGGTACTGCGCACGGACGTGCCGGATGGTCCCGAGCCGCCCCTCCTGCACCAGTTCCCGCGCCAGCGTCAGCGCCGGCGTGCGGCGGTAGCTGTAGCCGCACATGGACAGGACGCCGCGCTGTGCCGCCGCTTCGGCTGCCGCGGCCATGCGCTCGGCTTCTTCCACCGAATTGGCCAGCGGCTTCTCACACAGCACGTGCTTGCCCGCTTCGAGTGCCGCGATCGCGATCTCGGCGTGGGTATCGCCGGGCGTGCAGATGTCGATGAGGTCGACGTCGTTCCGGTTGATGACCTCACGCCAGTCGGTCGCCGTCTCGTTCCAGCCCATGCGTTCGGCTGCCCGGGAGGCGGCGTCAACGTTGCGTCCCACCAGGACGGACAGCTCAGGCTGCAGGGGCAGATCGAAAAACCGCGGCGCGGTGCGCCACGCGTGGGAGTGGGCCGCGCCCATGAACGCGTATCCCACCATGCCCACCCGCAGCGGCGGCTTGTTCTGTGTCATCGAAAAGTCCTTCGCTTGTTGACTGATTACTTGCTGAAGCCGGCTGTGAGCCCGCTGACCAGCTGCTTCCGCGCCACCACGTACAGCACCAGCAGCGGCAGGGTTGCCAGTACAACGGCGGCGAGCACCGCCGGGATGTTGATCGTGAACTCGCCCTGGAATGCCCAGAGCGAGAGTGGCAGGACCCGCTTGTCCGGACTCTGCGTCAGGATCAGCGGGAAGAGGAACCCGTTCCACACCTGCAGCGCGTTGTAGATGCCGACCGTGACCACGGCGGGGCGGGTC
>NZ_KI914980.1:81471-82498 GCF_000520595.1 Arthrobacter sp. H5
GGAAGGGCAAGCCGCCACATCATGCTGAACTCCGAGCAGCCGTCCAGGCGCATCGACTCGAACAGCTCCTTGGGAACATTCCGCAGGAAGTTGGAGAGGATGAGCACCGAGATCGGGATGGCGAACGCGATCGACGGCAGGATCAGCGCCAGCAACGTGTCATAAAGCTGGGCACGAGTGATCATGTAGTAGATCGGGATGATGGTGGCGTGCAGCGGGATCGCCAGGCCCATGAGGAACAGCGTGTTGGTCCAGGTGATGAAGCGGCCGCTCCCCCGCACCACCGCGTAGGCCGCCATGAAGGAAACCACGAGCGCCGGCAGGACCGTTCCCAGGGTGACAATGAGCGAGTTCATGAAGTACTGCGTGAACCCCTGCTCGAGGACGAAGGCGTAGTTGTCGAGGGTCGGTTCCAGGGTCGGAGCCAGCGGGTTGCCGCCGAAGAATCCGGCCTGGTTCTTCACGCTGGTAATGACCACGTAGTAGATCGGCAGGATGATCACGGCGAGCCAGATCCAGCCGCCCAGACCGCCAAGGAGGTTGGGGCGGTGGCGGGTGCGCCGTCGTCGTCGTTCCGGGTTTTGCAGGCTGTTGCGCTTGTGGGCAGCCGACAGTTTTTCTGTGGTGATGGCCATCATGCTCCTTCCAACTGGCTTGCGGCGCGGTTCCTGCCGCCCAGGCTTTGGACCAGGATCGCGAGACCAAGCCCGACGACGACGAGGATGACTCCCAGCGCGCTGGCCGCTCCCATGTCATTGGCCTGGAAACCCGTGAGGTACATGTGCAGCGGCAGCAGCCGCGTTGCGTAGCCGGGACCGCCCGCCGTCAGCACGAAGATCAGGTCGAAGTAGGCGAGCGATCCGACCACCATCAGCGTGGAGGACGTGATCATCGTGTACTTCAGCTGCGGGAGGGTGATGTGGAAGAACTGTTGCATCCGCCCGGCGCCGTCGATCTGCGCAGCCTCATAGAAGCTCGCCGGAATCTGCCGCACGCCGCCCTGGTAGATCAGGGTGTGGAACGGCAC
>NZ_KI914980.1:82598-90948 GCF_000520595.1 Arthrobacter sp. H5
ATTGCCCAGCCAGTCCTGGGCCAGAAACGGCAGGTTAAGGCCGGGGCCCACGCCGAAGTTCGGATCCAGCAGCGCCTTGTACGCAATGGCGATGGCGGCTGATGAAAGCAGCAGCGGCACGAAGTAGATGACCGCGAGCAGGGCCCGGTAGCGCTGTGTTCCGGCCGTGAAAACGCCGAGGAGCATGCTGATCGGAACCTGCACAATCAGGGAGAAAAACATGATCTTCACCGTCACCCACAGCGCGTTCATAGTGACGGGGCTGGCCAGGGCGGTCACCCAGCTGTCGAAGCCGGTGAGGGTGATGTCACCCAGCCCGTTCCAGCTCGTGAAGCTGAGGAAGATCACTCCCACCAGCGGGATGACCGCGAAAATAACGAAGAAAACAAGCGCCGGGGCGGCGAACCAGCCCAGGGAGGCGGCGCTGCGCCTTCCCTGGGCCGGCCGCGTCGACCGGGTTTCGGTCAGCAGAGCCATTTACTTGCCCAGCGTCCCGTTCATTGTCTCCGCGAACTGCTCCGGAGTAATCTCTCCCAGGAAGATGCGGTCCAGGTTGGCGAGCATTGCACTGCCCTGCTCGGGGCTGAGCGCCTGGTCCCAGGAGAGCTGGAAGCTCGGGGCGCCGGTGGCCATGCCGTAGAGCTCGGTCAGGAACTCCTTGTCCTCGGATTCCGCGAGCAGTTCCTCTGCGCCGACGGTCGGCGGGATGGCGCCGGATTCGATCAGATCCTGGGTATACTCCTCGCTGTACACGCCATCCTTCAGGTATTCCAGTGCGGCTTCCTTCTGCGCGTCCGTCGCGGTTTCGGAGACCGACCAGAAGTTGGTCGGGTTACCGACGATGTTCTCCGGGTCCCCCTTTCCGCCCTCCACCGCGGGGAACTGGAGGTAGCCCAGATTGCCGGAGGACACAAAGTCCGGAGCGTCATTCTTCAACGTCTGGTACACCCAGCCACCTTGCAACAGCATCGCTGCCTTGCCGGTGTAGAGCAGTGCAGCGTCAGCGCCGCCGTCGGCCGCTACGGAGGAGAAGCCGTTGATGAAGCCGCCAGCGTCGACGAGTTCCTGGATCTTGGTGAGGGCTTCGATGACGGCGGGGTCGGACCACGCGTCCTCCTCGCCGTCCAGGACGGCCTGGAACACCTCGGGTCCGCCGACCCGGTCCACGAGGTAGGAGAACCACATCAGGTTGGGCCACTTGGACTGGCCGCCGAGGGAGAAGGGCGCAATGCCGGCCTCGTTGAACTTCGGAACCAGGTCCATCAGCTCATCCCAGGTCTGGGGTGGCTCCGCACCAATCTGCTCAAAGAGTTCCTTGTTGTAGTACATGACCACCGGCTGCATGCCCGTGTAGGGCAGTCCGTAGCTGGTGCCGTCGATGACCCCGTTGTCGAAGACCGCTGGGATGTAGCGTTCCTTCACCTCGGGGTTCTCCTCGAGGAATGAGGTCAGATCCAGAACGTGATCTTCATCCACGTAGGATTTCAGTACGCCACCGCCCCAACCATGGATGAGCGTCGGCCCTTCACCGGCACCGATCGCGGTGCGGACCTTGGTCTTGTAGGCGTCGTTCGCGAAATAGTCCAGCTGGATCGCCGCGTCGCTGTGGTCGGCGTTCCACGACTCGACCGAGGCGCCGGTGACAGCCTCGTTTCCGCCCGTCAGAGCCCACATGGTGGGTGAGCCATCGCTCGCCGTGGTGTCCTGGGGGCCGCTGGTTCCGCAGGCGCCCAGTGTGAGGGTGAGGGTCAGTGTGGACGCGACGGCGACTATGCCGGAGAGCTTGTGGTTCTTCATTCGAGAGTTCCTTCTTCGGGCCCGGGCCTACGCTGGCGCCGGTCAATTGAGGCTGTTGTCGTGAAGTGCTTGTGGTTGAGTTTCGAAATGTTTCGAAAAATGTTCCGATGTGTGTAAAGTTATCTGCATCACACCGGCGGGGTCAATAGACTTGCCGATAAAAGTTAATTCCCATCAACCGAAAGAGGAAGCGGTGGCGACCACCAACACGACAACGCCGAAAGCAACGCTCGCCTCCGTGGCGGAAATTGCCGGAGTCTCCATACCGACAGTTTCGAAAGTTCTCAACGGCAGGGATGACGTCGCCGCAGCCACCCGTGACCGGGTGCTGGAGGTGATGCGCAGCCTCAACTACCGCTCGCCTGCTCCGCGGCGGCGCACCGATTCGATAATGATCGACGTCGTCGTCGAGAGCGTGACCACCGCCTACTACACCGAGGTGATGGACGGGATTCTGGAGTGCACCAGCGAGAACCGTGCGGAGGTGGTGCTTTCCGCAATGTCGCTGGAAGCAGTCAGCGCGGCCGAACGTGTCCGCCGCATGCTCGACGCCGGGAGGCAGGGACTCCTCCTGGTCACCTCGAAGTGGGGACGCAGCGACATCCTCACCTTCCAGGAACGGGGAATCCCCGTGGTCCTGGTTGATCCGCTCAATCCTCCCGGGGCCGACGTCGTCAGCGTGGGTGCCACTAACTGGGCGGGCGGCAAGGCGGCCACGGAACACCTGTTGGATCTCGGTCATGAGCGCATCGCCCACTTGGGTGGGCCGGTACGTGCCGAGTGCAGCCAGGACCGCCAACACGGCTACATGGCGGCGCTGTCGGGGCGGGGTATCGAGGCCCGTCCTGAGTACGTCATCTCGCGGGACTTCACCAGGACGTTCGGAATCCAGGGGCTGGCTCAGCTGCTGGAGCTGCCTGAGCCGCCCACCGCGATCTTCGCGGCGAACGACACGATTGCGATCGGGGTCTGGGAAGAAGCGCGTCGGCGCGGGATGACACTGCCAGCGGACTTGAGCATCGTCGGTTTTGACGGCACGTCCTTCGCGGAGCAGACCATGCCGCAGCTCACGACGATCGAACAGCCACTGCGGGAAATCGGCCGGGCAGCCGCCCGGACCCTCCTGCGTCAGATCGACGGGCAGCAGCCCGATTCGACGCGCATCGAACTTGCTACGCGGCTCCTGGTGAGGGAGTCGACGGCGCCGCCGCGGGGGTAAGCGAGCCCACCGATCCGTGGCCGGTCCCGGGTGTGATTCGGGGCTGGCTGCGGTTTGTGTTTTTGGGCGTGGTTAATCATCCGGCCCCGCTGGCGCTGGTGTTCCACTGGATGTTCCTGGTCGGGCCGTTTCCGGCTGGTTGGCGGGGTTCTATGCCCCTTCCGGTGGGGCGTGGACGATTGTGAAGAGCTCTTCCCAATCGGTTTTCCAGGGCCAGGCTTCGGGCAAGTGAAGGCGGATGCGTCGGGCGCTGGTGGCGATGCGGGCTGGGACATGGATGAGTTTGCGGCGGATCGTGCCGGTGCGGGCCTTGCCGAAGGGGCCCGCGGCGAGGATTCCGGCGGCCCGGGTGAGGTTATAGGCCGTGACCGCGGCGTCCACGGTGGTGAAGAACGCGTGGTGCCGGTGTGTGTCGAACAGCGTTGGTTGTCCGTCGCTGGCCTTCCGGTTCAGATCGGGGATGCGGCGGACGACCAGCCGGCCGGTGATCTGCTCGGTCTTTTTGCGGGAGCTGAACGCGGTGAACCTGGTTTCGGCGACCTCGGCCCGGGACACCCAGGTGTTCGTGGTCTCGTCGAAGACCGCGTCGGTGTATTCGATCGTTTCCCACGCCTTCTCCGGGATCCCGGCGATGGCCCGTTTGACGGCCGGGTCCATGCGTACGGTCGCCGAGACCTCCGCCCCGCCGGCCAGGGCGGCGGAAACTGCTGCATGGCCGTAGAAGGCCGAATCGAACCGGCAGAGCACCCGCCCGCGGCTCTGCCCTCCGGCCTGGAGTCGTTTGAGGGTGGAGAGGGCGTCGGTGATCAGGCGTTTCGCTCCGCGGGCAGAGTTCGCCGCGCCCTTGCGCAACCGCTGGGCGGCGATTACCGGGGTGGTGTCCTTCGTTGAGACCGTGGCCAGCAGGGCGTTCAGCCCGCGGACCCCGGAGTACCCGTAGCCGGAGCCCTACTTCTGGTAGCCGTGGACTTCGATGATCGTGTCGTCAACATCGACGAACACGAAGTCCTCCGCCCCGGGGGTACCGAGCAGCGGTGCCCGGGTCCCCAGGTTGGCCAGGAAACGGGAGGCGACCGCGTCCAGTTGGCGCACGTGACCGAACGTGAAGGCCCGCAGGAACGAGCCCAGGGTGGAGGGCGCGTAGCAGGCGGTGAAGAGCCTGCCCATTCCGCCGTGGCGCAGCAGGCCATGTCATCGATGCTGTCCGCGCCTGCCACCATCCCGGCTACCAGGGACGCGAGCTTCAGCCCGGCATTCGCGCCCTTGTCCGTCGGGACCGACAGCCAGTCGTCGGCCAGCTCCTGCAGCCCGGCGTCCCGGCCCAACACCATCATCGGGAGCAGCCCGGCCGACGCCACGAGGTTCGGCTCGTCGAAGGAAACTGACACCGCGGCAGGCCTGTGGGAAACTCACATCTACGAAATGCCTCTCTTTTCGGGGAAAAATGAGTTCTAGACAAGCTTCATTTTCCGTGAAAAGAGAAGCCTTCTCGGTCTAAAACGCCGCAAGGATCCCGATCCACATCGGTGGATCAAGGTTTAGACACCGCAATCAAACCCGGGGAAGAGGCTCCCGCCGCTAAAGCGGTCGGGTTCATAAAAGGAAGTGGGCAGGGTCGGCGCGGTTCCAGAGGCGGACGCCCCGATCCTTCGACAGGGAAGCCTACAAAGGCTGAAATGTCGTTGAACGCTGCTTCAACCCGCTCAAACAATGGCGTGGCATCGCGACCAGAAGCGACAAAACAGCACGCAGCTACCTCGCTGGCGTCACCCTCGCCTCGGCCCTCATCTGGATCAAATCAGGAGTTTAGCAACACACCCTAGAACCGGTGCAGCCAGAAAGAGGACTTCCCAGACCCTTCAGGAAAGATCCGACGCCCGCAACGTCAAGCTGCCGGTGGTCACGGGAGTCTGTGGAAAGGGTTTGCAGAACACCCCTCCGGGGACTGAGTGAGCGATAGTCTATGTTCCACGAGCGTCGGAGCAGGTGCCTCTGCGGGCGCGGTTGGGAGAAATGCGCTGTGGACGGGCCTATCGTCGGCGCCGGACCTGCGGGAGACGTTGCGCGCTCACGCCGGGTAGCGACCATCTATGACGTTGCGCGAGCAGCTGATGTTTCGCACCAGACGGTTTCCCGCCTACTCAAAGGCGGCTCGGGCATCCGGCCCGAAAATCGGGCCCGCATCGAGCAAGCGTTAAGGGAACTGGACTACCGCCCAAATCTCGCTGCTCGATCCTTGGCCACCAACCGGTCACGCCGAATCGGGGCTCTGGTTTATGAGTTGCAGGAAGTAGGGCCGTCAAAAATTGTGCAGGCCGCTAGCGACTCTGCGCGCGAGGCGGGCTACTTGCTGGACATCGTCAGCCTTGACCCGGAGGATGAGCGGGCAATCGCTGAAGCAGTCGCCCTGCTGGCGCAACAGGACTTCGCCGGAATCCTGGCCTTCGCTCCCACCGACCGCCTCAATGAAGTCATGGCGTCGTCAAAATTCAGGGTTCCGATCTACGTGGAGACGGAATCCGATGACCTGCTTCCCGGCCGGAACACGAGCCTCAATGGGCATGCGCTGGGCTTGGTCACGGACCACTTGCTGGAGTTAGGACACAGCCGCCTGTTTCATGTGGCGGGCCCTCGCGCATGGTTGTCGGCGCGAAACCGGACGGCCGCATATCACCGGGCCCTCGAGGCGCACGGACTGGAATCCGTCGGCACCTTAAACGGCGACTGGTCCGCAGCCAGCGGTTACCGCGCGGGTTTGGAAATCCCTCTCGACCGGGGAGTGACTGCGGTCGTCGCCAGCAATGACCAGATGGCCCTAGGGGTCCTGAGAGCGCTCAGCGAGAGAGGCATCGCTGTCCCACAAGACGTCAGCGTGGTCGGTTTCGACGATATCCCCGAATCGGCGTATTTCGACCCGCCCTTGACGACCGTTCGCCTCGACTTCCGTTGCCAAGGCCGAAGTGCGCTTAAGAAGCTGCTCACCCTTATCGGTGACACCGATGCTTTGCCCGAGCCCGTGACTGTGCTGCCCGAACTGGTGGTCCGGAGTTCCTCCAGCCCTGCAGCTGGCGGCTAGGAGGGCCGCCGTTGCCCCTGTCTGAAGAAGTTATTGCTTAGCCCTTGTGACGCGGCACACTCCCGGGCTAGGATCCTACTCATCGTTTGTTACCGGTAACGAGGCTAACTGGCTGCCCGATACAGGCAGCTTTCCCGACGGATCAATGGAGTCCATGCGATGGCAGAACTGCCCCCCTCGCCGCATCTTGCCGGCCGGATACTTTTCGGTGCCGCCTACTACACCGAATACCAGCCAGTTCCGCGTCTCACCGAAGATTTGGACCTGATGGCCGAGGCGAATTTCACCGTCATCCGTGTGGGTGAGTCCGTATGGTCCACCTGGGAACCTTCGGACGGGGAGTTCAATCTGGATTGGCTGCAGCCCGTCCTCGATGGCGCCCACCAAAGAGGCATTGGCGTCATCCTGGGCACGCCGACGTACGCGGTGCCTCCGTGGCTCCAGCGGGCACACCCCGAAATTGCGGCAGAACGGCGCACGGGTGAGCGGGTTCCATGGGGAGCGCGCCAGGAAGTCGACTATTCACATCCGGCGTTCCTCTTCCATGCCGAGCGAATCATCCGCAAAATCGTCGAGCGATACGCTGACCACCCTGCAGTTATCGGTTTCCAACTGGACAATGAGCCGGGAATGGAACTTTTTCACGGCCGGCACAGCTTTGTGCGGTTCGTGGACCGTTTGAAGGCCCGTTACGGTGACGTCGACGCGCTCAACCGCGAGTGGGGCCTCACCTACTGGTCGCACCGGATTAGCGACTGGGCGGAACTGTGGATGCCCGAAGGGAATACGGTGCCCCAGTACGACCTCGCATGGCGGCGTTACCAAGCGGAGCTCACCACGGAGTTTATTGCCTGGCAGGCCGGCATCGTGCGGGAGTACGCCCGTGAGGACCAGTTTGTTACCACCTGCATTGCCTACCCGCGGCCGGCAGTGGACGACGCCTCGGTGACCGGCGTTTTGGATGTCACCGCGGGCAACCCGTATTACGGGGTACAGGACCACCTAAGGTTCGACACTACGCACAACCCCATGACGGACTGGACGACGAGCGGGGTCTGGGGGCTGATGCGTCAGGCCGACCGACTATATTCTTCGAAGCAGGCGCGCTATCTAGTCACCGAAACCAACGCCCAGTCGATTTCTGGCAGCGACCAGAACTATCCCCCTTTCCCCGGCCAGCTCCGCCAGGCTGCGTTGGCGCTGGTCGCCAGGGGTGCCGCTATGGTCGAATACTGGCACTGGCACACGCTTCACTCGGGAACAGAAACATACTGGGGCGGCATCTTGCCCCACAGCCAACAGCCCGGACGCGTGTATCGGGAAGTAGCGGAAATCGGAGGTGTACTTAAGAAGCTCGGGCCCGTTCTGGACGGGTACGTTCCCGACGCGGATGCCACCCTGGTCTACAGCAACCCGAGCAAGTGGGCGATGGAGTTTTTCCCTCCGTTGAACGACGGCGGGCAGCCGGATCGCCGGGCGTACCAGCGCATCTTCGACGCTTTCTACCGCGGCGTCATCGAATCGGGGCGTCAGGCCCGGGTGGTGCATGATGTCCAACTGGTGCATGCAAGTGCCAGCGAGCTGGCAGCCGAGCACCCCGTTCTAATTGTTCCCGGGCTATACACCGCATCCGACGACTTATTGAATCTGCTCCGAGATTATGCCGCCGCGGGAGGGCACCTTGTAATCGGCATCCGAACCGCTTACGGCGATGAGGAAGCACGGGCTCGCCTGGCTGTTGCGCCGCCACTGCTCGCGGAAGCGGCCCGTGTGTCCTACGAGGAGTATTCAAACCTGGACACCGACATTTCACTCGCGGTCGAAGGGGATATGGCGCTCTCGGAGGGAGCCAGGGGCACATTGTGGATTGACGGACTCGAAGCGCGCGGAGCGGAAGTGCTCGTCCGTTACGTCCATCCCGAGTTCGGACGCTTCGCAGCGGTAACCACTTCCAGTATGGGAACCGGACGCGTGACAACCGTGGGGACGTTACCCAATCCGGTGATGGCAGCGGATCTGCTCAGGTGGGTCGCCCCGGATGCCATAGCCGGGCATTGGGAGCACGCGCCATCGATCACGGTGAGCTCCGGCACGGCGCAGGAGCGCCGCATCTGGTTCCTTCACAACTGGAGTTCGAACTCCGCGACGGCTGTGGTCCCGGCCGTCGTCTCCGACCCTGCTGCCGGCGTCCAACACGCCCGCGGCACCGAACTGTCGCTCGATCCGTGGGCCTGCCTGGTCCTGGTTGAACACAACCC
>NZ_KI914980.1:91048-92474 GCF_000520595.1 Arthrobacter sp. H5
TTGAACACAACCCCTGCCGTTAACCATCGGCGGGCCGAACAAAAGGATGAATTCAATGCGCAACCTTGTATCACGAACAGCACTGAGGCTGGGCGCAGGCGCGATAGCGGGAGTGCTTCTCCTTCCCGGGTGTTCTGCTGGCCCTGCTGAAGAAACCGCCCAGGAGCCGGCGTCGCAGGAAGAAATCGACAAGGCACTGGAGACGCCCACCGAATTGACGTTTTGGACTTGGGTTCCCGACATCGAGAAGGAGGTTGCCCTTTTTGAGAAGGAATACCCTGCTATTGACGTCAAGGTCGTCAATGCCGGACAGGGCGCCCCGCACTACCAGAAGCTCAGAACGGCCATCGAATCGGGCGAGGGCGCCCCCGATGTGGTGCAGATGGAATACCAGTACATCGACTCCTTCACCCTGACCGATAGCCTGCTCGACCTCGCTCCCTATGGTGCCTCCGATATATCAGTCGACTACTCCGAGTGGGTGTGGAACCAAGTTGCACGAGGGGAAGCCGTCTACGGAATCCCTCAGGACTCCGGACCGATGGGAAACCTGTACCGCAAGGACATCCTCGAAAAGGCCGGCGTGACGGAACCGGCGGCCACCTGGGAGCAGTATGCCAAAGACGCGGAGGCGGTCAGGGAGAAGACAGATGCCTATATCTCCAACCTCGCACCAAACCAAGCCGGTCAGGCGCTCGGACTGCTGTGGCAGGCCGGCTTAAAGCCTTTCGGCTATGACGGCGAAGAGACGGTGACCGTCAACGTCAACGATGAACGCGCCAAAGAGGTGATGCGCTACTGGCAGGACCTGATCGAGAGGGACCTCATCTCGACCGACCCGGACTTCACCGACCAGTGGTACCAAGGACTGGCAAACGGAAAGTACGCCGGCTGGCTTACCGCCGCCTGGGGTCCTGTGTTCCTCCAAGGCACAGCCGGGGAAACCTCCGGCCTCTGGCGGGCCGCGGAACTGCCTCAGTACAGCGAAGGCGAGAGTGTTTCCGGCAACTGGGGCGGGTCCTCCGACGCGGTCCTGAAATCCACGGAGAACCCCGTCGCGGCATATGAGCTTGCAAAGTGGATCAACCATGACAAGTCCTCGACGATGATGTTGGCGACGGAGCAGTTCCTCTTCCCGACACACACCGAGGTGCTCTCCTCGCCGGAGTTCCTGGACGATGAATCCGAGTTCTATGGGGGCCAGAAGGTCAACGGGCTCTTCTCGGAAGTATCGGAAACGGTCGACACGGAATTCGAGTGGCTGCCGTACATGGACTTCGCCTACTCCAGCTATAGCGAGACGGTTGGAAAGGCCATAGCCGACAAGGGCGACCTTGCCGCTGGGCTCGACGCGTGGCAGGAACAATTGACCGCCTATGGCAAAGACCAGGGTTTCACTATCAAGTAACCGTCGGTGCCGGCTGGC
>NZ_KI914980.1:92574-96734 GCF_000520595.1 Arthrobacter sp. H5
CTTCTGCCAGCCGGCGCCTCCGCCTGCCACATATCGGGGTACCGCATGAAAAACAGATCAATGCCGGGCAGGACGCCCGCAGGCAGCACCACCAGGCGAAAGCAGAACACCGCTGCCTACCTGTTCGTGCTTCCGTTCATGGTGGTCTTTGTGGCCATGCTGATCGTGCCGCTGCTCTATTCCGGATACCTCAGCTTTTTCCAACGGAAGCTGATCGGTGGCGTGACGTTCACCGGCCTTGACAACTATGTACGGGCGATAACGGACCCTGCCTTCATGGACGGTGTTCTGCGCATGGGGGTCTTCCTGGTCGTCCAGGTGCCGATCATGCTCGCTCTTGCGCTTCTTGTTGCCCTGGCCCTCGATACCGGGCTAGCCCGCGGGGCAAACGCCGCGCGCTTGCTGGTCTTCATTCCGTATGCGGTGCCCGGAGTAATCGCCGCCCTCATGTGGGGCTACCTTTACGGCAATGACTTCGGGCCAATCGCCCAGACCATCCGGGCCGCGGGCATGAGCGCTCCGAACCTACTGTCGCCCGACAACATCCTCGGTTCCATGATGAACATCGTTACCTGGTCATTTGTCGGTTACAACATGATCATCATGTATTCGGCGCTGCGATCCATCCCTTCGGAGCTGTACGAAGCAGCGGAAATCGACGGTGCGGGGCAATGGCGGATCGCGTGGAGTATCAAGATCCCCGCCATCCGGCCAGCTATCATGCTGACGGTGATTTTTTCGATCATTGGCACCTTCCAGCTGTTCAACGAGCCCAGCCTGCTCGACAAAATCGCACCTACCGCGATTTCGAATTCATACACGCCGAACTACTACGCGTATAACCTCGCCTTTACCAATCAGGAGATCAACTATGCAGCGGCAATTGCGTTCATCCTTGGCATCGTCATCATGATCGTGAGCTACGCGGTGCAGTTGGGCACACAGCGACGGGGAGGCGCGTCATGAGCGCACACGTCCCCACCGCCGGGCAAGCGCACGAAGCAGGTCCGGGCTCGACCCCCGCCGCGCTCATGGCGCCGCAGCAAAGCCGCCGCGAACGCAAGGACAAGCGCAGCACACCGCTAACCATTGCGTTGTGGACCTGCGCACTGTACTTCCTCTTTCCGCTGATCTGGCTGGTCATCGCCTCAACCAAGAACAACGCGGACCTGTTCTCGACATTCGGGCTGTGGTTCGGACGGAATTTCAGTCTCATGGAGAACCTGGAAACGGTGTTCACCACCCAGGACGGCATCTATGTCCGATGGATGCTGAACACCGCGGTCTACGCGGGTGTGAGCGGTATAGGCGCTGCGCTGCTGGCAACGATGGCTGGCTACGCCTTCGCCAAATACCAGTTCCCCGGCGGAACCCTACTGTTCAGTATTGTCCTAGGCGCGATCATGGTCCCGCTGACCGCCCTGGCAATTCCGACGTATTTGCTGTTCAGTAATTTCGGAATCACCAACACCCCTTGGGCCATCATCCTGCCCTCGCTGGTTAGTCCGTTCGGCGTGTTCCTGATGCGGGTCTACGCGGCGGACGCCATCCCGAACGGCCTTATTGAGGCTGCACGGATCGACGGCGCCGGAGAGTTCCGCATCTTCTGGCAGGTGGCACTGCGGCTGCTCGCGCCAGGAATTGTAACGGTGTTCCTCTTCGCGCTGGTCGCTACCTGGAACAATTACTTCCTGCCGCTGATCATGCTCAATTCTCCGGAGCTTTTCCCGCTGACCGTGGGACTGGCCCAACAGCAGGCGGCCAGCGCGGCCGGCGGTGGGGCGCAGGCGCTCTTCTCCACCGTTATTACTGGCTCACTCGTATCCATTCTCCCGCTGATCGCCGCCTTCCTCTATCTGCAGAAATACTGGCAAAGCGGACTCGCGACCGGCGGCATTAAAGCTTGAGCACCCAACCCAACATGACGAAAGAAAGCGCGGTCAGCATTATGCCCATCTGGTACGGCGGAGACTACAACCCGGAACAGTGGCCGGAGGCGGTTTGGGCTGAGGACGTCCAGCTTATGCAGCGAGCGGGAGTGAACCTGGCCACCGTAGGAGTCTTCTCCTGGGCACGGCTTGAGCCGCGCGAAGGTGAGTTCGACTTTGGCTGGCTGGACCGGGTCATGGACGGATTGCACGCTGGTGGCGTCCGCGTGGACCTGGCTACAGCCACCGCTTCACCGCCACCGTGGCTGACGCACCGGTACCCCGAGGTCCTGCCCGTCACCGAGGACGGCGTTCGGCTGTCCCCGGGAAGCCGTCAACACTACTGCCCGAGCTCGCCTATCTACCGCCGCCTTGCCGCGCGGCTGGTGGAAGCCCTAGCCGAACGCTACGGCTCTCATCCTGCACTCGAGCTCTGGCACATCAATAATGAGTACGGCTGCCATGTGAGCCGCTGCTACTGTGACGTGTCCGCAGAGGCGTTCCGGAGCTGGCTCAAACGCCGCTACGGCACTGTTGAGACCCTGAACGAGGCGTGGGGAACGACTTTCTGGTCCCAGCAGTACTCGGACTTTGCAGAGGTTTACCCGCCGCGCGCGGCCCCGACCTTCAAAAATCCCACGCAAAAACTCGATTTCCGTCGGTTCAGTTCCGACGAACTGCTGGAGTGCTACCGGATGGAAAAATCGATTCTGCGCAAGGCCACACCGGAGGTGCCGGTCACAACGAACTTCATGGGCTTCTTCAAGAACGTTGATTACTGGACGTGGAGCTCGGAGGTCGACGTCGTCAGTGACGATTCCTACCCGGACCCGGCGGATCCTGACTCCCCCGCCTACGCGGCCATGGTCCGTGACCTTGTCCGATCACTCGGCGGCGGACGCCCCTGGATACTGATGGAACAAGCGCCCAGTGCCGTGAACTGGCGACGCCGCAACGCCGCCAAACCGGCTGGAATGAACCGGGCCTACTCGTACCAGTGCGTGAGCCGTGGCGCCGACGGGGTCATGTACTTCCAGTGGCGCCAATCAGTTGCGGGTGCCGAAAAGTTTCATTCCGGAATGGTGCCCCACAGCGGCACCGACACCAAGACGTGGCGCGAGATTGAACAACTTGGTGCGGAACTTGGCCAGCTCGAGGCCATCGTCGGCGCGAGGGTGCCGGCGGACGTGGCCATTATGTTCGACTGGGATAGCTGGTGGAGCATAGAGCAGGACGCGACACCGGGCGACATCCGGTACGTTGAGCATGCCTTCGCCTGGTACCGCGAGCTGTACCGCCGTACCGTCACCGCCGACTTCGTGCGGCCCGGGGATGACCTCAGCCGGTACCGCGCGGTCATAGTCCCAAGCCTCTTTATGGCCGGTAAGGAGGCAATTACCGGCCTCGACGAATACGCCCGCCAGGGCGGGCGCCTGCTGGTGACCTTTCAAAGCGCCATCCTCGATCCCCATGGGCACATCACTTTCGGCGGATACCTCGGCGGTCTCGCTGAGACGCTGGGGGTGCGCATCGAGGAATTCGCCCCGCCAGCGGGCCCGGACCTGGAAAGAAATGGGCAGGCAGATGTACCGACGCTCCGGATAGAGGGCAGCCTGCTGCCGTCCAGCTCAGCGTCGCTCTGGGGAGAGTATGTCCATGCCGGCAGCGCCGAGGTCATCGCCTCCTTTGTCGGTGGCGAACTGGACGGATGGCCAGCCATTACCCGCAACAGCCGTGATGCGGGCAGGGCCTGGTATGCAGCAACCCTTCCCGGGCCGGAAGGTATGAAGGCCCTGCTCGACGATGTGCTGACAGACGCCGAAGTTCAGGGGGTACTTGCAGAGCCAGTCCCCAACGTCGAGGCAGTGCGTCGCGGCTCGTGGACCTTCCTGTTGAACCACTCGGTGCAGGAGGTATCCGTCCAGGCTGAAGGGACTACGCACGTACTTCAGCCGCGTGGTGTCGCCGTCATCGCCCTGGCCGGACAGCAGGGGGCTGTCTAAGCCTTGATCCTCGTGGCGTCGGCCGGGCTGCTGCCGATGATGGTGTTGGGCCGGGACGCCGGGCTGCAGGCGCTGGCCGACGACTGGCTGTCGGTCCCGACGGACAAGGGCGCGAACGCCGGGCTGAAGCTCGCGTCCCTGGTTGCCGGGATGGTGGCCGGCGCGGACAGCATCGATGACATGGCCTGCTGCGCCACGGCGGAATGGGCAGGCTGGTGGTGCGCCGCAT
>NZ_KI914981.1:0-9329 GCF_000520595.1 Arthrobacter sp. H5
CCCGAAGCGGCGGGACAATCACCGACTGCCTGGCAAGCTGTGCGCGTACCCGCCGCCGCAGGACAACGACAGCTACGGTTCCCACTCCCAGCACCACCAGTTGAACGGAGAAAGCGAGCCGGAAGGAATCAAGTGCGTAGAGATCCCCGCCGGAGAATCCACTCGCCAGCAGCAGGTCAAGGACCACGCCGATGGCAAACATTGTCACCAGCGCAGCGGTGAATCCGCCGATATTGACAATTCCGGTGGCGGTCCCAAGGCGGGAAGCGGGGTTGAAGGTCCGTGCAAAGTCAAACCCGATCATGGATCCCGGCCCACCGGCGGCCAGCGTTACCACCAGCACCACCAGCAGCCACAGCGGCGCATGTCCCGGATAGATCAACACCACCAACCAGGCGGTGAAAATCGCGGCCGTGATGGCAAGGACCATAGTGGAGCGTCGCAGCGGATGCCGCGCAACATAAACCCCCAGCAAGGGCCCGCACACGATGGCAGTCACAACAAAGAGGGTCATGAGCAGGGAGGCTGTGGCCGCCGGCAGGTCCTGGGCACTGACTAGATATGGATAGCCCCAAATGAGCACAAAAACGGTTCCGGAAAACTGGGTGGTGAAGTGGCACCACAGGCCGAGCCTCGTCCCGGGCTGCTTCCATGCCTGCGCAAGCGAAACCCCGGTCTGGCGCAGGCTGTCATAGCTGCGCTGGCCGGCCCCGTGGGGCTGGTTCCTGATCACGGCCGCGCCAAGCACAGCAGCAAGCACACCGAGGGCAGCTGCGGAAAGAAATGCAGGGCTCCAGCCGAAGCCCTGCAGCACGGCTAAGAAAGGGACAACGCTGAGGATCTGGCCAATCTGCCCCAGAATGCCCGTCCACTGGGTGAGTACGGGTATCCGGCGTGCTTCGAACCAGGCGGGGAGCAGACGCAACACCGCCACAAACGTCATAGCATCTCCGGCCCCCACGAGAAGCCGTCCGGCGATCCCGCCGGGCACGGAATCGGCAAACGCCAACTGTAGCTGACCGGCGGCCATCAGCACGGCGCCGGACACAATCATCACCCGGGAGCCGAACCGGTCCACCAGGACACCAACGGGAACCTGCAACGCGGCGTAAACCAGCAGTTGCGCCACCGTAAACACCGACAGCACTGACGCGGAAGCATCGAATCGTTCGGTGGCTTCAATGCCGGCCACGCCAAAGGAAGTCCGCTGCGCGACCGCGGTCAGGTAGGCGAAAATGCCCACGGACCACACGAGCCATGCGCGCCGGCCGACGGCCGGTGCTTCAGTCGAAGTTGTCAGGCCTACTGCTCTCCCGCGCTGCCTGGAAGATCGTCGTCCCGTGCGGGCCGGCCATTGTCTGGAGCCGAATCCGGATTTCGGAGCTCATCCTCAGCCTGAGGGCTGGCGAGGAAGGCCTCCACAGCCGAGCCAATCTCCTCAGCGTCGGCAAGTTCCAGGTTCTGCTTGACCAGTAACGACCGGCGCGATCCGTCGGAGCGCTCGTCGTACTTCTTTTCCAGGGATGAAACCACTCCCTGCACTTCGACCGAGCCGTCAACCTGGCGGGCGATCTGCCGTTCCACATCGCGTCCGGCCTCACGCAGCCTGTCCGTCGGAAGCACCCGTCCCACTGATGCGCCCAGGAATTCCAGGGCCGTGACGGCCGCTGGAGGATATTCTGCTTCGGCGAGGTAATGGGGGACGTGCACAACATAGCCGACGACGTCGTGGCCTGCTTCGATAAGCCGCAGTTCAAGAAGGTGTCCAACGGAGGCCTGAAGTTCCGCCGTTGGCCTCCAGGTACTCATGCCGTCAATAAGATCGGGGCGGTTGCCATGCACTGTGACCCCCAGCGGCCGGGTGTGCGGAACCGGCATCGGAATGGAGTGGACCCAGGAGACCAGCGGCACCTCAAGTCGTGTAACCAACTGCGCCACAGCCGCGGCAAACCGTTCCCATTGCAAGTCCGGCTCAAGGCCGGTCAGCAGCAGGAACGGCTCGCCCAGCCCGTCCCGCAGGAGGCGGAGCTCAAGCTGTGGTGGCTGGTAGCCGGTCAGGTGATCCTGCTCGAAGGTGATCCTCGGCCGGCGGCCCCGGTAGTCAATCAGTTGGTCGGTATCGAACTGGGCCACTAGATCGTGATCCAGCGAATCAAGAAGCTCGGTGCGCACCTGCGCGACGACCTGGCCCGCGTCGACAAATCCTGTGAATCCAGCGATCAAAGGTAGACCCCGCAGTGACGAGTCGTTGATGAGGGTTGCATTTTCGTTGTAGAGGCTTCGCGGCTCCAACATGGTTTCCTCCTCAATTCGGTGTATGCCTGCTGCGGATGCAAACAGCCTCAATCATCGCGTGTTTGAAGCTCATAGAGGTAACGCGATGGACACAGCTCTTCATTCCCGGCTCCATCACCCAGTGCATGTCGGACCGGGGGACTACGATCGTTAAGGGAGCGGGCCAGAGCACACAAGCGAGCAGTCCGCCATATCCAGCATCTGGAAGTGAGGAAAGACCTTCGTGATCAAATCCAGCGAACTCAACCTGACCGCAGTCGCCAAGGACCTTAAAAAGTCCGGCTGCGAAGCCCTGGTCATCGGCACGGGCCAAAGCCCGGACGGACCAGTGCTCCTCGACAACCCGCTCTCGGCAAAGGCCGCGCGGGCGCTCAGCGACAGTCTCCCCCTGTTGGGCGTGACAGGAGCCGCAGATGAAGTCCGGCGTCTTCCCGGCCTTCCGGAGACGGGCTCGGAGGTCCTGGTTCTGGTTGGAACCGGGCGCGCCGTCCAGGGCCGGCCACTCTCGGAAGAGACACTGCGCAGGTCCGCAGGATCAGCGGTCCGCCAGCTGGACGGCATCGAAAGCGCGCTCATTGCCCTTCCTGCCGCAACCGTCGCCGAGGCGGCGGCCGTGGCTGAGGGTGCAGCGATGGGGGCGTACTCCTACACCGAGCACTACTCGGCAGTTGGAGGAAAGGCGCCCCGGCCCTCCGCCAGAAGTCTCAGCAAAGTCACAATCTTCACCCCGGCGGCGCAGGACCGCACTCTCCGCGCAGCCCTCGACCGTGCCGCGGTACTGGCCCGCGGGGTCAACATCACCCGCACCCTGGTCAACCAGCCGCCCAGCCACCTCTACCCCGAGTCTTTTGCCCAGGCAGCCAGGGATCTGGCCAAGGGACTGCCCATCAAGGTCACAGTCTTCGATGAGAAGAAGCTGGAGAAGGACGGCTACGGCGGCATCCTCGGGGTTGGAAAAGGATCTGACCGACCACCGCGCCTCGTGAAGCTTGAGTACGCGCCGGCAAAATCCAAAGTCAATCTAGCCTTCGTTGGTAAGGGAATCACTTTCGATTCGGGCGGCCTGTCGCTGAAGCCCGGCCCCGGAATGCAGACAATGAAGCTGGACATGGCGGGCGCCGCCGTCGTTCTTAATACTGTCGTGGCCATCGCCGAGCTCGGGCTGCCCGTCACGGTAAGCGGCTGGCTGTGCCTCGCCGAAAACATGCCCTCCGGCACCGCCCAGCGCCCCTCCGATGTCATGACCACCTACGGCGGGCGCACGGTTGAAGTTCTCAATACGGATGCCGAGGGACGCCTGGTCATGGCAGATGCCCTGGCCGCTGCCAGCGAAGAGGGCCCTGACGCGATCATCGATATCGCTACGCTGACCGGCGCCCAGATGGTTGCACTGGGAAAGCGTGTCTCCGGGGTGATGGGAGACGACGGCGTGCGCGACGCGATCAAAGCGGCCGCAGACCGGGCCGGCGAACAGTTCTGGCCCATGCCCATGCCGGAGGAACTCCGTTCGAGCCTCGATTCCCAGATTGCCGATATCGCAAACATCGGGGAGAAGTTCGGCGGAATGATGACAGCCGCAGTGTTCCTGCGTGAGTTTGTCGGTGAGATCAACGGCGAAAAGATTCCCTGGGCACACCTGGACATCGCCGGCCCGGCGTTCAACGAGGGCGGCGCGCACGGTTACACGCCGAAGGCCGCAACGGGGGTTGGAGTCCGGACCCTGCTCGCCTACGTCGAGGACGTGGTGCGGAGACTGGACCGCGACGCGGGTTGACCCCGCATCACATCCAAGGGGTGAGACTGCACACATACGCGTGTGTTCTCCCCTTCATCAAGTGGATGGCGGTGTGATCTGGCGATAAGGTGAATCCAGATCACACCAAGCAATCCGCCAAAATCATCAACCGACGCGCTAACCCATGCGCGTCACAGATTACGCGAGGGAGCGTTCAAGTGGCCGAAACGGCAGCTGCGCAAGAATTCGACATCCTGGTACTGGGCGGAGGCAGTGGTGGTTACGCCGCCGCTCTCCGCGCCGTCCAGCTGGGGTTCACTGTGGGACTCATTGAGAAGGGCAAGCTGGGGGGTACCTGCCTGCACAATGGCTGCATTCCCACCAAGGCCCTGCTCCACTCCGCCGAAGTGGCGGACAGCGCACGGTCGGCAGAGAAGTACGGCATCAAGGCCACCTTCGATTCCATCGACATGACTGCCGTGAACGCCTACAAAGACGGCATAATCGCGGGTAAATTCAAAGGTCTCACCGGCCTGATCAAGTCCAAAGGCATCACTGTCATTGACGGTTTAGGCAAGCTCACGGGCAAGAACACCATTGAGGTCGATGGAACCACGTACACGGGAAAGAACATTGTCCTGGCGACCGGTTCCTATTCCCGCTCTCTTCCCGGGCTGGAAATCGGCGGCAAGGTCATCACCTCCGATCATGCGCTCACCATGGACACCATTCCTTCCAGCGCCATCGTCCTGGGCGGCGGGGTCATCGGCTGTGAGTTTGCGTCCGTCTGGAAGTCCTTCGGCGTGGACGTCACCATCATTGAAGGTCTGCCATCGCTTGTTCCCAACGAAGACGCCACGATCGTGAAAAGTTTTGAGCGCGCCTTCAAAAAGCGCGGCATCAAGTTCAACACGGGCACCTTCTTTGAGAAGGTCGAGCAGAATGACGACGGCGTCAAGGTCACCCTGGCCGACGGAAAGACCTTCGAGGCGGACCTCATGCTGGTCGCCGTGGGCCGCGGTCCTGTGACGGACGGGCTCGGCTTCGAAGAAGCCGGAGTGACCGTTGACCGCGGATTCGTGATCGCCAACGAACGACTCCACACCGGCGTCGGAAACATTTATGCCGTCGGGGACATTGTGCCCGGCCTGCAGCTTGCCCACCGCGGATTCCAGCAGGGCATCTTCGTCGCGGAAGAAATTGCTGGTTTGAAGCCGGTCATCGTCGAAGACGTCAATATTCCAAAGGTCACCTACAGCGAACCCGAGATCGCCTCGGTCGGTCTCACCGAAAAGGCCGCGAAGGAAAAGCTCGGGGAAGACCGTGTCCAGACGCAGGAATACAACCTGGCAGGAAACGGTAAAAGCTCCATCCTCGGCACCGCTGGACTGGTGAAGCTTGTCCGCGAGAAGAACGGTCCCGTGGTGGGCGTTCACATGATTGGAACCCGGATGGGTGAGCAGATCGGTGAGGCGCAGCTGATCGTGAACTGGGAGGCCTACCCCGAGGACGTGGCGCAATTGATCCACGCCCACCCAACCCAGAACGAATCATTGGGCGAAGCCCACCTTGCCCTCGCAGGCAAGGCCCTGCACGGCTGAACAGTGTTCAGCCGGCATCCCTGTTTGCCGACTGGTCGAAAGTACGGCGGCTTTCAACCGGTGCACTAAGCTCGCACATAAGTATCACTGGCAACCTTGGCCGACTGGTATACCTCGACGGAACCGGTCCGCGAAGGACAAGAACTATTTAGGAGAGACGGGGACAATATGTCTGAATCCGTGAACTTGCCAGCCCTCGGTGAAAGCGTCACCGAAGGCACTGTTACCCGATGGCTCAAGCAGGTCGGCGACCGCGTTGAGGTCGACGAACCGTTGTTGGAGGTATCCACCGACAAGGTCGACACCGAAATACCCTCCCCTGTGGCGGGCGTGATCGAGGAGATTCTCGTCGCTGAAGACGAGACCGCCGAGGTCGGGGCACCCCTGGTTCGCATTGGCGATGGGTCCGGCTCTGATGACAGCGGCGATGCCGGTGAGTCTGATGCCGGGGACACTTCGGACCAGGGCAAAACTGAAGCGCCGGAAGCGCAGGACGCCGATGATGCTCCGGCTGAGGAACAGCCGGACGCCCCTGAGGGTGCTTCCGAAGATCCAGACAAAGAGCCCTCAGATGCGGGTAACGGCACTTCCGATTCGGGTGATGCCTCCAGCGAAGGCGGCGGCGAAAGCACGGAGGTGACCCTCCCGGCACTGGGCGAAAGTGTCACAGAAGGGACAGTGACCCGCTGGCTGAAGGCTGTTGGTGACGACGTTGAGGTCGACGAGCCCCTGCTGGAAGTGTCCACCGATAAGGTGGACACCGAGATCCCGTCTCCTGTCGCGGGCAAGCTGCAGGAAATCCGGGTCAATGAGGATGAGACCGCCGAGGTCGGCTCAGTCCTGGCCCTGATCGGAGCCGGCGCTTCAGCTCCGGCAAAGGCCGAGCCGAAGGAGGCGGAGCCGGTTGCCGCTGCCCCGTCGGAGGACCGTGAGGAACCGGCAGAACAACCTGTTGCATCGGAAAGCCCTGCCGAGCCAGCGGAATCCGAGCCCGCGGAATCCAGCGACGCCGCAGAAGAACCACAGCCAAAGCAGGACAAGGCGCCTGAGGCGAAGAACGCCGGGGCATCTGACGCCGCAGGCGGTTCCGACGCCGCAGGCGGTTCCGACGCCGCAGGCGGTTCCGACGCCGCCTATGTCACTCCCCTGGTCCGCCGGCTGGCAAATCAGAACAACGTTGACCTCTCCTCGGTCAAAGGCACGGGAGTTGGGGGACGTGTCCGGAAGCAGGATGTACTCGATGCCGCGGAAGCTGCAAAGAAGCCTGCATCCGCGCCCACGCAGCCCAAAGGTTCAGCCCCGACACCTGCGCCTTCCAACCTTCGCGGAACAGTGGAAAAGGCACCGCGTATCCGGCAGACCATTGCCCGGCGCATGAGGGAATCCCTCGAGGTGTCCGCCCAGCTGACCCAGGTCATTGAAGTGGACATGACCCGAGTGGCGCGGCTGCGCACCTCGGCGAAGGACGGCTTTCAGGCCCAGAACGGTGCCAAACTCACTTTCCTGCCGTTTATCTCCAAGGCAGTTACGGAGGCGCTCAAACAGCACCCCAAGCTGAACGCGTCCTTCGACGAGGAGGCCAAAGAGGTCACTTACCACGACGCCGAGCACCTGGCCATCGCTGTGGATACCGAGAAGGGACTTCTGGTCCCGGTCATCAACGACGCCGGCAACCTGAATCTTGCCGGACTGGCGAAGAAGATCGCCGATGTTGGGGCGCGTACGCGCAGCGGCAAGATCGGTCCTGATGAACTATCAGGTGGAACCTTCACCATCACCAACATTGGGTCGGTGGGCGCACTGTTCGACACGCCCATCATCAACCAGCCGCAGGTGGGTATCCTCGGCACCGGTGCGATCGTCAAGCGCCCGGTGGTCATCACGGATTCCGACGGCGAGGACACCATCGCCATCCGGTCCATGATGTACCTGAGCCTGACGTATGACCACCGTCTGGTGGATGGAGCCGATGCCGGGCGCTTCCTGCAGTCGCTCAAAACTCGTCTTGAAGACGGTGCTTTCGAGGCCGATCTGGGGCTCTAGCCCGCGCACCACAGCATCTCGTAGGCGGCGTTCCTTCAGCGGAGGGGACGCCGCCTTTGCGGTGAACGAAGGACCACCCTGTGGCAGAAACGCCCCTATCCTCCCTAGGATGAGATAAAGCCGGGCGGACAGCCCTGCTTGCACGATCGACGATCAACCAACACAAGGAGAACTCATGGCTACCGTACGCTCAGCCCACACCGTCTGGACAGGTGATCTGTTCGCAGGATCCGGCCAGGTAACCCTGGACAGTTCGCAGCTGGGAACCTATGACGTCACATGGAAGGCGCGCGCTGAGGAATCCGGCGGCAAGACCAGCCCGGAAGAGCTCATTGCAGCGGCGCACTCCTCCTGCTTCTCGATGCAGTTCAGTAACCTGCTGAGTGAGGAAGGGAAAACCGCGGACCGCATTGAAACAAACGCGGAAGTAGACTTCCAGCCCGGCGAGGGGATCACTGCCATCCGGCTGACCCTCAAGGCATCCATCCCCGGAATCAGCGAAGAAGACTTCCAGCGGATCGCCGATCATGCGAAAACGAGCTGCCCGGTTTCACAGGCACTCACGGGCGTCAAGAACATTTCGCTGGACGCTGCGCTCGCTTCCTAGTCGCGCACTGTCACAACAGCGCGCACTCTCACAACGACGGCGGCACCTGAGGTGCCGCCGTCGTCGTGCGTTTAGGGCATCAAGCCCGGAGCGGCCTCAGCTTCCCGTGCGGGGTGGCAGCGGAGCCGGCCGCAGAGTGGGATAGCCGCTGCGTACTGGAGGGGTGTCGGTGGGCAGTTCCGCCAGCATCTCCCGGAGTATCCCCACCCCGTGTTCAAGCTGGGGATCCTCCCCCGCTGCGTAGGCGTGGGGGGGGAACGGCACCTCAATGTCGGGATCCACCCCGTAGTTTTCCACACCCCATTCAACTCCGCCCGTCATCCAGAACGCGTAGCGGGGCTGGGTTACGCCCGTGCCATCGGCAAGGCTGAACCTTCCATCGATTCCCACAACGCCACCCCAGGTGCGGGTGCCGATTACGGGGCCGATGCCTCTGAGCTTGGCCACCTGCGTAATGATGTCGCCGTCCGAACCGGCAAACTCATCGGTCAACACCACCACGGGTCCGCGCGGCGCGTGGGCCGGATAGGTGCCGGGCTGCTCCCCGCGCGGTGAAGACCACGCGGTAACCTTGCGGCCAATCAGCTCAGCCACCAGCTGCGAGGTGTGGCCGCCGCGGTTCCGCCGCACATCAATGATGAGCGCGTCACGCGCGGTTTCGCGGTCAAGGTCCCTGTGAAGCTGCGCCCAGCCGCGCGCAACCATGTCGGGTATGTGCAGGTAGCCGAACTTCCCGTCGGACGCATCATGGACTATGGAACGGTTGGCACTGACCCAGTTTTGGTATCGCAACCTTTCCTCGCTGCGCAGGGGGATCACTGCGACGCGGCGGACGGATGAACTGTCGTCGTCGTCATGGTGGCGGGCCAAGGTCAGCTCAACGGTTCGTCCGGCCGCCCCCGTGAGGAGAACGGCCGGGCCAAGTGCGGGTGGAACCGGCACCCCGTCGACGGCCACAATGATGTCGCCGGGCCTGGCGGCAACCCCTGGTGCCGCCAGCGGCGACGCCGCCTGCGGATCGGACGATTCACCGTCGAAGATGCGGCGG
>NZ_KI914981.1:9429-11836 GCF_000520595.1 Arthrobacter sp. H5
CCGCCTGCGGATCGGACGATTCACCGTCGAAGATGCGGCGGATTGACCAGCCGCGGTCGGTGGGTTCGAGTTCAGCGCCAAGGAATCCCTGAGGGCCGCTTCCCGTTTCGCTGGCCAGCGCCGGCGTCACATACGCGTGGGAGGTGCCCAGCTCGCCGTGCAGTTCCCAAAGCACATCCACGAGATCGTCGTGGGAGGCGATGCGCCCCACCAACGGGAGGTAGCGCGCGTGGATGGCCTTCCAGTCCAGGCCGCCCATGTCCTCAGCCCAGAAGAAGTCACGCTGCAGCCGCCAGGCTTCGTCGAATGCCTGGCGCCACACGCTCGGTGGATCGAGCAGCACCCGGATCCGGTTCAGCTCAACTTCCACCCGCTCCTGGGAATCCGCCTCAACTTTTCCCTTGGTGGGGACGGCGGTCATCTTCCCGCCGTGAATGACGACGGCGGAAGAGCCGTCTGAGCTGATGGTGAAGGAATCCACTTCCTGCACCAGCACGTCAACCGTGCGGCCGGCGAGATCGAACCGTTCCAGCCGACTCGCCGGATCCTTGGCGTCGGTGGTTGCCCTGCCGTCGCCGGTGACTCCGAAGCTGTCAACGGATGTCCACAGCAATGCGTCCTTCACCGCACGCAGCCCGCTGTAGCCGCCCTGTGCAACCGGCACCGTGATGATGCGTTCGGCCAGCCGCTCTCCATCCACAATCACAGCGGGTGCCTCGTCCGCGCCATCGCCGTTGCCTGTGGGCTCGGAGCCGTCATGGACTGCCGGGCCAAAGGGCGACGGGGTTTCCGCGGCAAGCGCCACGAGGAAAGGCTTGGTGGATACCGGGAAACTGAGGTCAAAACGGTGGGTGTCGTACACCGGGTCAAAACTGCGGTCGGACAGGAAGGCGAGAAAGCGGCAATCCCGCGTGAACGACGGCGCATGGTCACGGAACCGACCATCAGTCACGTCGTGGATGTCGGCGCCTTTGGACACTTGGGCGAGCCGAATCCGGGTGCGCGCACCTTCGCCGGTCACGGGTTCAGCCCACGTCAACCATTTCGAATCCGGAGAGAAGTCAAGGTGGTCAATGGCCCCGTGCGGAGTCGAGGAAAGCTCAAAAAGCGATCCTGTTCCCACCGCGTGGATAAGGATCTGTCCCATCTCCCCGGCAATGGCAATCGTTTCGCCGCTGGGGCTGACGCACAGGTTACTTGCCCGGAACGGACCGTCGAAGCCCACGCGGACAAGGCCCGATTGATGCGCGCTGTCCTGTGCCGACAGGACTGTGGCTTCGGGACCATCACCATCGACCGGCGCAGCCGGTTCCGCCTGGTCCGGGACCTCCTCGGACGGCGGTCCCGCCGGGACGGGCGCGGGCAGGTCCGATCCTCCGGAAGTCTCTCCCGAAGCCGTCGCGTCCGGCTGGGCACCCGCTTCCGGAAGTGTGTCCGTGCCGAACAACCGACGGATGTAGAGCGCCTCCTCGCCGTCGTGATCGGCAATATAGGCCACGCTGTCGCGCCCGACGGGCCGCCCGAGGCGCGCACGGACACCAGCTGTGGCCTCCACAACCCGCGACGGTCCATCCTTGTGGGTCAGGAGGTGCAGCGTGCCATGGCTTTCCACCACGCTCGCGCTTCCATCAATCAAAGGCACCGCCGAGGCCAGGTGCTTGGCAACATTGAGCGCCTGCGGCCGCCGCGCGGTGGAGGCCGAGCCGAGTGAAATCTCCAAGGCAACCGGCGCAGCGTCGAGCGAATCCAACAGCCAGAGGGTGCCGGCGGATTCAAACACCACGCGCGAACCATCCGTGGCCGCGTGCCGTACATAGAACTCTTCATGGTCGGTATGGCGCTGCAGATCGTCCCCGTCGGCGGTCACGGAGTACAGGTTGCCGTATCCCTCATGGTCGGAGAGGAATGCGAGGCGTCCGCCAACCCACATGGGATCGGTCAGGTTCCCGTCCAGCTCGGGAAGGAAGCGGCTAAAATCGCCTGAGCCGTCTGAGTCGAGCCACAGTTTGCCCGCTGTGCCGCCCCGGTAGCGCTTCCACCACGCCTGTTCCCGGGTCATGACGCTTGCAATGACCACCGGCCGCTCATCGCCGAGTGCCTCTCCATGCACAATCGCTTCAAGCGGTCCGTAGGGAAATACCGTTTGGCCCGAGCCGTCCAACGGCACCCGGTACGCCCAGGCGTGGCGTGGGTCCTCGTGACGGAATGCCGAGGTTGCAATGACGTCACCACCAGCGGTGAATCCCTTGACCTTGGTGCTCTGGTGGCCCCAGTAAGTGAGGCGCCGGAAATCACCGCCGTCAGTGTTAGCGGCCACCACCTCGGGCGCACCGCCCTGAACTGCTGTCCAGGCGATGACCGAACCGTCCGGCGAGAACCGTGGATTGCGTACCGGCTGCTGCAGCGC
>NZ_KI914981.1:11936-29507 GCF_000520595.1 Arthrobacter sp. H5
CTGCAGCGCGGAGACCCGCCAGGCCCGCCCGCCCTGGACGGGGACAACCCAAATGTCATTCTCGGCTGCAAAAGTGACGAGATCGCCGTGGACATGCGGATAGCGCAAATAATGTGAGGAACCCATGATCCGATCATAGCCACAGCGGGTCTCCTGCTGCGGGCGCACCACTCCCTGGGTCCGTCATGCTGCATCAGCCTCATGGACGGAGTGGATTTTCCAGGCACCGTCTTGCTGCTTCAACACAAAGGTCAGCTCCTGAACTGTCGGTTCCTTCTGTTCCCGGACGGTTTCACCCGTCCGCGCGCGTTCGATATACGCCGATGTCACTGCCTTGGCTGAGACGGCGGTTCCCGCAGTCGTTGGCCCTCCCGGCACAACATCCTTCCTCACGTCCTCCAGCCGAACGCTAAGACCCTGATACACGTGGTCGCTGGAGATGAGCCCGTCCAACGCCGCTTGATCCGAGGCCATGGCCGGTGAACCTGCAACGTTCACCTGCTCCAGCAGACCGGCATCTGCCAGCGAGTACGCTCTCGCCCGCACAGTCGCCAGCGCTCCGAGCACAATCAGCGGATCCTGGTCCGCCAACCGCTCCCGCAGTTGGCTGGTGAGTTCAGTCTCTTCCTGCACGGGAGCAGGCGCCGTTATGCGGTCCTGCCCGGGTGCCCCTTCCGCGGTCACCGGCGTGACCAGATGAGGCACCGCCAGCAATGCTCCACAGATCACCAGTGCTGCGGCCAGAACCGTCACGATGGCCGCCGCTTTGAACGGCACTCTGCCGGTACTGTTCCTGGGGGCTCCGGCCGCGGGGCGGCGTGAACCCGCCCGTCGGGTGCGGACCGGCCGGACAGCACGCAGCCGGGTGCGGGTCTTGGCCGGGGACCCGTGGTGGACCGCCCTGCGGGTTCGGAGCTCAGGAAGCACGCTTGGATGGACGGCGGCCACCAGGTCCACTGGAACAGGCTGCGCAGCGTGCGCAACAGCCCGCGCAAAACCAATCGCCGGTGGTCGTTGGGTAGGATCCTCGTGCAGCCCCGCTTCGATCAGGGACACAAGATCCGCGGGGACCCCGGGCACGATCAACGACAGTGGGGGTCTTTGGAGAGCCGGGTCAGGAGCCTTCCCCGTGAGTGCATACCAGCCCAGAGCGGACAAAGAGTAGATATCCGAGGCTGTTCCGAGCCTGCTGGGATCCTCAATGCCAGCAGGATCCGTAAATCCAGGTGTACCGGCGCGGCTGCGTGTTTCCTCACCAAGCAGGCGACCCACTCCCAGATCTCCCAGCAGAGGTTTTCCCTCTGCAGTGAACAACACATTGCCCGGTGACACATCACCGTGCACCGCACCTCCAGCGTGCAGGTAGGCCAGCACCTGCGCCAATGGTGTGAGAATGGTCACTGCTTCGCCGATGGAAAGTGCTCCCCGGGAAGAGACCAGTCTGAGCAGGGAATCCCCGGCAGCAAGGTCCATCCTGAGCGCCGGGCCCTGATCTGTGGGCATCAGCTCGTGGACGGCAACGAGGTGTTCGTGGGTGTAACGCTGCAGCAGCCGCAGTTCACGCATCATGGAGGCGTGATCGTCCGCGGCAGCGGTGTCGGACGGGGTCATGACCTTGAGTGCACAGGGATTTCCGCCTGTGTGGGGCCTGATCAACCAGACCGTGGAACTGGCGCCGACTCCCAACAGCCTCTCGGCGCGGTAGCCCTCCGGGCGCGGTGGAAGGTAGGTGGCGTCACCACGCACAGGGCTCCCCGCAGAGGTCTGCCGAACGAAATTATCCATGCGTCAGTTCTAGCCGAATTCACGAAACGCCGTCGAAGTTATCCACAGGGTGGCCCCGCCCACGAAGATCGCGGGGCCGTATCAGCCTTCCCGGAGGTCTACCCTAGATGCATGGCTCTTGAGTTTTCCCGTATTGGATTCGATCCGGAGTTTGTCGATTACCTGGACGGTTGGGAACGGCAGCGTTTGCTCCACCAGTCGGTTGTCGCAGGCACCGCGCACAGCACCGTCCTGCTGCTGGAACACCGCGCGGTTTACACCGCGGGTAAACGCACCGAAGAGGGTGAGCTTCCGTTCGATGGCACACCGGTGGTGCCGGTGGACCGCGGCGGTAAGTTGACCTGGCACGGGCCCGGTCAGCTGGTTGGCTACCCCATCGTCGCGCTGCCCGAGCCCACGCGCGTTGCCGGCTACGTCGGAATCCTCGAGAACGTCATCATCGCTGTCCTGCGCGACTACGACCTTGAGGGCGTTCGCATTGAAGGCCGTTCCGGGGTCTGGATCGATGCTGATCCCCGCGGACCGGCCCGCAAGATCGCTGCGATAGGCATCCGCATCAACCGCAGGGTCACCATGCATGGGTTCGCGGTTAACTGCAGCAATGACCTCGCTCCTTTTTCCCAGATCATTCCCTGCGGCATCACCGACGCAGGCGTGACCAGTATCTCCGAAGAAACCGGACAAACGGTCACACCGTCCGACATCGTTTCGCGCATTGAAGAGGAACTGCGCAAGAATGAAGAATCATTGGTCCTCGGCGCCGCGGACAACCTCCGCGCCACCGGGACAGCCGAACCCGCCGGCACCGCCCGGCCGGAAGGAGTTTTACTGTGAGCCTGGCCCCCGAAGGACGGCGCCTGTTGCGCGTCGAGGCACGCAACGCCGCTATACCAGTCGAGCGCAAACCCGACTGGATCAAGGCGAAGGTCAACATCGGTCCGGAATTTGTGGCCATGAAGAACCTCGTCAAGAAAGAGGGGCTGCACACGGTCTGCGAGGAAGCCGGCTGCCCCAATATCTTTGAGTGTTGGGAAGACCGCGAGGCCACGTTCCTCATCGGTGGTTCGGAATGCACGCGCAGGTGCGATTTCTGCCAGATCGATACTGGAAAGCCGCAGCCTCTCGATCGGAGCGAGCCGTACAAGGTGGCCCAATCCGTGCAGTCAATGAACCTGCGCTATGCCACGGTGACCGGAGTTGCCCGGGACGACCTCGCCGATGAAGGCGTCTGGCTCTATGCAGAGACCATCCGCCAGATCCACAGCATGAACCCGGGCACCGGCGTGGAGATCCTCATTCCGGACTTCTCCGGAAAACCCGAGCACATCACTGGAATCTGCGAGGCCGCGCCCGAGGTATTCGCGCACAACGTTGAGACTGTTCCACGAATCTTCAAGCGCATCCGTCCCGCCTTCCGGTATGAACGGTCGCTGGATGTCATCACCCAGGGCCGGGACCAGGGCATGGTCACCAAGTCCAACCTGATCCTGGGGATGGGCGAGACCCGGGAGGAAATCTCGGAGGCGCTGCGCGATCTGCACGACGCCGGCTGCGACCTGATCACGATCACCCAGTATCTGCGCCCGAGTGAACGGCACCTGCCGGTGGACCGCTGGGTCAAGCCGCAGGAGTTTGTTGAACTCCAGCAAGAGGCGGACGAGATCGGCTTCCTGGGTGTGATGAGCGGTCCGTTGGTGCGATCCTCCTACCGCGCCGGACGGCTGTGGGCCCGCGCGATGCGCAGGAAGGGTCTTGAACTGCCGCCGGAACTTGCCCACATCGAGGACTCAGGTTCCACGGCCCAGGAGGCGTCAAGCCTTCTGGCAGGGTGATCGTCCGGACGTCCGGACGATCACAGCAGGCAGCACTAACACGTGCCTGCGATCACGTAGAATTGAAGCACTATGGCCAACAGCACTGAATCAGACGGATCAACCGCAAAACCATCGAAACGCCGGCTCTTCTCCCGGAAACCGAAGGCGGACAAGTCTGCCAAAAAACCGGGACGGATGAAGCAGGTCGTCGAGGTCTTCAAGATGACCCGGCGCAACGATCCCAATGTCGTGTGGATCATGCTGCTGGCCTTCCTCGGCATCATTGCCGTCGGTCTGGCGATCGGCTTCCTGATTCAGAACGTGGTCACCATGGTGCTCATCTCGGTGCCTCTGGCCTTCCTCGCCGCCGTTTTCATCCTTTCCCGCCGGGCGGAAAGAGCCGCGTTCTCCCAGATTGAGGGGCAGGCGGGAGCCGCAGGGGCTGCGTTGAGTGTGCTGAAGCGCGGCTGGATCCTGCAGGAGCAGCCAGTGGCGGTTAATCCCCGTACGCAGGACGCCGTCTTCCGGGCCATTGGCCGGCCCGGAATCGTACTGGTCACTGAGGGGCCATCCGTGCGTGTCAAGCAGCTCGTGGACGCGGAGCGCCGGAAGATGAACCGGATTGTGCCCAATGTCGAGATCCATGTCATTCAGTCGGGGCGCGGCGAGGGCCAGGTTCCCCTGCAGAAAATTTCCAAGACTGCCCAGAAGCTCAAGAAGAACCTCACCAAGCAGGAAGTACAGGCCGTGGACAAGCGCCTCACGGCGCTCGGAACGCGGCTGCCCATCCCCAAGGGTGTGGACCCGATGAAAGCACGCCCAGACCGCAAGGCAATGCGCGGACGCTAGGCGGCGCTTCGCCGTCGTCGTTGGTGGTCTCTTCGCTGTTTGCCTGCCTGCGTCACCGGATCAACGCCTGACGATAATGGTGCGTGCTGCGCGGTCATGAAGGCCACGCTGATCCTCGTCGAAGACCACAGCCGGGATGACCAGGCACAACAGGAGTGTGCGCACGATCGCGGGCCCCAACCCTGCCGGTGCACCGCTCAGCGACTGGACCTGCAGGCGCAGTACCCTGTGGCCGATGCTGTAGCCAAGTGTTCCCACCAGCAAAATCTGCTCCAAAGCAAAAATTCCCAGTGTGGCGAACCCGTTGTAATTGAAGAACGCGGCCGAGATGACGGCGCACAGCGCCCAGTCGATCATGATTGCTCCTGCGCGGCGTCCCGTCCGTGCCACCGATCCCGGGCCATCGGAGGGGCGGCCAAGCCGGCGTCCCGGCCAACGTCCGTCGCCCAAAGGAGGCGGTCCTTCAAGCCATGAGCCAATATCTCTGCGATCCACCACGGCTCAAGCTTAACCCTGTCATTACCGGCGAACCGACCACATCCTGGGACAATCTCCGCCTCTCGCCGGAAGCGCGATAGGCTGGTCGCACCCGGTTGGCAGTCCGTTTGCCTGCCGTTTGCTTAAGTAACCTGCCGGAAACATTTGCGACACCGGCGGGAAACTGCGCGGTTTTAGTGTTGACACTGTTGCCGCTGCGGCAGTAGAGCAAGAGCGCCAAGTATTATGAGCGCCGGCTCGCCGATGCCAAGTGCAAATCCGAAGAATATGCGTAAGGAGCATACCCCCGATGTTCAAGAATGCGGACGAAGTCCTCAAGTACATCACTGACGAAGATGTGAAGTTTGTCGACGTCCGGTTCACCGATCTCCCTGGGGTGCAGCAGCACTTCAACGTACCGGCAAAGTCGGTCGACGCGGACTTCTTTGTGCACGGCCAGTTGTTTGACGGGTCGTCCATTCGCGGTTTCCAGGGCATCGCTGAATCCGACATGCAGCTTATCCCGGATCCCACCACTGCATTCATCGACCCGTTCCGGATCGAAAAGACGCTTGCGCTGAACTTCTCGATTGTGAACCCCCGCACCGGCGACCCCTACCACCGCGATCCGCGTGGCGTGGCAGAGCGCGCCGAAGCGTACCTGGCCTCGACGGGTATCGCGGATACGGCATTTTTTGCCTCGGAAGCTGAGTTCTACATCTTCGATAATGTCCAGTACGAGTCCTCTCCCCAGGGCAGCTTCTACAAGGTCGATTCCATTGAAGCCCCGTGGAACTCCGGCCGCGAGGAAGTTGGCGGGAACCTGGGCAACAAGACCCCGTTCAAGGGCGGGTACTTCCCGGTATCCCCCGTGGACAAGCAGGCAGATCTCCGTGACGCCATCTGCGTGGAACTGGACAATGCCGGCCTCGAAGTCGAGCGGTCGCACCACGAGGTTGGCGGCGCCGGGCAGGCAGAGATCAACTACAAGTTCACCACCATGACCCACGCTGCTGACGACCTGCAGAAGTTCAAGTACATCGTCAAGAATGTCGCAAATGCGTGGGGTAAGTCCGCAACCTTTATGCCCAAGCCCATCTTCGGCGACAACGGATCAGGCATGCACTGCCACCAGTCGCTCTGGAACGGCAGCGAGCCGTTGTTCTACGACGAGCGCGGCTACGCTGGGCTGTCCGATCTTGCCCGCTGGTACATCGGCGGCGTCCTGAAGCACGCTTCGGCCGTTCTTGCGTTCACCAACCCCACGGTGAACTCTTACCGCCGGCTGGTCAAGGGCTTCGAGGCACCGGTGAACATGGTGTATTCGCAGGGCAACCGCTCCGCCGGTATCCGCATTCCCATCACCGGTTCAAACCCGAAGGCCAAGCGGATCGAGTTCCGCGCGCCGGACCCCTCCTCCAACCCCTACCTGGCGTTTGCAGCGCAACTGATGGCGGGCCTGGATGGCATCAAGAACCGCATTGAGCCGGCCGACCCTATCGACAAGGACCTCTACGAACTCCCTGCCGAGGAGGCCAAAGACATCCAGAAGGCCCCGGGCTCTCTTGAGGAAGCATTGCTCGCACTGGAAGCCGATAACGAGTTCCTGCAGGCCGGCGGAGTGTTCACCCAGGACCTGATCGACACCTGGATCGAGTACAAGCGGGAAATCGAGATCACCCCGCTCGCCGCACGCCCGAACCCTTACGAATTTGAGCTGTATTACGGCGTCTAGCTAAATCACAAAGTTGCCCGCACCCTGAGGTGCGGGCATCTTTTTTGCCCTGTTCACATCAACACCTTCCGTATTTCTTGTGCACGGCCTGCTTGCTCACCCCGAGAGCCTGTGCAATGGCTTCCCAGGAAAGGCCCGCAGTCCGTGCCCGTCGAACGAGGGATGCCTCCGCCCGGCCGACCTCACGGTGCAGTTGGGCAACCGCCTGCAGTGCATCCACGGGACCGCCGCTGTCCATTGATCCAACCAGTGTTTTCAACCTCTCCACCTCCATGCGTCAACTTTAATTGACGGAAGGAAGAGACGTCAACCATAGTTGACTAAGTGACCGAGAACCCCGGCAAGCGTAAACCCAGCACGACGACGGCGCGCGGCACACTCCTGCAGTCAGGTTCAGTAACCGTAAAAGTGCCGTTCAAAGATCGCTCGCGAACGCCGGGTCAGCCGAAGATAATCCTCTTCAAGCGTTGCGCCCATGCCCGGCCCATAGGCACACCAACGGGCCACAGCTTCCAGGTCGGTTCTGGATGAGGGCAGCACGTCGGACGGTTTACCGCTCCAGATAGTGTTGGCTGCCCGGATGCGGCTTGTCAGCTGCCAGCTGTGGCGAAGCGTGGCAACGTCCTCAGCGGGCAGGATCCCGTGCTCTTCCACTGCTGCCATAGCCTCCAGCGTTGACGTTGTGCGCAGGTCCTCCACGCGGTGCGCGTGTTTTAACTGAAGGAGCTGAATCAGCCATTCGACGTCGCTCAGTCCTCCGCGGCCCAGCTTGAGGTGCCGCGACGGGTCGGCTCCGCGCGGAAGCCGTTCGGACTCCATCCGTGCCTTCAGCCGTCGGATTTCCCGCACGTGGTCATCCGTGACTTCCTTGGGATACCTGACCGGATCGATCAACCTGACGAAGTCCGCCGCCAGGGCGTCGTTGCCGGCAATGGGCAACGCCCGCAGTAGGGCCTGCGACTCCCACATGAGCGACCAGCGACGATAATACTCACGGAAGGAGTCCAGCGACCGGACCATGGGTCCTTGTTTTCCTTCCGGGCGAAGGTCTGCGTCAACCTCCAGCACGCGTTCGGCAAGAATTGCCGGCGTACACGGCTGATGCAGCAGGGCGGAGAGCTGACTCACAATGCGCTCGGCCTGCGCCTGCGCGGCTGCCTCGCCGGCGCCCGGGCGGGGCCGATGGACATACATGACGTCGGCGTCGGACCCGTAGGTGATCTCCCGGCCACCCTGTCGGCCCATGGCAACCACCACCACGTCGGTGGCTGGCTCCTCTTCCGCAAACACCGTCCCTTCGGCGACGTGCAGGGCTCCGAGAACAGCTGCCCGGTCGGCATCGGACAGCGACCGGCCCACCTGGGCCTGATCAAGCAGCCCGGAGCTGTCCGCGATGGCGATCCGCAGCAATTCACGTCGGCGGATCAGCCGGATCAGCCGCATGGCTTCGCGCGGTTCCGGGTGGCGCGACATCTTGGAGAGGATTTCCTGCCACTGAACTTCGAAGGGCACCGGAGCCAGCTGTTTGTCCGAGCCAAGCCACTTTGTTGATTCGGAGGAAACCTCCAGCAGATCCGTGATGAAACGGCTGGAGGACAGAATGTGGCATAGTCTCTCCGCCGCCGCCTTCGAGTCCCGCAGCATCCCCAGGTACCAGTGCGTCTGGCCCAGGGAATCACTCAGGCGGCGGAATCCCAGCAGCCCCGCGTCCGGATCCACGCCGTCCGCAAGCCAGGACAACAGCACCGGCAACAGCTGCCGCTGGAGGGCGGCGCGCCTGCTGATGCCGGCCGTCAGTGCCTCAATGTGGTCCATCGCGCGTTTTGGGTCGATGTAGCCCAGGGCCGCGAGGCGTGCCCGGGCGGCCGCCGGAGTGAGTTTCACTTCGTCCACGCTGAGATTCGCGGCGGTGTTGAGCAGCGGGCGGTAGAAGATTGCCTCATGCAACCGGCGCACCAGACGCTTGGTCGTCTGCCATTTCTCTGACAGGCCGGCCGCTGTGGGACGGGAGGTGTCGAGGGAGCCGACGGACGCCTTCGCCAGTGCGCGCAAAGCGGAATCATCCTCAGGCATCAGGTGTGTGCGGCGCATCTGCACCAGCTGGATACGGTGCTCCAGCACTCGCAGGTACCGGTAGGAACCGTCAAATTCCTGCGCATCAGTCCGTCCAATGTAACCGGCAGCGCTCAGCGCGGCAATTGCCGACGTCGTATCCTGCACTCTGAGCGACTCATCAGCTTTGCCGTGGACAAGCTGCAGCAGCTGCACAGTGAACTCGACATCGCGGAGACCACCGGCCCCAAGCTTGAGCTGGCGCTGCACTTCGTGCGCGGGAATATTGTCGGTGACCCTCCTCCTCATGGCCTGGACCGATTCCACAAATCCGTCACGCTCGGACGAACTCCATACCAGCTCACCCACGGCGCTGTGATAGCGGGCGCCCAGCTGAGGGTCACCGGCGATCGGCCGTGCCTTGAGTAGCGCCTGGAACTCCCAGCTCTGCGCCCATCGTGCGTAGTAGGTGAGGTGCGAATCCAGCGTCCGCACCAGAGGACCCTCCCGCCCCTCAGGCCTGAGATTGGTGTCCACCTCCCACAGTCCGGGCTCGCCGGCCGCGGAAGTGATCGCACGGGAGATGCCCGACGCGAGCGCCGTCCCGATCCGTATGGCGGTGCCCTCCTCCAGCACGGGCGCGTCAATCACATAGATCACGTCGACGTCGGAAATGTAGTTGAGCTCTCCGGCGCCGCACTTGCCCATGCCAATGACGGCCAGCTGGACCGAGGCGATGTCTGTGGCCGAAAAGGATTCAGCCAGTTCCGCCCGCGATACGGCCAGTGCAGCTTCGATGGCGGCAGCCGCAAGGTCAGCCAGCTCGCGGCCCACCGCCGGCAGGTAGTCCACCGGGGAGGCAGCACACAGATCACGGATGGCCAGCTCGGTGAGGTGCCTTCGGTAGCAGGCACGCAGGGCGGCGTGCGCTTCCCGCCCAGTTATCCTCGCCACCGGCTGAACCGATGCCGCATCAGCTTTGACGGCGTTCAGCAAGGAGGCGCGGAGCTGGTCCGCCGATACCGTTCCTGGTTCCGCGCTGGGGCGGATCCGGAGGGCATTTGTATGCTCAGGATGCCGCATCAGGAACTCAGCCAGTGCCTCCGACGCCCCCAGCAAGCGGAACATCGGCTCACTGTGGCCGTCGCCGTCGTTCACGAGGCCTGCGAGCTCGGGCTGCACGGCGAGCAGGCGCACCAGCGATTGCAGGGCAAGGTCAGGACTGGCTGCGTAGGTCAACCCCTCGAACAGTGCATCCCGGTCAACTTTGTCCAGTTCGGGTGCGCCGAGGAACCGGCTGCTCTTGTCGAGGTCGGTGAACCCTTTGCTGATGAGTTCCCTGTTCAGGCTCATAGTTGGCTGCCGGCTAGAGGATGCCGAGATTGCGCCTCAGCTCGTAGGGCGTGACCTGAATTCGGTAGTCGTGCCATTCCGCGCGCTTGTTACGCAGGAAATTCTCGTAGACCTGCTCGCCCAGGATCTCGGCCACCAGTTCAGACTCCTCCATCGCACGGACGGCGTCATGCAGGCTGGCCGGCAGCGGGTCATGTCCCATGGCCCGGCGCTCGGCCGCAGTGAGGCTCCAGACGTCATCCTCCGCACCCGGAGGGAGCTCATAGCCCTCTTCGATTCCCTTCAGCCCGGCTCCCAGGAGCACGGAGTAGGCAAGGTAGGGGTTGGTGGCGGAATCGATACCGCGGTACTCGATCCGCGCGGACTGACCTTTGTTCGGCTTGTACAGGGGAACCCTGACCAGGGCGGAACGGTTGTTGTGGCCCCATGACAGGTAACTTGGCGCTTCGCCGCCGCCCCAGAGCCGTTTGTAGGAGTTCACAAACTGGTTGGTGACCGCCGTGAACTCCGGCGCGTGCCGCAGAATACCCGCGATGAACTGGCGCGCGGTCTTGGAAAGCTGGAACTCAGCGCCTGCTTCGAAGAATGCATTGGCATCACCCTCAAACAGGGAGAAGTGCGTGTGCATGCCGGACCCGGGGTGGTCGGAGAAGGGCTTGGGCATGAAAGTGGCGTAACTGTCCTGCGTCAGCGCCACTTCCTTGATGACCGTGCGGAAGGTCATGATGTTGTCAGCCGTCTGCAGAGCGTCCGCGTACCGGAGATCGATCTCATTCTGGCCCGGCCCCGCCTCATGATGGCTGAACTCCACGGAGATACCTACGGATTCCAGCATGGCGACGGCGGTGCGGCGGAAGTCCTGTGCCACTCCCCCGGGAACGTGGTCAAAATAGCCTGCCTGATCCACGGGAACAGGCTGGCCGTCAGCGCCAAGCTCATCGGATTTCAGCAGGTAGAACTCAATTTCGGGATGGGTGTAGCAGGTAAATCCCATGTCGGCCGCTTTGGTCAGGGTCTTCTTGAGCACCCCACGCGGGTCAGCAGTTGAGGGCTCGCCGTCCGGCGTGAGGATGTCGCAGAACATTCTGGATGTCTGCTCCTTCTCACCCCGCCAGGGCAGGATCTGAAAAGTCGACGGATCGGGCTGCGCCAGCATGTCGGACTCGAAGACGCGTGCCAGCCCTTCGATGGATGAGCCGTCAAAGCCAAGGCCCTCCTCGAAGGCACCCTCCACCTCAGCGGGGGCGAGTGCAACGGATTTCAACGAACCAACCACATCGGTGAACCAAAGGCGTACAAACCGGACGTCGCGTTCCTCGATGGTGCGCAGTACAAATTCCTGCTGCCGATCCATGCCTACCTCTTTCCACTCGTTAACCAGTGCTTGGGTACCGGACCAGCGGCCACCGCACTTTACGGTTCACTCTACTGATGATGACCACCCAACTGCGCCAACCGGCCGCCCGATCAGTGTGCCGGGCGCATGTTACACACCGGTTACCTGTGAAGTAGGCTCGAAGGCATGAGCTCCGCAGAGATCCCAGCACCCTACGGCACCGGCGTCAACCCGCCCGCCCAGCGGCCGGCGTCGTCGAGCCCGTCACCTGCGCGCATCCGGACGCACCACCTTCAGTCGGCTAAAAACGAGGGCCGGCGGTTTGCCATGCTCACCGCCTACGACCAGTATGCTGCGCAGATTTTCGACGAAGCCGGTACCGAGGTCCTGCTGGTGGGCGACTCAGCGGCGAACAATGTGCTTGGCCATGAGACAACGCTGCCAATCACCCTTGATGAGATGATCATGTTCTCCCGCGCAGTTTCCCGCGGTACGCGGCGCGCGCTGGTGGTGGCCGACCTGCCCTTTGGCAGCTACGAGGTTTCCCCGGCCCAGGGCGTGGAATCCTCAGTGCGCCTCATGAAGGAGGGCCTCGTCCACGCCGTCAAGATGGAGGGCGGGAGCCATTACGCGGAGACGGTCCGAGCCATTACCACCGCGGGTATCCCGGTCATGGCCCACGTCGGCTTCACTCCCCAGAGCGAGCATTCGCTGGGCGGCTACCGCGTTCAGGGCCGCGGGAACACCGGCCAGCAGGTGATCGACGACGCCGTGGCCCTGGCTGGGGCGGGCGCGTTCTGTGTCCTGATGGAAATGGTGCCCTCGGAGGTCGCGGCCGCCGTCGACCGCGCCATTGATGTGCCGACCATTGGCATAGGTGCCGGCGGGTCCACCACCGGCCAGGTACTCGTGTGGCAGGACATGGCGGGGCTCCGTTCGGGAAAGCAGGCGAGATTCGTCAAGCAGTTCGCTGACGTGCGGAGCGTGCTCGCCGACGCTGCCAAATTATACGGAGACGAAGTCCGGGGCGGAACCTTCCCCGGCCCGGAGCACAGTTTTTAATCAGTCGTCGTCGTCGGCTTCCCATGCCTTATTGCGCTGCTCGACTTTCTCGGGCGCCCGTTCGGCCTCCGCACGGGTGCTGTAGGGCCCAATCAGCTGCGTCCAGTCGGATTGCGCATCCTCTTCGACCTCGCGGGTCCGAATGTTGTACCAGTACTGCACCATTATCTGACTCCCTCCTGCGTTGTCTTCAGCAAAACTGGCTGCTGACACTTACTACTGACACTTATCACTCAACTGCTTCCCACCGATAGGATCAAGGGTATGCCCCTCTATTCCACTACCGCACCTGTCGGTACCCTTGAACGCGGATCGGTAAGCGGACCGCTTCCCGTACCCCCGTCCATAGCGCGCCCCGAATACGTTGGACGGGCGGGCCCCGCGAAGTTCGAGGGCTCCGAGGTGAAATCCCCGGAAACCGTAGAAAAGATCCGCCGTGCCAGCCGGATCGCCGCCCGCGCCATCGTCGAAGTTGGCCGTCATATTGAACCCGGCGTCACAACAGACCGGCTGGACCGGGTGGGACACGAATTTCTGCTGAGCCACGGCGCCTATCCGTCGACACTCGGCTACCGTGGGTTTCCCAAGTCCCTCTGCTCATCCCTGAACGAGGTCATCTGCCACGGGATCCCGGATTCCACCGTGGTGCAGGACGGCGACATCATAAACATAGATATCACCGCCTACATCGATGGTGTGCACGGAGACACCAACTACACATTCGTGGTTGGCGACGCGGATGAGGAATCGCGGTTGCTGGTGGAACGGACCCGCGAAGCACTGAACCGTGCCATCAAAGCGGTTGCCCCCGGCAGGGAGATCAATGTGATCGGCCGGGCCATCGAGTCCTATGCGCGCCGTTTTGGCTACGGCGTAGTGCGCGACTTCACCGGGCACGGCGTCGGCGAAGCGTTCCATACCGGGCTGATCATTCCCCACTACGACGCCGCTCCCGCTTACAACCGTTTCATTGAACCCGGCATGACATTCACCATCGAACCAATGCTCACTCTGGGAACCATCGAGTGGGACATGTGGCCGGATAACTGGACAGTCGTCACGAAGGACCGCAAGCGGACCGCCCAGTTTGAGCACACCCTGCTGGTGACACCGACCGGCGTGGAGATCCTCACACTTCCCTGACCCTTCCCCGGCATTCTGAGCCGGGGTGAACGACCAAGCCACCCGCACAAAACCCCTGGAGAAACATGGGCAAGAACAGCGAGAAGAAGAAGTCCGCACGAGGACTACCGGCCACCGTGATCGGCATTGACATTGGCGGGACCGGAATCAAGGGCGGCATAGTCGATCTTGCCCGAGGGGAGATTGTGGGCAGCAGATTTCGGGTCAGCACCCCCCAGCCGGCAACACCGGACGCCGTTGCCGTGGTGGTTGCAGAGATCGTCAAGGAGCTTTCCAGCCGCGCTGAAGCTCCTCAACCTGAGATGCCCATCGGCGTCACCTTCCCCGCGATTATCCAGCACGGTGTGGCGCGGTCGGCGGCCAACGTCGACAAGAGCTGGGTGGACACCGATGTGGACGCCCTCTTTACCCGGGTATTGGGACGAGACGTCCACGTCATCAACGATGCCGACGCCGCGGGGCTGGCAGAGGTGCGTTACGGCGCGGGTGAGGGCGTGGATGGCACGGTTCTGGTGATTACGCTGGGCACGGGAATTGGATCCGCCTTCATCTTCAACGGTCATCTGGTTCCCAACGCGGAACTGGGACACCTGGAAATTGACGGCCATGATGCCGAAACCCAGGCTTCTGCAGTCGCGCGGGAGCGGCTCGGCCTTGACTGGGATGAATACTCGGTCCGGCTCCAACGCTACTTCTCCCATGTCGAGTTCCTGTTTTCCCCGGAGTTGTTCATTGTGGGCGGCGGCATCTCCAAGCGCAGCGAGGACTTCCTTCCGAACCTGTCGTTGCGGACCCGCATCATCCCTGCGGAGCTCAAAAACCATGCAGGAATAGTCGGAGCGGCGCTCCAGGCCGCGCTGCACTTCAAACACGAACAGCTCTAGGACTACTCACATGCTGGGGACAGCCCTTGTCACCGGCGCCAGCCGCGGCATTGGTGAGGCAATTGCCTCCCGCTGTGCCGCGGACGGCTACGCCGTCGTCGTCAACTATGCCCGCGACGCCGAGGGTGCATTGCGGGTGGCCGGGCGGATCAATAACGACGGCGGTACTGCGGTCGCGGTACAGGCGGATGTCAGCGCAGCCCGCGACGTCGTCCGGCTGTTCGACGAAGCGTCGGTGCTCGGTCCGGTGACCGCCGTGGTCAATAACGCCGGAATCACCGGTGACCTGATCGGCACACTGAGCGATGTTCCAGTGGACATCCTGGAACGGGTGGTCGACGTCAACGTGATGGGCCCGCTGCTGGTCTGCCGTGAGGCGGTCCGGCGGATGTCGACGGCCACCGGCGGATGTCGACGGCCACCGGCGGAGCAGGCGGATCGATCATCAACATTTCCTCCACAGCCGTCAAGGCCGGTTCGCCCGGTACCTGGGGCACTATGCGGCAACCAAAGGGGCGCTGGATGTGTTGACGGTTGGGCTGGCCGCGGAGGTTGCCGCGCAGGGCATCCGCGTCAATGGGGTATCCCCCGGGAGCACCAACACCGGCCTGCACGCCGCAGCGGGCATGCCTGACCGGGTCTCACGGCTCAACCACACTATTCCGATGGGCCGCGGAGCCGAACCGCACGAGATAGCCGCCGCGGTTTCCTGGCTGCTGTCCGCCGAGGCTGGCTACGTGACCGGTGCGAATGTGCCGGTGAGCGGCGGCCGCTGAAGTTCCGCTGCGGGCTGAGGTGGTGCCGGTGGTGGCGTCGGCTTCCCCTCCGCAGCCACCACCGGAGTTTTATTGTGCCGTCAACGGCCGTTGGCTGCCTGACGGGGCACGGCCGGCATGTTCATCGGCTTCGCGGCGGAGTTTGGCAATGGCGGTTTCAAAGTCCTCGAGTGATTCGAAGCCCTGGTAAACGCTGGCGAACCGCAGATAGGCAACCTGGTCCAGTTTCTGCAGCGGGCCAAGAATGGCAAGGCCCACCTCATGGGCGTCGATCTCGGCGACTCCGCTGGCGCGGACAGCTTCCTCGACCTCCTGGGCAAGCAGTGCGAGGTCATCCTCCGTCACCGGCCGGCCCTGGCAGGCCTTGCGGACGCCGTTGATGACCTTGCTCCGGCTGAACGGTTCGCCCACGCCCGACCGCTTGATGACGCTCAGGCTGGTGGTTTCGACGGTTGTGAAACGGCGGCCGCATTCAGGACACTGCCTCCTGCGCCGGATGGCGGACCCATCATCGGCGAGCCGGCTGTCCACGACACGCGAATCGGCGTTGCGGCAGAAAGGACAGTACATGCCACACCTCGATTCGTTGATCGCCACCCTCGGCCCGCCAGGCGGACTGGAACCTATTCTAGAACTATATGTAGTGAAACTACAACCGTGTTATTACTACATGTGGTGTTTTCAGGAGTGGTCCTCCGACGCAAAGCGAAGCGCAACGGCATCCCCGTGGGCCGGAAGATCCTCGGCCCCGGCAAGGCTGACAATGTGTCCGCTGACCTGTCGCAGGGCCTCACGGCTGTAGTTCACCACCTGCACCGCGCGAAGGAACGTAATGACATTCAGACCCGAGGCAAAAGCCGCGCTTCCCGCGGTCGGCAGCACGTGATTCGAACCTGCACAGTAGTCCCCCAGACTCACCGGCGAGAAGTCACCAATGAACACCGCTCCGGCGTTTGTAATGCGGGCGCCCACGGCGGCGGCGTCGGCCGTGTGGATCTCAAGGTGTTCCGCCGCATACGCATTGCAGACGCTTACACCGTGGTCGACGTCGTCCACCAGGATGGTTCCGGACTGCGGACCCGAAAGCGCCGTCTCCACCCGCTCACGGTGCCTGGTTTTCCGCACCTGCAGCGAAAGTTCACTCCTGACGGCGTGCGCCAGGGCGTCCGACGGCGTGATGAGCACTGAAGCGGCATTGGGGTCGTGCTCGGCCTGGCTGATGAGGTCAGCGGCGATTAGCCGCGGGTTGGCCGATTGGTCCGCGAGGATTGCTATCTCGGTGGTCCCGGCCTCCGCATCGATCCCCACCACGCCCTTGAGCAACCGCTTGGCGGTTGCCACGTAGATGTTTCCCGGACCGGTGACCACGTTGACGGGTTCCAGCGAGGGAACGCTTCCGCCACCGTCCACGCCGTAAGCAAAGGCGGCGACGGCCTGCGCACCCCCAATAGCCCACACCTCGTCGACACCCAGCAGGGCTGCGGCAGCAAGGATCACCGGGTGCGGAAGACCGCCGAATTCCTTCTGCGGCGGTGAGGCCAGCGCAATCGACCGCACGCCCGCCGCCTGCGCCGGGACAACATTCATGATCACCGAAGATGCCAGTACCGCGAGCCCGCCGGGAACGTACAGTCCAACCCGGGACACCGGCACCCATTTCTGGGTGACGACCGCACCCGGCCCGATGTTGACCTCAATGTTCGCCGGAACCTGGGCGCGGGCAAACGTCCGCGCGCGGTCAATGGACTCCTCCAGCGCAGCCCGCACCACCGGGTCAAGCGAGTCCAGCGCTTCCTGCAAAGCTTCGAGGGGTACCGCCGGGTGTGTTTGCTCGACACCATCCAGCCGTGAGGCGAGTCCGCTCAGAGCTATGAAGCCCCCGCTGCGCACGTCATCGATAATCTGTTCCACCACGGCGGCAGCGGATTCAGCCGTCGTCGTGCTGCGCGGCAGGGCAGCCTTGAGCTCGGCCGGTGAAAGCCGGCGTCCGCGCAAGTCGGTGGTTCGGAAGGTGGCAAAGGACGTTTCTGGGGCAGCGGAAGTCACGCCCACCAGTCTACCGGCGGACACGCGCACCGTGGATTGTGGGGAAGGCGCGGACCGCTACGGTTTCGGTCTGAGGAGAATGCCCAGCAGGGAGGAAACAAAGACCACCAGGGCGATTACCGCCGGCCAGAGCGCCACCACACCCGGCGAGCGGAGAACAAAAGGAAACTCGGATTCTCCACCGTTGAACATCATCCCAAGCCACTGCCCCACACCGACCGCCAGCACGGAGCCGATTGCCGAGCCGGCCACGGCGGCC
>NZ_KI914981.1:29607-35187 GCF_000520595.1 Arthrobacter sp. H5
CCACGGCGGCCGCCATCCGCTGCCACGCCCCGGGAAGATTCGCGCGGCGGATGAGCAGCCAACCAACGACGACGCCGGCAACCACTTCCATCCCGGCCAGAACCAGATCGCGGACCAGCCAGGTCTCGGCCAGCGAACGGTCGCCCTGCAGTGCGCCGCCGGGAGCCGTAAGCCACCAAAGAACGCCCATCAGGACGCCGAGCACCGCCATGGCGCCGGCCCACCAGAGGAGCGACGCGGGCGGCACGGGAATGTCACTGCCCGGCCCGGAGTAGACGGGCGGAGGGTAGGTCGCGGACGGGCCGCTGGACGGATTGTGCATGATCTATACCTTAACAGCGCCCGGAGCGCTGCCCGGCACTGCGATCATCGACGCTCAAGCGTCGAGGCACGCGGGTCCGAGCAACACCTTCAGGTCGCCGAACAGTGCCGAGGTGGGATTTACCCTCAGATCGACTCCCAGCTTCATCACTTCGACCTTCCGGTTGGAGGCCAACCGGATCCGCACTTCACTGGTGCCGGGATGGGTGCGCAGCACATCGCCCAGCGCCTCCACCGCGGTCTCGGTTGCCTTGTGATGTGCCATCGAGATCACCACCGGGCCCGAGTGGCCCTCGCTGAGGTCCGGCACGGTGAGTTCCTGCGCATTCAGGGTGACCGCGCCGTCGTCACGCCTTTGCAGCCGCCCCCGGACCACAACAATCAGGTCCTCGGCCAGAACGGCGGCGATCGGTCCGTAGACGTGACCAAAGAACATGACCTCCATCGAACCGGCAAGGTCCTCAACCTCGGCCCGTGCGTAGGCATTTCCGCTGTTCTTGGCGATCCTGCGCTGCAGGGAAGTGATCATTCCCGCGATGGTGACGGTGGCGCCGTCGGCCGGTCCCTCCTCGCTGATCACGGAGGTGATGGACAAATCCGCGTGCTGGCTGAGGATGCCCTCCAGGCCCTGCAGCGGATGATCCGAGACGTACAGTCCCAGCATGTCGCGTTCAAACGAGAGCTTGTCCTTCTTCTCCCATTCGGGTAGATCAGGAATGTCCACGGCCAGTCCGGTACCCACGCCGGGATCGTCAAACGCGCTGAAGAGATCGAACTGGTTGGCCGCCTCATTCCGCTTGAGGACCACCACAGAGTCCACCGCTTCCTCATGGATCATCGCCAGCGCGCGCCGGTGATGCTTCAGTGAATCGAAGGCCCCCGCCTTAATCAGTGACTCAATGGTTCTTTTGTTGCACACAACGGCCGGTACCTTCTGCAGGAAGTCGCTGAAGGAGGTAAAAGCTCCCAACTCCAGCCGCGCGCCCACCATTGCGCCCACCACGTTGGCTCCAACGTTGCGGATGGCACCCATCCCAAAGCGGATGTCGGTTCCGACCGGAGTGAAATTCACGCTGGATTCGTTGACGTCCGGCGGCAGCACGGTGATCCCCATGCGTCGGCATTCGTTGAGGTAGATCGCCAGCTTGTCCTTATCATCACCCACGCTGGTGAGCAGCGCGGCCATGTACTCGGACGGGTGGTGGGCCTTCAGATACGCGGTCCAGTAGGAGACAAGCCCGTACGCGGCGGAGTGGGCCTTGTTGAACGCGTAATCCGAGAACGGCAGCAGGATGTCCCACAAGGTTTTCACGGCTGCACTTGAATACCCGTTCTGCTTCATTCCGTCGGCGAAGCCCTCGTACTGCTTGTCCAGCTCCGACTTTTTCTTCTTGCCCATCGCACGTCGCAGGATGTCCGCACGGCCCAGGGAGTATCCCGCCACCTTCTGGGCAATGGCCATCACCTGCTCCTGATACACGATCAGGCCATAGGTGGTGCCGAGGATTTCCGCCAGGGGTTCCTCCAATTCGGCGTGGATCGGAGTGACCTCCTGGATGCCCGTCTTCCGCAGTGCGTAGTTGGTGTGCGAGTTGGCGCCCATCGGGCCGGGCCGGTACAGGGCGATCACGGCCGAAATGTCTTCGAAGTTGTCCGGGCGCATCAGCTTCAGCAGCGAACGCATGGGTCCGCCGTCAAGCTGGAAGACCCCAAGTGTGTCCCCCCGGGCCAGAAGCTCGTAAGAGGGTTTGTCATTCAGCTCAAGTTCCTCCAGGACGAGGTCCATGTCCTTGTTGAGCTTGATGTTCTCCACGGCGTCCGTGATGATCGTCAGGTTCCTCAGGCCCAGGAAGTCCATCTTGATGAGGCCAAGATTCTCGCAGGTGGGGTAATCGAACTGGGTGATCACCTGGCCGTCCTGATCACGGCGCATGATCGGAATGATGTCGATCAGCGGATCCGAAGACATAATGACGCCGGCAGCGTGGACACCCCATTGGCGCTTCAGTCCCTCAAGGCCCAGAGCTGTCTCGAAGACTTTCTCCGCGTCCGCGTCCTGCTTGAGGAGTTCCCTCAGCTCTTCCGCTTCGGAATACCGCTGCGCATCCTTGTTGTGGACGTCCACTAGCGAAATTCCCTTGCCCATCACGTCCGGTGGCATGGCCTTGGTGAGCCGCTCTCCCATGGAGAAGGGGTAGCCCATCACGCGGGATGAATCCTTCATGGCCTGTTTGGCCTTGATGGTGCCGTAGGTGACAATCATGGCAACGCGTTCATCTCCATATTTCTCCGTCACATACCGGATGACTTCGGGGCGGCGCCGATCATCGAAGTCCACGTCGAAGTCGGGCATGGAGACGCGCTCGGGATTGAGGAACCGTTCAAAGATCAGGCCGTGCTGCAGGGGATCAAGGTCGGTGATCCGCATCGCATAGGCAACCATTGAGCCGGCACCGGAACCACGGCCGGGGCCAACACGGATCCCATGGTCCTTAGCCCAGTTAATGAAGTCCGCCACCACCAGGAAGTAACTCGGGAAGCCCATCTGCGTGATGACGTCGACCTCGTAGTTGGCCTGGGCCCGCACCTTGTCCGGTATTCCCTCCGGGTACCGGAACTGCAGTCCCTTCTCAACCTCCTTGACAAACCAGGACTGTTCGCTCTCGCCCTCCGGCACCGGGAAGACCGGCATGTAGTTGGCCTTGGTGTTGAACTCGACGTTGCACCGCTCCGCGATCAGCAGGGTGTTGTCACAGGCCTCGGGGTGGTCACGGAAGATCGACCGCATTTCAGCTGGGGACTTCAGGTAAAACTCATCGGCGTCGAACTTGAAGCGCTTCGGATCCGCCATGGTTGATCCGGACTGAACGCACAATAGCGCGGCGTGGGCCTTCGCGTCCTCCGCGTGGGTGTAGTGAAGGTCATTCGTGCCAACCAGCGGCAGGCCGAGTTCCCGGGCCAGCTTGATGAGATCACCCTGCACCTTGCGCTCGATATCGAGCCCGTGATCCATCAGCTCACAGAAAAAATTGTCGACGCCGAAGATGTCGCGGAAGTCGGACGCAGCCTGGACGGCCTCCCGGTAGAGGCCGAGCCGGAGTTTTGTCTGCACCTCACCGGAGGGGCAGCCCGTGGTGCCGATGAGTCCCTTACCGTAGGTCTGCAGCAGATCCCGGTCCATGCGCGGCTTGTACAAGTAGCCCTCAAGGGAGGCAAGGGAAGACATCCGGAAAAGGTTGTGCATGCCCTCGGTCGTTTCCGACCACAAGGTCATGTGCGTGTAAGCACCGGCGCCGGAAACGTCGTCGCGCCCTCCCCCGCCCCACTGCACGCGGGTTTTGTCCGCCCGCGCGGTGCCGGGAGTCAGATACGCTTCGACACCTATGATCGGCTTGACCCCGGCGTTCCGTGCCTTGTCCCAGAAGTCGAACGCTCCGAAAACAAACCCATGGTCGGTGGTGGCCAGGGCACTCATGCCCAGTTCCTCCGTATGGCTGAACAGGTCCGTGAGACGGGCCGCCCCGTCCAACATGGAGTACTCGGTGTGATTGTGCAGGTGGACAAAGGAGTCTTTGGTTGGAGCTGTAGATACCACCCACTCAGTTTAGGCCAGGGCCCCGCCGGCTCAGCGCAGGCGCACTGCGTGAGGCTCAGTCAGGCGGCGCCGGAGCTCAGTGCGTCAAGTGCATACTGCAAATCCATTGGGAACGGACTAGGAACCTCCACCCGTTCACCGGTACGCGGGTGCTCGAATGCGAGCCGGCTGGCATGCAGCCACTGGCGGGTCAACCCCAGATCCGCCGCCAGCCGGGGGTCTGCCCCATAGGTCAGGTCGCCCGCGCACGGATGCCTCAGCGCGGAAAAGTGCACCCGGATCTGGTGGGTCCTTCCGGTTTCCAATTGGACTTCCACCAGGCTGGCTTTCCCAAACGCTTCAATAACCGAGTAGTGGGTGATGGAGGGGCGTCCGTCTTCCATCACAGCAAACTTCCAGTCGTGCGCGGGATGCCGCCCGATGGGAGCGTCAATGGTACCGGTCAGAGGGTCCGGCAGACCCTGGACCAGGGCGTGATACTGCTTCTCAACGGTGCGCTCCTTGAACGCTCGTTTCAACGCGGTGTAGGCATGCTCCGTTTTGGCGACAACCATTGCACCCGACGTGCCGACGTCAAGCCTGTGGACAATACCAACCCGCTCGGGCGCACCGGAGGTGGAAATGCGGTAACCGGCGCCGGCTAGCGCCCCCACGACGGTGGCGCCAACCCATCCCGGCGATGGATGTGCGGCTACACCGACAGGTTTATCGACCACCACAAAATCATCATCGTCAAACAGGATTCCCATACCGTCCACCCGTTCGGCAACGATTCCCAGCGGAGCTGCCGGCGCGGGCACATCAACCGTCAGCGTGCCGCCAGCTGCCGGTTTAACGGATTTGCCCACTGTCTGCCCGTTCAGAGTCACCAGGCCTCCGGCGCACCAGGACGCCGTCGTGGACCTGGATTCGCCGGTCAGAGCCGCGAGCAATGCATCCACCCGCTGACCTCCCGCGTCAGCAGGCACTGTGTACGTGCTAAGGCCTTCCATCATCGGTTGCCTCCGCTTCTCCCGCATCCTGATCCTCCGGCACCTCATTGCTGCGCCGCCCGTCCAGGCCGATGCCCCGCAGCGTCAGGAGGCATACCAGCGCAACGCCGCTGACCACCGCACAGTCCGCGATGTTGAAAATCGCGAAGTTCGGTAACGCTATGAAGTCGACCACATGCCCTTGGCCGAACGACGGTTCCCGGAAGAGCCTGTCCGTCAGGTTGCCCAGGGCGCCTCCAAGTACCAGCCCCAGGGCAGCTGCCCAGCCCCATGAAGCCACTTTGCGGACCTGCGTCAGGATCGCCACAGACACAATGACCATGATGATGGTGAACACCCAGGTGAATTCCGTACCAATGGAGAACGCGGCCCCGGAGTTGCGGATGAAGTGCCAGCTGAGGACGGGCGGCAGGACCGGAGTGATCTGGCCCTCGGTCATGCTGGAGACCACCCAGATCTTGGTGAGCTGATCAAAGATGTACGCGACCACGGTGCAGGAAAGAAGCAGCAGAGCGTACCGGAAGCCGATCCTCCTGCCATGGGTGGCCGGTACCTGCGAATGGCCGGGGCCGGGTGATTGGTCTGTCATTACGCTTTCGGGTCCGAGGATGCGGGGATCTGGTTCCTGACGCGGTCAGGGGTCATTCCAGAATACGGCAGAGGCCGGCCGTC
>NZ_KI914981.1:35287-48688 GCF_000520595.1 Arthrobacter sp. H5
ATTACCCGACGGCCGGCCTCTAAGGTCAACCAGGGCACTGCCGCCTGGGCGGTGCCACTAATCTGAGTGCTCAGTCTTACGAATCAGCGGTCTCGGAGGCAACCGACCCGCGGGAATCAAGATCCCGCAGCTGGCCCTCGATGTAGGCCTTCAGACGCGAACGGTAGTCGCGCTCAAATCCACGGAGCTGCTCAACCTTGCGCTCCAGCACAGCCTTCTGCTGCTCCAGCGCACCGAGGGTCTTGCGGCTCTTCTCCTGCGCATCGTTGACCATGCTGCTGGCCTCGATCTGGGCTTCAGCGATGATCTTGTCGCGTTGCTCCACACCGGCGTTGACATACTCGTCATGCAGCCTCTGCGCCATGGCAAGCACTCCGGCAGCGGACTCTGCTCCACCGCCTGCAGGCGGTGCAGCCGCGACAGGTGCAGCAGCGGGCGCAGGACGCTCCTCCGCCTTGGGAGCCTCAACCTTGGGCTCTTCGGGCTTCTTTTCCTCCCGCACCTCTTCGGTGTGGGTGCTTGCAGCAACGGGCGCTGGCACAGCGGCGGTCTGGGAGGTGCTGGACGATGCCTCCGCGAGCTGGCGCTGCAGATCGTCATTTTCCTGGTTGAGCCGGCGAAGCTCCACGACAATCTCGTCGAGGAAGTCGTCTACCTCATCCTGGTCGTAGCCTTCACGAAACTTAGTGGGCTGAAACCGCTTGTTGACAACATCTTCTGGCGTCAGGGCCATCTGGTCACCTCATAGTGGATAAAAGTCATAAACTGCCTTGAAAGCAGACCTGACTACGGTACCGAATTGTGGACATGAAACTCTAAGTTCACACCAATATGTGAATCAGCGTATATCTTTTAGATCTCGAAAACGAACCGGCCTACGCCATGGCGAGGCTACCCGCAATAGTCTTCAGAATGGAAACCGCGAGGAAGACCACCAGGAAGGCGAGATCGAGCGATACTCCGCCGAGCCGCAACGGTGGAATCAGCCGCCGGAACAGTCGGATGGGTGGGTCGGTGACGGAGTAAACCCCTGATGCAAGCACCAGTGCCAGCCGTTTTGGCCGCCAACCCCGTGCAAACATCTGCACCGCGTCGTACACGATACGGATGATGAGTGCGAGCTGAAACAGCATCAACACTAGATAGACAAGAGCGAAAACCAGACTCACGCGTTAGTCACAGTCCTAAGAACACGTTTGGAAGTTATACCTGTAACAGTAAACCGCGCTAGCTCTGATTGAAGAAACTGGCCTGCGCCTCGCTGGTCTTCTGATCCTCGCCAAGCACCTCAATATAGGACGGAGACAGCAGGAAAACCTTGTTGGTCACACGCTCAATGTTGCCATGAAGGCCAAAGACAAGCCCCGCCGAGAAGTCCACCAGCCGCTTGGCGTCTGACTCCCCCATGTCGGTCACGTTCATAATCACCGGAATGCCGTCCCTGAAGCTCTCACCAATGATCTTGGCATCGTTATAGGAACGTGGGTGCACCGTGGTGATCTGGCGGAGTGCAGCCGAGTCTTCGCGTGCCGATTGAGCCCGCTTGATGGGAGTGACCGGTGCCCGGTACTCCTCCCGCGGTGCCTTCATGGCAGGCGCTGATTCGATATGGCGCTCGTCACGGTCGTAATCCACGGAGTAGTCCTCGTTCCTGCCGGTTGTGCTCTTCTGCTCGGGCTCATAGTGCTCGTCACCATCGGCGAGCCCAAGATAGATCATTGTCTTGCGCAGTGCGCCAGCCATGGTAGCTCCTGTCGTTCCCTGAAGTATTGCCGGTTTGTCCCAGATGGTCCAGGACTGCCCTGGATTACCCGCGGTTACAGCTCAGACGCTACCGCAACGGGGGTCTTGCACCCAGTACATCGGACCCGATGCGCAGGTGTGTCGCCCCGGCTGCAACCGCTGCTTCCAGGTCAGCACTCATTCCCGCTGAAATCCCCGTTGCCTCGGGAAACTGATGGACAAGATCAGCGGAGATCCGTGCTAGTTCGGAAAACGCGTGGGCCGGGTCAGCGCCGAGGGGTGCCACGGCCATGACACCGGCCGGCCGCAGTCCGGCAGCGGCTTCGATCCTGGCAGCCAGTCCGGCGGTTTCCTCCGGCTTTGCCCCTCCCCTCCCCCGGTCGGTGTCCCCGTCGGCAAGGTCCACCTGGATGAAACACTCAAGCTCCGCCCGCAGCGGCATCCCGCGCGATGCACGGTCCTGGGCCTCGGCAGCCATCGCTTTTTCGAGCGCTGCCACCAATGACGGTCGATCGACAGAATGCACGGCGTGCGCGTACCGGACCACCGAGCGTGCCTTGTTGCTTTGAAGCTGGCCGACAAAATGCCATCTCAGATCGAGTGCGGCAGCCTGTTCGGCCTTGGGTGCGGCTTCCTGATCGCGGTTCTCCCCAACATCCCGAACGCCCTGCGACGCGAGAATCTGTACGTCCTGCAGCGGGAAGAACTTGGTGACGACTATCAGGCGGGGTGTTTCAGCCCTGCCCGAGGCCGTGACCGCAGACTCGATGCGGCCCCGCACGGCAGCCAGGTTGTCAGTAAGTTCCCGCGTGCGCTCCGCACCACCGCTCATGAGCGCCATACCAGACCGGCGAAACGTCCAGCGGGCCGACCCTGCGTGGACCCCCGGTGGGAGTAGAGGTCACCGTTTTCAAGCGTGCACGACGACGACGGCGCAACTACGGGATGCACGGACACCCCCTCCTGTTCCAGTTGCTCCTTCACCGCCGCGGGCAAGTTGAGCCCTGGCGTATCCCAACGCGTCACCGCCCACGCTTTGGGCACCAGCCCGGCGACGTCGTCGCGCATTTCCGCAGGCACTTCGTAACAGTTTCCGCAGATGGAGGGGCCAATCCAGGCCGAGATGGACCGTGCTCCAGCGGAGCTCATCATCGCAACAGTATTCTTCACGATGCCGTTACGCACGCCCAGTCGTCCCGCGTGGATCACGCCGATCATGACGGTGCCGGTGTCCCCGGCCGTAGCGGCAATAACAACAGGTACACAGTCCGCGACCAGGACGGCGAGCGGTCGGCTGCCGCCCGCACTCACCATGGCGTCTGCGTCCGGGGCACCAGAAGCGTCTAGGGCTCCAGAAGCGTCGGGGGCACCAGGGACCGCGTGCTCCACCGCAGGAGCCTGGCCCTCCACCGCCGGAGGCTCCCGGAGTCCGGCCAGCGCGGCCACGGTGGAATGGTTTTGGTTCATGAATGCGAGTGAGCCGCCGGGAACTCCCATGGCCCGCTCAAGCCGTGCACGGTGGCTGGGAACCTGTGCGTGGTTGTCGCCGGCGTGCAACGCAAGATTCCCGGCGTGCAGGTCGGTGAATGCCGCCCACACGCCGGGAGAAACCTCGGACCGCCAGTAGAACAAGTAGGTACCGTTACTTCAGGAAGTCCGGCACGTCCAGGTCGTCCGAGCGATGGTGCGCATATTCCGGCTCCACCACGGCGGGAAGGTCAACATCAAAGCCGGCATCCGCCGGAACATCATGCCTGGACCCGTTGCCGTTGGAGCGCTGCTGGGACCAGGCTCCAAGTCCGGCACCTGCCCCCACCGTCTGCGCAGGATAGCCGGCCTGATCGTTGCCCACAGCCGGAGCCGTAGTGGGTTTCGCCGCAGGCGTGGCCGGCTGGGAGGTCGCGTCCACCTGGTCAAACCCGGCCGCGATGACCGTTACCCGTGCCTCATCGCCCAACGCATCGTCGATGACGGCACCAAAGATGATGTTTGCCTCGGGGTGGGCCACTTCCTGCACCAGCCGCGCGGCCTCGTTGATCTCGAAGAGGCCAAGGTCCGAACCGCCCTGGATGGAGAGCAGCACTCCGTGGGCGCCGTCGATGGACGCTTCAAGCAGCGGCGATGCGATAGCCAGTTCGGCGGCTTTCACGGCACGGTCCTCGCCGCGGGCCGAACCGATACCCATCAGGGCTGATCCCGCACCCTGCATCACAGACTTCACGTCCGCGAAGTCGAGGTTGATCAGACCCGGTGTGGTGATGAGGTCGGTAATGCCCTGCACACCGGACAGCAGCACCTGATCGGCGGAGCGGAACGCATCGAGCATCGAGACATTGCGGTCGCTGATGGACAGCAGCCTGTCATTCGGGATGACAATGAGGGTATCCACCTCGTCCCGCAGGGTATCTATGCCGGTCTCCGCCTGGTTAGAGCGGCGCCGCCCCTCAAAGGTGAACGGCCTGGTGACCACACCAATGGTCAGCGCACCCAACGATCGGGCGATGCGGGCCACCACTGGAGCGCCGCCAGTGCCGGTGCCGCCGCCTTCACCTGCCGTCACGAATACCATGTCCGCGCCGCGCAGCACTTCCTCGATCTCCTCGGTGTGATCTTCGGCTGCCCGGCGGCCAACCTCGGGGTCGGCGCCCGCACCGAGTCCCCGTGTCAGTTCGCGGCCAACGTCAAGCTTGACGTCGGCGTCACTCATCAGGAGGGCCTGCGCGTCGGTGTTGATGGCGATAAACTCCACGCCGCGCAGGCCAACCTCAATCATTCGGTTGACGGCGTTCACGCCACCGCCGCCGATGCCTACGACCTTGATAACGGCCAAGTAATTCTGCGGTGCTGCCACGTCCTGTGTCCCTTGTTCGAATCTTTGCGCTGTATGGGTTCTTATACGGCTGGAGCCTGATCCAACCTTCACTTCCAAACATTAACTTTCAACTTGAAAGTTAATGTTATGTCAAGTAACTTCTATTGAGACGCTAGGTGCACGGCCACCCAGTTGCAACGACCACTCCAGCGTGTCGGACGATTCTTTACCGCGTCACCGGACGCGTGGGAGTGCTGACGTCGTAGACCTTGACGGGAGGGTCCGACGCCGGCGCTGCCAGCAGCGCTTTGAGCACCACCGACTTGGCCTCGTTATCCTCAGCGCTCCCCCAGAAAATTGTCTTGCCGTCCGTGAGGGACAGCTCAACGGAATCGATTGAGTCAGCTGAGGCTTTGACGAGCCTGGAGAGCATGTCCTCGGGCAGCGCGGCGAGCACCCGGGCAATGGATGAGAACACCGCGCTGTCGACGGCGCCCTCACCGCCGTCGATCAACGGCAGGGCAACTGAGGTACGGTCCTCGACCGAGGCCAACTGCCGCCCCGAGGAATCGATCAACACAAACCCGCCTCCGCTGGCCAAAATAGCCACCGGAACCCGTTCCTGGATGTTCACCGAAAGGGTTGACGGCGGCGCAGCCGCTGCTGCGACGCTCTCCACGGGCGCAAAATCCCCCAGCAGCGCACGGACGTCGTCGTCACCGATATGTGCCAGCGAGACGCCCATCAGGGGCTCCAGCGCCTCCTCCACCTCCTCGGTGGACACCAGGCTGTTTCCCTGAACGTCAAGGGTCCTCACGGCAAGCGCCGGGGAAAAGACCAGGTACGCGATCAGCCCCGCAACCAGCAGAACGACGCCGATGCCTCCCCACAGCCACCAGCGTCGGCGCCGGCGCGCCACTGGTTCCGGAAACGCGATGACAGTTGCCGGCCCTCCCGGTTCCCGGTCGATTGCACCGGGGGCGTCTTTCTGTGCGCTGATAACGTCCGGGCCACCGGTTCCGTGCCCGCGGGTGTTTGACGGGCGCCGGGGCTTCCGCCCACTCACCGGTTCTGCCCCGTGGAATCAGAATGGGGGGTACGCTGCCCCAGGACCTCGACCAGCTCCGGTCCCAGACGGGTTACGTCCCCTGCTCCGACTGTCAGCACAATGTCCCCCGGAGCGGCGCGTTCAGAAATGTCCCGCATCGCCTTCTGGGGATCCGGCGCATAGCCGCCGGCAACGGCTAACCGATCAGTGATCAGCCGGCTGGTGATGCCTTCCACCGGGTCCTCCCGCGCAGCATAGATGTCCAGCACCTCAACTGAGTCAGCCAGCGACAGCGCGTCGGCAAATTCAGCCGCAAATTCGCGGGTGCGGGAGAAGAGATGCGGCTGGAAAATGACGTGCACCGAGTGGCCACCGGCCACCGTGCGCGCCGCTGTGAGGGCGGCCGCAACTTCGGTGGGATGGTGCGCATAGTCATCGAACACCCGGACCCCGGCGCTCTCACCCTTCGCTTCGAAGCGCCGGGCCGTACCTGAAAATGAGGCAAGTCCAGCTGCCGCCGCAGCCGGGTCTATCCCCAGCTCCAGGCCAACTGAGAAGGCCGCCGCCGCATTCAGGATGTTGTACCGGCCCGGAACGCCGAGCTGCAATTCCTGGCTGCTGTCAAGGCCGTCCAGGGTGAAGCTCAGAAGACTGTTCGAGGTGCTGCCCAGCGACCGGGTGCCGCTGATCATCACATCGGCACCGGAGGAGTATCCATAGGTTCTTATCCGTTTGCCCGCCCCGGTGCGCCGCACGAGGGCGGCCGCGCCGTCGTCGTCGAGGCATGCCACCAGGGTGCCGTCCTCAGGCGGCAGGAGCGCAGTGAACCTGTCGAAAGCCTCGAATACCGCGGCCGCTGATCCATAGTGGTCCAGATGGTCCGCCTCCACGTTTGTGACCACCGCGATCCTGGGCGAATAGTTAAGGAACGAGCCATCGGACTCGTCAGCTTCAGCCACGAAAACGCGGCCATCGGCCCACTCGGCGTTGACCCCCAGCGCCGCCACGTCTCCACCGATCGCAAAGGACGGAGCAGCACCGGCGGCCTGAAGCATCACCGTGACCATCGCCGTCGTGGTTGTCTTGCCATGGGTGCCGGCGACCGCGATGACATCCTTGCCGCCCATTGCGTGCGCGAGAGCTTCGGAGCGGTGGAGAATCCTCAGGCCGCGGGCCCGAGCATCAATCAACTCGGGGTTTGACGGCCGGATCGCGGTGGAGACAACAACCGTGGTGGCTGTGCCCAGGTTCTTGGCCGCGTGGCCCACATGAACCTCGGCTCCGAGTGCCGCCAGAGCGCGCAGGCCCTTTGAGTCCGCCGCGTCGGATCCGGAGACCGGGACGCCCTGCCCCAGCATGACGCGTGCCACCGCCGACATACCGGCGCCGCCCAGGCCGATGAAGTGCACTTTACCCAGGGAATCTATTGACAAGGTCATGCGCCCTTCCGTGCCGCTTTCAAGACCAGCTGTGCCATCCGGATGTCTGCGTCCCGCACACCCAGTGCCGCGGATGCCTGCGACATCCGGTTCAGTTCGCCGCGGTCCAACAACAACGGAAAGACCTCGCGGACCAGCCAGTCAGCGGACAGCTGCGCGTCGTCGACAAGTAGCGCGCCACGGGCCGCGACCAGAGACTGCGCATTGCGGCGCTGTTCGCCGTTCCCGTGCGGCAGCGGGACGAATACCGCGGGAAGGCCCACAGCGCTCACCTCGCAGACCGTCGCCGCTCCGGCCCGCGCCAGCAGCAGATCCGCCGCGGCATACACGGTCTCCATGCCGTCCACGTACTCAACCTGACGGTAGCCCTGCGCACTCACGGGGCTTCCGCCGTCGTCCAGGATCTGTTTTCCTTTGCCCGTGATGTGCAAGAGCTGCACCCCGGACGTGTCCAGTGAAGGAACCGCCCCCGCAACCGCGCGGTTGATGCTGGCGGCTCCCGATGATCCGCCGGTGACTATGAGCGTGGGAACCGCGGAGTCCAATTCCAGCGTGGCACGGGCGGCCTCCCGCGCGCGGTCCCGGTCCAGCCCGGAAATTTCACTTCGCATGGGCATCCCCACCCATTGCTCGCGCGGCAGGCCGGTGCCCTTGAAAGCCACGGCAACTGTGTGGGCGATCCTCGCTCCCAGCCGGTTGGCCAGACCGGGCTGCGCGTTGGCCTCGTGGATGACCACCGGAATCCGGCGGAGCCACGCGGCCAGGTAGATGGGCGTGGAGACATAACCGCCCACCCCGACAACGACGTCGGCGCCCACCGAATCGACAATGCGGACAGACTGGCGCACTGCACGGATCAGGCGCACCGGCAGCTTGAGCAGGTCGACAGAGGGCCGCCGTGGCATGGGAACACGGTCGATGGTTTCAAGACGGTATCCGGCGGCGGGAACCAGCCGGGTTTCCATCCCCGACGCGGTCCCGACGGCGGTGATCTGCGTGGTCGGATCGGCCGCGCTCAGCGCGCGCGCGATGGCAAGGAGGGGGCTGACGTGTCCGGCTGTTCCGCCACCGGCGAGCACTACGGACGGGGAATTACTGCTCATGAACGCTCAGGCTTCACTCTCGGTCGGTGTGCCCGCGGTTACGGGCGCAGGTGGCATCCGCCGCGCGAAGGCCAACAACACACCGACGGCGGCCAGTGTGAAGGTGAGGGCGGAACCGCCATAGGAGATGAATGGGAGAGGAACACCAATGACGGGCAGCACGCCGGTGACCATACCAATGTTCACGAATGCCTGACCAATCAGCCAGACCAGGATGGAGCCCATCAGGATGCGAACAAAAGGATCGGTGTACCTGCGCGCAACCCTCAGCGTCGCCACGGCCAGGATGCCGAACAGCGCCACCACCACCAGAGTGCCGATCAGCCCGAATTCCTCGCCGATGATCGCGAAGATGAAGTCATTGTGCGCTTCCGGAATCCAGTTCCATTTTTGCCGGCTTTGCCCGATTCCGACTCCCCACCAGCCCCCGGAGGCGAGGGCGAAGAGCCCGGCGTCGGATTGCAGACAGGGATCCAGTGCGCTGTCACAGTTGATCCTGAGCCACGCCTGGATGCGCGTACTCCGGGTGCTGTTCAGGAGGATCATCGCGAAGGCGCCCGCAATTCCCAGGACACCCGCGATCGTGAACATTTTCATGGGCGCGCCGGCGAAAAAGAGGGCCGCGGCCATGATCATCATCAAGATGATGGCGGTTCCCAGGTCCCCTCCGAGCAGCACCAGCCCAATCGGCAAGCCCCCAAGAGGCAATGCGGGGATCATGGCGTGTTTCCAGTCACGGATCAACCCGCGCTTGCGCTCAAGCACTGTCGCAAACCAAAGGGCCAGGGCCAGCTTGGCGGGCTCCGAGGGCTGCATGCTGAAGCCGCCGACTTCGATCCAGTTCTTGTTGCCATTGATACTGTCTCCGATGAGCAGCACCAGGACAAGAAGGACGACGGCGACGCCGAGACCGGGCCAGGCCAACACCTTGTACATGCGCGGCCCAAACCGTGACAACACCAGCATCAGAGCCACGCCGGCGGCAGCCCACATGCTCTGCTTGGTGAAGTAATCGAAGAGGACGGCGCCTTCCGCGACAGGCTCCACCGACGCGGCGGCGCTGGCGATGGACTCGACGGATGATGCCGACAACACCATCATCAGACCGATTGCTGTGAGGGCAAGGGTGGCCCCGAGAATCATGTAATAGCTGGATCCGCTGGTCTGTTTGTCGGACCCCTCAAGGAAGCGCCACATGCGGCCGAAGCGGGCGCGCGGCCCGGTGGTCCGCCGTGCGGGTCCGGGAGCAGCGGAGTCCTTGTGGGTTCTCTGGGGCGCCGCGGCGGCCTTGCGCTGTGACGCTGGCCTGGACGCCGCCGGGGAGTGCGGTCTCAAAGCCGGTTTCCGGCGTGGGTTCCGGGTGGGCGTGCTGACCATCACTACTCCTTTGCGGTCGATCCCTGCCCCTCCACAATCACACGGACGGCTTCGATAAAAGCGTCCCCGCGGTGAGCGTAGGAAGGAAACTGGTCCATTGACGCAGCCGCCGGGGCCATGAGCACGGTATCGCCGTCACCGGCCAACCGCAGCGACTCCGAAACCGCCGCTTCCATGACACGCGCACCAATGGAGGCGGCACCGGAACCAGCGGAGCGCTGTTCTTCTCCAGTGTCCCCCGCTGCAACTTCGATCAACGGAACATCCGGTGCGTGTCGGCGGACTGCGGCGGCAAGGGTGGAACTGTCGCGGCCGATCAGCACCACCGCCTTGAACCTCGCCGCGTTGTCACGCACCAGGGAGGTGTAATCAACGCCCTTCGACAGGCCGCCCGCAATCCAGATCACTGAATGGAAAGCGGAAAGCGCTGCGGCGGCGGCATGCGGATTGGTGGCCTTGGAGTCATTGATCCACAGCACCCCATCCCGTGCGGCGACCAGTTCGATGCGGTGGCCAGAGGACTTATGGTTCCTGATTCCATCGCGGATTGCCGCTGCTGGGACACCCGCCGCGCGCGCCAGTGCGGCCGCGGCCAGCGCGTTGGCAACCAGGTGTTGAGGGGCTACATCGCCCAGGTCCTGAACCGCGGCCAGTTCGGCCGCGGAATCCTTGCGCTGCTCGATGAATGCGCGGTCGACCAGCAGGTTGTCCACCACGCCCATCATGCTCACAGCCGGCGAAGAGGTGGTGAAGCCGATGGCCCGGCACCCCTCCTGGACGTCCGCGTTCTCCACCATTTTCTCTGTTGCGGGGTCTTCGACGTTATAGACGCAGGCAATCCGGGTATTTTCGTAGATCTTTGCCTTGTCACTCCGGTAGGCGTCAAATCCCCCATGCCAATCCACATGGTCCTCGGCAAGGTTCAGGCACACACTGGCAAGCGGCGCGATGGAATGCGTCCAGTGCAGCTGAAAACTCGAAAGCTCCACCGCTATGACGTCATAGCCCAGCGGCTCCCGGATCACATCCAGCAGCGGTGTGCCCACGTTGCCTGCGGCGACCGCCCGGAGGCCGCCGGCCCGAAGCATGGATTCTGTCAGTGAGACGGTGGTGGTCTTTCCGTTGGTTCCGGTAACGGCAAGCCATTCAGCGGTGGGCCGGCCCTCGCGGACACGCACCCGCCACGCCAGTTCAATGTCACCCCAGATGGGAATGTCTGCCTCCGCAGCAGCGGCAAGGAGCGGCTGAGTGGGACGCCATCCCGGGGAGGTAACCACCAGGTCGGGCACGGCGCCGTCGACCAGGGGCAGGGAGGATGCCTCCGTGCCACCGAGCAGGACAGCCACGGCGCCAACAATTTTCAGTGTGTCCGCTTTGGCACGGTTTTCCTCGGTATCGACGCTGTCCACCACAACCACGCGGGCACCGAGTTCTATGAGCGTATCCGCTGCCGAGAAGCCGGAGAGCCCTATGCCCGCTACAACCACGCGCAGGCCGCTCCACTCGGAATCCCATGAGGTCAACCCATCCAGCCGGCCGGATCCGCCGGAGGACTCAGTCATAGAAGAACTACCCATTCCGCGTAGAAAATTCCCAGGGCAACGGCAACAAACAGTCCGGCGAGGATCCAGAACCGGACCACCACCGTGACCTCCTGCCACCCTTTCAGTTCGAAGTGATGCTGCAGCGGTGCCATCTTGAAAACGCGTTTACCACCGGAGAGTTTGAAGAAGCCCACCTGGATGATGACGGAGAGCGTGATCATGACAAACAGGCCGGCCATGATCACCAGGAGCAGCTGGGTACGGGACAGGATCGCGAAGCCCGCGATGGCGCCGCCGATGGCGAGGGAACCGGTATCACCCATGAAGATCCTCGCCGGGGAGGTGTTCCACCACAGGAAGCCCACCAGGGCGCCGCACATGGCACCCGCGATCAATGCCAGGTCCAGCGGGTCGCGCACCTGGTAACAGATGCTGGCTGGCACGTCGGGAGACGCGCAGCTCTGGTTGAACTGCCAGATGCCCATCAGCATGTAGGCACCGAATACCAACACTGAGGCTCCGGTGGCAAGACCGTCCAGGCCGTCAGCAAGGTTCACGCCGTTGGTGGCCGCGGTGATGATCAGGTTGGACCAAAGGACAAAAAGGATGGCACCGACCAGCGAGCCGGCAAACGCCAGGTCAAATGAGGTGTCACGGATGAAGGAGACAGCCGTTGATGCCGGAGTCCGTCCGTCCTCGTTGGGGAAGTTCAATGCCAGGATGGCAAAGACGATGCCCACCAGTGTCTGTCCAATGATCTTGGCGGGTGCGCTAAGGCCCAGGCTGCGCTGCTTGGAGATCTTGATGTAGTCATCGAAGAAGCCAACAATGCCCATGCCCACAGTGACCATCAACAGGAGCAGCCCGGAGGCTGTGGGACCGTCGGAGACGCCAGCCCATCCCATCACCAGGTGTGTGGCGAAGTAGGCGAGAACCACTGATCCCACAATGACGGCGCCGCCCATGGTGGGCGTGCCGCGCTTGGTGTGGTGCGCCGTCGGTCCGTCATCCCGGATGAACTGGCCGTAGCTCTTGTTCACGAGAAGCCGGATGAACAGTGGGGTACCAACCAGCGCGAGAACCAGTGCGGAGGCTGAACCAATCAATAGCGCTATCAAGGCTTAGTGCCCCCTTGGAGGTTCGTCCGGCCGCTTGCGGAGGAATCAGTCAGTGGATCCGCATGATCGTCGGGCACCGCCGTCGAATCGTTTGAGGCCAATGCTATCCGATCGCCCAAAAATCTCAGTCCGGCAGCGTTTGAGGACTTGAGGAGGACAAGGTCGCCGGGGAGGAGTTCTGCCCGGAGGATCGCCTCTGCCGCGGCTGCGTCCTCCACAAAGACCGCTTCATCACCCCAGGACCCCTCCAGAACCGCACCGCTGTGCATGGCGCGGGCCCCGTTTCCCACGACGATCAGCTTGGAGATGTTGAACCTGACGGCAACTCTGCCCAGCGCGTCGTGCTCGGAGATTGAGTCCTCGCCCAACTCCAGCATCTCCCCCAGTACGGCCCAGGTGCGCCGTCCGCGGCCAAGTTCCGCCAGAGTTCCCAGCGCAGCCCTCATGGACTCCGGATTGGCGTTGTAGGCGTCATTGATGATGGTGACGCCGTCCGCGCGTTCAGTGCGTTCCATCCGCCAGCGGCTGACCATTTGCGCGGAGGAGAGGGCTCGGGCGATACGCTCCCCCGGAATACCCAGTGTGTGGGCGATGGAAGCGGCCGCCAGGAGATTGGTTACCTGGTGACGTCCCAGCAATCGCGAACGGACATCGAAGGATCCACCGCCCGGCAGGACCAGTTGGAACTCCGGGTGCCCGTCGCGACCGATTTCGCAGCGCTCAGCCCGGACCACAGCACCGCTGGACGTTGCAAAGGAGTCATCAGCGGTGAAGTAGATTTTCTGCGCCAGGACGCCGGATTCCATGGCCAGCACCCGGGGATCGTCCGCATTGAGAATGGCGCATCCTTCCGGGCCGATCGAGGACGGAAGCTCGGCCTTTGCCTGCGCGATCCGTTCCACCCCGCCAAACTCACCCGCATGTGCCGTCCCCACGCCCAGAACAACGCCTACATCGGGCTTCACCATGGAGGCCAGGTACTCGATGTGGCCAATCCCCGTAGCGCCCATCTCGATAATCAGGTAGCGGGTCCCGTATTCGGCGGTGAAAACGGTAAGCGGCACGCCCACCTCTCCGTTGTAGGAGCCGATCGGCGCCACAGTAGGGCCCTCGGCTGCCAGCAGTTGGGCGAGGAGATCCTTGGTGGTTGTCTTCCCCGAGGAACCAGTGATGCCGATCACGGTGAGCTGGGAGTCAGCGCGGAGCCTGCGAACCGC
>NZ_KI914981.1:48788-69086 GCF_000520595.1 Arthrobacter sp. H5
GAGCCGGCCCATGGCCAGCACAGTGTCGGGTACGACGACGGCGGGAAAATGAGTGCCGTCGTCGTCCATTACCGGCCGTTCAAGCAGCGCGAGCACAGCCCCCCGCCCGAAAGCGCGGCCGACGAAATCATGTCCGTCCGCTTCCTCGCCCACGCGGGCGAGGAACAGGCCGCCCGGCAGAGACTCCCGCGAGTCGGTGGCAGCCGAGCTGACAATAATTCCGGAGGGTTCGGAGGTGCTTGATGCAGACCCTGAAAGTGTTCCGCCGGTGATGGCCGCGATCTCGGCTGCGCTGAATTCAATCATGACGATCTAGGACTCTATCCTGCTGTCAGGGAGCACAGAGAATCCATGCCGTGTCAATGCGGCGGCCAGTTCAACGCGGTCGTCAAGGGCAAGATTGACGCCTTTGACTTCCTGCCACACCTCGTGTCCACGGCCTGCGATCAGGACCACATCCGCGTCTCCGGCCAGCGCGACAGCGCGCTCAATAGCGTCCGCACGGGGGTACACCTCAAGGATCTCGCAGCTCAGGTTCTCGGCGGAGCGCGCAGCCCTCGCCCCGTCAAGAACGCCGGCGCGGATGGCCGACTCGTCCTCATCATGTGGATCATCGTCGGTGACAATTACCACATCCGCCAGCCGCGCAGCCGTAGCCCCCATGATCGGCCGCTTGGAAACGTCACGCTGCCCGGTGGCACCAAAAACAACCAGGACACGCGAATCAGGGCCGTTACCCCTGACCGACTCAAGGGTGCGGGCGAGGGCATCGGGGTTGTGGGCGAAATCCACAATGGCCGCGGGTCGTTCACTGACGAGTTGCATGCGGCCGGGCACCGCGACGGTAAAGGGGTCGCGCGCGTCCGCAGCGGCCTGGATCTCCTCCACCGGGACGCCCGAGGCATGGATCATCACTGCCGCCAGGGCGGAGTTGGCCACGTTGAAAGTTCCGGGAAGCCCGCAGTGCAGGGTGATCTGCTGGTCATCAGGTCCATCCAGCGTGAATCGGTGCCCGAGCCCCTCACGCGTCACCCCGGTGACTGTCCAGTCGGCGGGCCCTCCGGAGATTGACAGGGTCACCGTGTCGATGCCGGCCCGGGACGCGAGCAGGCGACCCCATTCGTCGTCCACAATCACCACGGCGCGTCCGCTGCGCTGCGGCGCGAACAGGGCTGCCTTGGAAGCGAAGTATTCTTCCATGGTGCCGTGCAGATCGAGATGGTCCTGCGTGAGGTTGGTAAAGCCGGCAACGTCAAAGAACACGCCGTCAACGCGCCTGTACTCAATGGCGTGCGAGGAGACTTCCATTGCGGCGGCGCCGATTCCCCGTTCACGCATCAGCCCCAGGAGTCCATGCACCTGCGGGGACTCCGGAGTGGTCAGCGCCGACGGTATAGTCTCCCCTCCAGCGTGGATTTCTATGGTTCCGATCAATCCGGTGCTTCGGCCGAGGGCATCATTGAGGGCGTTGAGGAAATAGGTGGTGGTGGTCTTGCCGTTGGTCCCTGTAACTCCATACAGAACGGGGCGCCGGCCGTGGGGCTGGCTGTTGAAAACAACAGCGGCCAAAGGCCCCACGTAATCCCTGAGCTTCGAGGCAAGAAACAGCGGTACGCCCGTCCCCTGGAGGGCGGTGGCGGCGGCCGTGCGCCCGTCCGTGTCTGTCAGTACCGCTGCAGCGCCCGCAGCGGCCGCCTGCGCGGTGAAGTCGGCGCCGTGCCGACCGGTACCCGGCAGGGCAACATACAGATCCCCGGGACGGACCAGCCGCGAGTCAATGGTGACGCCTGTGACAGTGGAGCGGGCGCCGTCGTCGTCTGTTACCGGTCTAATGGGCGCCAAAAAGCCCGGGAGAGCGCCAAAAAGTTTGTGCAGCACAACCGGGGCCACCCGGGCAGGCCGCATTCCCGCGTCCGCACGGCCGCAGAATTCTTCATCGTGCACTGGGAGCCCGCTCTCGAATCAGAACATCACCGGGTAGGTTTCAGGCCTACCCGTGGATGGCGGAACGTTGTACATGTTCAGTGTGTGCTCCATAACCTTTTGGAAGGACGCCCCCGGAAGGAGATAGTACAGGTCTCCCTGCGGCCGCTGAAGCGTTACCACCACAACGTACTGCGGATCCTCCATGGGTGCCATCCCGGCAAACGATAGGGTGAACCCGTCATAACCACCCTGCGGGCTCGGTGCTTCCGCGGTGCCAGTCTTTGACCCGACCCGGTACTGGTCGAGGGCTCCGGTTGCCCCGGATCCTTCGACGGTGACCGTTTCCAGCATCGTATGTAGCTCTGCCGCTGTCTCCTCCGAGACCACCCGTGTCCCCTCCTCCTGCGGCACTTTGTGCTCAGTTCCGTCGGCATCGACATAGGCGTCGATGAGACGGGGCTGCAGGCGGACGCCGTCGTTAGCAACTGTCTGATACGCCATGGCGGTGTGAAGCGCCGTCTGCGCGAGACCCTGCCCAAACAGCACTGTGTACTGTTGACGCGGGTCCCAGGTGTCCGGCGTCGGAAGGATGCCCGCCGTCTCACCGTTCAGTCCAACGCCAAGCGGTTCACCGATGCCAAACTTCCTCAACCAGTCGTAGCGCTGCTGCCGCGAGAGCTGCTCGCCGATCATGACCGTTCCGGTGTTCATCGACTTGGCGAAAATCCCTGCGGCGGTCCGGTTCTCGGTGCCGTGCTCAAACGCGTCCTTGAAGGTCTGGTTGTCAATCGTGTAGAGCGGCGGGACCACGAACTCGCTGGTCGGCTCAATGATGTCCTCTTCGAGCGCCGCTGCCATCGTGATGAGTTTAGTGGTGGAGCCCGGCTCAAAGGACGAAGTCACCGAACGCGCCTTACGGTCTTCCGGATCGGTCGCGGCAAAATTATTGGGATCCATCGGCGCCGATTCGGCCATCGCCTTGATTGCGCCTGTCTTGGCTTCGACCACCACAATGTTGCCCCACTCGGCGTTGTACTCCTCCACCTGGGAGGCGATAGTCTGCTCGGCAAACCACTGGAGATCCTGGTCGATGGTGAGCTTGACCGACTGTCCGTCCTGCGCCGGGATGTCCTCATTGGTGGCGTACGGAATGCGGATACCGTCCCCGCCAATCTCAAAGGTGCGGCTTCCGGGTGTGCCGGTCAGTCTGTCGTTCTGAGTAAGTTCGAGTCCGCTCAGAGGTTTTCCGTCGCCGCTCATGAAACCCACCATCTGTCCACCCACCGGCCCCACGGGGTAAGTACGAAGGTTGGTTGGGTCCGCATAGACGCCGGGCATGCTCACGGCCAGGACCTGGTCCCGGACCTCCGGAGTCACGGAACGGGAAACGAAGCCGAAGGACTTGTCCCCCAGGATCGATGCCTTCAGGGTGTCAACATCCACGTCAAGAATGGCGGCAAGCTCCAGGAATCCCTGCTCCATGCTGACATCCGACACCCGCAACCCGGTGATGGGATCACGGCGGTCGAAAGTATCGACGGCGCTCAGTCTTTGGTCAACCACAATGTCAAACCGCTGCACGGTCCGCGCGAGGTAATTGCCGTTGGCGTCCAGGATGCTGCCCCGCAGCGCGGGAACGTTTTGGGACACCAGCCGCTTGGAAAGACCTGCCTGTGCCATGCCGCCAAGGTCCAGCCCCTGAACCTGAAAAAGCCGTACCCCAAGCACCAGGAGCAGCACCAGCACAAAGGCGAGTCCCACCCTCAACCGCGCCGCGCCCAGCGCCACCCGAACTGTCTCATGATTGGGGGATTCCGCACGTGCCACAGGTGTTCCTCGCTGGTAGAAAGTTGGTGCCGTTTGCTACTGTCCCGGAGACGCCTGCTGCGGTGCCGGTATGGTGCCGCCCGAGGCGCTGGATGTCCGGGGATCCGTCTGCGTCTCCGCAGCGGGTGGCGTCTCCTCAGCTGGTGACGCTTCCGCCGACGGGCCGGGTACGTCAACAACCGGGAAACCGGCCTCGGGAACTTCCTGAAGCGTTGTTACTTCAGGGGCCGCCACCAGTGCGCGGGGCACTTCCGACTCCTTGGCGGCCTCCGGCTGGCCGCTGACTTTCCCCGAATTTACATCAATCAAGCCGAAAGTCTGGGAGGCCACCATGTCGAGATCGCGTGCGCTTGATGCCAGGTTCTGCGGCGCTTCAAGATCCTCCAGCTGCTGGGTCAGTGCCTGGTTTCGTTCGGTCAGGGAAACTTCCTGACCGCGAAGCACAACGAGCTCATACTGGGTGCTTGAGACAGAGATATTGAGCAACAGGACCGCGATCAATGCGGCGACCAGCGCAACCATGCTGAACACGGCAAACGGGACCCGACTCTTTGCCGGCCGCGTGGTCACGAGCGAGAGCGGGGTCCTGCGGCGGACTGTCTGCTGCGGCCGGCCGGGCGCGCCGAGCGGGCGGGCTGCAGTTCCGGAAGTGGCGGCGAGTGCTGGCTGGGCGCTCATGATGCAGTCCTGTCTCTTGTGCTTATCCTGGTGCGTTCTACAGCCCGCAGCTTTGCTGACGCTGCCCGTGGGTTCTCACTGACTTCCTGATCCGTTGGAGCCTCGGTACCGCGGGTCAGGCTCTTGAGGAACGGCTTGTGTTCCTCAAGCTCCACCGGAAAGCCCGCCGGCGCGGATGACTTGGTACCTGCGTTGAATGCCGCTTTGACGATCTTGTCCTCCAGCGAGTGGTAAGACATCACCACTGCCCGCCCTCCTACCGCCAACGCGTCCACCGCAGCCGGAATTGCTGTGGCCAGCCCGGTCAGTTCCTCATTGACTTCAATGCGCAGGGCCTGGAATGTCCGTTTGGCCGGGTGCCCTCCGCTACGCGCGGCTCCGGCAGGAACAACGGACCTGATGGCTTCAACGAGCTGTCCCGTGGTGCTGAAAGGCTGGTTCCTGCGGAAGGCGGCGATAGCCGAAACAATCCGCCCGGCAAACTTTTCCTCCCCCCAGGTCCGGATGATCCGGAGCAGATCCTCCTCCGTGTAGGTGTTCACCACATCCGCAGCGGTGCTGCCGCGGCTGGTGTCCATCCGCATATCCAAAGGCGCGTCGTAGGAGTAGGCAAATCCTCGCTCGTGTTCGTCGAGCTGCAGCGACGATACGCCGAGGTCAAAGAGGATGCCATGTATTGAGTCGATGCCAAGATCGTGGAGGACATCCGGCAGCTCGTCATACACTGCGTGAACCAGATCGGTGCGGACCGCGAACCGGGTCAGCCTTTCCCCGGCCAAGGCCAGTGCCTGTTGGTCGCGGTCGATTCCCACAAGGTGCACGCCCGGGAACCGGCTGAGCAGCGCTTCCGAATGGCCCCCCATGCCCAGGGTTGCGTCCACAACCACCGGACGGTTACTTGCGGAGTCAATCGCGGGGGCCAGGAGATTGATGCAACGATCGCGCAGCACCGGAATGTGTCGTTCCTCGGTGGGGCGTTCGTTGCTCATACTCCCCTCCTTACTGCTGAGTCCGGGCTGACTGCTGTTCATTGCCTGCACCGTGTTCTTGAATCAGACCCCCATCCGCACCTGGTGTTCGGGTCTGCCTGACTCCGGGGAAGGTGATTCAGGTAGTTCCTGGTACCGGGCGGCTGGAGATCTCATTCAAGAATCGGTTCCGCGGTGGTTAATTGTTGTGACTTGGGTGGCAGCGACTGTCAGAGAATCCCCGGCAGCGCATGTTCGTCAGTCTCGGAGAAGGAAGTTTCCTTCTCCTCGAGGTAGCTGTTCCAAGCTGCGGCATCCCAGATCTCCGCACGGTTACCCGCGCCGATCACTGCAAGTTCGCGGCCCAATCCTGCATAGGTGCGCAGGTTCTGTGGAATGGTTACCCGGCCCTGCTTGTCGGGTACCTCATCCGATGCCCCCGACAGGAAAACCCGAATATAGTCCCGTGTCTGGCGCGACGAGATGGGTGCATCCCGCATCTGCTCGTGGACCTTTTCGAATTCCCGCTGACTAAAAACGTAGAGGCAACGCTCCTGTCCCCTGGTCAATACCAAACCGTTGCCAAGCTCCTCGCGGAACTTGGCCGGCAGGATCAACCTCCCCTTTTCATCAAGGCGTGGCAGGTGTGTTCCGAGGAACATCTGCCACCGCCTGTCCGGTCCGGGAGAAACCCTTGCGTCACCACAACGCTCTTATAGCCACCACTTTACTCCACATTCCTCCCCCGTCAATCCACCCGGCACCTTTTCTGCCGCGTGTTGAAGTGAAGTTCCGGGCAAACACGGGTGGAGACGGCTGTGGTGGGAAGTGGAGGGAAAACAGCCATGCCAAGGCACGACGACGGCGGTCGGCCCGAGTGAATCGCCGGAATTGGCCCGAAAGGGCACATTAAAAAGAACTGGACCCGCTAAATGCGGATCCAGTGGATGAAAGTGGAGGAGCCTGTCACGGCCCCGGCGGGCGTGGAACTACGGTTGATCGTCCCGCTTGCGTTCGTCCCATTTTTCCTCAAGGGTGCTAAGGAAGCCGCTCCCCCGTGACGTGCTTGTTGCCTTTGCCGACTTACCGGGACGGGGACCGTCTCCCGCGACCTTTGCGGTGGTGGTGGCGAAATACACGCCCGCGCCCATGATCACGAAACCCGCGACTCCCAAAAGGATGAGCTGGTTTGCGATTCCGAGGAGCAGAACCAGAATGCCACCAACGGCAATCAGCGATCCGAGGACAATGCGGCGCGTGGACATGGATCGCTGCGAACTCGACGCCATGGAATGAGCAAACTTGGGATCATCAGCGTGAAGCTGCTGTTCCAATTGGTCAAGCAGCCGCTGCTCGTGTTCCGAGAGTGCCATCACTGCCTCCAAACTGTAAGTACCTGCGTCCCTCACTCAACCAACGAGCCTCACCGGGAACTGGTTCCCTCACCGTTCCACCGCAGATTTCACTGCGGGAGATCAGCTGATTCACGAACATTCAGTTGGGTAGCCGTACTGGAATTAACCCTTATGGATAAGGATAGTTTGCATTTGCACCAAGGGAAAGCCGGGGTGGTTCCATCGTCGTATTTCGGTTTGGCTACTGCGGATTCCGTCCGGCATTTGGTGCCTCGCCGGGTCTACGCAGAAGCCTCGCAGGCATGATCATGGAGGAACCAAATCTGCCATTCACCTGGTCCAGCGTTACCTCGGCCATCCGCCAGTTGTCATCCTGCCGGTCGATGGTCAGTTGGTTGCCGGCATCGTCCGCTGATTCGAGGCGTTCAGCGCGGATCCCGATCAGCCGGACATTCATGGGCCGCTCGCCCAGGGCGTCCAGCAGCGCGCAGGCCGCTTCATACAGGGCGTGGGCATTGTCCACGGGGAAGCTGAGGCGCTTTGCCCGGCTGAGCGTAGAAAAATCCTCGTACCGCAGCTTCACTGCTACGCCCCCACAGCGGAGACCGGCAGCACGGAGTCGGGCAGCGGTGCGATGTGCAAGCCGAAGCAGTTCGGCCTTAAGAACGGCGTCGTCACTGACATCCTCCGCGAATGTTTCCTCGGAACCAATACTCTTCTCCTGCCGGCTCACTGTGACCGCCCGGGGGTCCCGTCCCCAGGCGAGCTCGTAGACATGCAGCCCGGACGCGCCCAACAGACGCCGGAGGGAGGACACAGGAGTCCGCGCAACATCCTCCACAGTGCGGATGCCAAGCCGGGCGAGAGTCTCCTGGGTCTTCGCGCCCACACCCCACAGCGCAGATACAGGGAGAGAGTGGAGGTACCTCACAGTCTCAGCGGCCGGGATCAGCAGCAGTCCGTCCGGCTTGGCACGCGTCGAAGCAATCTTTGCAACGAACTTGGTCGAAGCAATTCCCACACTCGCCGTGATGCCCAGCTCGGCCTGTATCCGGGTACGGATCAGCTCACCGATAACCCGCGGAGAGCCAAGCCGCCGAATTGAGCCGGAAACATCCAGGAATGCCTCGTCAACACTGAGCTGCTCAACGAGGGGTGTGATCGAACCAAAGATCGTCATGACGGCGGCTGAAACCTCGGCGTAGCGGTCGTGATGGGGTTCGAGAATCACTGCCTGCGGGCACAGCCGCATCGCCGTTGACATTGGCATGGCGGACCGGACGCCAAAGCGGCGCGCTTCATACGAGGCGGAAAGGACCACCGAACGCCCGGTCGGAGAACCGGCAATGGTCGCTTTTCCGCGAAGTTCCGGCCGAGTCAAGAGTTCCACTGAGACGTAAAAGGCGTCCATATCTACATGGAGGATGGTGCAGTCGCCGTGTTCCACGCCTGCGGCGCTTTGGCCTGTGGTCATGGCATCCATCGTAGTCATCCTAGACTGAAGTGACAGCCGCCAACCGGTGCATCCAAGGAGGTGTTCAATGGCTTTTCATGGCACGGACGCCAACGGACCTGAGTCCGAACAGGCGCGCTATAGAGCCGCCCTCACAACTGCAACCAGCGCCTACCTCGACTCGCAGCGCCACCTGCTCAGGACCATCTCGCCCGACACACACACCCTGATTGATACGGTCGAAACGCTGACCCGGGGTGGCAAGAAACTTCGTCCGCTCCTGTGCTACTGGGGTTGGAGAGGTGCCGGTGGCCCCGCGGACTCACCTGAAATAGTCGCTGCCGGAGTTGCGCTCGAACTATTCCAGGCGGCGGCGCTTATTCACGATGACATCATTGACCGATCGGCGACCCGCCGCGGCGCGCCCAGCGTCCATGAACAGTTCGGGTCCCTGCACGCGCGGTCCGGGTGGCATTTAAATGCCGATAGGTTCGGCATTTCCGCCGCCATCCTCGCGGGAGACCTGTGCCTGTCCCTCAGCGAGGAACAGTTCGCTTCGATCGGGCCCAAAGCCGCCCATGGCACCGCCGGACGCGGGATCTTCAACCGGATGCGCACTGAGGTGATGGCCGGGCAGTACCTTGATCTCCTGGAGGAAGCTGTGGGTCCGGGGCAGAGCCCTGAGGCAGCGGCGGCGCGGGCACACAATATCCTCCGGTATAAGTCCGCGAAGTACTCCACGGAGCATCCGCTGTGCTTGGGAGGCGCACTTGCAGGTGCCGGCAAAGACCAGCTGGCCGCCTACTCGGAGTTCTCCCTGCCGCTGGGTGAAGCCTTCCAACTCCGCGATGACATCCTGGGCGTGTTTGGTGATCCGGCCGTCACAGGAAAACCCGCCGGAGACGACCTGCGTGAGGGCAAGAGGACGGTGCTTGTCGCCCGCGCTTTGGAGACCGGCAGCAGCGCAGACCGGAAGGTCATCAACCGGGCCCTTGGAAACGATCAACTGAACCCGGGGGACGTGGAGCGGCTGCGGGGAATCATCACGGCCACCGGCGCCTTGGAATTCACCGAATCGCTGATCCTGCAGCTTTCGCAATCCGCCTTTGATACGCTTGACCGGCTCGAGGTGGACTCAACCTGCCGCACTGCGCTTGCTCTGCTGGCCACCTCCGCCGTGACCCGCTCGTCCTAGCAGTCGGGTAGCGAACGGGCCCTATCCGGTGCGTTCATGGTCATACCAGCGCAGGACGCGGAGCGCGCGAAGAGTGTTCCAGCGACTTGGCTTACCGTCTCCCTCGTCCAACGTGAAGTGGATCAGTCCTGGGTGGGTGTTCTCCAGCAGCCAACTGCCATCCGGTTGCTGCTTCTCGCGAACCAGCAAGAAGGCCTCGGAGAGCCGTGGGTCGCAAGTGCCGCCGACGGACCGGAAGTAGTCGAGCCCACGCAGAATGTCGTAATGCCACTGCACCGGAAATGAGAACTGCAGCCAATCAGGGTTGGCGACCTGTCCGGTACTCACGCGACGGAAGAGGCTGCGCTCCAGAAGATACTCCTCACCACGCCGTCGCGCATCCGTGACCGGCTTCGTGCCGCCAGCGCGCTCATACGCCAACAACCCCTCCAGCACGCAGATCGTGGAACGGATTGATGACCTGGTGGATCCCCTCTCAGTCTCGCAGTTCCACCCGCCATCGCCGAGCTGCTCGCCAAGCAGCCGCATGACTATACCGTCGACGTTCTCGCCGAAGTACGCCCCTATCGCGGCAGTGCCACCGTTGATGCACGCCTCGACCTCGCCTTCGAAGAACGGCTCACCGGCATACTCCCACGTGGAGTGCTTCCGGACTCCATCCACCGCAGCGCGTGCGGCGGGGTGGGCGGGGTCGATACCAAAGTCGCGGAGCAGCCGGAGGGTCGGCAGCGTCGCAGTCCACGGCTGACCATCCGGGTCTCCGGTAATCGGCCCAGCCGGGCGTCAATCGCTGCTTGGGAAGCACGCGCCGCCAGCCCACTGTCCGTTGACCTGCAGATCGAGGAGCCGTTTTCCCCAGCCGGTCTCGGCCACCCGCGTGCGCTCTGCTTCGACATCGGGGGCCGGTGCGCCGGTAAGGTCGCGGAGCACCTGCCAGCGGATCGCCGGATCGGCATCCAGCAGCCAGGTCATGTTCTCTTTCATGGCTCGTCTCCTTGTGGATCAGGTAAATGCAGCCCACAACAGTCGCCCTGTCGCGTCAAGACGTTACGCCGGTCGGCAGTGGGACGGAACCCTTCCCGTGTTGCGCCGATGCGATCCGGTGGACGCCGCAGCACCAGCGCACCACTGTTGACGCTTATCCGCAATCAGGACGGGGTCTGCTCCTATTGCATCCGCGTTTGTCGCAGCCATCGGGGGCCGCTGCCTTCTGCGGCAGCTTCGTCGTCCGGGTTGAGGACGGAGCAGGTCCGCATTGACAGGCATCCGCAACCGATGCAGTCATCCAGAGATCTGCGCAGGGCCTGCAGGCTGGTGATGGCAGCATCAACACGTTGTTTCCATGGTTCGCTCAGTCGGTTCCAGTCGCCCGGCGTTGGGGCGTGGTCTGCTGGCATCGGGTCCAGCGCTGCCCTGATTTCAGCGAGTGACAGGCCCACACGTTGTGCCGCGGCAATGAATGCCAGTCTGCGCAGAACGTGTCGGTGATAGACCCGTTTGCCGCCGGTACGTCCAGCGGATTGGATCAGCCCTTTTTCCTCGTAAAACCGAAGAGTTGCAGCCGTCAGCCCTGATCGAAGGGAGACCTGCGAAATGTGTAGCCTGTCCATTGTGTCCGGGGTCATGGGTTGAATCTATGCCGCTTCCGGTTTGTCCTCAAGCGCACTTGAGGACATACCTTTCGACTATGAGTACATCGGGGACCGGAACATGCGTGTGCAACTGCTGTTTAGGGGGCGCTGATTCGGGCAAAAGGCAGTTGCTCCGGTGCCGCGTCCCATGAGGAGCAGGTGGAAAGGCACACGGCGCCTAACCCGCCCTTTCACGGATCAGCGAAGCCGCGCTCTCCTGGCGGCCTTCCTTATCTCAGAACTCGGAGATGGAATAACAGCAGTCGTCGTCCCATTGGGCGTCTATGCCGTCAGCGACAGCGTCGTCGCTTTAGCCTCAACATTTCTGGGTCGAATGCTCGCAGGCTCATTGTTCGCCGCAGTGGGTGGAACCATCGCGGACTTCGTGGATCGACGGCCTCTTCTTCTGGTCAGCTATGTGGTCCGGGCAGCCCTCGTAGCAGCACTTATCCCGTTATCGGAGACCAACCCGGCCGCCTTCGCTATTATCGGCATCCTTGTGGGCGCGGCAGGTTCCTTTGACAACCCAGCGGCCGAGTCCGCACTCCGGGCCTCCTATAGACACGATCTGCAGTCGCTGGCCACCGCACGGAAAACGGGTAAAACCATTTCGCAGATGGTTGGTCCCGCGGTCGGAGGTCTGCTGTTTGGCCTCGGTGGTCTGACACTCGCGCTGGGCATCAACGTTCTTACGTTCGTCATCGCCCTTGCACTTCTGAGCGCAAAACGATCCATGCCCGTCAATGGCGGGAAAGCAACGGTCATCGAGAATGCGGGGCTTATGGCCGCCTCGACAATAGCGGGCTGCGAGGGCCGGCTGCCACCGGTCGTTTCCATGGCTTTCCTCTCGACCGCGGGCGCATCCTTCTTGGTCGCCGTCGCCACCGTACTCGCTGTGCCCTACCTGGCCGAACTGCCCAACACACCCGATGGCGCCTACGGCTTCGCGCTGGCCGCTTACAGCGTCGGGGCGCTGGCCGGTTTGTGGCTTGCCGGTATTGGGGAGTGGGGGAATGTACGCCTCAAAAGCATTCTCATATTCTCCGCCGTAGCCTTCGGTGCAATTACGATGCTCAGCGTTTCAGTCCCGCGATGGGAGATCTTCGCAGCGGCTTGGTTTATCTGGGGCCTTGCTTTCGGACCAGAGGATATTGTCAGTGACTCCAGGGTCGCTTTGATCGTTGCTGATCGATGGCTTGCCCGGGTGTACGCCGCATGGTCAATTCTGGGGAAACTAGGTGCGGCCGTTGCTTATATTCTTGTCATCGCCCTGGGCGACCTCGACGCTCAATCCGCACTGCTGACCATCGGATTGTTGTATATGGCTATCATTCCCGTTTTGCTCATTTTCCTACCACAAGAGCCAAAAGAATCGGCACGGGATAACTACCTTGAATCCTGAACCTGGTCAGACCCCAAAAACTGTTCTCCACATGTCGTTGTTGTTGAAGAGCGCACAAACTGCGTCGAGTTCAACGGCAGCGTCTTCCCTGTCAGTGACTACCGGTCCCGCAACCCACCACTCGGCTCCGGGAAGACCAGCCGATGCGTAAGCGCGGCTGCCCGGTAAGCAGGTCTGGTAATGCTCGTTTCCCTGCCCGACGACCTCTCCGTGACCCGGCTCCCAGAGTCGTACCGATCCGGTTTCAGCTCCGTCGAGGACCACCGCATCGAACCATCGCCACACGATTGCACTCTGACCACTGCGTGCGGTTGCGATTGCGATCAAATGGCCCGGGGCAACACGCTCGAGGCGCGGCGCGGGGAACTGTGGGGCAAAAGCAACCGTCACCACGCCGTCTCCCGACCACGCCGTGCAGGAATCCTCCGTCACCCCCAGAACAACGGCCTTACCCAGGCGGACTGCTACGGCGGGCTCATGAGTGGTGGACACGAGTCGAGTATCCCAGCTGCTGCTTGATGTAGCCAGATTCGGCCAGTGCTGGTTTCACCAACCGAGTGCTTGCGCGCGGCGCCTTATTTCGGTCTTGCGGCCCCCGCGGAGCGCATCGATGGGACGTCCAGGCAGCGATTCATCCTCGGTGTACAGCCACCGGATGATTTCCTCGTCGGAGAATCCAGCATCGGTGAGCACGAGGATTGTGCCCTTGAGGCTATCCACCACCTGCCCGTCATCCAGGAATTCAGCGGGCACGGAACGGATGTTCCGGCCAGTGATCCGAACGGCCACAAGCGCACGCTCATCCAGAAGACCGTGCACCTTGGTGATGGTCAGATTCAGTGATTCGGCAACAGCCGGAAGGTTGAGCCATTCCGGGACCAGATTTTCCAGTTCATTCACCCCATAAGGGTGCCACGGGTTGGTTGTGCACTCCACATCGGCTGCGTCCTGCCCGTCAGCACAGCCGCTCCGAGGACGACACGCCGTCCATTTCAAATACCAACCACGCAAGGGCTGTTGTGCTAGGCGTTTGATGGTGTAGATTCACATAAGTCACAGCAGCAACATATACAACATGTGACTCACCTGCACCATGGGGAACAGGTATCTGTCAGCGGAACGCCGCCTATCGGACTTCTCCCCCTCCCCTGCGGTCCTACACCGCTGACATAGATGAGGACTTGACCATGACTGCCCAGCGCCCGTCTTCAACGCTGCCCGCAGCGGCCGACCGCCTGCTGCCCACACGATCCCGGCGTGGTTTCAGCCTGGCCGTCTCCACGATGGCGATTCCCGCCGTCGTACTGTCCTCCGTTGCGCTTGCGCAGCCGGCGGCCGCTTCGTCCTCCCCGGCCCCGTCGATGCTGCTCCAGCCCCGCACCGCACCCGTGCTGGCGCCCAAGACGTCAGGCATCATAGCCGCCTCGCAGGTTGCGGTACAGGTGCCGCGCATGCTGCCGGCCCGGAGTGCCCCGACCAGCCACACCGTCAAGGCGGGCGAGACAATCAGCGCCATCGCAGCGCAGCACGGACTGAACATGCATGCAGTCCTTAAGCTGAACAACCTCGGTATCAGTTCAATCATCCAGCCCGGACAGAAGATCAAGCTGTCCGGCGCTGCGCAGCCTTCCAAGCCCGCGGAGAAACCCGCCGCCGAACAAAAGCCAGCGGCCGCCGGAAACACCTATACGGTCAAACCCGGAGACACGTTGAGCGCCATTGCGGCCCGGCATGGGGTGAGCCTCGGTTCAGTCCTTCAGAGCAACGGCCTGTCCATGACTTCCATCATCCACCCGGGCCAGAAAATCGCACTTGGCGGCACAGCAGCAACACCCACGCAGCCCGCTCCCGCTGGGAAGCCGGCACCGGCAGCCAAGCCCGCGGTATCGGGAAACACTGAAACGTACACGGTCAAGCCCGGAGACACGTTGGGAGCCATCGCCGCCCGTCACGGCGTCAGCCTGGGCACAGTGCTCTCCGCCAACGGCCTCTCAATGAACTCGATCATTCACCCTGGACAGAAGATCAAGCTCAGCCAGGGAGCACAAGTGACGGTGCAGTCAACAACGAAGCCTGCATCCAAGCCGGCACCTGCGGCGAACCCCGCACCCAAGGCACCTGCCGGAGGTGGCCAGTACACCATCAAGGGCGGCGACACGCTCAGTGCCATTGCCGCCCGTCATGGCGTCAGCCTTGGCGAGCTGATCAAGGCCAACAAGATGAGCGCAACCACTGTCATCCACCCCGGGAAGAAGCTCACCATCCCGGGCAAGGCCGAGAAGCCGGCGGACCTGGTGCCGTCCACCTTCCTTCACTACACCTACCCGGACACAGTGGTAGCTGAGGCAAACAAGAACAAGCACGCGCTGAACGACGCACCTGCCCCCACCCAGGAACAGATGAGGAAGATCGTGGCGGACACGGCCAGGAGCATGGGAGTGGACCCAAGCCTCGCGCTGGCCATTTCATTCCAGGAGTCGGGCTTCAACCAACGCGCGGTTTCCCCGGCGAATGCGATCGGGGCCATGCAGGTGATTCCCATGTCGGGAGAGTGGGCATCCGACCTGGTTGGACGAAAGCTCAACCTGATGGATCCGTACGACAACGCGACGGCCGGCGTCGCAATTATCCGCGCGCTCGTTCGGACCAGCCCGAATCTGGACAACGCGATCGCCTCCTACTACCAGGGCCAGTACTCGGTCTCTACGCACGGCATGTTCAGCGACACCAAGAACTACGTTGCGGCTATCAAGGCTCACCAGAAGAACTTCCGCTGACGGGTGCGGGCGCTGCGGTGAATGAGCGCTGCCTCGGGTGTTGATTCTTAGCTCCCGCACAGAAAGCGCTTAGGATCGAAGGGTGCAGGAACGGCTGAAGGACACCCTGGTTGGCTCCGTCGTGGACGGTAGATACAGGGTTCAGTCGCGCCTGGCGCGCGGTGGAATGTCCACTGTCTACCTGGCCACGGACCAGCGCCTGGACCGGGACGTGGCCCTCAAGGTCCTTTATCCGCATCTGGCCGACGACGACGGCTTCCTGGAGCGGTTCGAACGCGAAGCGAAGTCGGCGGCCAGACTGTCACACCCCCATGTGGTTGGCGTTCTGGATCAGGGCATGGATTACGGGCCCGACCACAACACGGCGTACCTCGTCATGGAGTATGTTCCCGGCCGAACGCTCCGGGAACTTCTCCGTGAGAAGGGCAGGCTCACTCCTCGGCTCGCCCTCGCGATGATGGACCCGGTCATCGAAGGTCTGGGTGCCGCCCATGAGGCGGGGCTGGTGCACCGGGATGTGAAGCCCGAGAATGTTCTTTTGTCCGACAACGGCCGCATCAAGATAGCCGACTTTGGGCTGGCACGCGCAGTTTCCACCAGCACAAACACCGGCACACTGGTGGGAACCGTTGCCTACCTGTCTCCGGAACTGGTCACTAGCGGAGTGGCCGACGCCCGCAGTGACATCTACTCTGCCGGAATCATGCTTTTTGAACTCCTGACCGGCAGGCAACCCTATACCGGCGATGTCCCAATCCAGGTTGCCTTTCAGCACGCCAACTCGACCGTGCCGCCGCCCTCCTCCCTGATCGGGGGACTTGCCGCTGACATCGACGAGTTGGTCCAGTGGTGCACTTCCTTGGACCCGGAGTCACGACCGATTGACGGCAATGCATTACTCGGGGAGCTTCGCCACATCCGCACCACCCTCACGGACGAGCAACTTGATTTTGTTCCCATCGGGCCCGCAGGCGGTCCCGGTGCGGCGCCCAGCGGCGCACCCGGCGCCACCGGAGTCATCGGCCGGTTGGACAGCGGCGGCCGCACTGAGGTGATCGGGACGGGTCCACGGCCAACGGAAGTGATCTCTGCTGCCGGCAATCCCACCACGGTCTTCCGCAACGCGCGGAATGACACCACCGTTCTCGGTGCAACACCGATGGCGGGTTCTGTGGAAAAACGGCAGCTCAGCGCAAAGGCACGGGACAAGGATGCCCGAAAGGAATTCAAGTCCTACCAGAAGCAGCAGGCACGTGCAGCGCAGCGGCCGGAGAAGTCCCTCCACGGAGGTAACGCGGGGCGGCAGAACGCCATCTGGATCACACTGCTGATTCTGCTCGGATTGCTGGCGGCGGGAGCAGGCTGGTTCTTTGGCGTAGGTCCGGGAGCACTGGTTTCGGTGCCCGATGTGACTAGCCGGCCGGTCGCTGCGGCCCAGGCGCTGCTCACGCAGCAGGGACTTTCCTCCACCGAAGAGTCCATCCACCATGAATCAGTGGAGGAAGGTCTGGTTATTGGAAGCGAGCCAGCCGCCTCCTCTGACATCCGGCGCTATGAGCGCGTGCGGCTGTTCGTCTCGCTCGGCCCTGAACTTTTTGGCGTGCCTAACACGGTGGGGCAGACTGAAGCGGCTGCGGCAGGATCGCTGGTGGAGCAGGGGCTTGCCGTGGGCGACATTACCCGCGAATTCAGCGACTCAGTGGCCAACGGACAGGTCATCAATCAGGATCCTGCTGCCGGGCAGGAGGTTCCGCGTGGCACCGGAGTCACACTGGTGGTCTCCCAGGGTCCGGAACCGATTGATGTTCCCTCGGTTCTTGGCCTCCCACGAGACGAGGCTGTGGCCGCGCTGGAGGCAACAGGGCTTGTTCCCGAGATCGCAGCCGTTGGAGAGAACGACGCCGATGTTCCCGTGGACGCGGTGCTGACGCAGATCCCCTCGGACGGGCAGTTGACCCGCGGCGAAACGGTGAGTCTGACGCTCTCTCTCGGGCCGCGCATCATCGCGGTGCCGGACGTCTTCTCCGACACTGAAGCCGACGCGGTCGCGAAGCTTGAAGCCGCGGGCTTCGCCGTTGAGGTCAACTACGCCTTTGGCCAGTCCCTGCTGGGGCTGGTTGCCGGCCAGAGTCCCACCGGAGAGCAGCCGGAGGGAACCACAATCACCATCACGGTGACCTAGCGCATTACCCAGACACTGCGCCGCTCAGCGCTTGGACAGGGCTCCCGCAACGAGGAACGCCATCTCAAGGGATTGCATGTGGTTCAGGCGGGGATCGCAGACGGACTCGTAGCGTTCCAGGAACGCCTCCTGATCCACCGGATCCGCGCCCCCGAGACATTCCGCGACGTCGTCGCCCGTCATTTCGACGTGCAGTCCGCCGGGGAAAGTACCCAGTGAATTGTGAACCTCGAAGAACCCACGGACCTCATCCATGACGTCGTCGAAGTTGCGGGTCTTGTAGCCGTTGGGTGAGGTCACCGTGTTGCCGTGCATGGGGTCCGTGACCCACAGCACCTTAGCGCCGGAGTCGGTGACCTTGGAGACCAGCTCCGGCAGTTTCTCCCTGATGTTCTGCGCACCCATGCGGGTGATGAACGTCAGGCGTCCAGGCTCCCTGTTGGGATCGAGCTTGTCGATCAAAGCCAACGCATCATCCGGGGAAGTCTTCGGGCCAAGCTTCACGCCGATCGGATTGCGTACTCTGGACAGGAAATCGATGTGCGCGCCATCGATCTCGCGGGTGCGCTCCCCTATCCAGAGGAAGTGCGCGGAGGTGTCATACGGCAGGCCCGTGCGGGAGTCGGTGCGTGTCAGCGCCCGCTCATAGTCCAGCAGCAGAGCCTCGTGGCTGGCGAAGAATTCAACCCGCTTCAACGCCTCGAAGTCTGCTCCGCAGGCGTCCATGAAATGCACGGCGCGGTCAATCTCGCGGGCCAGGGACTCGTAGCGGGAATGGGCGGGGTTGGCCGTAAAACCTTTGTTCCAGTGGTGCACCAGGCGAAGATCGGCAAAGCCGCCCTGGGTGAAAGCGCGGATGAGGTTCAACGTGGAGGCAGACGTATGATACGCCTTCACCATCCGCGAAGCGTCGTGGCCCCTGCTCTCCGGCGTGAAACTGTAGCCATTGACCATGTCGCCGCGGTAGGCGGGCAGTGTGATGCCTTCACGGGTTTCGTCGTTGGACGAACGCGGCTTCGCAAACTGTCCGGCCATGCGGCCCATCTTGATCACCGGAAGTGACGCGCCATAGGTCAGCACAACGGCCATCTGCAGAATGGTGCGCACCCGTGCGCTGATCCTGTCCGCCGTGGCGCCGTCGAACGTTTCTGCGCAGTCGCCGCCTTGGAGGAGGAAGGCCTTGCCCTGGGCGGCTCCCGCGAGCCGCTCGCGCAGCACGTCCACCTCCCCGGCGAAGACGAGCGGCGGCAGGCTGGAAAGTTCCTTGATCGACGACGAATAAACTGCGCTGTCCTGCCAGGTGGGCTGCTGCGTGATGGGCAGTTCCCTCCAGCGGTCCAGCCCGTGGGGAGCGGCAGGAGAGACGGATTGGGCGGTGGCAGTTGTTTCGATCACTGGTTAAGCCTAATGGCTCCCGTCCGCGGCCCCTGCTCCACCCGTCACGCAACGCGTGCAATCTGTCACATTCGCGGGCTGTGCCAGAGAACGACGACGACGGCAGGCTCACCGCTCGGCCATCCAACGGGATATCCCGTCGATTTCCACGACGCATCCGTTACTGCGCGGCGTCTGCCCGTCCGTTGGTCCCATCATCCGCGGCTGGAGCCGGTCCGGACGCTTCGCGGTCGCTGCGCGGTGCCTCCCTTGACGCCTCCTTTGACGCCTCTTCGAGTGAGGCCGCGTCGCGGTTGCGGCCGACGGTGCTGATCTCGCCGGGAGCAGGAGCGGCAGCGGACGGTGCTCCGCCTGCCTGCGACGGACCTTCCAACCGCACGGCGGCCCGACGGTGCTCGTCGACCGGTTTCGGCGCCTTTTTACCGGCCGCCTTGGCAGCAGCGAGCCGTTCCTTCACACTGCTCGCGTAAACGTCGACGTATTCCTGGCCGGAGAGCCGCATGAGTTCGTACATGATCTCGTCGGTGACCGACCGCTGAACAAAGCGGTCATCCTCAAGACCCTTATACCTGCTGAAGTCCAGGGGCTCACCCACGATGATGCCAATGCGCCTGATGTTCGGGATGCGGCGTCCGATCGGCTGCACCTTGTCCGTGCCGATCATTGCCACGGGAATCACCGGAACTCCGGTAGCCAGGATCAGTTTCGCTACGCCGGTCTTTCCGCGGTACAGCCGTCCGTCCGGGCTGCGTGTTCCCTCCGGGTAAATACCCAGGATCCCGCCGGCGTTGAGCACCTCCTGACCGGCCGACAGCGACGTCGCGGACGCCGCACCGCCGGAGCGGTCCATGGGGAGCTGGTTGGCCAGCCGAAAAAAGGTTGCGGTGAGCCTCCCCTTAAATCCCTTGCCGGAAAAATATTCCGACTTGGCCAGGAAAACCACGGGCCGGGGCACCGCCAGCGGAAGAAAGATGGAGTCCGAGAAGGACAGGTGGTTGCTCACCAACACGGCGGGACCGTCAACGGGAACGTTGTCCATCCCTTTGACCCACGGCCGGAACAGCAGATTGAGAACCGGACCAATGATGAGCCGTTTCATGATCCAGTAGAACACTCTGCCAGCCTTCCTCGGTGGGCTTTGCGCAAACCGCACTTCCGCGGTTTCACTGTGAGACTACTCTACGGCCGGTGCCGCTGGTGAGTGCACTGGCAAGCCCCGGCCCGCAGGTGACACCATGGGGTCATGACTATCGTTTCCGGCACCGGCGCGTTCTCACACGATGGCTCCGGCGACCTCGCACGCACGGGGATTGTGCTCAGCCACGGCTTCACCGGATCCCCCGTGAGTCTCATGTCCTGGGCACAGTATCTTGCAGCCCAGGGGTATGCGGTCAGGCTGCCACTGCTGGACGGGCACGGCACCACCTGGCAGGAACTGGCACGGACGCCGTGGTCCAGCTGGTACAACGGCTACGAGGCCGCCTACCTGGAACTCCGCGAAACCACCGA